>CALHSW010000076.1 GCA_938038735.1 uncultured Bacteroidia bacterium | reverse complement strand
GAGGGTGCCATAGCTCAGTTGGTAGAGCAAAGGACTGAAAATCCTTGTGTCCCCGGTTCGATTCCTGGTGGCACCACGCACGAAGCTCCGAAATGCTCATAGAGCGTTTCGGAGCGTCTTTATTCTACGCTTCGGTTGCTCGTTTTGCGCTAAGCTAGTAAGAAAGTCTGGCGTGCACCCTATGAGGCTGTTCGGGCGAATGGTTGGTGGGCGGCTGGTCAACCCAATAGCGAAGAAGCCCATAGCAAGAGCTAGCTGTAATCCACCGGTAGCCGATATCGCAGGGGGGCTGTGGTGGTCTACCTTGGCCATGTAGCTGCATTTTTGTTACCCCTAAATATGGGTCAATATGCACTGTACGCTGCGTAAACATTGCGCTGTGCTGTTTCGTGCGGGCTGCGCTTCGTGGCAAAATCCTTACCTTCGCGTAGGTGTTGCTGCGAAGAGAAAGTGCTGAGAACCGTTGAAAACAGGAAAAGTCTATGAAAAGAAGTTACGTGCGAGGCGTGGTGTTAGCGTGTGGAGTTCTGTGCCTAGCGATGCTCCATGCGTGCAAAGGTAATGGGGCGGCGGTATACGAGGATAAACTATCGGGGGAGGTAGGTCAGATTCTTGTGGTTACCGAGGCCCCGATTAAGGGGGAGCCGTTTGCCGATTCGATTAGGGCTCTATTTGGCGAGGAGTACCCCTACCTCCCGCAGGTGGAGCCGAAGTTCGACGTGATATTCATGCCGGTAAAGAATTTCACGGGCGTGTTCCGCTCATTTAGGAACATTGTTGTCATTGACTATAAGAAGGATACCACGGCGTGTGGCATATATAGTGCCAACAATCGGTGGGCTGATGGGCAAGAGGTGGTGTACATAACGGGGCCTAGTGCCGAGGCGGTGTGGCAGCATATGCGTGCCAGTAGCTACCAGCTGGAGCAGGTGTTTGAGCAGGTGGAGCGGCATAGGCTAATTGCAGGGTACAAGCGGGCGCGGAGTAAAGACCTGAGCAAGCTGGTGGAACATAGGTTCGGGGTAGGGGTAGACATCCCAAAGACAATGGTACAGCGGGTGGACACGACCGATTTCGTTTGGATCTCCCTTGAGACGTCAGACATAAGCCAGGGCATCGTTTGCTACCGCTACGCAGGCTCGCAATTGCCGAGCGAGGCGGACACCCTTGTGCTGCACCGTAATGGGTTCACGAAGCGCTACATACCAGGCCCAACCCCTGGCACCTACATGCAGGTGGCGGAGGCCATCCCTCCAGAGCTAACGCGGCTGCGGTTTGGGGTGGATACGTTGGTGCGAATGCGTGGGCTATGGGACGTGCATGGGCACGCGATGGGTGGGGCTTTCATTTCGTACGCACGATTAAACCCAACGCGCGATAGCGTGGTAGTCACGGAGGGGTACATTTACGCCCCGCGGTTCAATAAGCGGGACTACGTACGTCAGCTCGATGCGATACTGCTCTCCCACGTGGTGGAGTAGGGATTTTTTAGTTACAATAGAGGAGAAGGAAGAGGAAAAGGCGATGGCAGAGGGTACTACGGCGCAATACACGGCTGAAAATATACAAACGCTGGAGTGGTGGGAGCATATACGGCTGCGCCCCGGTATGTATATCGGAAAGTTGGGCGATGGCACGCAGCCAGATGACGGTATCTACGTGCTACTCAAAGAGGTGTTTGATAACTCCCTCGATGAGCACATGATGGGGGCGGGTAGCCAAATCGATGTGACGGTGGACGTGGAGCGCGGGGAGGTGTCGGTACGCGACTACGGCCGCGGAATACCGCTCGAAAGCGTTGTGGACGTGGCATCGAAGATGAACACGGGCGCGAAGTACGACTCCGCGGCCTTCACGAAGTCCGTGGGTTTGAACGGCGTGGGTATTAAGGCGGTGAACGCGCTGTCGGAGCGCTACGTGATCGTGTCGTACCGCGATGGGCAATGCTGTAGGGCGGAGTTTCACAATGGGCAGCTGGTGGCAACGCAGCGGGAGGAGGCGAAGGGGGAGAAAAATGGAGTGTACACGCAGTTCTTACCCGACTCAACGCTCTTCAAAGGCTTTAAGTATCAGCTCCCTATCGTGGAGTCAATGCTTAGGAATTACACGTATCTCAATACGCGGCTCACCGTGACCCTCAACGGGGAGGCATACCATTCAGATGGAGGGCTAATCGACCTACTCGAGGAGAATATGCCCCGCCCGGGCCTGTACCCCCCGATCCATTTGATAGGCGATGACATTGAGGTAGCGTTTACCCATGGGGCATCGCTGGGGGAGGATCACTACACCTTTGTTAATGGGCAGCACACCACGCAGGGCGGCACGCACCTAACGGCGTTCCGCGAGGTGGTGGTACGTACGATAAAAGATTTCTTCAAGAAGGATTTCCAGCCGGAGGATATCCGGATGTCGATGGTGGCGGCGCTCAGCATACGGGTGCAGGAGCCCGTTTTTGAGTCGCAGACCAAAACGAAGCTAGGGAGCAAGGAGATGGGGCCAGAGGGACCCACCGTACGGCAGTTCATTACCGATTTTGTGCGGCAAAACCTGGATAACTACCTCCATCAGCATCCCGATGTGGCGGAGATAATGCTCGAGAAGATACAGGATAGCGAACGCGATAGGAAAGCCATGGCGAGCGTGCGCAAGTCAACGCGTGAAACGGCCAAGAAGGTAAGCCTTAACAATCCGAAGCTGCGCGACTGCCGCATCCACTACAATACGAACCACCCGCGCGCCGCTGAGTCTACGATTTTTATCACGGAGGGCGACTCCGCGAGCGGGTCAATCACCAAGTCGCGGGATCCCAACGTGCAGGCGGTCTTTTCCCTCAAGGGGAAGCCGCTGAACTCCTACCTAGAGCGGCGGGAACGCGTGTATGAGAACGAGGAGCTTAACCTTTTGAAGGCTGCGTTAAGCATTGAGGAGGGCATTGACAACATGCGGTACAATCGGATCGTAATCGCCACGGATGCCGATGTTGATGGGATGCATATTCGTATGCTGCTCACCTCATACTTTTTGCTCTTCTACCCCGAGGTGATAAGCCAGGGGCATCTCTACATATTTCAAACCCCGCTGTTTCGGGTCCGCAATAAGAAGGATACGCGCTACTGCTACAGCGAGGAGGAGCGGCTTGCTGCGCTGAAGGCGTTGGGGAGTAGCGCCGAGCTGACGCGATTTAAGGGGCTGGGGGAGATATCGCCCGATGAGTTTGCCGGTTTTCTAGGTGGGGACATACGTCTCGATCGTATAAAGTTGACCCGTGAGGATGAGGTGGATGAGCTACTGCGGTTCTTCATGGGGAAAAACACGCCAGAACGTCAGAATTTTATCATCGATAATCTGCGTATTGAGGAGGATATAGAGGAGGATCTCCACGGGAAGGCTAAAAGTGAGGGGGCTGACGGTGACGGTAAGGAGGCAGGCCAAGCGCAAGGCGTTGAGAGTAAAGGTACGCGGGTGGCGTGAAAGCGTAAGAGGTATAAAAAGTAGGGGGGCAAGGAAGTGACTGTGCTAATGGTTCTGTTGGTTGTTGTGATTTTGCTGCAGGCGGTAGTGCTCATCGTGGTTCTGTCGCTACAGAAGCGCAAGGGGGAGGAGCAAGACGCTATACAGCGTATGCTTGAAGAGCGGAGCGCAAAGCTTGACGCTATTCAGACTAACGTAGATGCCCGCATTAGGCAGCAACAGGCGGAACAGGCGCAAGCGTTTAAAATGCAGCGGGAGGAGCTGGGAACGAATTTCCAACAGCAGGGGCAAGTGGTGCGCGAGACTATGGCCGCGCTGGGGAAAGAGATGCAAACGCATTTTTTGCGATTTCAAGAAAATGTAGACAAGCAGACGGCGAGCCAACGGGAGCTGATGGAGGTGCTGCGGAAGGAGATGCAGACGCATTTCGAACAGTTCCAAAAGGGAATAGATAAGCAGACCGAGGGGCAGACAGCGCGGGGTAAAGAGCAGAGCGAACAGCTAGCTAACCTGACTAAGAACGTTGGCGACCAGTTGAAATTGAACCGAGAGGAGCAGACGGCGAGTCTAGACATATTGGGCAAGCGGCAGCAGGACACGCTCAAGGATCTCGGCGAGGGGCAGCGAAAGACGCTGGAGGCCTTTAAGGTGAATGTTAGCGATCTCGGCGCGATGCAGATGAAACGCTTCGCGGAGCAGAACGATAGTCTACTCGCGCTGCGCAAGGCTACCGATGATGCGCTGCGGGAGATGCGCACGATGATTGAGAGCAAGCTAAAAACGCTGCAGGAGGAGAATGGGAAGAAGCTGGAAGAGATGCGCGTGACGGTGGATGAGAAGCTGCAAAGCTCCGTGAAGGATCGGTTTGACCATTCGTTTAAGCTGATAAGCGGGCAGCTTGAGTCGGTGCAGAAGGGGCTTGGCGAAATGCAAACGCTCGCGCTCGGTGTGGGCGACCTCAAAAAGGTGCTGAGCAACGTCAAGACCCGCGGAAACCTTGGAGAGATACAGCTTGGCACCATACTTGAGGATATCTTGACCCCGGAGCAGTACGTGCGCAACGCCCACGTTGATACCTCTACGCAGGAGGTGGTGGAATTCGCCGTGAAGCTGCCGGGGCAGCGTAGCGATGATCAGCCGTTGCTTCTCCCCATCGATTCAAAGTTCCCCATAGAGGATTACCAACGTCTGCAAGCTATCTATGAACAGGCGGGTAGCGTTCCGCAGCAGGAGATTGACAACGTCGGGAAACAGTTTGAGAACGCGGTGAAAAAGGCGGCGAAGGATATATACACAAAATACGTTAAGCCGCCGGTAACGACAGATTTCGCCCTTTTATTTGTTCCCACTGAGGGGCTATACGCTGAGGTGCTGCAAAGGCCAGGGCTATTCGAGTCGTTGCGTCGCGACTTTAAGGTGATAGTGGTGGGTCCATCGAATGTGGCTGCCCTTTTGAGTAGTCTGCAGATGGGCTTCCGTACGCTGGCCATCCAGCAGCGTAGCAACGAGGTGTGGGAGCTGCTGCGGGCGGTCAAAACGGAGTTCGGGAAGTTTGGCGATGCCCTCGCATCGGCAAAGAAGAGGATAATGTCGGTGGGTACGGCGATAGAGGGGGCGGAGCGCAGGACGCGAGCGATAGATAGGAAGCTGCGCCATGTGCAGGAGCTACCCGCGGGACAATCCCGCCTGATACTCGGCGATGAGGTTACTAGCATTGCGCTCGATGATGGGTTGGACGAGGAGGTGGACGATGGGGAATGCAATGGGGATGCGAATTTGTAAAGGTATAGAATGCGCGTAGTTAGCCTATTTAGCGGTGCGGGAGGGCTTGACCTCGGATTCCATCGGGCGGGGTTTGAGACGGAGGTCGCCAATGAGTACGATGCCTCAATAACTCCCACCTTTCGGGCGAACTTCCCGGAAGTACGGTTGCTTGCGGGGGATATTCGGCAAATAGATGCTACAGCGTTCCCCAAAGGGGTAGATGGGATTATCGGGGGCCCGCCGTGCCAGTCGTGGAGCGAGGGAGGCGCGCTGCGCGGCATAGAAGACCCTCGCGGGCAGCTGTTCTACGAGTATATACGGGTGCTGCGCGCAGTGCGGCCGAGATTCTTTTTGGCGGAAAACGTTTCTGGAATGCTTGCCAAGCGCAATGAGGCCGCGGTGCGTCAGTTCGTTGCCCTCTTTGAGGAGGCGGGCTATCACGTTCAGTTGAAGATGCTCAATGCCAATCACTACGAAGTGGCAGAAGATCGGGATAGGGTTTTCTACGTTGGTTTCAGAGATGATTTAGGGATAGAAAAGTTTGAGTTTCCCACCCCGGTTGCGCGTAAGCCCACGTTGCGGGAATGCATTTACGACTTGAGGGAGAGCGCCATACCGGCCTTGGAGGGGAATTTGACCAATGGGGTAGCGTGCCATGTTCCTAACCATGAGTATTTTATAGGAGGCTTTTCGCCCATATTCATGTCGAGAAATCGCGTGAGGAGCTGGGATGAGCCAGCCTTTACGGTGCAAGCATCTGGGCGGCAGTGCCAGCTGCACCCCCAGGCACCGAAGATGGTGAAGCTATCGGCTAACCGCCATGCGTTTGTGGCGGGGCAGGAGCATCTCTACAGGCGTATGAGCGTGCGGGAAGTGGCTAGAATCCAAGGTTTTCCAGATGAGTTCCGATTTCTGTACAAACGTCTTAATGATGGCTACAAGATGATAGGGAACGCAGTGCCGGTGAATTTGGCGTACCATATGGCGAAACAGATAAAAGGGTATTTGAAATAGTAGGTGGAATGCTGTTTCATCATTGCGATCAGTCACAGTTTCGCCATCCAGCTGATACATGGATTTGCATGTGAGGAAACACTTATTGACCCTGCGTTGTGATAGAGGTGCACATTCTACCCACATGTTTCTATTAGCGTTTCCCAATGAAATCGGGCAAAAAATGCTGGAGAACCAGAAGACAGGAGAACCGTTTCGTGGCTCTACCGTTTTGAAATTAAAAAAAATGGCTACCTTTGTGATGCTGAAAGATTGTAACGGGCAATGCAGGTAAAGCGGATGCTGAAATGGGTGTTGGTGGCGATGGCGTTCTTTATTTCGCCGAGCGTTGCCTTTGCGGGGAGCGATAGCCTCACCGTGGCGGAGGGGGTTGCGTTAGCGGATTCAGCAAGCGGAGAGGTAAAAGAGGAAGGCTCTTTTAGCCCTACCGACTTAATCTTTAGCCACGTTTCGGATGCCTATGATTGGCATCTATTCACGGTGGGCGACACGCATGTATCGATACCGCTGCCGGTGATACTCTACAGCCGTTTGCGAGGATCGCTGCATATCTTTTTCTCGTCAATGTTTCATAACGAGTTGGGGGTGCATAACGGCTTTCGTCTACAGGCGCAGGAGGGGGGCGGAAAGCCCTACATAGTGGAGTGCGACGGAGCGGGGCAGGTTATAACGGATGCGCCTAGACCATTAGACTTTAGCATTACCAAGAACGTTCTGTCCATTCTCATGGTATGCGCTTTAATGCTGTGGATGTTCATCTCGATGGGGAAGAGCTACGATGCAGAACACCCCAAAGCGCCCCACGGCATGCCGAATCTGCTTGAGCCAGTAGTCCTTTTCGTACGGGACGATATAGCCATTCCGAGCATTGGCAAGGAGAAGGCGGGGCGGTTTATGCCGTTCCTGCTCACGTTGTTTTTCTTCATACTGATTAACAACCTACTTGGCTTGGTGCCAATATTCCCGGGCGGTGCGAACGTAACCGGCAATATAACCGTGACGATGGTGCTGGCGCTGTTCACCTTTATTGTGACTACGTTTAGCGGGAATCGCCACTACTGGAAGGACATAGTGGATGCGCCGGGGGTGCCGATTTTCTTGAAGCTTCCGGTACCCATTATGCCGGTGGTGGAGATAGCGGGTATGTTCACGAAGCCGGTGGTGCTGATGATTCGACTATTTGCGAACATGCTCGCGGGGCACATGATTTCGCTGGTGTTCTTCAGTTTGATATTCCTCTTTGGAGCTTTAAACAAAGTGGCAGGGTACGTTATCAGTCCGGTGTCGGTGGTGTTTGGTATTTTTATGACGCTGCTGGATGTGCTGGTGTCGTTTATACAGGCATACGTTTTCACCCTATTAAGCGCAATATATTTTGGCATGGCGGTGGCAGAGCCTGAAAAGCAAGTGAAGAAAGAACAGGTAACAGAGTAGCAAGTATAAGTTAGACGGGAGAGTTATGACTACAGTAATGGTATTGTTGATGGAGGTTGCGGGCGTGTTATCGCTGGCGAAGATGGGCGCGGCATTTGCGGCAAGTATTGCAGTGTGCGGCGCGGCGGTAGGAATATCGAGGATCGGGGCGCAAGCGTTGGATTCGTTGGCACGCCAGCCTGAGACGGCGAATGATGTCCGTTCCAACATGATTGTGTCGGCGGCTTTAATAGAGGGGTTGGCCTTCTTTGCCATCATCGTGGCAATGCTGGTGCTGTTTTTGGTATAGTAAAAGGTGCTGGAGAGTCGGATTCCCTGCAAAGCCGTGGTGCAAGCAGCCACGAAGGTCGGTAGTTGTGCCGAGAGATAGTGGAGATGGCGAGCTATCGGTGAGGGGATCTGTTGTGTAGAGCGTGAATAAGGAGGAGTGCGATGAGTCTGATTACGCCTGATTTTGGGTTGTTTTTTTGGATGTTGCTAGCGTTTACGGTGGTGTTCTTTTTGCTCCGTAAATTTGCGTGGGCGCCCATAATGAAGGGTTTGCAATCGCGGGAAGATTCAATATCTGAAGCGCTATCAAAGGCGGAGCAAGCGCAGCACGAGGTGGTGCGCTTGCAGGAACAGGCGAAAGCACTAGAGATGGAGAGCCGCGCTGAGAGGATGAAGATGATGGCGGAGGCGGAGAGGGCGCGTGAGGAGATGCTTCGCGAGGCGCGAACAATGGCACAGGCGGAGGCGGAGCGCTACCGCGAGGAGGCTAGGCTTACAATAGAGCAGGAACGCGAGGAGGCGAGGAAGTCGATCCGCGAGGAGGTTGTAAGGGTGTCCATGCTCGTAGCGGAGCGAGTGCTGCGTGAAAAGCTGCAGGCCTCGGGAGCGCAAAAGGCACATATGGACAAAATTTTGGACGAGGTATTGTCTTCGGAGTCAAAAGATTAGAAACGCAAGGAGAGCCATACGATGAATGATGGGCGTATATCGACTCGCTACGCAAAGGCGTTGCTGCTGTGGGCAGATAGGAATGGCTGCGCACGAGAGACGTACGATGCGGCGTGCGTGGTCTCATCATTGCTGGTGCCGCATTCAGTTGAGTTGTCGCGACGGCTAGGCGATAGCGTGGTGCCGATGGAAAAGAAGCTACAGTTTGTAGAGGAACTCCTCGGCGGTAGCCGGGGGTTGCTCACGCTGGGGCGTTTCATGGTGCGCAAGGAGCGCGGAGAGTACTTGGTGCGGGCGTTGCGGGTGTTTGTCCGCTTGTATGAGCGACAGGAGCGCATTCTTTCAATAGAGGTGCGCTCGGCGCAGCCAATCAACGAGGCGCAGCGAGAGCGGCTGGAGGAGTATATGCGTAGGGAGTTTAGCGAGCGCATAGAGCCTCGCTACGTGGTGGACTCCGACTTGATTGGTGGTTTCCAACTTCTAGTGGACGGTAAACGCTACGATCGGAGCGTGCGGGGCGAGTTGAATCGAATGGCATCAATGCTGCGAGGTTAGAAAGGATAGGAGAAGAATGCATGGCAGGTATAAAGGCATCTGAAGTATCAGAGGTGTTAGCGCGAGAGCTATCCAACTTTGACTTAGACCATAACTACGAGGAGGTAGGGCAGGTACTTGAGGTGGGGGATGGGATAGCGCGAGTGTATGGATTGGAGCGCGCTGAAGCGAGTGAGCTTGTGGAGTTTGAGAGCGGGGTGCGTGGGGTTGTGCTAAATCTTGAAGAGGACAATGTCGGCGTAGTGCTTCTTGGCGATAGTGCCAAGGTGAACGAGGGCCAGTCGGTTAAGCGTACCGGTCGTATTGCGTCCATTCGGGTTGGGGAGGGTCTGCTGGGGCGTATTGTTAATACGCTGGGCGAACCGATCGATGGGCGTGGCCCGATTGTTGGAGAGACGATAGAGCTCCCCTTGGAGCGCAAGGCCCCAGGCGTTGTGTTTCGCCAGCCGGTGAATGAGCCCTTGCAGACGGGGTTGAAGGCGATCGATGCGATGGTGCCAATCGGACGGGGGCAGCGTGAGCTTATTATCGGCGATAGGCAGACGGGGAAGACGGCCATTGCGATAGATACGATAATAAACCAACGTTCGAATTACGAGGCAGGGAAGCCTGTCTACTGTATATATGTTGCCATCGGGCAGAAGGGTTCCACAGTGGCGGGGCTAGTGCAGACGCTGGAACGGGCGGGCGCGATGGCGTATACCGTGGTGATTTCTGCCACTGCCGCCGATCCCGCCGCGCAGCAGTTCTACGCTCCTTTCGCGGGGGCGGCTGTGGGAGAGTATTTTAGGGATACGGGGCGACCAGCGTTGGTGGTCTACGATGACCTATCGAAGCAAGCGGTGAGCTACCGTGAGGTGTCGTTACTGCTGCGCAGACCGCCAGGACGTGAGGCGTACCCTGGCGATGTGTTCTATCTCCATAGCCGTTTGTTGGAACGTGCGGCGAAGATTATTGATTCGGACGAGATAGCGCAGCAGATGAACGATTTGCCAGAGGTGTTGAAACCCAAGGTGAAGGGGGGCGGATCGCTGACTGCGCTCCCGATTATAGAGACGCAAGCAGGGGACGTATCGGCCTACATTCCGACGAATGTTATTTCCATCACCGATGGGCAGATATTCTTGGAGTCCACGCTATTCAATTCTGGGGTGCGTCCCGCGATCAACGTGGGTATATCAGTATCCCGAGTGGGTGGGAATGCCCAGATTAAATCGATGAAGAAGGTGGCGGGGACGCTGAAGCTGGATCAGGCCCAGTACCGAGAGCTGGAAGCGTTCTCGAAGTTTGGGTCGGATCTTGATGCGGCTACAAAGAACGTTTTGGATAAGGGGGCGAAGAACGTAGAGATACTGAAACAGCTGCAGTATAGCCCGATGCCTGTAGGGGAACAGGTGGCAATAATATACTGCGGTTCAAGGGGGCTGCTACATGAGGTTCCACTTGACAAGGTACAGGCGTTTGAAAAGGCGTTCCTAGAGATATTACGTAGCGACTACGCAGATGTGCTTACCCATTTGGCGGAAGGCAAGCTGACTGAAAATGACGAAGCGACTCTTCAGAGGGTAGCGGAGCAGACAGCAAGTACTTTCTCGATGGAGAAGGAGGCGGAGGAGTAACGTTATTAGGAGAGGTTGGTTATGGCTGGCTTGAAGGAGGTTAGGGGTAGGATAGGTTCGGTGCGCTCGACTCGCAAGATTACCAGCGCGATGAAGATGGTTTCTGCGGCGAAGTTTCATCGGGCGCAGTTGGGGTATGACCAGTATCAACTCTTTCTCCGTGAGTTCCAGCGCATGCTTAGTTTAGCTCTGTCGCAGGGGGTGAAGCTAGAGCACCCGCTAATGAGGAGCTCCAATGGAGATGCGCCAACGCTGGTGCTGGCCTTTACGTCCAACAGCTCGATGTGCGGTGGATACAATAATGCCGTGGCGCAGCTAGTTAGGGAGGAAATTCGGCGGCATGCAAGCGAGAAGAGGAAGTGCGATGTGTGGGCGTATGGGCGCAAGGGCGCCGATATGCTAAGCAAGGAGGGCGTGAGGCTGGGCCATCGGGATGAAGGACTAGTAGATAAGCCGAGCTACGAGGAGGCGATGGTGCTATACGATGAGTTGCAGCGTAGCTTTGAGAAGGGGGAGTACTCCCAAGTGATTTTGGCTTATAACCAGTTTCATACGGCTGCATCGCAGGAGCCAGTGTTGCGGCGGCTTTTTCCCATTGAGATGCCGGAATTGGGCGTAAAGGGTGTACAGGACGAGTATATATTTGAACCTACAGCTGAGGAATTCTTTGCGTACGCTCTTCCTAACTACACAAGGCTGTTGCTTTTCGGCGCGTTGCAGGACAATGCGATAGGAGAGCATGGCGCACGGATGACAGCAATGATGCAAGCGACAGATAATGCGGATGCGCTCCTTGACGACTTGACGTTGGAGTACAATAAGGCGAGGCAGTCGGCCATTACCAATGAGCTAGTGGAGATCGTTTCGGGTGCTGATGCCCTTAATGGGTAGAAGGCTGGTTTAGAGCGTTGAACAGAATAGGCGTTTGATATGAATGGGGTGGTGCTTGTGCTATGCACGGTTTTACCTGCGGCGTTGGTGCTGTTGGCAGCTGTTGTTATCCTTCAGCGTCAGTCGGGAGCTGTAGAGCGAATCTTGAAGCAAGAGTGGGCTTTGGAGGCAAAGCGTCAGACGCTGCCGGTGCGTTTGCAGGCGTACGAGCGCATGACGCTCCTTATGGAGCGGATTTCTCCCGAGGCTCTTCTCATGCGCACCTCGCCTGGAGAGGCTAATTCGGCGCAATACAAGCAGGTGCTGTTAGAGGCAATCTCGGCCGAATGGAATCATAATCTATCGCAGCAGATTTACCTTTCCCAAGATATGTGGAATGCCATCCGCACGGCGAGGGGGCAGGTGGTAGAGCTGATAACTGCATGCGCCGAACACGTTAATCCTGATGCACCAGCTAGTGAGCTAACCCGCACGATACTCGCTGCGCTCATTGAATTGGATACGCACCCCACGGGTCTGGCGCTTGCTATGCTCCGTGCGGAGGCGTTTCAACTGTTTTAGAGAGTTCAGGAACTTACGTCTTGTTGGCGTGTTCCCCTAAGTGATAATTTCCAAAATATTGTAAACGATGGATTTCCAACCATTTGGCGACTTGCCCGAAGCGTATTCTAACCCATCAACAGCGCGCGTATCCATTCTGCCCATCCCCTACGATGGCACGAGTACCTGGATTAAGGGGGCAGATAAAGGCCCAGCGGCGTTACTGGAGGCATCTGCCAACATGGAGCTGTACGATATTGAGACGGACTACGAGCCGTACCGTATTGGTATTTCCACTGAGGAGCCGGTCACGGTGACAGCCTCCCCGGAGGCGATGGTCGAGGAGGCCCAGCGAAGGGTGGAGCAGCTAATCAATGCGGGAAAGTTTGTTGTTACCATCGGCGGGGAGCATTCCGTTAGCATAGGCCCTATATACGCACATGCGAAGGTATACAGCAACCTCACGGTACTACAAATCGATGCGCACACGGACCTTCGAGAGGAGTACGAGGGGTCGAAGTGCAACCATGCATGCGTGATGGCACGAGCGCAGGAGGTTGCTCCCATCGTGCAGGTTGGTATACGCAGCATGGACGCTGGGGAAAAACAGCGTTTACCCGAAGGGGGCGTGTTTTGGGCGCACCGAGTTGTTGGGAATAGGGCCTGGGAGCAGGAGGCGATAGATAAGCTGACGGAAAACGTCTATCTCACGATAGACCTTGATGGTTTCGATCCTTCAATACTACCCTCGACGGGGACTCCCGAACCCGGAGGATTGCAGTGGCATCCCACACTACAGTTTCTACGAAGAGTTTTTGAGTGCCGAAACGTGGTGGGCTTTGACATTGTTGAACTTTGCCCCAATCCCAACGAGAAATCGTCGGACTTTCTAGCCGCTAAGCTTTTATACCGTCTGTTGGCATTCAAGTTCATTGCGTTGCGTGCGCAATGCAATGAAGAGGCGGAGAAAGAAGCGTAGGCAAAAAATTGTCCTAGTCTACCGACTATTTCCCTGCGAAGGCGCGTCCGGTGTATACCGGTGTGCCTTCTATTGACACGCGTACAAAGTAAAGTCCCTGTTGAACAGTGCTAGCAGGGATTTGTACCATAGTTCCGCCGATGACGTGCTGCGTATGCGACGTGATACCCAGAAGGTCAATCAATTCCACCGTGCCGCTTTGCCCCTGTGGAACGTTCCGCAAATCAATGGTAAGGCTCCCCAGGTCGGAAGGCGTTTCGTATACTCTGACCCGAGAGGGTAGAATTTCGAGGTAGAAATTATCGTCCTTATCGTACATCTCGCTCCCTGGCGTACGTAGACCCTCAATGCGGATTGCCAGTCTACCGAGTTCGTTCGTGCTATTCGCTTGATTCGCGGTAAGTAGAATCGTAGCGTCAGCCGGAAGAGTTTGCGGAAGCGTAAGAACGATGTGCTGCCTTCCAGAGCGTAGCCTATTCACGTTTTCCTTTGAAATCCGCATGGCTTCACGGTTCGCAGCGATGGATATGCCATCAAGGCTTAGCTTAACATCTTGCAGGATGGACGTGCCGTAAGAATTTTTCACTGAAAGGTGTACATCCACAGGTTGAGAGGAAAAAGTACCACTGAAAAAGAGACGTAGCACGCTTTCCTCTATGAGGTCAGACTTTTTAATTGAGCATTGCCGCTTGCTGTAGCATTGCCCAGCGACAGCAAAATAGAGGCTATCCTTGCCCTTGCAGGGGAGTAGTAAAATGGAGAGCAGCAACGTTGCGAATAATAACTTACCTACCTGCACCTTAAGGTCATTGATAAATGGTTCGGGGCAAATAACCCAAGCGCAAAGGTACAAATTCTAGTTTATCAATTCTAGTGCCGTTGCGTTGCTTTGAATAATGCGACTGTTGCTTGATTGTGCTACCAAGAATGAGTTGTGAAAGCGCAAGGGAGTGTATACCTTTGCGGTATGAAGAGGAGCGGAGAAAGCTACGTGGACGTATTGCTGCCGTTGGCGTTGCCAACGCCCCTTACCTACAGCGTGCCGATAGGGATGGAAGTGGTCGAAGGGGCAAGGGTGGTGGTGCCGATGCGTCAGTCGTCCCGCTATGTAGGGGTGATATGGCGAATCCATGAGGAGATTCCCGCTGTTGATCTGAAAAGGGTGCGGGCGGTGGAGACGGTGCTAGATGATGCCCCCATCGTAACGCCAATGCAGCATCAACTATGGGAATGGATGGCGCAATACTACATGTGTACGCTCGGCGAGGTGTATAAGTGCGCCATGCCCGCGGGCTTAAAGCTTGAACGGGAGTCGGTAGTGCGTGTGCAAGAGAATGGTCTGGCAGGAATGCAGCCGTTGAGCGATGGGCAAGCTAAAACGTTATTCCTCGTGCAGAGGAGCGGGGAGATAGGGTTGGAGCAATTGCTGCAGGAGCTCGGGGCGGGGGAGGGTATGCGTTGGCTCAAGCAATTGTTACGGCTGCGGGTGTTGACGGTAGAGGACAGAGTGGTAGAACGTTACAAGCCACGAAGGCAGGTTTACGTTTACCTAGAAGAGCCGTACGCAGATGAGGCGAACTACTTAGCGTTGCTGGCGAGCCTACAACGTTCACCGGCGCAAGAAAAGGCTATGACTGCCTTTTTGCAATTGCTGCAAACCGGTGGGCTTACGCTGGAGGCAGGGATTCCTAAGTCCCAGCTGCTAGCTGCCTCCAAAACGAGTGCCTCCGTACTCGACACCCTCGAACGGAAGGGCGTGATTAGGCTGGAAGAGGTGAACGTATCGAGAATAGCAGGAAAAGGATTAAAGCTTTCCCCCCTCCCGGAACTCTCCGCAGCGCAGCAACGAGGCTTAGCGTTGATAGAGCAGGGGCTGGCCAAGGGAAATGCGGTGCTGCTGCATGGGGTAACGGGTAGCGGGAAAACTGAAATCTACATACGGCTCCTTGCTAATTGTATAGCGAGAGGTCAATGCGCGCTGTACCTACTGCCTGAAATAGCGTTGACAGCGCAGCTGGCGCAGCGGCTGCGTAGGGTGTTTGGCGACAAGGTAGGGCTTTACCACAGCAAGCAGAGCGACGAAGAGCGGCGAGAGCTGTATGAGAATTTATTGGGTATACGGTATGCCGCTGATGCCCCGGAGGTTCAGATTGTGCTAGGGGCGCGCTCTGCGCTATTTCTGCCTTATCAGAATCTAGGGTTGATTATTGTGGACGAGGAGCATGAGAGTAGCTATAAACAGCATTCCCCTACGCCGCGCTACCAGGGGCGCGACGTGGCCCTGTACATGGCTAAGCTCCATGGGTGCCAGATAGTGCTTGGGAGTGCTACGCCAAGCCTAGAGTCGTATAGCAACGCGCAGAGTGGACGCTTTGGCTTAGTAGAACTCACTGAACGCTACGGGGATGCCGTACTTCCTGCAGTTGAGATTATTGACGTGCGCGAAGCGCAGCATCGACGTGAAATGAATGGGCACTTCTCACGTCGACTATTTGAAGCTGTAGAGGATGCGCTGACGCTTGGCAATCAGGTAATTCTATTTCAAAATAGACGGGGCTACGCTCCCTACATGCAATGCGACGATTGCGGCTGGGTACCCACGTGCAACCACTGCGATGTGAGTTTGACCTACCACAAGGATTCTGGGGAGTTGGTGTGCCACTACTGCGGAGAACGGCAACTGTTGGTGTCGGTGTGCGGGGCATGCGGATCATCGCAAATGGTAATGCGTGGGCTAGGGACGCAGCGCGTGGAGGAAGAGCTCCAGGCGCTAATTCCCCAGGCGCGCATTGCGCGGCTTGATTTGGATAGCACTAGAGGAAAATACGGTGCGGCTCGTATTATAGACCTGTTTACTGATGGGAAGGTGGATGTGCTGATTGGGACACAGATGGTGACCAAGGGGCTTGACTTTAAGCGGGTGCAGGTGGTGGGGATCCTGGATGCAGACTCCATGCTACGCATGCCCGATTTCAGGGCCTCCGAACGCGCCTTCCAGCTCATGGCGCAGGTGGGTGGGCGTGCAGGACGTCACCAGGAGCCCGGTAAGGTGATTATCCAAGCGATAGATGTGAAGTCACCTGTGCTGGCATGGGTGAAGGAGAACGACTACAAGGCGTTCTACGAATGCCAAATTCGAGAGCGGGATGAATACGATTATCCCCCATACGTACGCCTCGTGAGGGTAACGCTACGCCATAAAGATGCCCGAGTCGTGCAGCAGGCCGCCGATGCCTTTGGAGAGGTGCTGCGCCGTCGTTTTGGCAATGGCGTGCTAGGGCCGCAAAGTCCGCTGGTGAGTAGGGTGAGGGAATATTTTTTGATGGAGCTTATCGTCAAGCTCCATCGCCATGTAAAGGGTATGGAGGATCGGGATTACATTGTGGCTTGCATTGCATCGGCGCGCGGCGTAGAGGCGTATAGGCAGGTGCAGTTTGCGGTGGATGCGGATCCTGCGTAGTTGGAAAGTGGTACTTCTTTTGTAGGGTAATACCCTTGAGTGGAATTTATATAAACCGACGTATGATGAAAGCTGTGTGGAAATATAGTCTAAGCGTAGTGATGGGAGCAATGCTAGCGTTGCTGCTGCAGTCTTGCTCCCCTATTGATAATGATAAAACGTTTGGAGAAGAGAAAGTTATAGCACGTGATGAGCAGTGGTCGGGGGTGGTGCGAATAAAAGATAATGTGAAGGTGCAGAATGGGGCTACGCTAACCATTGAGGCGGGTACGGTTGTTACCTTTGAGGGGAAGGGAATGCTAGTGGTGGGGAATGATGGCGCAGCTAACATCAGAATTGAGGGAACGAGTAGTAAGCCTGTGCAAATAGAAGGGGGCGATGGTATACAACTTATACAAATAGGGAAGAATAGTAAGATAAGCAACTGCCGTTTCACCAATGTTGGCAGTGCAAATGGCTATGCGTTGAGGGTGAGGGAGGTATTTGGCTTTCCCATAGAGAATTTAGAGATCAAAGGCGGCGGAGGAGTAGAACTTGCTAAAGAGGGGATTGATGGAGGAGAGATTAATGGGCTTAAGATACGCTGCGAGAATCCCATTGCGTTGTCTGTGCCAGCTGATTATAAACGGTTCATTAGGAATTTGGACATACAGGGCAAGCAAATCCATCTAAATGGCGGTGGAAATAGCACAGTTAATCTTGATGGGGAGTCGGCATATCTTGTTGATAAACCCATTTACCTTGACGATAAAGTTACGATTTCGGGGGCTACGATGTATTTCTCTGCGAATGCGGGACTCCAGATTGGAAATAGAGATATATCCACAGAAGCGCATCTTAAGAACTCTAAGTTCCTTATGCGGGGTAATGGGAAATGGCAGGGGATAACCTTTGGACCACAGGTTCAGAGAACGAGTAGCATGACGGAGTGTACAGTGAGCGGGGCTAAGGTAGGAGTGAGTTTATACTCCGATGTGATATTTACCATAGCGGACTGTGATTTGACAGGTAATGATTATGCAATAAGAGGAACAAAAGATCCGGGATGGGATGCAACCACCATTGCCGACAACAACAAAACTGGAGGTAAAAATGGTGTGGAGTTGACTTCAAAGAGAGGCACTTCATTACCCATAATGCGGGTTGCAGAGTGATTTTTATTCCTTTGGAAGGGATTATACGTAGAGAAAGCGCATGCCGCGGTACGTGGCATGCGCTTTTTTTGTACTTTCGCGGTGTATATTTCACGAAGTCGAATCAACGATGAATAAACTTGCTAGGCATATAACAATTGCCATCTCGGTTGGCATTGTAGCCTTTTTGCTATGGTACTTTAGCGAAATTGTTTGGTATATCGTTATCTCTGCCGTACTCTCCATTGTTGGGAAACCGCTTGTGTATCTGCTCATGCGCATTGATATTAAAGGGTACACCATGCCTCGCTGGCTTGCGGCCTCGGTTACGTTGGTGGTGATATGGGCAGCCTTTCTGCTCTTTTTCTTCACCATGATTCCGCTCGTATCCTCGCAGTTCCACGATTTAAGCAACGTGGACTTTGATGCGGTGATGAATGCTTTTAGCAATCAAATTGATAAGATTGACACGTTTGTGAAAGAGAAGATGCCTTCGGCGGCGGGCGAATTTTCCCTTCGCACCGAGTTAACAACCTATTTTGCACGCTTGGTAAACGCTGCATCGTTTAAGTCGCTTTTTGCCTCTACTGCTTCCTTTGTCACGGAACTCTTTGTACTCCTTTTCTCGGTTTCGTTCATCACTTTTTTCTTCCTCAAAGAGGATGGGCTGTTTGAGAAGGGGTTGTCGTTCTTTTTCCCAAAGCAGCATAGGGAGTCTGTGCATAATGCCATGACGAGCGTTAACAAACTACTGATTCGTTATTTTGTAGGATTGATAATACAGAGCACCATTATTCTCGTGCTTACCGCAGCAGGCCTTTGGATTTGCGGTTTACCGCTAAAAGCATCGCTTACCATTGGTGTTATTTCAGGAATTCTGAATGTAATACCCTACGTGGGGGCAGTGATAGCCTTTGTAGTGGCTGCAGCGATGGTTGTGGCATTGGCCGTGTCCAACACGGTTACAGCGAGTATTGGTACGCTCATATTGTTGGTTGGCATAGTCTTTCTGGTGGTGCGTCTAATTGATAACATATTGCTGCAGCCCGTGATTTTTGCAAGTAGCGCAAAGGCACACCCAATGGAAATCTTTTTAGTACTCCTAATGGCAGGCTACATGGCTGGAGTCTTGGGAATGCTTCTAGCGATACCCGCTTACATCGTGTTGCGCGTTTTTGCCAAGGAGTTTTTCAACAACTTGGATCAGGTACGTATGCTCACAGAGAGGATGTAAGGGAAGTGAGGAGAATAAATTTTCAGGAATGAACGCAATGGGAAGAACTGAGATGCAAAAGAGAGTTTTGGTCGGGCTGCTATGCCTTACGGTTGCATTCGTTGTGGCTTTGCCACTGCGGGCCGAGGATCCTCAAAAGAAGGTGCCAAATGTCTTCACGCCGAATGGGGATGGTATCAACGACAATATCACCCTAGAAAGTACCGAATCCATGCTCTTTGTGGTTTATAATCGGGATGGTGGGGAAGTGTATAGGGCTGAGGGGAAACTCATAGTATGGGATGGATTGAATCAGCGGGGACAAAAGATAGCGGACGGCATTTACTACTACATCCTTAAAGATCCCGCGCATAGCTACGAGAACAGTAAGGGTTTCATTTACCTCTCTACGAGTAAGGACACGCAAGCTCCAGCAGGAGAAAAGGGGCAGTAGTAGGAGAGAGCGTACAGAAGTAGGAAGGTAGACAAAGCGAGCAAGGACGATGGAGATATCATACAATTGGCTGAGGCAATACGTGCCGTTAAATCACGATGCTGAAGAGGTTAGTAAAATATTAACGGCAATAGGGCTTGAGATTGAGGATCTGACGGTTCAGGGGAAGGTGCAAGGGGGCTTGAAGGGGTTGATAGTCGGAGAGGTGTTGACGTGCGAAAAGCACCCCAATGCCGATAGGTTGCACGTGACGACTGTAAACGTTGGTGCCGATCAACCCCTACGTATTGTTTGCGGAGCTCCTAGCGTTGCAGTAGGTCTTAAGGTGGTTGTTGCACCCGTTGGCACGGAGCTACATAGCGTTAGCGGGGAGACAATGACCATTAAGCGGGCAAAAATTCGGGGCGAAGAGTCTGAAGGCATGCTGTGCGCAGAGGATGAGATCGGCGTGGGCACATCGCACGATGGGATTATTGAGCTAGCGAAAGAGGCGAAGGTGGGTACGCCGGTGGCGTTGCAGTACCCAGAGCTGTTGGATTACGTTTTTTCTATTGGAATTACCGCAAATAGAGCTGATGCGCTTTCCCACTACGGCGTGGCGAGGGACATCGCAGCGTATCTAAATCAGAAGGTGCCTACCAAAGCCAAGCTGCCCACCATTAACTTGCCCCTAGGCGAAGAGCTGGATAGGATACCCTATGGGGCTACAGGTGGTAAAGCTGATAGGGCTAAGGCGAAGTCAACAGTAGAAAAAAGTGCTACCCAGGTAGATTTTGGTAGCGTCGATTCCAAGGGGTGCATTCGCTACGCAGGGCTAACAATTCGAGGCGTGACGATTAAAGAGTCCCCGTCGTGGATAGCCGAACGGCTCATGGCTGTCGGACTTAAACCGATTTGTAACGTGGTTGATATAACCAACTTCGTTATGCTGGAGCTAGGGCAACCGCTGCATGCGTTTGACCTCAAGGCGTTCCCCTCCCGGCGGGTCAGCGTTAAGTTCCCGGCGGAGGGAACTAAATTCACAACCCTTGATGGGCAGGAAAGAACGCTCAGCGGGAACGACTTGGCGATATGCCACGATGATACCCCACTTTGCCTTGCAGGGGTTTTCGGGGGCAAGGACTCTGGGATTAGCGAAACCACCACAGATTTGTTTTTGGAAAGTGCTGTATTTGACCCAGTCGTAGTGCGTAAAACGGCGCGGCGTTTCGGCCTTCAAACCGATGCCTCGTACCGTTTTGAAAGAGGGGTTGACCCCGCCTTTACCATCACCGCGCTACGCAGGGCTGCTGAACTGATCCTTGAAACTGCGGGCGGCAGCATCGATGGAAACGTTATTGATACCTACCCACGCCCGCTAGAACACGACCCCATCATATTTGACTCCCAGCGAGCCAACATCCTTATGGGCGTTTCCCTCTCCCAACGGGAGCTTGAAACGCTTTTTGAAGGATTGGAGATTGACTATAGGCCCATCGGCGCGGGGAAGTATGAACTCAAGGTGCCGTACTACCGTGTAGACGTAACGCGCATGGAGGACGTAGCGGAGGATTTACTACGTTTGTACGGTTACGATAGGGTGCCCATCTCCAACAAAATGAGTGTGGCTCTTGACCGAGAAGCGCGCTCCGCCATTGCGCAGCACGAACGAACCGTGCGTCTTATGCTGGTTGGGGCAGGTTTCCATGAAATAATGTGTAATTCGTTGAATAGCAGCGAAGACTACAACGATCAGCTAACCTACGAAGGGCGGCACATTGTGAAAATTATGAACCCGCGCAGCATTGATCTGGACGTGCTACGCCCCACGCTGCTGCTCGGAGGACTTGATGCCATTGCCCGTAACATTAGCCGCCAACGTACGAATCTCAAACTGTGTGAATTCGGGCATTGCTACACATACGAAGAGGAGGGGAAAAAGACAAACGACCCGCTGTTCGGCTATACGGAGAATCCACGCCTTGGGCTGTGGCTATGTGGAAGTAACGCGGAGGGGGTTTGGAACGATGTGAAGCAACCCTACGATACGTACCACCTAAAGGGGTACTGCGAGACCATTCTCCATCAGGCGGGAATTGACCTTCGTAGCGTATACTACCGCGAAACGTCGGGCGGTTTCCTATCCAGTGCAGCAACCATATCCCTCGGAAAGAAGGGCAATGACTTATGCCGTTTTGGAGAGGTTGATGAGAACCTGCTAATGCGGTACGAGATTAAGCAACCGGTCTTCTTCGCTGAGATTGAGTGGGGCGCGATTGCCGCCCTGTGGGAGAAGAAACACATAGAGTTTGAAGAGTTACCCCAATTCCCTGAGGTACGGCGTGACTTGGCTCTTCTACTCGATAAGAGGGTTGCCTACGCGCAGGTGGAGCATGTGGCGCGTCGCACAGCGGGGAGCCTACTCAAGCGGATGGCTCTATTCGATGTGTACGAAGGGGACAAAATCCCTGAGGGAAAGAAGTCGTACGCGGTGAAGTTCATTCTGCAAAATGAGCGTGCCACCCTCGATGATGTTACTATTGATGGGTGTATGCAACGTCTTGCCGATGCGTTTGCCAAGGAGCTAGGCGCCACGTTGCGCAGCTAAACTGCTGTGGCCACGGTGCCGCTATGAGTCTTTTATGTTTGAAGGGGGGCTGCTGCAAGCGGCCCCCCTTCCTTTTGCCCTTATTCTAATGGGGCGATGCCCTCCTCTTGAAGCTGCTGAAGGCCTCCATCTAGCACCCACTTCTCCATAGCAGCATTCTTCACCGTGTCGGTGAGGTATTGCTCTATCATGAGCCCTGCCACAGGGGCTGCCCAACGCCCCCCTGCACCTGCGTTTTCTACATACACCGCGATGGCTATTTTGGGGTCGTCTTTAGGGGCGAAGGAGATAAAGACGGAGTGATCCTCTCCGTGTGGATTCTGCGCTGTGCCCGTCTTCCCGCATACATCTAGCCCCGGCACGCCGGCTCTCCACCCCGTGCCGCCGCTCCCCCAGCCCGAATTAACCGCTTCAAACATACCCTCAACCACCGGAGCGAAGTGTGCCGAGTCAATGCCTACGAAGTGCTTCTCAGATGGCTTTACGGTATCTCCTTCGCCTACGCAGTGCACCACGTGCGGCGTGAAGTAGTATCCCCTATTGGCAATCGTTGCTGCCAAATTGGCCATTTGTAGCGGCGTATTGCTTAGCTCCCCCTGGCCAATAGCCAGCGAGATGATAGTAAGCGAACTCCAGCCGCCCTTGCGGAAGTAGCGATTATAAAAATCGGTTGTAGGAACAATGCCTGGCAGCTCCCCCGGGAGGTCAACGCCTAGCCGATGGCCGAAGCCAAAATGCTTTACGCTTTCCTCCCACTGCGTAAAGGAAGAATCAATAGCTCCCTGACGCCCGTAGTCGAGGATGTTTCGGAAAACGTAGCAGAAGTAGGCGTTGCACGACATTTTTATGGCATCCTTCATGGTGGCAGGGTAGGGGTGGTTGTGGCATCCCACGCCCCGCCCGACAGGGTAGCGGCCGTGGCATTCGTGCCCCTCTCGCTCGTAGGCGGTACCTTTTTGGAGGCCGATGAGCGCATTGACTACTTTGAATGTAGAGCCGGGGGGATAGAGTGCCATCAAGGCGCGGTTAAAAAGGGGCTTCCGCCGGTTGCTATCTAGCGCGGTGTAGTTGCCGGAGCGGGCCCGCCCCACTAGGAGGTTCGGATCGTAGTTGGGCGTTGATACGAGTGCCAATATTTCTCCATTGCGTGGGTCAAGGGCCACCACGCTGCCGCGGCGGTTCTCCATTAGCTTTTCCCCATACTCCTGCAGCTTGGCATCTAGCGAGAGGTGTAGGTCATTCCCTGCCAGGGCGATCGTGTCGTTCTTGCCATCAGCATATGAACCCTTTATACGATTATGGACATCTACCATGAGTATCTTCACGCCGCGCTGCCCGCGGAGTGCCGTCTCGTACGACTTCTCAATACCGCTTATACCAATGTAATCGCCCGCGCGGTAGTACGGATTGGCTTCAATCGTGCTAGGGGTAACTTCGCCAATGTAGCCTAGCAAGTGCGCTGCAATAGGGCGAGGGTAGCGCCGCAGGGAACGGGCCTGCGCGTAGAACCCGGGGAATTGGAAGAGGTACTCCTGCAGCTTCCCGTAGGTTTCGGGGGAAATCTGCCGTGCTACTATTGACTCTTTATAGTACGAGTAGTGCTTGGCCGCGGTGAGTGCCATCCGAATCTGTTCTATCGGCATATCGAGCAGTTCCGCCATCTTGGCGGTGTCAAAGGCGCGCACCTGCCTGGGCACCACGACCAAATCGTACGCCGCAACGTTGTACACTAGCATCTCCCCATGGCGGTCGTAGATGATTCCGCGGGCGGGGTACTGAATGACCCGACGAAGCACGTTGCTATCCGCTGACAGCTTGTACGATTCATCGAAAACTTGAATTCTGAATAGTTGTATTGCAATGGCAATGAATGCAATGAGCATTATGCCCATCACTACGATGTACCGATTGGCAGGGGTGGTGTTGTTCATAGCCGTTGCTGCCGCTTATGGGATGCACTAGGCGTGGAGACAAGCGCTAGGGCTACTAGGAGCAGCATGCTGGTGAAAAGGATGTTGCCTAAAGCGTGAAACCAAACTAGCGGCAGAAAGCAGGTAGAGTGCTAGATGGTGGATGGAAACCCCTATCAGCACGTATTGCAGGGTGCGAACTGTCCCCAAATTCCTCATCGTGGGCAGTATAGACGATTTCTCCGACTCGCGATCGACAAAGCGGCGCAGCACGTATGGTCGTATAAAGGCTAAAATCGTGGAAGCTGTGGCATGAAGCCCTAGCGATGAGGCGAATAGGTCGATGCTCAACCCCTGCATGAAAGCCAATGGCATCGCCACCATGGGGGAGATGTCCACGGGCAAAAGGAGAATGAAAAGCACGTAGACGTAGGGGCTAAGGAATCCGAAAAGCTCTATGTTGCTGAACAGGAGTACCTGCAACGCCAGCAACCCGAAAAAAAGTAGTACGAATTGCCAAACCCTATTGCTCATTGACCCCTGGCAGATTTATGAGAGAATCGATTTCCTCTCGGTGGGCTTTCTTGAATATGGACACGTGCCGCAGACGGTTGAAATCCGTGGCTAGACGTATACGCACCGTGTTAAAATCTGCTCCCTGCGTTTCTACCCTATCAACGAAACCGATAAGCATCCCATACGGAAAGATATTGGAATAGCCGCTCGTCACCACCGAGTCGCCCGGAGCAGGGGTTACGTGGTGCGGGATGTCGTGGAGTAGGGCGGAGGTATACGATAGGCCATCCCACGACACCGACCCCACATCGCCGCTCTTGGAGAGTACGGCCGAAATCTTAAGATCGGTGTTGAGAAGCGATATTGCTTCCGCGTAGCGCGGCGACGCCGCTATCACAATCCCCGCCACAGCCCCATTGGAAAACACGGGCATCTGTGGTGCTATTCCAACTCGTTCCCCTCCCTCCATGATGAAGAAGTTGTGTTGCTTCGAGACGGAATTGCTAACGATTCGTGCGGAGACGTAGTCGCCCTCCCGCCTATAAATGGTATCGTTCGTCAGCGTGGAGTCAATGTTCCGTTGCACGTAGCGTAGTGCCAGCTCGTTGCGTAGCTGTATATTTTCATCCGCTAATCGCTCATTGACCTCTACGAGGCCGAAATAGCCGGTTATAAGATTGAATTTTGAGTCGATCGCAGCTTTTCCCCGCTTCAAAACGTAGCCAGCACGCGCCCGCTGGTAAGTGTTGTACCCAAACGTTAGGTATAACCCTACGCTTAGCAACACTACGAAAAGCAGCACGTGCTGGTAGCGTGCAAGAAAACGCAGTAGCGAATGCATACCAACCTACGCCGCTCCTACCGAATCAGGTAGGGGCATTTCTCCTTTTGATCTACCCGCTTTAACGCTATGCCAGTGCCCCGCGCCACTGCGTGCAGCGGATCCTCAGCCACGATGAACTTAATCTTTATCCTATCCTGTAGCCGCTTATCGAGTCCACGCAGCAATGCGCCTCCGCCCGTGAGGTAAATGCCCCGATGCACTATGTCGGCATACAGTTCCGGCGGCGTTTGCTCCAGCACGCTGATGATGGCGCCCTCAATCTTGCTAAGCGACTTCTCGAGGCAGTGCGCAATCTCCTGGTAGTTTACCGGCACCTCCACGGGGAGGTTGCTCATGAGATTAGGGCCATGCACCACGAAATCCTCTGGCGGGTTCTCAAGGTCAGCCAGCGCAGCACCCACAGCGATTTTTATATCCTCCGCGGTGCGTTCACCGATTTTGATATTGTGCTGCCGCCGCATGTAGGCCTGGATGTCAGCCGTAAAGCCATCGCCCGCGATGCGTTCGCTCATGTTGCAGGCGATACCGCCCAGCGTAATCACCGCGATCTCGGTGGTGCCCCCCCCGATGTCAACCACCATGCTGCCGTTCGGCTCGTCCACATCGATACCTATACCCAGCGCCGCCGCCATGGGTTCGTAAATCATGTAAACGTCGCGCCCATCGGCCTGCTCTGCGCTATCGCGCACGGCCCGCAGCTCCACCTCCGTGCTGCCGCTCGGCACGCACACCACCATGCGTAGCGCGGGTGAGAATAGGCGTTTACGCTTATTGATGAGGCGAATCATACCGCGCATCATCTGTTCGCAAGCGTCGAAGTCGGCTATAACCCCATCGCGGAGCGGACGGATGGTCTGGATATGCTCGTGCGTCTTGCCCTGCATGGCGCGCGCCTCCTTCCCGATGGCTATCAGCTTATTATCGGTTCGGTCAATGGCCACAATTGACGGCTCGTCCACAACCACCTTGTCGTTGTGGATGATAATCGTATTGGCCGTGCCCAAATCGATAGCAAGCTCTTGCGTGAAAAACGAGAATAATCCCATTGTTAGTTTCGTAATGAATTTAATGCTTAAAATGACGATACCCCGTGGCGTACATGGCGATGCCCAGCCTATTGGCGGCCTCGATGGACTCTGCGTCGCGAATGGAGCCGCCGGGCTGTATGATGGCCGTAATGCCAGCTGCCGCCGCGGTCTCCACCGAGTCGGAGAATGGGAAGTACGCATCGGATGCCAGCACTGCCCCCGCGAGCGAATGCCCGTAGTGTTGCGCCTTCTCTATTGCGTGCCGCACGGCATCCACGCGGCTCGTTTCGCCGGCGCCAACGCCGATTAGCTGTCCCTGTTTAAAAATGGTGATGGCGTTGCTTTTGCAATGCTTCACCGCCCGATTGGCGTAGAGCAAGTCGAGCTGCTGCTCCTCGCTCGCGGCCACAACCGTTACGCAACGGTCTGAAATGTCATCATGCACCTTGCTGTCCCGATCCTGAAGCAGGAATCCGTTGAGTGCCGTACGCACCATCACGGGGAGGAACGTGGCGTTGCCTCGCTTGAGTAGTATGCGGTTCTTGCGCCGTTCCAAAATGGATAGAGCATCTGGGGTGAAGTCGGGCGCAAGGCATGCCTCGAAGAATATGGCATCCATGCGTTCCGCCGTCTCGGCATCGATGGGAGCGTTGCTCAATATGATTCCCCCGAATGCCGACTGCGGGTCGCCCGCTAGGGCTTTGTCCCATGCTTCTGGCAGCGTTCGTGCCGTGGCCAGCCCGCACGGCGTGCCGTGCTTCACTATCGCCATAGAGGGGCGTGGAAACTCATCAATGAGTCCGATACCCGCATCCAAATCAAGCAAATTGTTGTACGATAGCTCCTTGCCATGCAGCTTGGTAAACATTGCCTCAAGGTCGCCCACGAAAGTTCCCTTCTGGTGCGGGTTTTCCCCGTAGCGTGTTGCGGTTTGCTTGCCCAGCAGCGCAGCGCTCACGTCCCGTGCCGCCTTCGCAAGCCCCTCACTCCCATCAAAGTAGGCAGCGATACTCGTTTCGTAGCTGCACGTCATCTTGAATGCCTCGGCAGCCCATGCGCGCCGCTGCGTGAGCGTGGTGGCGCCATTGCCCGTGCGCAACAAATCGAGCAGTGTCTCATACTGTCCTCGCGATGACACCACCAGCACGTCCGCGTAGTTCTTCGCGGCAGCCCGTAGCAGCGTCACCCCCCCGATGTCAATTTTCTCCACCAGCTCCGCCTCGCTGCCGCCCTGCGCCAGCGTCTCGCTGAATGGGTACAAATCCACCACTACGAGGTCTATTGGCGGTATATGGTATTGCTCCACGTCCGCTGCGTCCTGCTCCTCGCCCCGACGCGCCAAAATCCCGCCGAAAACCAGCGGGTGCAGCGTCTTCACGCGCCCTCCGAGTATTGATGGATAGCCCGTAAGCTCCTCCACTTTCTGCGCGGCAATGCCGTTGTCGTTCAAAAATTGCCACGTTCCGCCCGTGGAAAGTATCTTCACCCCCTGCGCCGCTAGCTGCTGCGCCACGGGGAGCAGCCCCTCTTTATAGTATACCGAAATCAGCGCCGTGCCGATCCGCTTTTCATCTTGCCCCATTGTCAACGCGTGCAATCCGTATGCCCAAATCTCATTCCGCTATCTCTCTGCGAATAATGCCGCGAAGTTGGTGTTTTTTACGCAAAACTGCAAATGCGCAACCCATTGATTTTCCGTTGAACGGCTTGCATATGTGGTGCTGCGCGCATGCTCCTTTGAGCCTTTGGCAAACTTCTTAGGCCCGCCACTCCCTTTTCATTGATAATCTTAGTGATTTCGTGGCGGCTGCATCTAAAATAAATGGGAAGGGGCGAGCGCATGTACCTAATCGTTCGTGGGGGATAGAGTCGGGGCGCCCGAAACCTTGAAACGTCTTTGACTTTTTTTAGGTCGGCTTTCCCCACCCATCGCCCTGTAGAATCGAATGTAGCCTTCGTGCTTGGGGGCTATACCGTCTTATGCGTCACGCTGCGATGCGGAGAGTCGTGGCAATGGCAGCAGCGTAGGATAACTACACATCCGTACGTCTCCGCTACGCCTACCCCACAAGCTGTACCCCCATCGCATCAAACCCAATTATTGCCGGCAATAATTGGGTTTGATGCGATGGGGGTGGCTTCTTACTGGTTAGTAATAAGGACATTAGAAAATAGCACGTCCGTACGCCTTGCTGAGGGGCCGAGGCGTGCTTGTAGGGTCATAGTTAAATGGTCGTAATCATTTATGGCAGAGGTGTTTTATCTAAGTATATTTACGAGGCAATGCCGACAGCTCTTGGTCTTTTTCTCACCCATCTTTGCTTGGGCGTGCCACAAACGGTTCATTGGGGAGAACGGAGCTTGCATTGCGAAAAAGGGGATGATGAATGGGGCGAAGTTGGTACTGAAGGCAACCGGCTATGGGGGAAGTCAAATATGGGAGAGTGCGTGGCCTGCAAATCGGGTTGACACGTTGTGGGGCATTCGTGGGTATGAGGAGTAGGAAAAAAGCAGGGCAGTGGAACATGTGGGCGGGGCGTAGCGTACAGGGGCTAGGTATTTTCGGGGCGTATGCGGCCAAAAGGCAACAAAAAAGCGGCGTGAGCGGATTGTACGTCCGCCCACGCCGCATGGATATGCTGTTTATCGTCCTAGATAACGGCAAAAATCACCATTACTGCAACCATTATTGCAATAAATATTAAGGTGGATGTCAGCACCTTGCCTTTTTGCTTCTTTTCTTCAGCCATGATTTTTCCTCCGATTTACGCTTATTCTCCGTCATGGTAAATGCGGTATAAGCAATTAGTAATTAGGAATATACTTTACGAAATAGACCTCTTGGGTCGGCTTGCACAAAGCTATCACCGCAGCATTACGCTGCGGGCCTAATAATCATAATCGAAGGACCTCCTTGGCTTGTAATGGGAAAGCCAGAAACGATTGGATGTGCCGCACGGCACCCCGCATGCATTCTAGGTTCGCTTGGTGGGTAGTAAAGGTCAATCTGTTGCACATCACCCACCAACACTTCGCGGAGAGCACCAGCGGCTGTATGCGTTCCATTCGCTGGGTGGCGGCAACCACGTAGCTGTCGCTCGGAAGACCCACCTTTACGAGGGCCATTGTCGTGTTGGCTCTTTGGTAGCGCGCTATTTCAACCCTTCCGTAAGAGGCGGAATAGAGGAGCAACGCATAGCTCAGCAAGAGCCATGCGCAGCTGCATATTCTCACCCTTGTACCTACTGAACGCATGGGGCAAAGGTAATTAAACTCTTTGAATTTGCTGCATGGGGGGCATTGCGAGAGGGCAGACCACATGGTTGCGCTCGGAATGCAGGCTACAGCTGCCCATGCTCATAGAGGATGATGAGCTCCTCTAGAATCTTATCCTCCTCTTCGGGGGAGAAAGAACTTTTGAGGTCGGAGGTGAACATCTTAGCTATGATTTGCCAAAAATTGGCGGAGAGTTTCCCTCGGAATTGCTCAATGATTTCAAACGCCGTGCGCCCCGTCTCCCTGTGGATAAGCTTTATGAGCAGATGCCCTTGGGAGTATGTCAAGTTTCTTATCTGGCGCTCAAACTGTTTGTGCAGCTCCTTCTCTTTTTGGTAGGAGTACTTTCTACGTTGGGCAGCCGATGGGGTGGAGTCGTAAACGGAGTCGACATCGTCTAAAATCAGCTTCGCTTGCTTGGCGTACGGGTATACAATCTTTAGGTTTCGTATTAATCGTTGATACTCACGATACTGCTTAGCGCTTTTAAACTTGCGCTGCGGTACAATGATTACTTCATAGATTGAAAAGAATGGGACGGTATCATTATCAATAATTTGGGCGGGGACAAGCATTCCGTTAGGGGCTTCCGTTTGTGCGGATTGCCCCATTGAATTTTTGCTGAGCATCGCCATTGCTAACGCTACAAGCAGCATGGTTATAAATTTACCTCGCATAAGAATACGCCTATTTTTTCCCCTATCTGCACGTACACGCCTTCCCATACGCAGCGCTCTTGGTCTACCCAAAAGAACAAACCGCATGCCGAAATGTTAGGAAAAAACTACCTTCGCGTTGCCTTTATGGGTATCGTAGGGGTACATAGCTTATTTATACGTCATGTTTGAAAATTTGTCAGAGCAGCTTGAGAACTCGTTTAGACTGCTCAAGGGAAAAGGAAGAATTACCGAACTAAACGTTGCGGAGTCGCTTAAAGACGTGCGCCGCGCTCTGCTCAATGCCGACGTAAACTATAAGGTGGCAAAGAGCTTTACCGATTCGGTGAAGCAGAAAGCGCTAGGGCAAAACGTTTTGGCTTCGGTGGAGCCTGGACAGCAGATTGTAAAGATTGTACGCGACGAGCTGGCGACTATTATGGGCAGTCAGGCGGTGGGCATTAACCTTAGCGGGAAGCCGAGCGTGATTTTGGTTGCCGGGCTGCAGGGGTCGGGTAAAACAACGTTTTGCGGGAAGCTGGCCCACCGATTGAAGTCAAAGCAGGGATTGCAGCCGCTGCTGGTGGCTTGCGACGTGTATCGGCCGGCGGCTATTGAGCAGCTGCGAGTGGTGGGCAACTCGGTGGAGGTGCCGGTATTCGCCAATGACGAGTCGAAGGATGTGGTTGCCGTGGCGAAGGCTGGGTTAGAAGAGGCAAAAAAAGCGGGAAACAATGTTGTCATCATTGATACGGCGGGGCGGCTAGCTGTTGACGAGGAGATGATGCAAGAGGTTGAAAATCTCAAGAAGGCAATTTCTCCACACGAAATTCTCTTCGTGGTTGACTCGATGACGGGGCAGGATGCTGTGAACACGGCGAAGGCTTTCAACGACCGGCTCAATTTTGATGGTGTTGTGCTCACCAAGCTTGATGGCGACACCCGCGGTGGGGCGGCGCTCTCTATCAAGAGTGTTGTCAATAAGCCCATTAAGTTCGTCGGTATGGGAGAGAAGATGGATGCGCTTGATATCTTCTACCCTGACCGTATGGCGGATCGCATCCTGGGCATGGGTGACATCGTTTCGCTCGTGGAGCGCGCCCAGGAACAATTCGATGAGGAGCAGGCAAAAAAGTTAGAGCGGAAACTCGCGAAAAACGAGTTTGACTTTAACGATTTCATGAATCAAATCCGCCAAATTAAGAAGATGGGCAACATCAAGGATTTGATGGGGATGATTCCCGGAATGGGCAAAGCGCTGAAAAACGTTGATATTGACAACGATGCGTTCAACGGCATTGAGGCAATCATTCTGTCCATGACGCCTGAGGAGCGCAGCAAGCCGGCGATACTTAATAGTAAGCGGAAGCAGCGCATTGCGCTTGGTAGCGGGAAGTCTGTGGCCGAGGTGAATCGCTTGGTGAAGCAGTTTGACGACATGCGCAAGATGATGCACGGCTTGGCCTCGGGAAAAATGCCCGGCATGCGTAAGGCAAAACCAACGAAGAAGAAGAGAAGATAGAGGGCATTCGTCTCTTAGGTTTATCGCTTTGCGCCGGCGTGCGTGGCGATAGAGGGGCTTTGATAAAACGTCAGTACGAACGGAGTGGCTATTCAACTTCGCGCGTGGTTTGTATTCCTATAATACTTGACACTGATGAGAATGTGATTTGGAGTGCGGCTATAGAGTCGCACTCCAAATTCGTTTGGCTATGCTTCCTGTTTTGAGAGAGGCGGAAGAGGGTGGCATTGTGCCAAGTAGAAATAAAATAGTAACTTTGCAGTTCAAAAAATTTCCAAGAACAACGATGAGTATACAAGAGGATCGCGGACGAGGCCGTCGTGGAGATGCCCCTCGCCGCAAGGAGGAGGAACCCGCAACAGTTTATAGGCCGCGCACGCTGCGGTCGCGCCGTAGCGATACGCCGCAGGAGGAGCGGGACAATGAGAATGGGCATGAGGGCTCGGCAATGACATCATATCCACGTGGAAATGATGAAATACAGGAGCGTAAGCCCATGCGGTCTGACTATCATGACGATGAACGCAGGGAGCGAGGCCGAGACTACCGTGAGGATCGTGGTGACGGTTACCGTGGCCATGGTAGGGAGCGTAGGGGAGGTTTTGACAGTGACAGGCGTAGGTCACCTTGGGGCAATGGCGATCAAAAAGAACGTTCGCATGGTCGTTTTGATGATGAAGACCGCTTTGGTAGGGGAAGGCGTGACGATAGGGAACGCAGAGGTTACGGCGAGAGCCGTTCACGGTTTTCAAACGATGATCGCGGGCGGCGTGGTGATTTTGGACGGCGAGATGGGGGCTACCAATCGGGCGAGGGGAGAGGCCGAGAACGTTATAGCGATGGGCGCGGGGATGGCGATTCCCATTTTGAGGGAGATTCTTCCTATCGGCCACGTACGCTGCGCTTCAGCGGTTCGCCTGATCGCAGGGAAGGTGAGAGGCGAGAGGGGTTTAATGGGCGAGATAGAGGCTTCGGCCGTAGGCGTGACGATTGGGGGCAGCGGGAAGAGCGGTGCGGTGGAAATCGGTACGACCGTCCGCCCCGACGCCAACGCGACGATGGCTTCAAGGCGCCTCGGCGGCGTGGTAACGATGGATTCGATGGGGCGGAAGCGGTACGTAGCGTAGCCCCAAAGGTGCAGCCAAAAATGCCGCAGACGATGGATCTCAACGCCCCCATCCGCCTTAATCGTTTTATAGCGCATAGCGGTATGTGCAGCCGGCGGGAGGCGGACGAGATGATTGAACGCGGCGACATCATGGTGAACGGAGAGGTGGTGACTACGCTTGGCACTAAGGTGATACCTGCACAGGTGGAGGTGACCTGCAAGGGAAAGAAGCTTGACCCAGAGCGTAAGGTGTACATCTTACTCAATAAGCCTAAGGACTGCTTTAGCACCACGGATGACCCCCATGCGGGGCGCACGGTGCTGGATGCGGTGGAGGGCGCATGCACGGAGCGGATTTACCCAGTGGGGCGCCTCGATCGCAATAGCACGGGGTTGATACTACTCACAAACGATGGCGCGCTCACGGAGCAGCTAACGCACCCCAGCTACGAGAAGCGTAAGGTGTATGAAGTGGCTGTGGATCGGAACGTCACCCGTGATGAAATGCAGCGCCTAATTGATGGTGTGGAGCTTGAGGAGGGGACTGTAAGCGCGGATGCGGTGGAGTACTGCCGGGCGGATCGGAAGGACGTGCTGGGTATTGAAATCCACACCGGGCAGAATCGGGTGGTGAGACGCATGCTCGATGCGCTGGGGCTACGTGTAGAGAGCCTCGATAGGGTCTACTACGCCGGTTTAACCAAAAAGGATTTGCCCCGTGGGCAGTGGCGCTACCTTACTCCGCAGGAAGTGGCAAATCTTAAATCGGGACGATACGAATAGTGCTGTAAAGTGCTCTTTTTGAGATGATAGAGATGTAGCAATCCCCTGCTGTAGTCGGTCTACAGCGGGGGATTGCTGTACTACTTGGTGTACGTCCGTGCGGGGGAGTTGTATGGGCAGTTAACCTTGAATTGTAATAAAATTGTTACTTTAGCCACGATTTATAATGCGATAGGCAAAACATAAAATTTAACGTTATGTACGATTTTCATGGGGTTCTAATGTATTGGTTTCAAAAGGTGGGATTGAGCAACTTTTGGGCAAGTTTCACGACCGCAGTGGTGCTAGTGGTAGGGTTGCTAATCGTTGCTTATGGGGCGTACTATCTGTTTAGCTACGTCCTAAATGGCGTTTTGATTCGTGTAGCAAAGCGAACTAAAACGTTTTGGGACGATGCCATTGTGAAACGAAAGGTAGTATGGCATCTCTCCCACCTTGTGCCAGGCATTATTATTTACTGGGGTATATCGCAGCTATTTCCCGCTGATACCTATCCAAAATTTGTGGGTTTTGTTCACACCATCGTGAGTGTATACATGGTCATAATGGTGCTAGTATCCATCAATGCTTTCTTAAATGCTCTGCATGACATCTACCTGATGTACCCCATATCGAAGGACCGCCCCATAAAGACGTACATACAGCTGGTGAAGATTTTTTTCTTTTTCATTGGGGGCATTATCATCATCTCCATACTCATCAACAAAAACCCCTTGTCGCTTATACTCGGGCTGGGGGCGATGAGCGCCGTGCTGATGTTGATTTTTAAGGATACCATACTGGGTTTAGTAGCCTCAGTACAAGCCTCTGCCAACCATTTGGTAAAGCCCGGTGACTGGATTGAAATGCCGAGCCGCAACACTGATGGCGTCGTGCTTGAAATCACGCTAAACACTGTGAGGGTGCAGAATTGGAATAAAACCATTTCGTCCTTCCCAACCTACGCGCTGATCAGCGAAAGCTTTCAGAATTGGAAGGGGATGGAGGAGTCTAGCGTTAGGCAGATTACACGATGTGTGTATATTGATGCCACGAGCGTGCATTTCTGTAGCCAAGAAGAGCTTGAACAGTACCAGCAAATCCCGCAGATTAACAGGATTCTAACCGTAGGGGATAGCTGTAAAAATGGGGACGAAACCGCCATTGGTGCTGATGGAGAGGCGTGGGCGCATACCAATCTCGGGGTATTTCGCATGTACGTAAACAATTACCTTGCGGCACGAACTGATATAGCTCAAAAGGAGACCACAATGCTACGCATGCGTGAACCTTCGGCGCAGGGGATCCCCATGCAGGTGTACTGCTACAGTGCGGTAAATTCGTTTAACGAATACGAGGCGATACAGGCCTCGATCATGGAGCATATCTACGCTGCTATGCATGCCTTTAGCCTTCGTCCTGCGCAGCGTATCACCAACAAGAACACGACAGAAGAGGACCAGAAGGAACTCGTGTAGCGCCTTGCGGTACGCCAAAGGGCACAAAGGCTTGTCTTGCTACCTTCAATGGGCAAGACAAGCCTTTCTGTTTTTCTTTTTTAGGTATATAATGCCAACGCAAGCGAACTGGGTGGCTCTTGCATAAAAGAAAGCGGAGAGACCACAAGAATGTGAACTCTCCGCTGCACTAGAGCCTCTCATCGGGCTCGAACCGACGACCTGCTCATTACGAATGAGCCGCTCTACCAACTGAGCTAAAGAGGCAAATGCAGGGGCAAAGGTAGGGTATTATTTTGAATTGGCAAAAGCCATAGCAAACTTTGAGAGGTTTATTTCAGCATGACGTGTAAAAGTCATCTGATTTTAAGGTGGTTACGTCAGAATTCTAATAAGGATTAATCATAGCGTACCCTTGCGTTGGTAGCACATATTGCACATGTGAGACGAGGTTAGTGCCATGTGGCTTGCTTTTCTTACGTCTATTTTAGTAACTTTGCATTGTATGCAAAAGGGGAAAAGGACCACGTTCGGAGGTATTGTCGTACTGCTGTTGCTAGCTTTGCTCGCGGGGGGGTGCGCCTCATCGCAGAAGGCAAGGCGCGGTGGTGGACGCATTTACCGTGCGCCGAAGTGTCCATGTGCATGGGAGAGACCGCAACAAAGGATGGTCGGAACAATGGGTACCGTCTCGTTGCTAGAAACGTTAAGGAGCTAGGTTCAAAATGGACGATAAACCAGTGGTGGCTGTAATTGGCAGTGGAAGTTGGGCAACCGCCATTACGAAGATATTGCATGAGAACGTGGGCCAAGTGCATTGGTTCATACGGAATGAGGAGATACGTAGGCATTTAGAGCAGCATGGGCATAATCCAACGTACATTAGCTCCATCCAGTTTGACATGTCTAAGATTCGTGTCACTGGTGACATCAACGAGGCCGTTCAGGCGGCAGAGGTGGTGTTTGTCGTTGTGCCGTCAGCCTATTTGCCTGTGTGGTTGGAAGATTTGAAGCCCGAAAGCCTTGGCGAACGCTTTGTCGTGACCGCGGTGAAGGGCATAGTGCCGAAGCTCCATTTAACCGCTACGGAGTATATCCACCAACATTTTGCAGTTCCCTACTCAAAAATGGGAGTTATTAGCGGTCCATGCCACGCAGAGGAGGTGGCGCTTGAAAGGCTATCCTACCTTACATTTAGCTGCAAGGATATGCTGGATGCATCTCGTATCTCAGCGATGTTCCGCTCCTTCTACATCCACACGATACGTAGCACGGATATTTACGGCACGGAGTATAGTGCCATCATTAAGAACATCTACGCCGTGGCGGCTGGCATGGCGCATGGGTTGGGATACGGCGACAATTTTCAGGCCGTGCTGGCGTGCAACGGACAGGCGGAACTGATGCGTTTCCTTAACACGACATACCCGGCGGAGCGGGACCCCAACGCCTCAGCCTACCTGGGAGACCTACTCGTGACGTGCTACTCCCAGTTCAGCCGTAATCGTACATTCGGCACGATGATTGGCAAGGGGTACACCGTGCTCTCGGCGCAGATGGAGATGCGCATGGTGGCAGAGGGGTACTACGCCACGGAGGGCATACATGCGTTAAACGCTAACTACGGCGTATCGATGCCTATAGCAGAAGCAATGTACAGCGTGCTGTACAATAATTCACGGCCGGGGGTTGAGCTTCGCAATTTGATTGAAAATTTTGTGTAGGCTGCCTAGCAGGGTCTTGTAGGAGGAAAATAACAAACAAAGCTATGGAAGGGGTTTCTACGAAGGGAACACGAGGGGGAACCATTCGTTTAGACTATCAATACTCGGGGTTTGATAGCCATGACGAAACGTTGATGTTGCAAGCGGAGTCGCTTCAACAGTATCGAGAGTCGCTCCGGCAAGGGACGTGCGCGGGGAACGACTATTTGGGGTGGCTTACCCTGCCGAGCGCCATATTGCCTACGCTGGAAGACACGATGTTTGACTACGTTGAGCGTCTTCGCAACGAGTGCGATGCGGTGGTTGTTATCGGTATAGGGGGGTCGTACCTAGGGGCGAAGGCGATTGTGGATGCCCTGCCCGAAGCGGTAAATGGTCCACGGTTGGTGTTCCTAGGCTGTAATCTTTGCCCCGATTACCTTTCCAATCAGCTTAAGTCCCTTGAGGGGAAACGATTGGGTGTAATCGTTATCTCCAAAAGTGGAACAACAACGGAGCCGGCCATCGCACTGCGTGCGGTGCTTGGCTGGGCGCGTAGGCAGGGCGCACCCGTTGAGGCTGGCCACATCGTTGCGATTACAGATGCAGAGAAGGGGGCGTTGCACGATGAGGCGAAAGCGCAGGGGTGGGGCATGATGGTGATTCCGAGTAATGTTGGCGGACGCTACTCTGTGCTGACCCCTGTGGGAATACTTCCGTTAGCCGTGGCGGGGATTAACGTAGTTGACTTGCTTTCAGGGGCAGAGCTATGCGAACAGGAGTACAGAACTCGAAGTAAAGATGTTGTGGAGGCGCAGCAATACGCTGCATGGCGTCTGGTTCAGTATGGACAGGGGCGCTTCGTGGAGTTGTTGGCAACGTACACGCCCTATATGGCGGGCATGGCGGAATGGTATAAACAGCTTTTTGCTGAGAGCGAAGGCAAGGATGGAAAAGGCGTTTTCCCCATTTCCGCCGTTTTCACTACTGACCTGCATTCCCTCGGACAGTACTTTCAGCAGGGGCACAGGTTGTTTTTCGGTACGCATCTACAGTTTGATGCGCCGTTAAGTAGGGTGGAAGTGCCGCAGCAATCCAGCAATGGGGACGGATTGGGCTATCTAGCTGGGAAGGATTTACACGCTATCAATTGCATTGCGCAGAGCGCTACGCAGCAAGCCCACTTGGAAGGGAACCTGCCATCGTTAGCAATATGGCTTGCGCGGCGTGATGCGTTCAACCTGGGATATTTAATCTACTTCCTTGAGTATGCATGCGCGCTATCCTGCTTGGCAATGGGCGTTAACCCCTTTAACCAACCGGGCGTTGAAGACTATAAACGGCATATGTTTGAACGGCTGGGGAAGCCGGGGTATATCGTAAAATAGCCAGTGGAGCAAACCGTAGAGAACGTACCAACAACAAACGAGGACGAAGAGGGTGGGCTGAATGAAGGTAAGCGGAGTGGCTCCCGCTTACCTCGGTTCGTTCGACGTACCCTTCTTTTCTGCCTACACCTCCTGTTTTGGACGGCTGTAGGGGTATTCGCTTTGTTTGCTATAGTTGTACTAGCCTTGCAAATCCCCATTACGCAGCGCCTTGTAGCCAATAATCTTTCAAGGCTTGTGTCTGATGACGCGCTAACGATTAATGTCCGCCGTATACGAATAACGCCAGCGTTAGGGGTAGATATTCGCGAATTGCTGGTGCTTGATCTTAATCACGATACGTTGCTCTACGCCGCACGTGCGCAGACATCGTTAAGTAGAATTGCAGAGAAAGGCAAGGTGGTAGAGCTAGGGCAGACTGTTGTTAAGGGTTTGAAATTCAGCATGCTGTATAACAGAGAGGGACGGCTAAACCTTACGGACGTACTGCATTACGCATTTCCACCAAAACGTAAAAAAAAGCCTAAGGCAAAGGCTTTTAGGTTGGATATACAGCGAATAAGCGTTGTGGGTGGTACTTTTGGACTCCACAAAGCGGGGCAGACTGTAACGCCGGGGCGTATAAATTTTGGCAATCTCAAATTACAATCTCTTGATGTTGACATTCGCCATTTTCGTTCTGTACGCGATACCGTACAAATGGACATAAAGGAACTCAGTTGCCTCGACCACTCTGGGTATGTTGTTGAGTCGTTCGCATCAAGGTTCCGTGTATGTAGCCACTCGATGCACTTCTCCAATTTGAGTACTAGTAACCGCGCGACGACTCTTTCCATACCATCGCTGCGCATGGAGTACGCCTCATGGAAATCGTTGGGTCATTTTATTGATTCTGTGCGCATAGAGAGCAGTATTGACACTTCAACTATAAGTACCGCTACATTGGCCTACTTCATGCCCTTAAAGGTGACGAACGAGCTAGTAGCAGATATATCCGGCCTTTTCCGAGGAAGTGTGTCGGACTTTAGGCTGAGAGATTTTGACGTGCGTATCCATGATAAAACGCACCTGCGTATTGATGGCTACGTGGCTGGTTTGCCAAATATCCAAAACTTGATTGCAAACGTAGATATACAGACGTTTGAAACTGATACGCAGAGCGCAATGCAGGTGGCGAACGCTTTTTCATCTAAACCTATTCGCCCCCCCGACATGATGAAGCGAATCAACAGCGTGCACTTCAATGGGGTACTCACTGGCTTCTTCGGCGATTTTGTGGCGTACGGTCAGCTGAATACCAACGTGGGTAGCGTCCAAATGGATATGGGCGTTAGCCTTAAAGATCAGGGTGTGACAGACTTTAATGGAAAGATCAACACTGTAGGCTTACAACTCGGCAAAATCCTTAACAATCCATCGCTGGGGCAGGTTGATCTCACCGCACAAACGAAGGGGACGTACGCCCCGCATCGGGGAGGCGTGTACGCGCAGGTGAACAGTAACATTGGTCGTTTTGATTTTCGTAGCCACAGCTACCGTAATGTTTCCATTGAGGGTTTCGTCTCTCCCCGCGGATACAGGGGCAAGGTTGAGGCATACGATAGCATTGTGCAGCTACAGTTTGATGGCAACGTGGACTTCTCTGACAGCGTACCGGTGTTTCAATTCGATTTGCAGGTGCCGCACGCCGATTTGGTAGCTATGGGACTCTTACCACCCGATAGTACAGCCACGGTTGCATTTTCGATGCGTTCATACTTTCACGGCAATCGTCTAGACAATGCCCAAGGGGAGGTTATGATTCGGGACTTTAGCTACCGTCATTCGCGTGGCACTTTGCAGATGAATCGTATCGCCCTAGTAGCTGAAAACAGCGCCAATAACGGAGCGGAAATCCGATTTGACTCCCCTGCGCTGCAAGCTAAACTTTGGGGGAAATATCGGTTTGATGCGATTCCAGCATCCATGGCCCGTTTAGCGAGGCTGCACATTGGTGCTGTGGTTTCCGACTCTTTAGCACATGCCGACTCCGCCTATTCAGCTGATCTGCAAGCCCCTTACAATCCAGGATATACACTTCTGGTTCGTGTAAACGACATAAACCCCGTCCTGCAAGTTCTTTACCCTCGTTTACAGCTCTCCCGCGGTAGCGTACTGCAGGCAGAATACGACTCTAAAAGCCAACAGCTCTCAGCACACCTATCCGTGAGCGAAGCCTCCTACGGTAACGTCAAAGCGAGCGGCGCATCGCTGCAGATTGCACGTAAGGACAGCATCTTTTCCGTTGATTTAGATGCGCCATCCGTGATGGTTGGCGCAACGCAGGTTGACTCCACTACGTTGGAAGTAAAGTTGGGGGATAGTAAAGCCCAGGTAGATTTACATGCCGCTACGCCGATGCTAGGACATAGTGCAGCCGATATCCATTTGAATGCAAAGCTGCGCCCGCAGTCGGAAAATAATCCCCCCTCCCTATTGTTACGTCCTAGCAATACCACCTTTACCATCAGTGACCAGCTGTGGCGCATGAGTAACGCGATTGTCGTACTCGATACGACCAAGGCGGAGGTCCGTAATTTTCGTCTGTACAATGGTAGAAATTCACTTTCAGTTGATGGACTGTTTTCCGCAAACGCGACAGACACTGTCGTGGTGGGTATTGATAATATTGACCTGTCGCTACTTTCCGGCCTACTTCCGCCAGAGAGGGCTTTAGCGGGCAATGCGAAGGGAAACATACGAATTGGATCAATCCTTGACACGGTAGGCATTGCCACGAGCTGCACAATTGAAGATCTCATGCTGGGCGGAGCATTTGTCGGAACTTTAACAATGGATGGGAAATGGCAGCAATTGGACAGCGTCCTTCGCGTACGTTTGAATAATCGATCATACGATGGGCGGGAAGATATTGCGCTCCAACTCAATTACGTTCCATCAGCCCATCTTTTTGATGGAGAGCTGCGACTGAATTCATGGGATTTCTCCTTGCTCAGAAGCCTAACGCTCGGGGCAGTGCAAAGCCGAGGGGGGCGACTTGATGGCCACGTTCGTTTTTCGGGAACACCAAAAGAGCCAAGCTTTGATGGTACGCTACGTTTTGACAAAGCTAAAGTCTTTGTCAAAATGCTTGGAATGACGTTTTCCTCATCCTCGGCCATTAAGCTGCAAGGGCGTAAGGTCCTATTCAATTCCTTTTCAGTAAGCGATTTAGAATCCCATCCTCTCAGCCTTGATGGATACGTAACCCTTGACACGCTGCGCAATCCCTACGTGGCGCTCCGTGCGTCAACCGATCGCTTCCGCCTTCTGAATACAACCGCGCGCGATAATCCCATGTACCATGGGAATCTCATTGCCACAACGCAAGCTAATATAGACGGACGTTTGAACGACCTTGAGCTCAGGCTCCGTGCGAAAACGGAGCTTGGCACTGAGTTGGTTTTTCAGCTCCCGCAGCAATCAACGGCCAAGGAGAATAAGTACTTGGAATTTGTTATCCCTCCAGAGGATTCGGTATCGTTGGCTGCAAAGCGTGAGGAACAGAATGAGGCGATGGTTCCCAAATCAACGTTAGGCCTCAATTTACGGCTTGAAATCACGCCTGCCGCACTGTTTAACATTATCATTGATCCCAGCACTGGGGGAGGGATTAGCGCGCATGGAGAAGGCAACCTCCAAATGATTATTCCCAAGGGCAAGGGTCCAATGCTGCTATACGGTGAATATAGCATTAGCCGAGGAGAGTATAACTTCGTCCTAGGTAGCGTATTAACGAAGAAGTTCTCAATAGAGAACGGCAGCTATATCCAATTCAATGGGGATCCAACTGAGGCGAAGCTAGATGTAAAGACGGTACACCGTGTGCGTACATCGCTCGACAAGCTCGTGATGAGCGATGAGGAACGCTACAAGCGCCGTGTGGACGTTGAGTGCCGCATACACATTACGGGGTCTGCACAGAACCCGCTCCTGTCTTTTGACGTTGTAGTGCCGCAGGCCGACGCGGAGATGCAGGGGCTGCTTGCCACTGCGCTGAATACGGATGAGAAAAAGATGAAGCAGTTCGCATCGCTCCTTGCCTTAGGGATGTTTTTCCCCGATAGCCGTTCGAGTAGCACAACCGTATCAACGGCTGGGGGAACGCAAATGGGAAATCTTATGATTTCATCGCTATCAGATCTCGTGTTCAGCCAAATAAACTCTTGGCTTTCAAGCGGTAGCGGGTTGTCAATCGGTTTAGGAGTCAACTATAACATGGCGGATGAAACCAACGAAAAGCTACAGGACGAAACGGAGGTATCATTCTCCATGCAGTTGGACGAATTGGGGCTGAATGTTGATGCGAACTGGGATGTGAGCAAAAACAACACGTCGAGCGCCGTTGCGGGCGATGTGAGCGTCAGCAAGCAGAGTAAGTACATTAAAAACCTACAGTATAAGGCGTTTGCACGGTCAAACGATGACTTGGTATTTAGCGACTTGAGCCCCTACACGGCGGGTGTGGGGGTGGCGTATAGCGATTCATTTGACTCGCTACGCGACCTATGGGAACGTCTAAAGAGCGCATTTCATAGAAAGCCCAAGAAAAAGGTGGGAGTAGAAGGGCAGGATAGCAATGCTGGGCTAGATTTAACCCCAAAGGGCGATACAATTGACCGCGATGCCCAAGACTCGTTGCAGGTCAATAGGTGAAAAGGTATAAGGCTGATAGCTTGCAATTTGTAAATTTTTATTACCTTTGCAGCCGTGTGTTGCCGTGCTGGGGCGATGCGATGCAGCATCATAGAGCCATGGAGGGGGTGAGGGGAGTGGCTTTCAAGTCTTGAAGTGACGGTGACTATATTCTTTTACTAATACATTGTTTTTTAGGGTTTTAATCCGAGTGTCTTACGGGTATGTATGATATACGCCAGTTGCGGCAGCTAGTAATGCCGATCCTTAAAGAGATTGCTGAGAGCATGGGAATAGAGGACGCAAAGTCCCTGAATAAAGACCCATTAATCTATAAGATATTAGACAAACAGGCTGTGCTTAGCAGTGAAGAGCTAAAGCGGGTGGAGAAGCTAGGAAAAAGCTTAATAGCTGAACGTAGCAGCCAGCAAGCGAAGGCCAAGCAAAGCAGGGAATCGGGGAATCGTAACGATGCCCAATCGCCCCAAAAGCCTACTCCGAATGCGTCAAGAGTTTCGAAAGCGGCCGTCTCAGCAACCGAGGCAACGGAGGGAAGGGATTTCCCTAGCGCTCCCAAAGCAGAGGCAAGAGAGGGTGACTTTGATTCTAGGCGCAACCAGAAGCGCCAGCGCATCCAACCCCGTATGCATGAGAGCACGCAGGGCGAATCGAACGATCGAGCGACCAGTTGGCAGCAACCGCTGCAAGGTTCAACAAATGGCAACTCACGACCGGCCAACGGAGCGCAGCGTAACAATCGGCAGCAGCCGCGGCCTGACGGTCAGACGAAGCCGCAACAGCCGGGGCAGCCAACGCTTGGAGTAAACGTGCGGGAATACCTTCACACGCAGGGTACGCATGGAAAGGCCAACTCGCAGCAGTCTTCGGGCCAGCGTGCAGGGCAGCCAACGCAGCGTCAGGGTGCAGCTGACGAGGTGCATCAGCATGGCGGCAAGCCGCAAAACCAGCCGGAAAAGGTAGAGGAGGAGCCGTTTCGTGACTTTATGGGCAGCCTCATAGCAATGAATGGAGTGCTGGAAATCCTGCCCGATGGGTATGGATTTTTGCGTTCCTCAGATTTTAGCTACCTCACATCGCCAGACGATGTGTACGTGTCGCAAAACCTAATTAAGCAGTATTCGCTTAAAACGGGGGACACGGTGCAGGGGGCAGTACGCCCACCCCTTGAGGGCGATAAGTACTTCCCCTTGGTGGATGTGAAGATGGTGAACGGCTGCGTGCCGGATTTGCTTCGTGACCGAGTGGGATTTGACTTCTTAACCCCACTTTTTCCAAACGAGAAATTTACGCTGCTCGGGAAGGGTCCTAACAGCCTATCGCTCCGTATAATGGATCTTTTTTGCCCCATCGGCAAGGGACAGCGCGGCCTCATCGTGGCGCAGCCTAAAACGGGGAAAACCATGCTGCTAATGGACGTGGCCAACGCCATCGCGGCCAATCACCCCGAAGTGTACCTAATTGTACTTCTCATCGATGAGCGGCCGGAGGAGGTGACCGATATGGCGCGCAACGTGAAAGCCGAGGTGATTAGCTCCACGTTCGATGAGCCGGCGGAGCGCCACGTTCGTGTCGCGAATATGACCATAGAGAAGGCCAAGCGGCTCGTGGAGAGCGGCCATGACGTGATGATCCTTCTTGATTCAATTACCCGCTTGGCTCGTGCCTATAACACAGTGGCGCCCGCATCGGGCAAGGTGCTCACCGGCGGCGTAGATGCTAATGCGCTGCAAAAGCCTAAGCGCTTTTTCGGCGCGGCGCGTAACATTGAGGGTGGCGGCTCGCTAACCATACTCGCCACTGCGCTAACCGATACGGGCAGCAAGATGGACGATGTCATTTTTGAGGAGTTCAAGGGGACTGGAAACATGGAGCTACAGCTTGATCGACGGCTCTCCAACCGTCGTATTTTCCCCGCAATTGACCTCACAGCCTCCAGCACGCGGCGTGACGACCTACTCCTCGATAAGGAAACGCTGAACAAAGTGTGGATTCTTCGTAACTATCTCTCTGATATGAACCCGATAGAGGCTATGACCGCCATTCGCGATCGGGTTCGATGCACCGAGACCAACGCCGAGTTCCTTTCTTCCATGAACGGTATGGCGAATTAGCCGTTGAAGAAAAGATAAACACCTATCTAAAAATGCTAACGACTAAATTTGCGAGAGTTGGAGCCATCGCGTTGGTGGCTTGCCTCTCGGTGTTCCTTAGCTCCTGCAAAAAGGACAAGACCTTCAAAATTGAACGGAAGTGGACGGTTCTTGAGGTAACACGTGAAGGCAATCCCCTTGAAAACTTCTCCATTAAGCCTGGAGATGAGTATGAATTCACAGCGAAGGGTGAATACATCTTCCGCGGGGCGGCTGAGCGAAGGGGAAGCTACTCGTTCAATCTAGACAACAAGGAGCTCAAGATGGATGACGAAACCTACTACGTCTACTACGCAGAGTCTAAAAACTTTTCCTTCGGCCTAGTGGGAACTTTTGGTGATGAATACACGCTGAAGCTTGAAGCGAAATAGATACTGAGGCGTGGTTGGTATGAAGAGGCGTTGGAAGATAGCGGTGGTGGCGAGCCTACTGCTATGCGTAGGCATTTTGGAGGGGCACACGCAGACGTTGCGTTTGGATTCGGTTTCGCTGTTTAATTGGGATACTGTCTACGATTTTACTGCGAAACCCTTGCCTTTAGATACATCCCTACGTGAGCCAAGGAGTAGCTTTAGGATAATGGCTGTAGGTGACGTGATGATTGGGTCCGACTTTCCCAGCGCTTCGCTTCTTCCGCCGTATGATAATCCGAGCCTTCTTCTCCAAGCTGCAGATTCGCTTCTCGCCCTTGGCGATGTGACCTTTGGCAATCTTGAGGGATCATTTCTCGATGGGGGTGCGCCGAGAAAGCAGTGTAAAGATCCTGACCGCTGCTACCTTTTCCGCATGCCAACCCGCTACGCAGGGGCACTACGTAAGTCTAACTTTACGCATGTGAGCATGGCAAATAATCATTCTGCCGATTTTGGTTATGCGGCGCAGCGCACGACCATGCGTCTCCTCGACTCGCTAGGAATTGCCTATGCAGGGCTGCAATCTGCACCCCCATCAATAGATACGATTGATGGGGTGGTGGTGGGGTTCTGCGCCTTTGCGCCGAATTTTGGCGCCGTGCAGCTTAACGACTACGCTACTATGCGTCAAATCGTGCGCATGCTAGCGGAGCAATGCGACATCGTGATCGCCTCGTGCCATATGGGGGCTGAGGGGAAGTCGGCCGCACGCATTACCCGAAAGAGCGAGCCCTTCTATGGGGAAAATCGTGGGAATCCCTACGAAATCGCAAGAGTGCTGATCGATGCGGGCGCCGATGTGGTGATAGGGCATGGGCCACACATTCCCCGTGCGCTGGACTACTACAAGGGGAGGCTAATAGCCTATAGCCTAGGCAATTTCTGCACGTACGGGAAAATAAATGTTAGCGGTATCAGTGGGTATGCCCCCTTGCTAGAAATAGAGGTCAATCGGGAAGGTGAGTTCCTGAATGGGCGAATCCATTCATTTGTGCAGCGAAAACCCAATGGGTTGGTAAGGGACTCCAATGGCAGTGCAGCTATTTACATGCGCGATGCAACTCGGATGGATATTCCCGAAACGCGGCTTCGCATTGCGTTGGACGGCAGCCTCAGCGTTGAGTAGCCGTGTTTCACGACTGTAGGTAGTAGCGTTCCAAAATCATTTCTTATTGTCCCCTAACCTTAGATAGTTGAAGCTCGTACGGATTGAGTACCGGGTTGTTCTCCTCAGACGAAGTAGGGGCTCTGAATAGCGGAGGGGCTTCAGTCTTCCGAGAGTTTTCTATAAGATGTAAATCATTCTGAGTGCGTAGTCTATTGGTCCATTCCTTGAGCTATTCCCATGTTGGTTTGTAGCACTGGCTGGTAGGCTGGGGCATGTGCAGAACTCCCCGAAAGGAGCAGAGGGACTCCATCCCATTAGGTCTTTGAGATACCGACCTTCTGCTGCGGAAGTTTTTGGAAGTACCTACTTAGCGCCACGAGTAGGAGGGCAGCAATGGTCACGCCTTTCAAAATGCTCGAAATGGTTATCGCCCACCATATGCCGGAGAGGGCGTAGGAACCTAGCCAAAGCGCAAGCGGGATGCGTAGAGCATTGAAAGAGAGGCTACATATGGCGGGCGGAAGCGTGCGCCCCATGCCGTTCAGCGTTCCGGTTGACATAATCTCCAGCACCATGAAAAGCTGTGAATAGCCCATGATGCGTAAATAGATTCCCCCTTCGCGCATGGCGTTGGGTTCTGGAATGAAGAATCCGAAAATCTCTCCTCCCCAAAAGACGAATAGAATGGTGGCGATTACGCCGGCAGAGGCGGTAAGTGCTAGGGTGTGAATGTACCCCTTGCGAATGCGGTCGAACCGTTTGGCGGCAAAGTTTTGCCCTACGTAGCTACTCAATGCCGACGCGAAGCCGCTGGCTGTCATGTAGGAGATAGCCTCTATCTGCGCCCCAGTGGTTTGTACCGCCACGCCGAGGTCGCTCCATTGGGCCACTAGCCGTGCAACAATCATACTGATGCAAGCAAAAAGAGCGTTCTGCATCCCCACGGGCGTTCCCAGCTTGAGGAGTCGCCAGGCGAAGTGCCTATTGGGGCGGAACCCTCTTAGCAAGTGGTGGAACCGGCTTGAGGGTCGTTTCGCTATTGCGAGAAAAATCAACGAAACCACTAGCTGCGAAAAGACCGTGGCGAGAGCCGCACCTCGCACCCCCAGCGCCGGAAACCCTAGCCAGCCACGAATCAAAATCGGGTCAAGTATAATGTTAAGACCTAGCCCAGTCGAGTTGGCCCAAAATGGTGTCTGCGAGTAGCCGAATCCATTGTAAAGCCCGAAGTAGGTGGCATTAAGGAACGTAAAGGGCATACCGAAAGCGACAATCAGTAGGTAGCTTTGGGCATCCTCCATAATGGCGTTGCTAGAGAATTTAAAGAAAGAGATGAGTGGCCCCTTCGCAATGAGTAGAGCTGCGGCGTAGAGGATTCCAAACAGCAAAGACATTACAACGGCATGCCGAGCAAAGCGGTAGGCGCGCGGCACGTTGTTCGCCCCCAGCGCATGCGAAATGGATATTTCGGCTCCAGTTTTGGTGATAACGGCAAAGGCATTCGCTAGCCAAACAAAGAATCCGGCTGCGCCCACCGCGGCGGCAGATTCGCTCCCTTCCTGCCCAATCCAAAAGACATCGGCAAGATTATAGCCCATCTGAATGAAGGCGGTGCCCATGATGGGCAATGCCAAATTGACAATGGCCCGGAGAATGGGGCCTGAAGTAAAGTCACGAGCAATAGCCATGTAGAGAAACGAAATAAGACTATATGTGAGATTTGTTGTACTTCACGTTCCAAATGTCATCCGCCGTGAGTGCCTCTATGGGGTCTACTTGGATATTTTGCGTGCTTTCAGCCAGCCGCTCGGCATAGCATGCGAGTGCCCGGTGGAAAAATGAAAACAGGATGGCGGGAGCATGGCTGATTAATAGTTTATTGGCCGTTCTTGATTTGTCAAAACGCTCTCGGAGAGCCATTTTTGCCTCCCATGTAACATCAATTTGGTAAAAAACGGCGAGGCGCATGAACGCATGAAGAAAACCACCTACAATTTTGCTACGCTGGGGAACGAATAGCGTAGCGGTTTGCACTGATTCTGAAAAGTGAAGAGAGAGAAAATTTAGTTCAAACGGCTTTCCGACATAGGCAAAGAAAATCGCGTCAGGCCTAAATTTTTTCATAATTTTATCCATATACTTGCCAAATAGGGCGAGTTCCTTCTCGAGCCGGCCCTTATCCATGGGAAGAATGTTTACAACAAGCACACCCGCATCGGCTCTCTCAAAGGCCGCGATCAGCTCTTCCGGGTCTATCCCCCTGCGGCTCAAATTATACTGCGCGTAGCGAAAAGAATGGAAGGGTAGCTGCGCAAGGCGTAGCGCCGTTTCATAGAACAGGAAGGGGAGAGTGCCCCAGCAGTCGCTAAGAAAGAAGAACGCCCTAGTTGTGTCTTTGGGGCGATGGGGCATCTCATGGAGAATCCTAAACGAGAGGTAGAGCAAGAAGAATGTAATTTGGTGGGCATTATTATCGCCAATGATTTTATTATATTTGACAAGCACAGGCAACGCCACGCCGAATGGATCAAATCCGACATGGATATTGGTGCGAGGCGCAAGGTTCTTGATGAGATTTGGGAAATCCTGCTGCGCTTCTATCCCGCAGCAATTGGCCATAAGCTGCGCGATGCCACGCAATGTGGAAATCGCATCATTCGCCTCACGCATTGAGGATTGGGCTGCGTACCGTACCGTATAGAACTTGGCATCCTCAACTTCTGGGCAACGATCTACCCTCGCAAGAATGGAAGCGGCGACAATCATGGCGTGGGGCCATTTTAGAAAGGCAAATTTGAAGGTGCGGAGCGTGAGCGGAACGTCAGGAAGCAGGACGATGAATAGAGCCTGCATTATTGGCAATGAGCCAAGGTCCTGGTAAAGATTGAAATTTTTAATGCTAAATGAGATTTCCAATAGGTCAATGACCACCCCTTCCTCCTTGGAAACGGAGGGCTGCGCTATTGGCTCCTCCGTAATGCCGGCGAGCTGAAACAACCTTCTGACGTAGAATAGGGAGGCGTTAAAGAAATCGGCTGAAATGCGTGATAAAAAAATCCTATCGGCCTCTTTTCTTGAAATGGTGCTATAGCTCCCAATGGCCTTGAGAGTGTATTCTGTATAGCTAATTGGTCTAATCCACGGCGTGCCGTTTTGGCTCACGCCGTACCACTCAAGGCTGTAGGCCGCGGCTAACGTGTCGGCCGCGGTACGCAAATCGAGTTGCAGGGATTCTGCTATGGCGGGTATGGATGCGACACCATCGTGGAGTAGGGTAGCCGACCGAAGCAGTGGGATACTTATGGAGTCTTCGTCTTCTCTGGCATAACTTACGCTACCGATTGGCAATCCGAAAGAGGTGCAGTGGGTGCTGAGTGCATCGTAGATATCCATCCCTATAGGGGAGAATGCGAATTGCAACGTTAAGTTGCTTTTCCAAAGCGAGATACGAATTAAAGCCCCCGTGCGCTCGCTATCCATATTTTCATCGGGGAGCACTTCAAGATCCACCATCCCTCGTTTGAGCGAAAGCACCTCCACCTCGTGAAGGGTAGACGCGGGCGAATAGTACAAAATGAAGGTGGGGTAGATGTAAAATTTCCCTAAATTGGGCGAGTAGAGGCAGAGCGGCGTAAAGTTGATAAAAGGTAGCGCTGAAAACGCTGCATCGTATGGGCGGAAATCGTTTTGCGTAGCGTTTTCAGTAGATGTTTTAGAGTTTATGAAACGAATAAAACGCTCATTGTAAGGACATAGCGTAAGGAGAGTGCGCATGGCGTAATTGTAGTCGTCCAGCATCTCATCGCTAATGTCAGCATAAGGAGCTGCCTTCTCGAATTTAAAATGCGCTTGGCGCGATAGAATGCTTCTGTTCAGCGATTTGTGGTATAATAGCAATAGGTTATACACCAATCGCTCCGCATCGTCATGCTTAGCCCCTGCCTCATCTAGGCAATTAATTCTATCCGATAAGTCATTGATGGCTTGACTCAAGCGCATAGCGATAGGAGGGCAAGAAAAATTAAATGACATACAAAACATGTTATTGGTGCGAGACGGAGCGCAGCGTCCGCTGCAAAAGTAGTGAAAAATGCATTAGCTATTGAATATCATTCGCGCTACGCAATCTATAGACCTTCCTTGCGCTTGCAAAAAGGGTTTAATCGTTACGGCAGGACGCCAGAAAAAGAGCCTACGTAAGGGGATTATTACAAAAAAAGCGGCTCAGGCGTACCACCACCGCCCGAGCCGCAAACCTTAAGATGAGAACATCTCAAGGTCCTCCCCTAGCGCAAAGGTACAACAAAAGTGAGAATACGCAAATCCGTACCGGCAACGAGGCCATTTTTTAGGAAGTCCGGTCGTCGTAATTGCAATTTAACTCGTTGTGCGATATCGGATTGTAAACGGTCATGCTAAGTGTGATTGTTTTGAGGACAAAATGGGGAACCTACGTTTCTCAGCGGCTTATCCTATTGAGGAAAAAAGGCAAGTGGTTCCCGTGGGGGCGTTTCCAAGAGCCATCAAACTCGCACCCCCTTCGCATCAAATTCGGATTTCTCCGGAGAAATCCGAATTTGATGCGAAGAGGGTACCTCTTCAGTACGATATATGCTCCCTTATACCCCATCTTTTGTCAGTGCCTTGGATACATTTTTTTGCTGCGAAGGTTAAGGCAGAGAAAGGGGGAGGAGTGCAGAGGGAGCGTATGGCGAGATGGATTTAGAAATAATTACGCTACCTTTGCGCCGAGAGTGACGTTGTAGGAATAGTAGTAGGTATACATGGCGTTTAGACTTCATGATGCGATAAAGAGTGTGCCAGGCATGCGCTACGTGGTGGACAATTGGCAGGTGCATTCTGGGCCTGGGCAGCGTGCGCTCGGAGAGTCGGCGATGCTCTACGATGCTGACGCGCTTAATGAAGAGTACGAGGCTATTGAGTCGACGCTGTCGGTATTTTTTGCTAAGGAAGGGGTGTCGCAGCGAGACCTTTTAATGGCTCGTATGTGCCAAATTCAGGATGTGCAGGGCAGCTTGAACTACCTGCATGGGGGATCAGTACGTGATGATATTGAGCTCTTTGAGATTAAGAGCTTTGCGATAAGGGCAATGGAGGTGCGGCTGCAGCTAAGAGAGTTGGGCTATACCTGCGTGGAGTTGCCGGATCTTGATGAGGCGATTGCCGTGCTTGACCCCCAAGGGAAGCGGATACCGCATTTCTACGTATACGATGAGTACAGCGATGAGCTACGCGATGCGAGAACCTTGCTGGAGCAGATGCAGCGGGAGAAAGCCGACGACGATAGCATAGAGGCGCAGAGACTGCACTGCGTAGAGATAGAAGATGCGGTGCGGCGTGCCGTGACGCGCCGCCTGCAGCCATTTGCAGGCGTGCTTGAAGAGGCGCTTGCAGGCGTGGCGCGGCTTGACTTGCTACTAGGTAAGGCCTTCATGGCGCAGCAGTTAGAATTGACGAGGCCTGTGCTTAGGGATGATAGGCTACGGCTGGAAGGGCTGCAACACCCCGAGGTGGCGGCCAAACTTGCGGAACGAGGGGCGAAATTTCAGCGCGTTGACGTTGCGCTGCCCGATGGTGTAACCATTGTGACAGGCGCGAACATGGCGGGTAAGAGCGTGCTTTTGCAGAGCATTCAGCTGGCGCAGTACATGGCGCAATTCGGCCTTTTTGTGGCTGCCCGTTCGGCTACATTGCCCTTGGTGGACGAGGTGCTAACCTCTATGGGCGATGGGCAGGATCATCGGGAGGGGCTGTCGTCGTTTGGGGCAGAGATGCTGCGGGTCAACCGAATTATCACAGCCGCGAAGGAGGGTAAGCGATTGCTGGTGCTCATTGATGAGCTGGCGCGCACCACGAACCCCACGGAGGGACGAGCCATTGTATGCGGAGTGGTGGAGCTTCTCCAGGCGTGCGGTGTACGTGCGGTTGTTACCACCCATTACGGCGGGATAAGCGTACCCTGCCACCGGCTCAAGGTGAAGGGCTTTAGGAAGGAGCGGGTAGAGGGGGCCCTTGGCCTTGATAATATCAATCGCTACATTGACTATACGCTTGAAGAGGACGCTGCGGGTGACGTGCCACTTGAGGCTATACAAATCGCTGAGCTTCTTGGGGTTGATGGCGAGTTGCTTCAGCGGTGTAAAGCCCATCTATCACTGGAAAGCGCATAGGGCCTGGCGATGCAGAACATTGGTGCAGAGAAGGTCCCATTAAATTGAGAAGGATGATATCAAATTGGTAGAGAAATGGAAGGAATACTAGAATTTTTGCGGGATAGCCCCACATTTTCGCTATTTTTAATCATAGCGTTGGGCTTCGTCGTAGGGAACATAAAGATATTTGGGTTTTCCTTTGACGTGTCGGCAGTAATATTTGTCGCGTTGCTCTTTGGGCACTACGGCATCCAGGTACCAGCGATTGTTCAATCCATTGGGCTTGTGCTGTTTATATTTACCGTGGGAATACAAGCTGGGCCGGGGTTTGTTGATGCCTTTAGGAAGAAGGGACGGAAGTACGTAGCCTTTGCATCGCTCATCGTACTCATTGCGCTGCTGGTATCTATCGGTCTGATGTATGCTTTTGATGTGCATCCCGATATGATTGCGGGTATCATTTCAGGGGCGTTGACTAGCACGCCGGGCTTGTCGGTTGCCATTGAGGCTACCCAGTCGCCGAATGCCTCGATAGGCTACGGTATCGCCTATCCGTTTGGCGTAATAGGCGTAATCTTATTTGTTAAGTTGCTGCCGAAAATAATGCGTCTTGACATAGCGGAGGCGTTTAAGCAGTTTAAGGCTTCGAGCGATGAGAAGGTTGCAGATGTTGTGACGAAAGATTTTCGAGTTGAAAATGATACCATATTCGGGAAGACGTTGAAGGACATAGACTTGCGCCGTATGACAGGCTGCACGGTGAGCCGTGTACAGAAGGGGGAAGAGGTAGTTACCCCATCGCCCGATACCCGCTTAGAGTCGGGTGACGTGTTGCGCGCGGTGGGTACGGAGCACGATCTAGAGCAATTTGCACTTTTGGTAGGGAGGCAAACCGAGATGAAGATGCCCCTCAAGTCTGACTACGTCATACAGAGCGTGCTGGTGACGAATAAGAGTATTATAAATCAGCCCATTAGCAAGGTGCAGATTCACAATGGGTGCAATGCAGTGGTGACGAGGATACGTCGGGCGGGGATTGACTTTACGGCACAGCCATCCACCCCGCTAAAGTTTGGAGATAAGGTAACGATAGGCTGCAGGAAGGAGGATTTTGAAAAGGTGGCAAAAATGCTAGGAAACAACTCTCGCGCTCTATCCGACACCGATTTTCTTCCCGTGGCGCTAGGTATCTCCTTGGGTATCCTGGTGGGAAAGATAATAATGTCATTTGGTGGCGCGCTGGAGGTAAGCCTTGGTATTACTGGCGGAGTGCTGATTACGGCACTCGTGCTGAGCAATATAGGAAAAACGGGACCCATAATGTGGACCATGAGTAGCGCGGCCAACAACCTGCTGCGGCAGCTAGGGTTGCTATTCTTTTTAGCGGGGGTTGGCACAAGCGCAGGGGAGAACTTAGTGGCAACCATTTCGCAGTCTGGTTTCAAACTCATAGGGGTGGGTGCGATAATCACTTTGGTGCCATTGATTGCGGCACTACTCTTAAACAAGTGGGTTTTCAAGCTGTCAATCTTTGAACTTTTCGGGGTGATTACGGGCGGGATGACCAGTACGCCAGGGTTGGCGGCCTGCAGCTCAATGGCGCAGGATGAGACGCCGAGCATGGTGTACGCCACGGTGTACCCCGTGGCGATGGTGTCGCTGCTGATCGCGGTGAAGATTCTTGCGGCGATGCCTATGTAGATAGGGCTTTGCATTGAGAGTCACAGTTGCTTAATCGATTAGAGTGGGTAAAGAAATGAATAGCAGCGGGGTAGTAGTTGTTGTGGGAGGCGGGGGACGCGAACATGCGTTGGCGAGAAGGCTCAAGAACGAGCCGGCAGTAAAGGAGGTACATGCGTGGCCGGGGAACGCTGGTATGGCAAAGGATGGTATCATTTGCCACGGGGCGGGGAGCGTGATGGATTTTGCCGGAATTGGGGCGCTGGCGCAGGCCACGATGGCGGAGATGGTGGTGGTGGGGCCGGAGGGCCCCCTCGTGGAGGGAATAGCGAATTACTTTGCGGAAGAAAATGGGTTGCAAGACGTTATGCTCGTTGGGCCATCCAAAGAGGGCGCAAGGCTAGAGGGAAGCAAATCGTTTGCAAAGGCTTTTATGCAACGGCATGGAATCCCAACCGCACGCTACGAGAGCTTTGATGCGTCGCAAGCGGAGGAGGCGGTGCGATTTCTGCATACAATGCGCGCCCCATACGTCATAAAGGCTGATGGGCTGGCAGCTGGTAAGGGTGTAGCAATATGCCAAACGCTAGGCGAAGCGGAAGAGACGCTACGAAGCTATTTTGACGGAAAGTTTGCGGAAGCGAGCAGTCGGGTGGTGATTGAGGAGTTCTTGTCGGGCATTGAGGTGTCGGTATTTATAGTAACCGATGGGGAAGGTAACTACGTGCTGCTCCCTGAGGCTAAGGATTATAAACGTCTGGGGGAAGGCGACAAGGGTCCGAATACGGGCGGAATGGGGTCAGTGTCACCAGTGCCATTTGCCGATGATAGTTTTATGGAGAGCGTTGTCACCCGGATCGTGAAGCCAACGCTTGATGGCCTGAGGGAAGAGAATATAGATTATAAAGGTTTTGTGTTCTTTGGGCTGATCCGATTGGAAGATGGTTCGCCATACGTAATTGAGTATAACGCCCGCATGGGGGATCCCGAGACGCAGGCTGTCCTTCCACGGCTTGATGAGTCGCTGTTTGAGATATTCCGAGCCATGCGGTGCGGGGCGCTCGGTCAGCGTAAGGCAAAATGTACGCGCGATGCGTGCGTGTCGGTAACGCTTGCCGCGACAGGGTATCCAGAGGCACCCCGAAAGGGCATGCGCATTGACGTTGACGATGCCAATGTACCCGCCAGTGGGCACGTTATCTACTCGGGAGTGACATCCAAAGAGGATGGGGAGCTGTATGTGAATGGCGGGCGGGTCATCTCGGCGTGCGGGGCGGGTGCAACCATTGAGGCGGCCGCGGCGTGCGCCTATAGAACTGCCGAAGCGGTAAATTTTGATGGGAAGTACATGCGTAGAGACGTTACGCAAGATGTGATTTAGGGTGAATAGCCGGTGGGTTTACTAAGTTTTTTTTCACGGCAGCGTATCACCACGGCGATAGCGATATACGCTATTGTAATTGCGACGTGGGGCGTGAAGTGGTACTTTGTAGGGTGGGGGGAAGTTGTAGCTGCGGGATGGCAAACCCCGCTGGGCATGGCTGTGGAGGATAAAGTTCCGCAGGGGGTGCTTGTGCCGCTGTCGTTGTTGCTCTACGTGCTAGTCGCTGCCGTTATGCAGTCCATTTTTTCTCGTGTGCATCCGGGGCAGAGTAAAAACTACCTAATGCATCTATTCGTGCCGTTGCTTTCAACCATGTCAATTTATGGCGGTGCTTTTGGGAGCGTAGCGGCGGCGTTAGGTACGCTTGCGGGGCTACATGTGGTGATATTGCTACTGAGCAAGGAGCAGCGAACATATTCTGACACGCTGTTCCGTGCGTGCTTTCTCATTGGCCTTTTAACGTTGGTATACTACCCCACAGCCGTGCTGTTGCTCGTGGTATTTGTCGCCATGATATACCAGAACGTAGCAACGGGCAAGAGGCTAATTATTTCGTTAATTTCCTTTATTCTACCGAGTTGCTTTGCTATAGCTATAGCTCTGCTCCTAGGGGCAAACCCAGATAGCTATATCGGGGTGGGGCGTTTGGTGCACTTTATCAAGGAAAGTTGGTTCATGAGCGGATGGGTGGTAAACATGCCGCTCGTGGCATGGGGTGTGCTACTCCTTCTGCTGCTCATGCTATGGGTTGGAAGGAGGAATCGACAGAGTAGGAACATTTTGGCGGTATATAGCGACAGCTTGTTGCGCTGGGGAGCAATGTTTTCGCTGTTTCCATTTGTAATGCTTCCGAGTAGTAGCGCAATTCCTGTTATGATTGCCCCAGCGGTAGGCAGCGGGTACGTTTACTATTTGACAGGGCGAGGCAGTGAAAGGGTTCAAAAATGGACGTTTGCCGCGGTGGTGCCAATACTGATTTTAGGTAACCTATGGGTGGCTTTTTGAGCGCGAAGCGCAGTAAATAGGTCACGACGAGGGGAGCGGTTTGCCGTGGAGGAGTCGGTAAATTTAGAATATGATTTGTTAATATATAGTATCTGTTTAGGACGTAAAAGGGAAAGCTATTCGCAAGAGCATTGCGTAACTGTATAGGGGGTTTTCGTAAGCTATGAACGACGAAGAAAAGGATTACATGGACGCTCCAATGGAAGAGGGCGCAGACGCAGTATACGATACGGAGCTTGAGGAAGAGGTTGATGAAGAGCAGGAAGCGGAAGACGCGAGCTTCGTTGACCGTATTTTGAGTAAAGACATCTCCAAGCTACGCCTAGCTGGGATGTACCGGGATTGGTTTCTCGATTACGCCTCGTCTGTGATATTGGACAGGGCGGTGCCGCACCTTGAGGATGGGTTGAAGCCAGTGCAGCGGCGTATTCTGCACGCTATGAAGCGTATGGATGACGGCCGTATGAACAAGGTGGCAAGCATTATCGGTGAAACCATGAAATTCCATCCGCATGGCGATCAATCAATAGGCGCTGCGCTGGTGGAGCTTGGGCAGAAGGACCTGCTCATCGACATGCAGGGCAACTGGGGGAATATTTTAACCGGGGATTCGGCTGCAGCACCACGATACATAGAAGCAAGGCTATCAAAATTTGCGCTGGAAGTGGTTTTCAATCCCAAGACAACCGAGTGGATGAAGAGCTACGATGGGCGTAACGATGAGCCCATTACGCTTCCGGTAAAATTTCCGCTGCTTCTAGCGCAGGGTACTGAGGGGATTGCTGTGGGGTTGAATACAAAAATATTGCCTCACAATTTTAACGAGCTGATAGACGCTAGTATACATTACCTAAAGGGCGAACCCTTTGAGCTAATGCCCGATTTCCCCACTGGGGGGATAGCGGATTGTAGTCGTTACCAAGGTGGGCAACGCGGGGGGAAGGTGAAAATTAGAGCGAGAATAGTTAAAACAGATCGCAGGACGCTTACAATCACGGAGATTCCTTTTACGAAAACGACGGGCAAAATTATTGACTCCATACGGGAAGCCAACGATGCTGGTAAGATTAGAATCAAGAGGGTAGAGGACAATACGGCTGCGCAGGTAGAAATCATTGTGCACCTACTGCCCGAAGCGTCTCCCGATAAAACGATCGACGCATTGTATGCCTTTACGGCATGCGAGGTATCGCTATCCCCCAATGCATGCGTTATATCGGAGGATCAACCCCATTTTCTATCGGTAAACGATATACTTAAAATATCGACCGATCGTACGAAAGAGCTGCTCAAGCAGGAGCTAGAGATACGGTTGAAAGAGCTAGAGGACGAATGGCATGCGGCATCGCTGGAACGGATCTTCATTGAGAATCGCCTGTACTTGAACATAGAAGAGTGCGAAACGTGGGAGTCCGTCATTTCAACGATTGATAAGTCACTTGATCCGTGGAAGGCTCTGTTGTACCGGCCGGTGGTGTACGATGATATAGTGAAGCTGACCGAAATAAAGATTAAACGGATCTCAAAGTACGATGCAAAGAAGGCCGATACCCTCATTAAGTCAATTGAGCAGGAGATAGAAGGGGTAAAGAGCAATCTAGGAAAAATCGTAGAGTACACAATAAAATATTTTGAAGGAATAAGGAAGCGTTACGGTGCGAAGTTCCCACGGCTCACGGAGTTAAGCGAGTTTGAAACTATAGAAGCGACCAAGGTGGTTGCGGCAACGAAGAAACTCTACGTGGATAGAGAAAATGGTTTCGTGGGTACCGACAGTAAGCTTGGAGAGTATGTAGGGGATTGCTCTGACATCGATGATGCAATAGTTGTTCTACGTTCGGGAGTGTACTCCATTTCAGGCATTGCGGAGAAGAAATTCGTAGGGGATGGGATTCTCTACACGGGGGTTTACAAACGTAACGACAGTAGAACATGCTACAACCTTGCGTACATTGATGGGGTTTCAGAGATTACATATGTAAAGCGTTGCACCATTGGGTCGTTAATCCGAGACAAGGAATACGATTTGACGCAAGGAACGAAGGGCAGCAAGATATTGTATATGTCTGTAAATCCCAATGGCGAGGCCGAGGTGATAGAGTGTAAACTCTCAGATAAGTATAAGTTGAAAAAGGGGAATACATTCACCTATGATTTCGCTGATCTGGCAGTACGCGGCAAGGGGACGCGCGGAAATGTTCTCACGAAGTACAAGCTACAGAGTGTGAGGTGCAAAGAGGAGGGCGAGTCAACGCTTGGAGGCCTTAAAGTTTGGATAGACCTTGACGTGAACCGTCTAAACACCGATGAAAGGGGGCGCTATCTAGGCGAGTTCTCAACCAACGAACGGGTGTTAGCCGTCTACAACGATGGTACGTACGAGACCCTAGAAGCTAGCGCCTCAACACGTTTCCAAGATGACCCCATAATTGTAGAGAAATTTGACGCATCGAAGGTCTTTACCGTTGCGTACTACGATGGGGAAAAGCAATTCTGCTACCTGAAACGGTGCCCATTGGAGCTGGTGGACCTACCGACATCTCTTATCGGAGAGGCTCCGAATTCTCGTTTAATGGCTATCACAGAGGACGAAGAGCCTACGTTAGTGGTACACTATGGTGGTAAGTACGCCAATAGGGTCAACGACGAGATAGATGCGGTAGAATTCATTGGGGTGAAAAGCTTACGCGCTAAGGGCAAGCGGGTTAGTACGTACGAGGTGAAAAGGGTAGAGGTTAAGGCTAAGCCGAAGGCTGATGAGGTGGCAGAGGCGGAGGAGTAGTTGGTTGCCGTTATCGCTATACATATACAATAGCGTATGGGGCGAGAATGGAGTGGGGGCGTACTGCGAAGAGAGGTAGAGGGTGCGTAGCGCAGCGTGGGTGGCTTTTACTGCATCGTTGAGAGAGTAGGATGGTGTGAATCCGAGATTTGATAAAAGTGTAAAAGGCTGAGAATAAAAGCCATGTGTGTGTTGCTGCGATTGAACGAATGTGAGATAGAATGCGCCTCAAAGTGTTGAAGGCTGCTGAGGCTTATTACGAACACTGGGGCGTAAATTTGATTGGTGCTAGCTTGTACCATTGAGAAAACAGCTATTCCCTCAGGGTTAACCGTAAAGTTGCGCAATGGCTTCCAATTGGTAGAGAAAGAGTGCTGCGTAGAAGGCAACGGTTAAGGAATGCGCAGAGAAATGGAACGGAAGGAGGAAGCGAGACGAGAAAAGGCGCAGTTCTGATGGACTTTCTGTTGTCCGATAATGAGTATTATGTTAAATTGTATAGCGAATGCTCCCCTTTTCTCCATTGGCAAGAGAAAATCCCATAAGAAAATTCTGTAACGCTTGGGCTAAATAGTCCGCTTTTCAATGGTACTCTTGCGAAAAGTAAAGCACTCAAACGTTCCGTCGGAATAAATGGTAATCAACTTCACGGGGTGAATACGAGTATCGGGGTCTACGATACCTTCTTCTATGGGCTTCACGTGAATGTCCGCTGATCGTGCATGCGTGGTATCGTTCATTGTGCTCATTTCAGTAGCTGGCTGCCCCTGATACTCCTCATTCGGCTGATCTGTGGAAGGAGGCTGTAAATTGTCGTCTTTTTCCTTTTTCCGCTCAGCTTTAGGCAGTTCTATTGTACGCTGGGTGATAGCCTTGTGTTGCTGCTGCGCGGAATTGGCTGTAGAATCAATATCTCTTTGCGGACTTCCCGTGCCTAGCACGAGCCAATCGGGAGAAATGTTGGGAAATGCGTCTAGTATTCCAGCAATGGCATCAAGGGAAGGTTTGTTCCTGCGATTTACGAAATGCGAAACGGCACTTGATGCCACTCCTATTCTCTCGGCAAACTGATTGTACGTCAGCCCCTCCTGCTCTAGTATGTATTTTATCCTCTCTGCAATGTCGTTCATAACTGTAAACATACGCCTGTATCCATCGCCGCAAAGGTAACAAAAAGAAAGGGAAACGATAAGTTTTGTGAAGTGAAGGGCTTGTTACATTTATACTATTTTTGGGACTAAAGATACAGAGTTGTAAACTATTCTTCCGTTCTATATGGTTTACTTTTGATAGAAAACAGAACAGTAATAAGCTTGTTCTTAGGTAATTGCTTTGTTTACAATTATTGTTTTTACTTGTCAAATATTTTGTAAAATAACTCATCCTACTGTTAGCTGCTGACATCTTTCTTGATGGGTGAAAGCAGTACAAGCGGAACGAATACCCCTACCCTCTCTCCCGCGTATAATTTTCCATAAAATGGTAGAAACCTTTTGCCTTCACCCCACTCTACCGGCTAGTATTGGGTGCGGTTTCTTTGAGACATGTCAGAGGCATAAGTAGCATGCCATCCTTGGTTTTACATGAAAGAATATGAGGAGATAGCAGCAAGCCAATCCCTGCTACAGGCTATGCCTGAGGGGCAGCTCACAAACACTGTCAGAATAAGAATAGGAAAGATTATCAGCTAGTTATCTAATGGAATAAGGCGATTTCAGAAAGGATTGCTGCACCTTACTGAAGTCCACAAGAGATTATAGGCACGGCACCCCGATTAAACACATTTGTAGTTCTCCATGATGCCTACCGCACGTTCTTTGTAAACGCAAATTGACTACAAATGTAAAGCTTGTTTTTTCTCAGCAGAAACAATTTACGTGTCCACCTAGATTGCGCTACTCCTACTTCAAGCGCACATCGCTCCTGAAGTTCCGATAGGATCTACTCACCAGAAGGTCAAACTATTCTTCGTCCTGTTCACGCGCATTTGCGTAGCACGTAGAGCACGTAGTACCATGCAGCTTGGCATCTTCAACCTTGGGACACGTAATGCCCAACTTACGCATGTTAGGGTTATGCCCCGCAGAAGTCTCGGGGAACTTATGACTTGGATGGAAAAGGATCTTCACCCCTAGTGCTAATACACATACACCAACGACAGCAACTGTAAATAGTAACGTAAACACCATGCCCACGATAGTCTTTAATTGTACTAACTCTCACGCATACACCTAGAAAGTCTTTGGCTCTCCAAGTTTTCCAATAAAGTAACCCCGATAGTTTAACTTTCCCTAACACCTATTATATCAACAAAAAACGTACCTTTGCGGAAAATTCGCATTGAGTCTGTACTTAAAGAAAGGGCAACATAATGGGGGTGCAAATTCCAGATTTTGCTGAGGTTATCAAAGCGCAAAAGCGGCTCCGAGGGATAACGAAAGTTACGTCGGTAGAGCGTTCCAAGTCGTTCTCTGACATTATAGGGTGCAATATTTTCCTAAAGCTGGAAAATTTACAATCTACGGGGTCATTCAAGATAAGGGGTGCTTATAACAAAATTAGCATGCTGTCGGAAAGCGAACGGCAGGCCGGTGTCGTTTGTGCCTCGGCAGGAAACCATGCGCAGGGCGTAGCGTACAGCGCCACGAAGTTGGGGGTGAAGTCAACGATCTTCATGCCGCTCTCAACACCGCCTTTAAAAGTTATTGCCACAAAGGCGTACGGTGCCAACGTTATGCTCTCTGGGAACTCTTACGATGATGCCTACGAGGCCGCGAAAGCGTACGCTGAGGAGAATAAGGCAACCTACATCCACGCTTTCAACGACCCATACATCATAGCGGGCCAGGGAACCATAGGACTCGAAATCCTTGACCAGCTGGAGGGCGTTGAAGCGATTTTAGTACCCGTTGGTGGGGGCGGATTGATTTCTGGGATAGCCATCGCGGTAAAGAACATTAAGCCGGAGATTAAAGTTATCGGTATTGAGGCTGACGGGGCACAATCCATGCATGAGTCTTTGGCGAAGGGCGAGTTGGTGAACTTAACTTCGTCAGGCACCATCGCCGATGGTATAGCTGTAAAGAAGCCTGGAGACATTACCCTTGCAACCGCGCAAAAATATGTTGATGATGTCATCGTTGTCAACGACTCGGAAATAGCTCATGCCTTGTACCTGTTGTTACAGAGGGCAAAAGTGTTAGCCGAGCCATCGGGTGTTGTAGGACTCGCGGCGCTTATGAGTGGTAAGCTCTCCTTGCCGGGGAAGAACGTTGTCTCCGTCATCAGTGGGGGAAATATTAATATGGGCCTCCTTGAGCAAATCATTGAGAAGGGTATGATGGACGAAGGGCTCCGTAACAGGCTGCAAGTGCTAATTCCTGATCGCAGCGGCGAACTCAAAAAGGTGATTAGCATCCTTGAGTCTAGTCGAGTCAACATTTACGATATCGTACATGAACGTTCCGTTATCCAAGTGCCGGTTGGCTACGTGCAGGTGACGATTACGTTTAACGCCCAAGAATACGGTCAGTTGGAGAAAATTTGTAGCCAGCTGAAGGAGAATGGTATGCAGTATAACGTAATCCAATAGCGTTAGAACGTACGATAAAAGAATGCCCCGCCTGTGTATTAATTAATACACTGGCGGGGCATTCTTCATACATCACGTCTGGAGATGTAGCCTACCCTTTATTCCCCATTTGCAGCAATCGTTGCAGTCTACCTTTGTTTGCCCTTCTTAAACAAGTTTCTTTGGGCAGGGAACGGAGACCGTAAGAGAATCCGGTAAGCACTTCGCGACTAACGTATCGCTCGTTAATTAGTGTCTCACTGTCTTTTACGCGACGCACATTCCATGGACAGACATTTTGACAAACATCACAGCCGAACGCCCATTCTCCGAGGGATTCTTCTTCCTCTTTGGATAGTTCTTCTTTCTTCTCAATGGTCAAGTAGGAAATGCATTTACGAGCATCCATTCTCCCCGGTGCAAACAAAGCTCCAGTTGGACAAGAATCAATGCAACGTCTACACTTTCCACAGTAGTTTCCAATTGGAGATGCTGTGGTTTCAACCTCTACATTCAGTACCAAGGTTCCTATAAAAACGTATGACCCCCACTCCTTTGACACCAATAGGGTGTTTTTTCCTATCCACCCTAGCCCTGCACGTGTAGCCCAGTAACGATCCAGCAATGGTGCTGAGTCAACGAAGGGTCTCCCCTCAACCTCACCATACTCGGCACGTAAACGACCTAGTAGCGAGTACAAACGTTCTTTTATCGTCAGATGGTAGTCACGAAACCAAGCAAAGCTAGCCACTCTCCCACCCTTAAATTCCGAATTATCTTCCTCTCGCTGAATGTCATAGGGCGCTAAGCATGACACTACGCTTCGCGCTCCTGGAAACAGTAACCTGGGATCCATCCGCTTGTCAAAATTCCGTGCTAAGTATCCCATCTCTCCATGGAAGCCTGCATTTAGCCATGCACGAAACCCTTCCTCAATATCGCTTGCACGATCGGCACGACTTACCCCAACAGCCGAGAACCTCTCTTCTCGTGCCAAATGGGATAATCGTTCAAACGATATTATCACTGCACTCAAGTCCCCAAGCGGACAAAATGTATTCTACATCAATCCGAGTTCAAGTCGAGCTTCATCAGACATTCTCGACTCATCCCACGGCGGATCAAACACCACCTCTACGTATGCCTCCGTTACCCCTTCAATTCCCAAAACCACTCTCTTCACGCCTTCTACCAACGAATCGGCCATAGGACAATTTGGGGCCGTCAGTGTCATCGTAATGTCTACTACCCCCTTGGGATCTACGTCTATATCGTAGATGAGACCTAAATCGTAAATATTTACCGGGATCTCGGGATCATATACTTCTTTCAGCTGTTCAACCAGCTTTGACTCAATCAACTGTATATCACTCATTTTGTGTCTATTGCTCTATATGCGACTTTGCGCATTCTCGGATACGCTCCACCATCGACACTAAACCGTTGGCGCGCGTTGGAGATAAATTTTCCTTTAATCCTATCTTTTCAATCATGTACAAATCTGCGTTCGCAATTTCTTGCGGGGTATGTCCATCTAGAACCTTAACCAGCAGTGCCGCAATTCCCTTGGTAATTATAGCATCACTGTCGGCTGAAAAGTGCAGTAATCCGTTTTCTTCCTGACATTGTATCCACACCCTACTCTGGCATCCTTTTATTAGGTTCTCGTTGCTATGTAGGTCCTCAGCGGGCTTTGGAAGTGTATGAGCAAGATCAATGAGTTGCTGGTAGCGATCCAGCCAATCTGGAAAGTACCCAAACTCCTCTATCATCTCATCTTGCGCATCGTTTATAGTAGACATGGTAGTCTCCTTTCTCTCTAAAATTAACGGTGCAAAGTTACACTTTTGACTGTACTATAACCGATATTTTACGGAATTGTTGTACCTTTGCGCACTCGTAGATACGAAAGGTGGTGGGGAAAAGGCATCATGGTGGTGTTGTCTACCAATCACGTTAGAATTGGCCTGATAGCTCAGTTGGATAGAGCAACAGCCTTCTAAGCTGTGGGTCTTGGGTTCGAATCCCAATCAGGTCACTCTAACTCTTCTCCTGGTTGCTACCGCTTCGGTGTGGGAATCAATTTGCTACTACAACCTGCCCGTACTATCCAAACCCAACCCATTGGTGGCATGTATTTGGCACATTTGAGCTTTCTATCATGGGAATGAGGATTCAATAATGAAGGGGCGGCCAAAACTTAGCTTTGGCCGCCCCTTTCACTCCTAATAGCAAGAGCCTAGACTACCCCAAATATGCCCTGAGATTCTTACAACGGCTCGTGTGACGTAGTCTACGTATCGCCTTCTCTTTAATCTGACGCACCCGCTCACGCGTTAAGTTCAATTCTTCAGAGATCTCCTCCAACGTCTTTTCCCTGCATCCTATGCCGAAGAAATAGCGAATTATGTCCGCCTCTCTATCTGTGAGTTGCGCCAATGCTCTATCGATTTCAAGGCTCAAACTCTCTTGCATAAGCGACGTGTCCGCTTTCGCAGAGTCGGGATTCGGCAGCACGTCAAGTAGGCTGTTATCTTCGCCCTCTACGAATGGTGCGTCAATGGACACGTGACGCCCAGCCACTCGTAGGCTATCAACTACCTTCTCCTTTGGTAGATTCATTATCGACGCAATTTCCTCAGGCGATGGTGCACGTTGGTTCTCCTGCTCAAACTTTGACCCAACCTTGGACATCTTGTTGAGCATCCCAACCTGATTGAGTGGAAGGCGTACTATACGCGACTGCTCCGCCAACGCTGCAAGTATCGCCTGACGAATCCACCATACGGCGTAGCTAATGAACTTAAAACCGCGCGTCTCATCAAACTTCTCAGCTGCTTTCATCAACCCCAAATTCCCCTCGTTGATTAAGTCGGGCAGCGAAAGTCCTTGATTCTGATACTGCTTTGCCACTGACACCACGAAACGCAAATTCGCTTTCGTCAGCTTCTCCAAAGCCTTTTGGTCCCCTTTTTTTATTCTTTGCGCCAGCTCAACCTCTTCTTCCATGCTGATCAATTCGTACTTACCAATCTCTTGTAAGTACTTATCCAACGACGGACTTTCTCGGTTGGTTATGGACTTTGTTATTTTTAGTTGCCTCATCTTGCGCTTATTAAAGTTCTACCCCCTATGCATCCCTGCACATCGCCACCCACGGCAAAAAATACATAACTCGGTAAACTTGTACGGGGTACCCTCATCGCACTCTTCTTTGACTCCTGCACCACTCAGTGCTATCCTCTTTCATCGGATGTATGTCTGCGAACTCCCCTTCCAATCACCCTAGCTACAACATGCCTATATACGCATTTCTACCCCGCTTTGTTTCATTCCCAACACTTAAACTTTCACCACCTTTGGCCTTAGTACTCAACCCACCACCTTCCGAAACTACAGTTTCCATTGAGATACAACGTTGAATCAACTAATTACTAACCGTTTACATCATTGTGCCATCGCTATCTACCACCCAGCCAACGCTCCTATCTTCTGTCGTGAAATGCGCACTTTTTTACGGCTGCACCCATAGCGCACCTTAGCGTACCCCTCAACCTCTATATTCCTCCAGTCCTCCATCTCTCCCTGTAGCGCAAAAGACAGCATACGTCCCATCGACTTGAAACGTACCTCCAACGGTAGCCACACCGTGTCCACACTATTTGCTCTAACTTCCACGGCCTCTTTTAGATCTATTGTCGCTAGCTCGCTACCATTGTACCATGATAAGAAACTCCCATCCAGCAAGTGGATACTTCTCGGATTGAAATTCTCCACCCTCACTGCTGCTCGCACCAAGACGCTTCCTCCGCCCATGGGAGCAACTTCTATCTGTTCAGTGGGACGCACGTATACTCCACGCTTCGGCACGCACCCCGCACTCAGTACGCACAGCATCACACTTGCAATCAGCAGTGCTCTTAACCCTCGTTCTTTACTAACCATTTTCTTCTTCTCGCGTCTACGCTTTCCACTTCCCATCTCGCATTATCAAATCTTTAAGGGCATCGAGTGCCTCCGCTTCTTTAATTCCTTTCAACACCGCCTGTTGCCCTCTATACAACGTTACACGCCCATGCCCCGCCCCTACGTACCCATAGTCTGCATCCGCCATCTCCCCTGGCCCATTCACAACGCACCCCATCACTCCTATCTTCAAGTGCCGTTGGCTACGCATGGCCTCCTTTACGCGCGACAAAGTTGATTGGAGGTCAAAGAGCGTGCGCCCGCACCCGGGGCAGGCTACTATCTCCGCCTGGCTACGTCGTAGCTCCACCCCCTGCAGTATAGCTAGTCCAACCTCCCTGCGTTGCGAGAGGTCGATACCCTGCGCTTTCGGCATTGCGATTCCCACTGCGATGTTATCTACTAAAGCTGCGCCAAACGCCGCTGCATTGAGCAGCGCATAGTCTGTTCCAACCCATTGCACCCCCTCTTCGTACCCAAGCACTACGCCATTCCTCCTCCCTTGTTCTCGTAGTACAGACACTGCCAAGCGCCAATCGTACATTCCCCTTCGCTCGGTACGCAGTAACAGCAGTTCGCCAGGGCATATTGAAAGTTCTCCCCCCTCAAACACCTCTGCTGTAGTTACCTCCCTTATTGCCCATTCCCCATTCAACGCCCTCCATCTCTTCTCCCCCTCCACGCGTACTGCAAAATTGCCCTGCAACTCGTCAGGTACGTATTGCGCCTGCCAGCGTTCCTTCAGCAAAACGGCATCCACAGCCATTACCCCGCACTCCCAACGTCCATTCGTGCCGCACGTGTATCCGCCCTCCGTGAGGAAGCTATGCATTGATTCTGAATCTTCTATGTCTGCGTACTCCACCAGCAATCCATGCTGCCTGTTGCGTAGCAATCCATTGCTGTCAACCTCTAGCTTCGTGGCTCTATACGGATTGTAGGGCAGCATCCCGCTCCATTCCCCCATTGCGCTATGGGGCCATGACCCTACCTCTTGCACCAACGCCCTTCCCACTGGAATTTCCGCTGCCGGCGGTTCTGTCAAAGATACCCTAACCGTATCTCCGATTCCATCCGCAAGTAGAGACCCTATCCCTATCGCCGACTTCACCCGTCCCTCAAGCGCATTTCCCGCCTCGGTAACGCCTAGGTGCAAAGGGTAAGTCCAACCTAAGTGCCTCATTACTGCGCACAAAAGACGATTCGCCTGCACCATTACTTTAGGGCTACTCGCCTTGAGCGAAAGCACAAGATTATCAAATCCATGTCTACGGCAGATCTCTATGAACTCCAACGCCGACACCACCATCCCTTCCACCCCAGCACCGTATCGCTCCGTCACGCGCCGAGAGAGCGATCCATGGTTTATCCCGATGCGTATCGCCCCACCCCGCAGCTTGCTAGCCTCCAGCAAGGGTACTAGTTTACGCTCCACCTCGTCAAGGGCTGCTTGGTATTCCGCCTCGCTTGTCACCGCCCGTGCGCTGCAATAGTTCCCCGGATTTATCCGCACCTTATCTACGTAATGTGCTGCCAGCAGTGCCGCTTCTGGACTGAAATGTATATCTGCAACGATGGGTACCTTGCACCCCGCCTGCCTAACTTTAGCCACCACTTCGCCGAGAGCCGCAGCATCCGCGGTGGTCGGTGCCGTTATCCGCACCAACTCCCCCCCGGCGGCAGCTATCTCTAGCGTCTTTCGCACGGACTCCTCCACATCCCCGCCGCGGCTCGTTGTCATGCTCTGCACACGCACAGGATTATCACCCCCTATTCCAATCTCCCCGACCCTAACCGCTTGCGTCGCTCGGCGATGGTAACGCCATAGGTTATCGCAGTACTCTCCCCCTGAAACGCTTTTGATAATCTCCCCCCACGCATGCCATTTGTCTGTTCGTGGAGTGCTTAATGCATCCTGTTCTGTTTGTTCCATACTCCCGTTACCTGCCACAAATTTTGCGCCCAATGAAACACGTTTCAAATGGGAATAATGTTACGCCATGCAAATCTCTTCATATGTAAAGGGTGCCAGGTTACGCTGTAACCTGACACCCTTCAACAGCAACTAAAGTGTCACCTCTACTTCTCAAACGCCTTTCCCAACTTCTTGGCAATCGCCGCGGGTACCGCATCACGATGCACCATGATGTCAGTCGTTTTATACTTCACAAACTCCTCCGAAGCGTAAAAATACCCACCGTAGATTCCCGATGCATCCCAGCTGTTTTTCACCTTGTAGTACTTATTCCCCTTCTGGTCCTTTGCAATCCCCACGATGAGCATTCCGTGGTCATCGGTCGTCTCCTGCCTATCGAACGCCTCCTGGCGCATCTCTTGCGTCACCTTCTTCTGCGCCACTGGACCATTGATCTCTTCCAGCCTCGCGCGCTGTTTGCTCGGTGACATATCGGACCACTTCAGCTCCTCGGAATCCTTCAGCTCCTCTGCGGTCTCGCTCGGCACAATGGCAATGCCCTTCCGATAGATAAAGCCCGACTCGCTCACATCGCTGCCCCAGCCCACCGTGTATCCATTGCGCAACGCATTGTCAATCACTGCTATCATATCATCCAATGGAACATTAAAATCGCTGTTCCTACGCCAATTATCGGGAATTTCTAGGATAAACTTCTCATAGAAGGGATGGTGCGTGAAGGAGGTAAAGGTAACATAGTCGTCCGCATTGATCCCCAGCTGTTTAGTAAAGCTCGCTGGGGTGTAGCTTGCGCCCTTATAGGTGAAGTTCGCTGGTATCGTGCCGAAATACGCATCAAGGATGCCATCAAATCCCCGCAGCCATGCCGTGGAGAGACGGCGATTGCTATTACGTATCACAGCATCCACATAGGCAGCCGTCACGTCATCAAGTTCGCCGTGCACGTGGTTCGTTTCGCCATATTCCAGCCCGCGGTACGCCTCTTCAGGTAGTGCGCCATATTTGGTGAGTGCGCACATCACATCGGCAAATGACCCTCCCCCTGCGAAGTTCACCTTCCCTTGGAAGCGAACGTAGTTCTCCGCCTTGTCGTGGTAGTTAGTGCGCACGAAGTACATCTCCGATAGGTCGTACTCGCCTTTGCCCATGCGCAGCAGCTCCGCTTCAATGAGTGCCGTCGCGGCAAAGCTCCAGCACGTGCCGCTACGGAACTGGTCCTTCACCGGCGTGGTCTTCACCTCTACCTCATCGGTAAACTTAAATCCTTCTGGCTCAGCCTTTTTTGACTTGCCCTTCTGTGCTGACGCAGGTATCGCCAGCATCGCAGCCAACCCTAGGGCTAGCGCGGTTGTCCGAAAACAAAGCATCATAACGAATCCATTTATACAGTTTACGTTGTTCTAATCTCTTCGCGAATATAACCATTTTTTCGCAAGCATATCGTACGTCAACGCAACACTGACACATTTTACGAATGGCATGTGAGAGCCGATTGATGCAACATTCTAGGTGCTGCCTTAAGCTTTTCTATAATGCTACCGCCTATTCTCCCCCTCACATTTTTCTCGTATAGGAGCAGCGGCATACGCACCTTTACCCTATTATCGTGGCCCCTCTAGCCTTCCCCTACTTCATCCCCCTCGACTGCTTAATCTTCTCGTACGCCTCGTTAATCTTTTTCAGCTTCTCATTGGCCTGCTGGCGCTCCTCTTCGGTTTTATTCTCCATACGATCAGGATGCCATCGGATGGCGAGCTTTCGGTAGGCCTGCTTCACCTCATCATCTGTGGCTGATGGCGACACGCCCAGCACAGCATAGTAGTCAACCGGCGGCGCGGTGTATACATACGATTTGCGGCGTTCGCCCCCTGCTTGACCTCCGCCTACAGACACGCCCAACGCAATGGCGATACGCTGTATAGCCATGCGCTCGGCATCGCTAACCACGCCATCGGCCTGCGCCAATTCTAGCAAGATGTGTACGAGGGCCGACCTATTTTGGTCAGACATCGTCATGCGAAGAATTCGGCTCGCAGTCCAAATATCGTTGTTCTGTTTCAGTAAGTCGCGCAGACGTAGCAATGCGATTCTCGCCCGCTCTTCGCCAAACGACCGCACAAAGAAACGGCGCACGTAGTCAAGCTCAGAGCGCATGATGCGGCCATCGGCCCGTATTACCTCTGCCACCAGAACAACAACGGCATCCTGCGTTGCGCTAAGTTCCTGAAAGCCTCCAAATCCACCCTGCGAACGGGGTTTTGAAAAGAATATTGATGCCAATGGTCCCAAGAAAAGTCCGAGGGGGCCAAGGAGTAACAGCCCCAGCAAACTCACAAAAAACGGCACTGCGCAGCCAGCATCTTTTCTCTGCATACGATGACTTATCTCTTTTGCAGTAGCATGTTAAGAAGTTTCTCCACCTGACTCTCTATATCCATCCGGTCTTCATTGCGCAGCGTGTAATCCGCTACCGCGGCAAAGGCTGCGTCGCTTGGCTGGTTGGCCATACGTTGCAGTATTTTTTCCCTCGCGGCAAAGTCTCGCGCCATCACCCGATGCATTCGGCACATCTGCGATGCGTGCACAACCACTACGCAATCAAGGTTCTTTACATACTCTCTACGCACAGTCGGTAGCAAAGCTGACTCAAAAAACACAAGTTTAGCGCCTTCTTCTTGCCGTTGGGATACCCATGACAGAAAGTCATGAAACACCGCGGGGTGTACAATCGCATTTAACCCTTCTAAAAGCGTTTTGTTTTGAAATACCCTATCGGCTACCCACTTCGTTTGGTACGCTCCCTGCCCGTCGTAGGCCTCTTCTCCTAGTAGCTTTGAAATCGCTTTACGCACTTCTCCGCTGTTCTCTACCAAGCGTTTAGCCTCGCTATCGCTATCGTACACCGAGTAGCCCCGCTCTCGGAGCTTGGCAGACACGTAGCTTTTTCCGCTCCCTATCGGGCCTGTAATTCCCACCTTCAGTGGTGCTAGGTCTCGTCTTTCCAAATCACTTTGAGATTAGATAGGAAACGTACTGCGGCGAAAATTGCACGTTGCGAACCCCCGCTGGAACCCTTACCAGCTCCACAAGCATCCGTTCGGGTGCAATATCGCCAAAGAAACGAACACGCAGCGTGAAATCATCGGCCTTAATGCTGGCGTAGGCATCGAGCGGTACATCGCACGTAAGCTCCACCGCTCCCGGCAGCAGCGTTACGCGTCCAAACTGTTCTGCACCCTCAATGCTAATGGGAATCACTAGCCTCTTTTGCGTGAATTGCGATACAGGGATCTCACAGGTCAAATCTGAAGGAACGAATTGCACATCGCCACGTCGAGAGAACGTCACCTTTACCCGCTGCGGAGTACTGATTTCACCCAGGTCTAGCGTATCGGAGTGGGCAAATTCCATCTTAGACAGTTCAGCCGCTGGACCAACCACCGTGACGCTATCTAACGAAAGCTTCATGGGTTGAAATTGCGCAAACTGCCTGTGCAGCGTATAGCGTACTGAAGCCACCACGGGCAGCTTGCGGCTACCTAAGCGGCTTAAATCGTAGCAGAGCTGCTCCGTGGCGAAATGCTCCAGCGTAAGCTCAGCGGGAATCTGCGAGGTAAGGATCCGCTCCAATTCCGTGCGTGACATGCAGCGTCGCGTAACGGTATCCTTGCCGCCTTCAACCCCAACTTCTTGTAAATCTATCTGCAAAGGGGAACCGCCCGTGAATGTTCTGTATCGCAGCAGCGCGTATCCATTCCCCCTCACGCGCATGCGAACCTGCTGCTCGCTTTGCCCAGAAATCATGTACCCCACGGGCGGATTCCCAACCGCTATGGGGAAGCTAATGTCTACGGAGTAATCATGGCTCAGCTTGAGTAGATACCACAACACGCCAGCCAAGAGAACCGCTACGCCAAAACGAAAAAACTTAAGCCACGGCACTGGCTCCACCACATGGTGAAAGAACCAATGCCATGCCTTTTCGTACCTCTGAAAGCGTTTCTTACTCCGCAGCAGCCTCTTTAGGGCCGCCCACTGTCCTTCTGGATTCGGCATCAACGCTCCTTCCGCCCACAGATATTTGCAAAATCAACTGGTATGACCTTGCAATCGGCTACCGTTTCCCCTCTAGGCAGCCGTCTCCGCGCTGGCGAAAACATTGCCCTTGACAACCTTAATCTCAGTGTTAGGGCTTACCTCTACCATGACGTACGTATCTGCCACCTCCGTCACCTTGCCGTAGATGCCGCCAGCCACCATCACCTGATCTCCGCGCTTTAGCGAAGACTGGAACTTACGCATCTCTTTCTGCCGCTTGATTTGCGGACGCATTAGAAAGAAATAAAAAACGACCAAAATCAACGCCAACATCAGAAACTGCATCAGCCCTGAGTTCATGCCACCTGCTGCTTGTAATAAAACCATCTCTTCTCTCTTTTTTTAATTGCTCTAGTTCGCAAAGATACAAATGATAAAACAACCCAACGCAACGAACCCTTCTTTACTTCGCTCGTCGCTCTCCCTTCTTGCGCTCCTTTTTCACAATTATTCCCTCCTCCCCAAGCTGTTTAAGCATGGAGTCTAACACGCCATTCACAAACTGTGGACTTGACTTCGTGCTAAAGGAACGTGCCAATTCAATGTACTCGTTTATAGTCACGGGAATGGGTATTTCCGGGAAATTCAGCGCCTCGGCCAATCCCATCAAGAGGATGAGTAGATCCATAAACGCAACCCGGGATGGATCCCAGTTCCGCAGGAAGGGAATTATTGTCTGCAGATTGTTCTCGTGCTGCTCAATCGTCTTCTTTAGCAACGTTAGCGCAAACGTCCGCAAATCCTCTTTAATGGCGCAAGGAACGATTTCAACGTCCGCGCTGTCCAAATCATGCATGCCCCCCGTTTCCTCTAGCAGATCGTCAAGCGCAGAGTCAAGATCCGCGTAGTAGAAAATCGTACTTGAGAGCGCCCATGCGTAGATGGTTCTTTGTTCATCGAGTTGGTCGTCTGCGAGCTGCGGTATTTCAAGAGCTTGCAGCCACTCGTAGATTGCTGAAACCACTGCCGCATCATCGCTAAAGCTGGGCGTCTTCAGCTCCAAGTAATCATCAAAAAAAGACTCTTTCTCAAGCGTGGTGAATAGATACCATACGAAATCCTCTGCGCCGGGCCATGCCACGTTGCGTTGCTTGGCGTACGCTCGGATAGACTCGTTGGCAGCGTACTGTTGCAACACCCTATTATTCACAAAGTTCTCCGACGGCTCTAACCCGCTGCGCAGATAGCGAGACTTCTGTAGGTCAATACGCTTCCGATTCGCCCTACGAAGCTCCAGCAGCAAATGAACCATGGTGTGCTGTAGGTCAATGTACGCCTGCAAGCTGCGTTCCAACTCCAATAGAGACCTTGTAACAGCACCAGCCTCTCCCACTCCCTTCCCTAACGTAAAAGGAAGCCCGCTCTCCCCCGTGGCGCTCTCTTCCGTGTCAGCGTAAGCGCTCATATGCGCGTAGAGCGCCTGTAGCACCTTTATTCTCACTAACCGCCGATTAAACATCTCCCTACCTCTCGATTCGTTGTGCAGCCTTGCGGCCTCTCACCCATTCTAGCCCTGCGCCGTCAGCTTTTGCCGTGCAAAGACCTCTATTCACGCAAAAGAGCTGGAAAAGATAACATCCCTTGGTGAAAATCCTTTCCAACTCTCTCTATTTTCCTTCGGGTGGAAGATGGGATTCGAACCCACGACACTCGGAACCACAATCCGATGCTCTAACCAACTGAGCTACATCCACCATAACCGAGTGCAAAGGTACGCACTATTCCACATTCCACCAAATGGTAGTTGAAAAATTATTTAACCGCAGATTCAAGTTCCAAGGACGTTAATGCTTCAAGAATTGCTGTGCAGCCACGCCGCAGTCTGTACTTTCTCGGTTAAAACCTTGTATTGCAGTAGCACATAGCCGCTCCTCCCCAAAACCACCTAGCTGCTTTTCTCCTAGTACCCAGCAGCGTCTGTAATTAGAAATCACGATGTGCATAGCCTCGGCCTTAAAGCGATTCTTGATGTTCACCGAGTAGCTCTTCCTATACTCATCCGTTATATATCCACTGTACAGGCGTGCCGTCAAGGGCGTTTTGCCTATCACCATTAACGCTTTGCACGGTAGATTGCGGAAATCCTCAGCTAGCTTCACATGAGCCTCCTCCGTGAAGCCATCCTTATATTCCGGATTGCCGTAATCAGAAAAAGTACAATCGTAGGGCGGGTCTAAAAAGACAAAATCGTTTGAACGGCACAAAGCAAAAACCTCGCTGTAATCCACATTCATAATCTCAGCATGGCGGAGCAGCTCGCTGTGGCTCTTCGTTACGCCTGCGCTGTTCAGCCCCTTATAGCGCCCAAACGGCACATTGAACTCCCCTCTGGCATTGTAGCGTATCATGCCAGAATAGGCCGTCTTGTTAATGAAGTAGTATAGTGCTGCCTCTGAGTAGCGTGCGGGGATAAGCCCATTAAACATGTCCCGCAGCTCATAGTAAAGTGCCTCATTCTTATCCTCTACCCTCTCTGTTGGAAACTGTTGCTTGAGCTTATCGAACGCTGCTCTATTTTCTGCGTAAACCCTCTCTAGTCCATCTAACTCCCGGCGCAACGAAGGAAAATCATCTCGCACCCCTCTATAAAATGAAATCAGTTTCTCATTTATGTCGTTGATGATAGACTTTCTCGGCGCAAGATAAAAGTAAAGCGCACCTCCCCCGAAGAACGGCTCCACGTAACACCCTTTTACATACGGAATGTGGGGCATAATTGCCGGAATCTCCCGCGCCTTTCCACCACGATATTTTACCAACGGTTTCACCAGCCTATCTCATTACCCTTTTACTTGCTTCGTACGCTTCCCCTTGCGCACCACAGCAAAGTTACACATTTTTTACAGAGTTAATTATCAAGAATGGCAACGCATACGGGCAAAATCGCAGTGTTGCCATACGCATGGCAACGAATGATAATTTTTCGCTATATCTTTACCCATACCCTCTTTCCGCTCTCAACGGATGCGTTACTGAATGCTGTAATGCAATCCTATCCGCATTACCGCCTTAATAAATGGAGCAGCGGCAATCCTGCCACTGCTCCATTTCACCAAAGATTCACATTTACTAATTGCCACCCATCGCACCGCGCTGCGCAACGCTCCCCGCAAGGGGGACGCTACAGCGCTGCCAGCACCTCCGAGATCTCTTCTCCACGCAGCCCCCTCCGCACAATCCTGCCCTCCTCATCGAGCAGCAGTATCAAAGGGATACCCGTGATGTTGTAGTCCGTTGTAACCGTCGCGGCCTGCGCCTCGGTCACCAGCGCATTCTTCCAAGGCATCCCCTCCTCCTCCACTGCGCGGAGCCATGCATCCCGGCTTTTATCTATCGACACGGATAGAAAGGTAACGCCTTTCGCAGCGGCATACTGTTCATAGGCTTTACGCAGCGTGGGCATTTCCAAGCGACACCAGCTGCAGTAGCTCGCCCAAAAATCAATGAGCACACGCCGCCCCCGCAGTTCGCTGAGACGTAACGTATCGCCTTGAGGACCCACGCACACCAATTCAGGCGCAAGCGCCCCCTCCACGCTTCGCGAGGCTATGGCTATTCGCTCCCGCGCATCCCGCATCAATCGAGAGGTCTGCACCTCTGCCCCGCGCCACTCCAACAGCTGCTGATTGATGGTATCTATCTGACCTTGACGGACAATGCTTTTCGGCACTACCTCAAACATGTAGTATAGAAAGAAGGTGAAAAAGTCACGGCTGCTATCGGCCATCCGCTCCTTTACATACTTCTCTACCTGCGCAGCCCCATCCGAATAAAGCTGCCTGCTGCTCTCTTTTATCGCCGCCATGGTTACCGTATCGTTCCGATTGCGCGCCGCGTAGAATTCCCGCTCAACGGAGTCTATCTCCGCCTGGCGCCCCGCCTTTCGGTACCCCGCTATAAAGTCTTCATACCGACTCTGCATCGCGCTTCCCTGGCTATGCGGCTCCAGCCTGCCCTGCGCGGAGCGAACCACCTTCATGGTCACTCGCCCATCACCAAGTAGCGCATACACGCTGTTGTCATTCAGCTCCGCATCGGTTATAAAGGTCAATGCGTAAACATCACAACCCAGCGTGTCGCACCGCCAGGCAAAATGTCCACTCTCCACTGACACCGTATCAAGAGGCACTAGCTGGTCGTACGGTTGGTTGGCAACGCGGCTAATCACCATCTTCGTTGCGTCAAACCCCTCCACCTCGCCCTGCACGTCCACTCCTGCACGCCTATCGCTTTCCCCACACCCGCATGCCACGCACGCCGCCGCCGCAAGAAACCCATATGCAGCTAATTTCCTTACCACTTTCATCGCCTTTCTATTCCTATTGGTTAAGACCATTAAAAACTCTCATCCGGCTATAATACCCGCCATCGCCCAAGAATTAGGGACGGATGCACCTTCGTTTTGTGTCCAACTTAGCCACGGGGCTTCATACCCGGGTTAAAATTAAGAACCTGGGGCGGAATCGGTAGAATCATACGGCTGTCGTTGCCATCCACCTCAATGGTCTCGCCGCCGGGCAACTCATGGCGCACCGTTACGCGCGTCGCGGGATCCTCTGCCAAACGCTTTATATCAATCAGCCGCTCTACGGAGTGGTTGTACAGCTCGCGGCGCCGCTCCTCTAAAACTAGCCGCAACGCCTCTTCTGCCGTTCCCGCAGCCAAGGGAGTCACATCTTTTATTCGATGCGCACGTAGCTGGTTGAGTAGGTCTATACCCCCCGCCACATCGCCTGTGCGCACCTTGCATTCGGCTGCCATTAGATAGATCTCCGGCGTGCTAATCCCAGTGCTAAACTTTATATAGCTAGAGTAGTAGCGCAGGTCGGGACTGCTCAATGGTACGCCGTAGACATTATCTGTAAACTGCAATACGTAGCGCATATCATTTTCCTGGTCAAATAGCTTTAGCAGCGAGGGGGAGCAGTAGGTACACCACGATAGCCCGAAGGCCGCATCGGGATAGCGCAGTAAAATATTTTCCTCGCTATTTACCACATCGGGGTAGTCGCTTAACATTGACATCGGGTCCACCAGCTGATTCTTTGTCCAATCGTGCAGGGGCAGTCCTTTCATCTCATCCTTTACCTTTTGGCACCATGTCAGCGCGTTAGCCCACTCCCCCTTTAGGAATGCAACCTTGGCGAGGAAGCCCAATGATGCTGCCTTGCTAAAGCGTAATGGAGTACCATGCGCCGGTGATGATGGCAAGTCGGCCAGTGCCTCGTGCAAATCCTTCTCTACCTGCACGTAGACCTCGGCAACGCTCGCCTTTGTAACGCCCTCCGTCTCAAGGTCTGGGCTTAGTATCAGCGGAACGCCGTAGCTTGAGCTGGCAGTAGATGCATCGTAGTGCGGGGCAAAGAGGTTAATGAGCAGCAGGTACTCCATTGCCCGGCCGCATAGCGCCTCTGCCCGTACGCTCCGCGCTTTCTGCGCATCGCCCGATGCCTTCAGTACGTTTTCCACGATAACATTATACGTGTATATCCTTTTGTAGGCTGCATCGTAGTATGAGTTGTAATCCGTCTCCGTATAGTATCTGTCGGCATCGTAAACGTACATCCGCCCGGTAGACGTTCCGAGGTTTGTAGGCACATCCAGTCCATTATCGTCTGTCGTCACAAGCAGATATGTATCATCTGTAAGAAATAGAGCCTCATAGAGAGAGCTTTTACACAAATCGTTTGCGTTAAGCATCAAATCGAACTCATCGACCGTCTCCGGAACAAGCATTCCCTTCGGGGCTATGTTAAGCCATTTCTCACACCCCGCGAACAGAAGTAACGACACTATAACCCCTTGAAGTACTGCAACTTTTCTGTAATTCTTCATCGTTTTGCCTCCGCCCTTTAAATATTCAACTTTAACGACACCGTATAGTATGGGGGCATCTTTCGTAACCGTATAGCGCCAGCCGTGGTGCTTTGCACCATCTCTGGATCCACTCCCGCCCGATTGAATGGGATGTTAACAATGTTTTCCACTTGGAAACCAACCTGTAGCCCTGCTATTTTTGCCGGCGCGAGCCACTGCTCTGGCAGGGCGTACGTCAAAGACAGTGCACTAAACTTGATGTAGTCTGCCCTAAGCACATGCTTATCCGCGGCTGACCATACGTACTGATCTTCCTGATTTAAGCTTGAGCTGCTCGGCGCAGGCACGGTCTCTTCACGCAGCTCGTCCCCAGGCTGCTTCCATACGTGCAGGTAGTCGCGATCTTGGCCTATCGCACCCGCTTGCCACCAGTCGTACGATGCTACGGGCCGCCGTATCACATGCCCTCCGTAGTATAGAAAGGTAGTTGTAAGGTCTAAGCCTCTCCAGCCAAAGGCAAGGCTCAAACTACTATTATAGAGCGGAATCACAGTGCCAGAAAATTTCAAATCCTCCATCTCTTCAGCCCGTTTGCCTAGCTTTCCATTATGCAGATAGAGCTGCGGACTGCCATCCACGGGCGACAACCCCGCGAATGCATAGCTAAATAGGCTGCCGTAGGGGTAGCCCTCCACCTCCCGAGGGGCCATAACCCGCGATACGATTGATTCGTCTTTCCCCTTACGGACCTCTAGCAGCTTGCTGCGATTATAGCTGAACATGGCGTTGGCGCTAACGCTGAAGTCCCCTATCGCCACCAGCTGGCCGTAGAGCGATAATTCCACCCCTGTGTTCCGCATCTTGCCGTAGTTTACCAGCACATCTGTCCACCCCAGGGTCGGGTCCGCGGGGCGATGCCCTAGCAGATCGCTCGTCATGCGGTAGTACCACTCCACCGTCCCTGAAAAACGGTGGTTGAACATCGCCCAATCAACCCCAACGTTGGTTGTCGCCGTCTTCTCCCAACGTAGTTTCGGGTTAGGTGCACCATCTATCCTAAATGCCGGCAGCGTTGTAACCCATGCATTAATCTCGGGCTTTACTACTAGTACCGGATACGCGCCGCGCGGTACGTTGCCGCTAATCCCGTACGACCCACGAAGCACCAACCGATTGAGCCAACCCCGCGCATTCTGCATAAAGCTCTCCTCGTCAAGCTGCCAGCTTGCACCTACAGACCACAGCGGCTTCCACTGAACCTCTGGCGCCGTCCCCCACAGGTTGGATTGATCCACACGGATGCTTCCCGTGAGGTTGTAGCGCTGCAGTAGGCTGTAGGAGGCGGTGGCGTAGTACGAGCAGAAACGCTCGTGCGGCTCGCTTTCTCCCTTCTGTAGGTAATAAAACAGCGGTTGATTGTCTAGCTTTGCGGTGCCCGGTATTCCCACACTCAGTTCCGCCTCATTTACCAATGCGAAGGCCAAAGTCCGCGGGTTGTAGCCGAGCAGCTCATTGCTTGACAGCCTGTCAATCCGCTCCCGCAGCTCCCCACCCACCAATGCCGTGATACGGTGTATGCCGAATTGCTGGTCGTAGTTAGCCTGGAGCCGCGCTGTGTAGCTAAAGGTCTCAGTTTGCATGGAGCGGAGCCGCCCCCCGCGCGGAATGGCATGCTCCCATTGGTTAGTCGCTGCGTTATACTTTGACCCATCATTGTAAAGCTTGACCATTGAATACGCATCCTCCTCGTCAATATCTACCGTCTTGCCCCACCCGTACTCCATGGCCCCGCGCGCCTCTATCTGCAGCACCCGAATGGGGGTTATTGTGATTGCCAGATTGCTACGGCCCCAGCGGTCGCTGTTCTGCCTGTAGGATCTTTTTAGGTCTAATGATGGGAAAAAGCGCTCCTCAAGCAGACCCAGGGTATGCGCAACGCTATCTATGCTAAACTCATTCCGATCAATGTAAAATTGCAGCGCATTGCCTCTCTCTCCATACAGCATACTGTACGCTGGGTACATACGGTAAAAGTCATCGGCCTTCCTAATCCCTGTGAAGGCCATTCCGTTCCCCAGCTGGGCCTGTATACCGACATCCGTTTTAACGTATTGATTAAACTGCGATACGTTTCGCAGATTGAACGAAACGCTCTGCGTGCCCTCACGCTTATCATTGGGGCGCTCCTGCTCAAAGCGCGCCACCCCGACAAGTCGATGCCTATCGCTTCCCCCGCTTACCATCACGCTATGGCTATGGTATACCCCTACTCTTTCTAGTAAATCCCTCACCTGCTGCCGATTATCTAGCTGGCGAAGGCTATCAAGCGTTGCGTTATATTGCGCCTCCGTAATCGTCTTCGTGATAAAGCACTCCACGAACCGCCGCTGGAGGTCGTTGGAGTAGTGCCATCTCCTCGGCATAAGAGCATTGGCGTCATACTTACGCAACAACCAATCGTTATAGTCTACGTATTCGCTGCTTGACATCAAATTCAGCCCTGCAATGCTAGCTATCGGCTTTACCTGCACCATCCCATCGTACTGCACTTGGAATCCGCTACCGCCCTGCGTGGTTTCCACCACTATCACCCCGTTGGCCGCCTGCGCGCCGTATATGGATGCCGCTGCCGCGTCGCGTAGTACCGTTACGCTACGCACCGTCGAGGGGTTTATCTGATCAAGCGTCCCCTCAAAGGGCAATCCGTCAAGTACCACCAGCGGCGCCGCGTTGGCCATTAGGCTCGTCACACCGCGCACCTGCAGCTGTTTCGTTACGCTATTGTACGCCACCCCTGCGGCCACCTCCTGCAGCCGACTCTCAAGGCTCTTCGTTCGCACGCGGGCGATTTCTTTCTCACCCAAAATCGCGTACGACCCCGTGCTTCGCTCCTTCTCTATCTTTTGGTACCCAGTCACCACTACCTGCTCTATCTCTTCATGCGATTCGCCTAAAGCCACATTAACCTCCTTCTGCGCGATAACCTCTACCTCCTTCGATTCGTACCCCGTGTAGAAGAAAACGAGCGTTGCGCCTGACTCCGGGAGGCGCAGCGTGTAGCGGCCGGCATTATCCGTCACCGTGCCGCGCTGCGTTCCCTTGATTTGCACGTTCACCTGCGGTAGGGGTTCACCGCTTGCCGCATCGGTAACTACGCCGCTTACGGTGTGTTCCTGCGCCGTCAGCACGCCCACGCTCCCAACTAGCGCGATGAATAAAAGTATCGCATTTTTCATGATTGTACCATTTCAATTGCTCTTTCGTCCGCAAATTTACACTATTCTTTTGGAGTAAAAAATTAAATCCCCATGGCAATAGGCTTTGGGCAGACACCGTCACATAAGGAAACCTTCACCGAGCGGCGACTCTAATTGCCATTTTCTTATCAAGCTTAGCCTCCTGTCGGATATCCGCAATCCACTCCCCCACACTTAGCACCTTGCGTTCCTTCCTCTGAGCGGAGGTATCACATCGAGGCAAAGGTATTTATGATTCAACTATTCTAGCCGTTATCTGGCTTGATTCCCAATCAAAGCCTATAGCCGCAGTACCGCATTCCCGCCACTTAGCCCTTGGCGACTCCTCTTCGCAAACTCGCTCACTGACCATTTGCGTGGTGCTAACCTCCAGCCCTACGGTAGCTATGGTTCCCTTGCTGCATCATTGCTATCCTCTCGCCGCATCCTTCCCTTTCGTGTCATCGGGATCCGGTGGATAGGCTATCCGGGTGTGGTTGATATTCATCAGCTTTTCAACGAATACACGCTTAATCGTTTCGATATCGTGAAGCGTGATGTCGCTATCATTATACTGTTCCAGCGCCTGCTGCCGTTCCACGATGGCCTCCACCATTGACTCGAGCGACTCCCGCGTGAAGGGTTCTAGGCTTCGCGATGCCGCCTCTATGGAGTCGGCCATCATCAGCACCACCATCTCCTTTGAGTATGGTCGTGGTCCTGGGTAGCTAAATCGCTCCTTTGGATCCGGCTCATCGGGGTGCTTCGCCTTGTACATGCGGTAGAAGTAGGCCGTCTGCGTTGTGCCGTGGTGCGTTCGGGCAAAGGCAATCACCTGCTCCGGCAAACCGTGCTTGCGAGCCACTTCAAACCCATCAATCACGTGCTGGATAACCCGCTGCGAGCTCTCCTCCTCGGTCAATGCTGCATGGGGATTTTTCATACCCAGCGTCTGATTCTCTGTAAAGAATTCAGGGTGGATCATTTTCCCCAAATCGTGGTAGAGGGCTCCCGCTCGCACGAGGAGTGGATTACCCCCGATCTCCGCCACTGCAGCCTCCGCTAGTATGGCCACCTGCAAGCTGTGCTGGAAGGTGCCTGGCGCACGTTCGGAAAGCTCCCGTAGCAGCGGCTGATTCACATCGCAAAGCTCCATGAGCGTCGCCTCCGAAACGAAGCCAAAAATGCGTTCCAGCGGGTACATCAATGGGTGTACAGCCAACGTAAGGAAGGAGTTTGCCATGAAAAGGCCCATGTCAAATACCGTTATCGACGACAAATTCCCCTCCTTAAGCAGCGCGGTGAGCGCATGCACCGCAATGAATGTCACCAGCGTGTAGCATACCGAAACGAATAGCTTTCCTCGTCGATATATCGTTCGGATGCTGTATAGTGCCACGATACCCGCAGTGAGGTTGAGCGTGAAAAAATCAAAGCTGTTGCTGGTAAAGAGTGCCACGAGGTAAATCGTCAGCAAATGCGTCACCAGCCCTACCCGCCCATCAAAAAAACTTTTGGTTAGGAATGGGACGAGCAAAAATGGCACTGCGTAGAGAAACTGCGGCGCCAAACGTATGCACAGGTAGCCCGCCGCCACCAACGCCGTGGTCAGCAGCACAAGGAAAAGGAACTCTCTTCGCTGATCTAGCACCTGCGGCCGGTATGCTCGCAGGAAACAGAAGTAGAGAGAAAACGCCAAAAGAATCGAGAGGAAAATGCCAAGCTCGTTGCCAACGCGCCGCCACCCTGCGTACTGCCGCCTTTGGAATTCATGCTGTAGCGATACCAACTTACGGTAGCTCTCGGGGGTGACTACATCACCCTGGTCAATAATTCGCTCCCCAGCGTGCACCACCCCCTCTGCGCGCGCCATGGTGCGCAGCTTCTCCTCTCGCAGCTGCCGGGTAAGAAGCGAATCGTAGGTCAGGTTGACTGCGAACAGGTCAGAAAAATCGATTGTCTGCCATACGTTCAGCCCCTTGCGCAAGGTGTCCACCCGCTGCAGCGTACCGGCAAGAAAGCCACTTGCGCTCTGCGGTGTGTACACGTCACGCAGCTGCGTATCGTAGCTCACATGGTTTCGCAGCACTGAGAACTCCCCATTGGTCGATGTCTGCAGCACGTTGCCGCTATTCACGACACCGCACGTGTAAAGGTAGTCCAGCGTGCTGCTCACGGTAGCGCGCAGCGTGTCGAGAATGGCAGCGGTCTTCTTGGACGGCAAAGGCTGCCCCATCCCATTCTCGCGATTCCACGTTTGCTCGCAGCGTAGCTGCACCGCCCGCTCCACATCGTGTTGCACCATCGTGTCAAGACGGAACACGGGGAGTATGCGCTGGGCGAGTTGCTGTTGTACTTGCGCCTGCTCCTTGGCGCTAAGATATAGGGGGTAATCAAACGGAGCACGTAGCATGGGGTACACCCACACTTTCCCCTGCTGGAACTCGTAGTGGAAACGCGCCTGCCGCGGCACTAGCGCGTAAAGCACCAACGCCGCAACGCAGAGATAAAGCATAGGAAGCCAGTAGCTACGCAGCGGTTCCCTTTTCTTCTTTCGCTGTGCGATTGCCCCTCCCCACATGCTTGACCCTCTCTTTCTACGCCTATCTACAATCGTTAAACCTGCGCTTGGCCTCTACTTCTCCGCCCTTCTGCGGCGTTTTGCCATGGGCTTCACCTCCTCGGGGGCCTCTTCTGCCTCCTCGGGCGCCTGCGTGGGGTCATCCACGATAATCCGTCCGCAATTCTCGCACACCACCACCCGTTTATGGGAGCGAATGTCCAGCTGCCGCTGCGGCGGTATACGGCGGAAGCAGCCGCCGCACGCACCGCGCACCACGGTAACCACCCCCAACCCATTCCGCACGCTGCCGCATATGCGTATGTACGCCTTCAACAGCCGCTCCGGCAGCTGCGCCTGTAGCCTTTCAGACTCCTGCGTAAGCTCCGCCTCCTCCTTAGCTGTCTCCGCGATGACCGATTCTAGTTCTGCCCGCTTAGCCTGCAAATCTTGCTCCCGCTCCGCTATCACTTGCTTCGTACTCTCAATGGAAGCACCGGTCTCATCGTTCTTAATCTTCAGTTCCTTTATCTGCTTGTTGCGAAGCTCCACCTCAAGCTGTTGGTACTCTACCTCCTTCGTCAGATTGTCGTACTCCCGATTGTTACGCACATTTTCAAGCTGCTTCTCATACTTCTTAATGAGTACCTCGGCGCTCTTTATCTCATGACGCTTCGTGTTTATATCGCTGGATGCCGCTTTCTGCGCATCCTGTAAGTTCCCTATGCGCGTTTGTAGCCCCGCAATTTCATCCTCCAAATCCTCCACGGCCATGGGTAACTCTCCACGCAGCATCCGAATATGCGCTATGCGCGCATCCACCCGCTGCAATTCGAATAGAACCTTCAAGCTGTTTTCAAGCGTTAACTCCTCTGACTGAACGACCCTGTTTTCCCCTGCCATTGTTCTGCTCTTGTATAAATTAGTAGTACCGCACCGGACTCCCATCACGAACACTCTCGTGAACCGCGAAGTTAGGTATTTTCTCACGAATTATATCCGCTAGCAAACGGACTGCCCCCCACTCGCTCTCCCGATGCCCCACATCCACTAGCAACATCTGCCCTATGCCACGCTGAAAATCATGGTATTTTGCATCTCCCGTGACAAATGCATCAGCCTTTTTCTGCAATGCCTCATTGTAGAGGTCCATTCCGCTCCCGCCGCATAGCGCCACCCGCCGCACCTCGCCCACCGAGCTCTCTGCGTTGTAGCGAATAGTGGAGCATTTGAGACGTTCCTTGAGCAGTGCTAGGAACGCCGCGGGCGGCACTGCATGCGCTAGCGAGCCGACTACCCCCATCTCTCGCCCCGCGGCATCGGTACGCAATGCCATCATCCCCTCCAGCCCCAGCCGACTCCCCATCACGTAGCTCACCCCACCACGGGCAAAATCCAGGTTCGTATGCGCAGCGTATAGCGTGACCCCATTTTTTATGGCGCGCTCCACGAGATTTCCCTCACGTATAGCCCCTGTAAAATATTTTATACCCCGAAATAGCACCGGGTGGTGCGACACCACCATGTCGCACCCCTGCGCCTCAGCCTCGTCGAGTACTGCCTCGTTCACGTCAAAGCAGACAAGCACCCCGCGCACTTCGCTATCAATGCGCCCTACCTGCAGCCCGCTATTATCGTACTCCTCCTGTAGCGACAGCGGCGCAAACTCTTCAATCGCCGCGGCCACATCGCCCACTGTTACCCGCATCTTAAATTTTGTTTTGCAACTCCTGCAGCTTCCGCTTGAGCTCCATCAATTTGCTTACCGCCGACATCCGATTCTGCTCCCGCCGATCGGCCTGCCCCAGCCTATGGCGCGCCTGCTCTATTGACACCCCCTCCACCTTCAGCAAATGCCGTATCTCCTTCAGCATACGCACGTCGGAGGACGTATACTGCCGACGGCCATTGGCCCCCTTCTTGGGGGAGAGCTGCGGAAAGTTTTGCTCCCAGTAGCGCAGCGTACTTTGCGGCACATCAAGTATTTTCGCCACCTCCCCAATGCCGTAAAATAATCGATTCGGATCTAGTTCCAAGCCCATTTTACCCTTGTTTCGTTATACGTCAATCCATTCTCTAGCAACCACATCACCTTCGCGAAGTTAATCAAAACTTTGAAACGTATCGCCTACCCCTTCGCTTCCTCCCCGGTTACGTTGCCCAATGGCGCATTAAAACTGGGAAAAACATGCCCTAAATTCGGATCCCCTTCGCATCAAATTCGGATTTCTCCGGAGAAATCCGAATTTGATGCGAATTTGGTGCGGCTTCGGTGCGGGGTTGCGCAGAACGATTGGGAGCCATGAATAGTACGCCCACGGTAAGCCCCCTCTGTTTGCTACGATACACGCTTGGAGGATGGGCGGCACACAGGACATGGTGCGGGCGGAGGTATAGAACGTACCAAGGAGGAGACGCGTGCGCCCTTGGTAATAGCCGAACTGCGGTTCGCCGCGCAGCAAAGGCCCCTAGCTTCGCTTTAGATGCATGAGTATAGTATTTGCAAAGCTCGTCACTATCCTTTCTACGCTGCGGAAGGGGGGCTGCACATTGCCGCAGACTGCCGTTTTTGGGGTTAAGCTTTTTTGATGCGTAGTTTTTTTTACTAACAAGCCATTGAATACAAGCACCTTACATGTCTCAGTTGAAAAGATGCTTTGAATAGCTCTTCTGTTAAAAAAAAAGTTTTAACTTTGTGCTGTTTGATTGTTACAGACATAAAACGAGAAAGGGGCGTAATTATGAAGAGTATCGATGAGTTTACCCAGGAAGAGAAGCTTGACATCCTTGGCGGAACGGGCGGCACGTCGGCTGATTCTGGATGGTTTAACTGCTGGTTTGACAGCTGCAAAGAGAGTTGTAGGGAAAGCTGTAAGGACGGATGCAAGGAGAGCAGTAAGACGGGTGGAAATGCAGGGCAAATAGGTCACAAATAGGCTATTCATTGAGTTAGTATTCAATAGAATTTGGGAGAAGCGGCGAACGTTAGCGCGGAGTCTCGCCGTGCTTCTTTTGGGTGTAAGCGAAGTAGCCATCTCCTAGCTCGGATATGGAAAGGATCGATTCAAATGTGATTGTTGGTATCAACCCTAACTACTGTATGCGGCGCGATGGCGGAGTGGGTACGCTTTGCGAAGGCGGCAGGGTATTCGAAGAGATACCGCATAGGGAGGGTTTTCTTACACATATCCATTTGCTAACCGCTATTCTATTTGCTTGCTTCGATGGGAGGCGGACGCTACGAGAGGCAGCACAACAGGCATCGGAAAGGCTGGGTGTGCCCTTCGATGCCTGCGTTGATTGTGCAAGTCTGTACATTAATAACAGTGAAGTTGTATCCAATCGAATCGGTAGCGCAACGCAAACCGTGCCACAGTACATGCTGGTTCCAGTAAGGGACGGTCTTACTTTCAGGTCGTACGACCCAGATGTATTTACGTCAGAAGCGTACGACTTTACTCCACCAGAGAGGTTGGGCGTTCCTGTGAATTTGAATGTGGTCTTGACAACTAAATGCTTAACCGATTGCGTATATTGCTACGCAAGGCGTCCCATACCCAACCACCCCGCATTTGGATATGAGGCTGTCTTGGATTTGATTGAACAGGCAGCAGAAAAAGGAGTGGCTAAAGTGGACATCAATGGAGGAGAGGTGTTACTTTACCCACAGTGGTTTGATGTGGTTAAAGCGCTCGTTGCGCATGGATATTCTCCCCTCATATCAACGAAAATCCCAATTAAGGAAGATGTTGCGGAGAAAATTATTGACTTAGGCATACCGCGATTTCAGATTTCAATGGACACTGTGGACTATGAAGCGAGTTCGGCTTTGCTTCGCGTTCAAGGGAATCGATACATCAGAGACATGTCAAACGCTTTAGGCATGCTGAGTAATGCGGGGGTTCATGTACAGATCAACTCGTTGATTACCAATAAGAACTCGTCAATTCAGAGCATGGATGCTCTCGTTGAATTTTTATCTGAGCATACATGCGTAAAACAAATATCGTTTTCACCCGCTGGATATTCTCTCTACAGGAAGTCTTTCTCCGCCTATGCTGCTGCACGAAGCGCAATAGATACGCTCTCAGTGCATCTTAACGGAGAGGTGAAAAGCAGGTATCCGCAGATACGGTTCACCTTTTCTGAAGGTGAACACTCTCTCGAGAACCGTAGCTCCAGCCGCCGTTTTGCTAGTCGTGCGTTTTGCACAGCAAACACAAGGAGCGCGGTAGTTTTACCAGATGGAAGGGTGACGATTTGCGAGGAGCTTTACGATAATCCCACATTCATTATAGGCGACCTCAAAGAGAAAAGCCTCCTAGAGGTGTGGAATTCTCAAAAGGCGCTTGACTTGTTCTATTTGAAGAGGGGCAATATTCCATCCGATAGTCCATGTAGAACATGCAACGATTTTGATGCGTGTCGGCGGGAGAGAGGGGTGTGCTGGAAGACGGTCCTCATGGCGTATGGGGAGGATAATTGCTTTTTTCCTGATCCACTATGCCCGAAGGCTCCAAAACCGATTAATACATACTGGCACATAAACTGACAAGCTTACATGAGCAAATTTGTAGTACTTCTACTAGTGTTATCCCTATGTAGCATTGTGGGTAGCGGGGCGTTGGCGCAAGAGCCAAAAGAAAAGAAAGCGGTAAATGGGTATGTCATTTTGGAGGAAGGGACACCGGCCGAGATGGCCCTCGTTGCCCTACATGCCGATTCGGTGACGGCGAATCCGGTACGCTTTACCTATACGGACAAGAGCGGGTTCTACGTACTCAATATAGAACCGCCCTACGCTAAGCAATACCTCGTAGAGGTGTGCTACGTGGGGTTTGAGGCGGTCGTCAAAACAATTCCTACCGATAGCATCGCTGGTATTTCACGGCGTGATTTCAATTTGGCCAAAGAGTCAAAAACGGTAGAGATGGACGCAGTGAGGGTGTCAGCCCTGCGGAAAGTTGGAATCAATCGCCAAAGCTATTCCTTTAGCTCAGCGCAGATGCGCGAGGCAAAAACTAGCTTTAACCTTGCATTGCTACTCCCCGAGCTCAAACTGGCTGGCAATGGGGAGATTGCCTCAGCAATAGGCGGAGAGCCGCCCCTTATCCTCATCAATGGACACCATGGAACCATGCAGGAGCTACGGTCAATTTCCGCATCGAAGATTGTTCACATTGACTACTTCGACGTGGCTCCAGAGCGATACAACACCACCAAGCCTGTAATCGATGTGATTACCAAACCGCTTGACGATGGCCACCACGCCGGGTTCGAGGTCTACACAGCCCCGCTGATGTCGGACGTTTCGGGACGGATTTACTACAACTACAACTCTGGTGGGCACCAATTCAAACTTTTCAGTAAAGGCTTTTTTAGAAAACTAAGAAAGGGCAGGATTGGAGAGGAAATCACGGACTACACAACATGGCGCCAAAACAGGTACGAGGTGGAAGGGCTAAGTAAATTCACTTCTAGCAATGCCTTTCTCAAGTTAAGCTACTCCTACAACGAGCCTAAAAAACAGTTTCTCGAGGTTTTTTATTCAGGCAGGTGGGATCAGTTTAGCAATCCCAACACGTACGAGGGACTCGTGCTACTCGGCAATAATAGGCAGCAACGCCGCGGGACCCAGCTATCGAACAACGGTTCGCTTGTGCATGTGGTGGATTTGTACTACGACCACTACTTTGCGAAGCGGAACGATAAACTTACGGCTAACGTGGTGTATACGAATGCAAACAGCTACACCAAATATGCGGCACACGAGTACCTAATCGCTGCGAAGGAAGAGGGCGTGATGGCCAACGATTTGAATGCCAAAACTGATAAGAACTCCATCATTGCCCAGCTTGACTACGAATTGCCGATTGGGAAGATGGCATTCAACGCCGGAACAACGTTGATGTTCTCGCATGCTAAAATTTCTATCAATCAATCGGATGCGCTTAACGCAATTGATCAACAGCACCAGCTGCGTGACCGCGCTTACGCAGCGTGGAGCATATCGCGCAACAATTTTTTCTTTCGGGCGGTGCCCGCGGTGAATGTACATTACGTATCCAGCCACCGGGGGCTTGACCAATCGCAGGTGCACTGGACCTTCAACCCTAGCGTGTCGTTCGGATGGTACCTGCCGCATAACAGCCGCCTACGGCTTGACCTAGGGACGCAGAACAACATCCCGGAGTTCGGGGAGACCACGGAAGCCACAATTCAAATCCGGGAGGATTTATACCGGCGTAACAATCCCATGCTGAAGAATAGCTACGATGCCATGGCGCAGCTCTCCTACATGTGGCGTAATGCTTACATCGCCATCCGAAGTGCCGCGAGGTATGGGTACACGCATAGATTTTGGTACGTAGGCTATGGGCTGGCTGACATTGGCGGGAGGAAGGCTATGGTCACGCAAGCAAACAACGGCCAATTCTCCCAGCTTGCCGAGCTGAGCCTCAGCCTATCCATTAAGCCCCTCGGAGATGATAGGCTTACCCTTAGCCCATACGCAAAGGCGTGCTACTCGCTATTCCAGTTTACTAAGGAGAAGGCGGCATCCGGTTTCTCCTTCCCTGCGGGGGCGAGCATTTCGTTTCAATACCAGGGATGGGGCGCGCAGGGAGATGTTTCTATCCCGTACAGCGCGCTCTCGCAGGGCTCGTACACTAAGAATCACGAATCAACCTCATTAATGGGGTTTTGGGGTAACGATTCGTGGAGCATCTACCTGGCATTGGAGTACATGTTTAGGGCCGTCAGCTACGAAACGGTAAGCCACGATGTTTTTGACTTGTATCAGTGGCAGAGGACAACGGAGCAGGATGAGCATTGGAAGGCGAGCCTTACCGTTAGCTACTACTTCTCGGCGGGGAATGATTACCGACCCCGACGCAGCTTGGAGAATGAGGATACAGACCGAGGAACGCTGTACTAGCATTGGTGCGGCGTAAGAAGAGCTGTACAGCACTAGCAGCGCAAGTAGGCGTAACGCTTCGTATCGCCAATGGGGAAAAGCCCCATGGGGGAGAAGACGAAAATTCACTACCTTTGCAAACGATTCAATGGAATAGAGATGGGAATTTATAGTCCTTTTGCAACCCGAAAACCGAGGCAGTTTGACTTCAAGGCGCGCTACTACGATCCGCGCAAGGAGCGTATCAGGGCTCTCGAAGAGGCTGCACGTCTAGAGCGTGGCGAGCAAACGGACGCTACAAGCGGGCTGGCGCAGGTGCGCATGCGCATGGCCTTTGACTCCGCGCGGGCCCAGCGTTCACACTCCCCGCGACGGGCGCAGGGGGTGCGTACGCTAATCATTTTTGGCGTGCTGGTGCTAGTGTTCTACGTTTACTTGAGACTCTAGAAAGGAAGATGTCGGATATCATCAACCTTTTGCCGGACAGCGTAGCGAACCAAATCGCCGCGGGGGAGGTGGTGCAGCGCCCCGCCTCCGTGGTGAAGGAGCTGCTGGAGAATAGCATCGATGCGGGTGCATCGGCAATACAGCTCAATGCGTTCGACGCGGGGAAGGCGGGAATTCAGGTGGTGGACAACGGGCAGGGTATGTCGCACACCGACGCGCGGCTATGCTTTGAACGCCACGCTACGTCAAAAATTCATGAGGCGCACGACCTTAGTGCCATTGCCACTATGGGCTTCCGCGGAGAGGCTCTCGCCTCAATTGCCGCCGTGGCTGAGGTAACGCTCATAACGCGGCGCGCTGAGGATGAGATGGGTACGCAGGTAACGCTTGCGGCGTCTAAGGTGCTTGACCACACCCCCGTGGCTGCGCCTGTTGGCACAAACTTTTTTGTACGGAACCTCTTCTTCAATGTACCGGCGAGGCGGCGCTTCCTGAAGAGTACTTCCGTGGAGCTAAAGCATATTGTCAGCGAGTTTCAACGTGTTGCGCTAGCCAACCCGCAGGTGGCTATGCGCCTATCGCACGATAGCGCGGTGCTATACGACCTACACGTATCCAATCGCAAGGAGCGCATTCTCGCCCTCTTCGGGCAGAAGCTCGAAAAGAACCTCCTCCCCATAACCGTTCACACTGACCTTGTGGACATTGAGGGGTTTATCGGAACGCCCAAAGCGGCAAAGCGGAGAGCCGGGGAGCAGTTCCTCTTCGTCAACGCACGCTTCATGCGTAACCCCGCCCTCAATAGGGCCATCTACGCCGCATTCGAGAAGCTGATAGCCACCGACATGATGCCTATCTTCTTCGTTTTCTTCACAGTTGACCCCGCTACCATCGACGTGAATATCCACCCGCAGAAAACGGAGATTAAATTTGAAAACGACCAAGTGATATGGCAGCTGCTGCACTCCGCCGTGCGGGAGGTGCTCGGGAAGCATAGCGGCATGCCGCAGATAGATTTCAGCACACCGCCGCTCACCTCTAGCAGTTTCTTCCCGCCCTCCTCCTTTTTCTCTATCTCGGAGCAGGAGCGCACGGAGTCGGCGAGCGCGCTGGCCGATGCTCCTTGGCGAATGCCCAATACGGCAAAACCAACCGGGGACGGAAGTATGCGCAGGGCCATTCCTTCGCAGATGAACAGCCTTTCGCAGCCGCCCTCGCTCACGTCGCAAGCCGCCCTAAGCAAAGCTTTCCAGCTTGCAGACCACTACATCGTGACCCCAATGGGCGAGGGGCTTGTTGCCATCGTGGATCAGCATAGGGCGCACGCCCGTATTCTCTACGAGCAGCTCTGCGCGGCAGCGCCTCAGCATGGCGTTTCGCAGCGCCTTGCCATGCCGATTACCATTCCCCTTAACGCTACCCAACGCGCCGTGCTGCAAGACTTCATTCCAGAGGCGCAAAAGTTGGGCTTCGCCGTTCAGCAGCAGGATGCCACCTCCACCCTATCCCTGCTCGCAATACCCCACTGGCTATCACCCGATAAGTGTGCCGACCTTGTAGTAGAAATGTTAGATACAGACCACTCCACCAACGAATCGGCACACGCCGAGGCGCATGATGACTACCTGAAGCACTTGGCCTTTGCCGCCGCCATTGGTAGGGCGCAGTCCCTCGCGGAGCAACAGCTACAGACGCTGCTCCACGACCTCTTCGCCTGCCATGCGCCCGCCATTGACCCTCTCGGCTCCCCAACGTATATACTGCTCAACGAGGATGGGGTGAAGGATCTTTTCGCCTCTGCTGCATCCAAATAGAAAACAAAACAGATGTCAAGCTTCACTTCTAGTCAACCGGATTTCATGCGCCAGACACCCGTGATGAGCAATTTAATCATCATCAACGTGGTCATGCTGGTCGCCACCTATACGGCCAGCCGCGTATTCCACTTTGACCTCATTGAACTCCTAGGGCTGCACTACCCAGAGAGCGAATACTTTAGACCGTGGCAGCTCGTCAGCTACATGCTTATGCACTCGGGCCTATCGCATCTGTTCTTCAACATGTTTGCTCTTTGGATGTTCGGCCGCACGCTGGAGCATGCGTTCGGCAGCAAACGCTTCTTGTTCTACTACCTCTTCACGGGCCTAGGAGCTATGTCGCTGCATCTATTCGTTCTGTTCCTACAAATTTACCCCATGCAGCGCGCCGCCAATGAGGTGATGCTAAACTTTTCCCCCGAGGCATTCGCGGCGTTCATGGATAACTATTTTCCTAACATGCTGAACGTGCCGGCGAGCACCGTTACGGATGCCTCCACGGGTGGCACCATTATGTACCAGTGCATCCATCGGGTGATGGACATACCGACCGTAGGTGCATCTGGCGCGGTCTATGGAATTCTGTTGGCCTTTGGGGTGCTATTCCCCAACGTGCGGATTTTTCTGCTCTTTCCGCCGATACCCATCAAGGCAAAATGGTTTGTAATCATATTTGGTCTCATCGAGGTTTACCTAGGATTTATGCAGCCGGGCAGCGGTGTGGCGCACTTTGCGCACGTTGGCGGCATGCTCTTCGGCTATCTACTCCTACGCTACTGGAAACGCAATGGCTCTATTCGACAATACTACGTATAAGGTGAACTCATGGGCGAGGAAAAATAATTTCCCGCCCATGCTGGTATGGCTTATCGGCATTAACCTTGCCATTTTTTTAGTCTACAATATTGTTGACAAATCGCTAATTCTCTTTGGGTCTGCCTCCCGCATGCCGTTTCGGCTGCTCGCCATGCCCACCGATTTCTCCCGTCTGCTTTTAGCACCATGGACCTTGGTAACCTCCATCTTTTTCCACGAAGGGGTATGGCACATCCTTTTCAATATGATATGGCTATGGTTCTTCGGTCGCCTATTCCTGCAACACTACTCGGCGCGGGAACTGCTGAGGGTGTACCTCCTCGGAGGCATTATCGGGAATCTGCTCTGCATGCTTGCCTACGCGGTGTTTCCATACTTCCACGGAGCTGCCTCAATATCCTATATCCTCGGGGCATCGGGGGCAGCAATGGCCGTAATGCTAGCCATCACCATGCAGAGGCCGCGGGAGAAGGTATACATTTGGGCGTTAGTAAGGCTCGAGCTTCGCTACTTCGCCATCATTGTGGTGGCCATTGACCTGCTGAGCGTTACGGGTGCAAATGCAGGCGGACACATTGCGCATATCGGAGGCGCAGCCGTCGGCTTGCTCTACGGGCCAACCCTGCGTTTCTTGAAAAGAATAAGGGGCAAAAAACGCCCGCACCAACGTACCCACAAAACGTTTTCTTTCAAGGGAAAAGGCAGTGAGAATCGGAAGCGTAAGCAGTACGCGAACGCGACATCTTCATCTCAGAACTCGGCTTCGCAGCATCAGGAGCAAGATGAGAAGCAGCTCAAGGCCATCCTTGACAAGCTTGCCAAGGGCGGCTACGGGGCGTTGACCACCGAGGAGAAGGAATTCCTCTTTAACCATAGGCGTTGATGAAACGATTGAGAAAAATTGTCAGAATCATAATTATCGTCATCAACTGCTTAGCGGCCTCAATGCTGCTGCTAAGCTACGCCGCCCCCTTCGTAAATCCAGCAGATTTTTGGCCGCTGACGGCCTTCGGGGTCATCTACCCCTTGCTGCTCGCCATTAACCTCGTCTTTTTGGTGCTGTGGATCATTCGGTGGAAGTGGTGGGTTCTTATTTCAGGGGTAGTACTCGTCGCGGGCATTCCGCTCATGATGAATTTCTTTCGCTTCAGACTCCCCTCCCCCCCCTACAATGGCGACCGGGAATTCACGGTGATGAGTATGAATGTCAACCTCTTTCGCCTCTACTCCTGGAGCAATAAACCTCCCACCATGGACTCCATCGAGGAGCTTACCCACAAATCTCGTGTTGACATTCTCTGTTTGCAGGAATTCTACACGAATACAAAAGATTTCACCGAGGAGGACGCACGCATCCTCTTTGGCGACACCGCCCACATTCACTACATCTCCACCACGAGCAACTCAGGATTTGGCATTGCCACTTTCTCGCGTTTCCCCATCGTAGCGAGCGGCGAAATCCACTTTGAAGGGTCGGCCAACGCCTCTATCTTTACGGATTTGCTAATCGGAAATGATACCATTAGGGTTTACAACACCCATCTCCAGTCGTATCGTCTCAATAGGAGGAACCTTGAATTCATCAAAAATCCCGATTTCCGTAAGGGTAAAGAGCGCATGGGCGAGGTTATAGATTTGTTCACCCGAATACGAGAAGCGGTGGAGAAGCGCGCGGTGCAGGTGTTGCAGGTGCGGGCGCACATCGATAGATCGCCATACCCTGTCATCGTGTGCGGCGATTTCAACGACTCCCCTATCTCGTTTACCTATCGACACATGCGGGGCGACCTACGTGATGCCTTCCAGGAAGCTGGGGACGGCTTCGGGTCTACCTATAAGGACATATTCCCCTCCTTTCGGATCGACTACATTCTGCACTCCGACTCCCTCTCCGCGCTTGACTACATGGTCGTTCCGTGCGACTACTCCGACCATAATCCTATTCTAGTTCCCTTTAACATTAAACACGATGCGCAGTAAAGATTATATACACCCGCTATTGACCATTTGCATTGCTAGCGTTCTTTTGGTATTCGGGGGCTGTTCTTCCAACGGAAACGTGAAGTACAGCCGCTTTGCTGGTAAAGCTCTAGGCACGTACTACAGCATCACCGTTGCCTCTTCAATGGCGGATTCTGTTGTGCAACAGACCATAGACTCAACCTTTAGCGCGGTGAACTACCTGTTCTCTATCTACGACAGCAGCACCGTAATATCCCATTTTAACCGCGCTAAGGAGTACGTTGTCAACGCCGAGTTTGCTGCCCTCCTCTCCCTCTCGCAGCGTATGAGTGAACTGACGCAGGGGGCCTACGACCCCACAGTTGGAGCCTTGGCGCGGCTGTGGGGATTCGGTGCAGACCAATTCAAAGCTGTAGATACCGCAGCACTTGCCGCCGCGCGCACCTACACGGGCTACAAACATATCCGCGTAAGCGGTGACACGGTGTTTAAAGATGACCCACGCGTGGAGCTAACGCTCAACGCCATGGCCAAGGGCTACGCTTCCGACCGTATCGCAGCGGCGCTGCAGCAGTGCGGCTGCACAGCCGCTATGGTGGAGGTGGGCGGTGAAATCGCCACCTACGGCAGCAGCCCGCGGGGCGATGCGTGGCGATTAGGCATTGATGCCCCTGAAAAAGGCAACATGCCTGGCGAAAAGCTCATCACTACCTTTACGCTCGACAGCGGTGGCATTGCCACATCAGGCAACTACAGAGAATTCCAAGAGTCCAATGGGAAGGAATGGGGCCATACCATCAATCCCACTACCGGAATGCCGGAACGTAACAACCTACTGAGCGCAACGGTGGTGGCTGGTACGTGCGCCGTTGCCGATGCGCTGGCCACTGCCATGATGGTGCTAGGCCCTGAAAAGTCTATGGCGCTTGTAGAGGAAACCGATGGAATTGAGTGCGTGCTTCTTTGCCTTGACAATGGCGAGCTAAAGCAATGGGCTTCGGCGGGCATTAAGGGAACAGAGAATCAGTAAGGGATAACTGAAAAAGACGAGCGGCGGCAACACTTTGTAAAGGTGTTGCCGCCGCTCGTCTTGCTTTACATCCTTCTAGAATTGCACTTTTAACGTACCCTCTCGCCCATTGCGCAGAATGACAATATCAGCTGTATCGCCCGGGGCCAAACGGCTAATCTCCCCCTGTAGCTCTGTAACCGAGTTGACGCTGCGCCCATTCACAGATCGTATTATATCCGTAACTTGTATGCCCGCCCTATCAGCCGGTCCATTCTGGTAGACCCCCGCCACCAACACGCCACGCATGTCGCCGTCAGCGTACTTATCGGCAAGCTGTGAATTCAAGTTGGTTATGTTTACGCCTAAAACGACGTGCCGAACCTCTCCGTACTTCTTCACGTCGTCCACGAATTTCGTCACGATAGATTCCGGAATGCTAAAGGCATACCCCGCGAAGGCACCTGTAGGCGAAGCGATGGCCGTGTTAATCCCAACGAGATGCCCATCAAGGTCAACCAACGGTCCCCCGCTGTTACCCATGTTCACGGCGGCGTCCACCTGTATAAGCGACTCAATCGAGACCTTACCGCTCTGCGTGTTGATATTACGCGCTGTTGCGCTCACGATGCCCGCGGTGACGGTTGTCTCCAAATCAAAGGGATTCCCTATCGCGAGCACCCACTCCCCCACCCGTAGGCTATCGGAGTTGCCAAACTCAATGTACGGCAGCGGTTTATCAGATTCTACTTTTAGCAATGCGAGGTCCGTTGCAGGGTCTACTGCCACCACTCTTGCCCCGAAGCTGCGCTTATCGGGCAATGAGGCCTCTATGGCGCGCGCATTCTTCACCACGTGGAAGTTGGTTACGATATACCCATCCGCGCTAATCACCGCCCCGGACCCTGAAACCTGCACCTGCTGCTGCACATTGGGCTGAACACCGAAAAAGAATTCAAGGATGGAGCCTCTGTATGGGCTTTCACGCTCCACCACCCCCAGCACGCGCACATGCACCACCGCGGGGGAAGCCTTCGCCGCTGCATCAACAAAATAGGGCAACGCCCCTGCATGGGCTGCCCGCCCCCCGACAGGAGTAGCCGCCCGCTGGATTATCTCATCGTTGGTTGTGCCTCCCATCTCCGTTTGCAACGCCTTGGGCTGCATTCGCACCGCTGCGTACCCACCCCCAATGCCGCACACTACAGACAGCACGACCACCAGCCACACAGGGACACTACTTCCTTTCACTCTCATTTCTATCGTTGTTATTTACCTTTCCTGTAATAAAAATCGCCCTCCGCGATGCGCTCCGCACCGCCCGAGAGCCAAATGCGTTCAAAATTCTTGCCGTCAGCGTCCAATGCATACGCCACCTCGAGCCTTCCTCCTCTAGGGTAAAGCGTTACGCTTCCCTCAGCCTCCCCGCTGCCTACTGCAATGGATAGCGCCGTGGCCACCGCCCCCGTGCCGCACGCAAGAGTCTCCCCCTCCACGCCCCGCTCGTAGGTGCGTAGGTGAACCTCCCCTTCTTCAACGTAATACGCATTGACATTCACCCCTCCTAACTCTCTCTGCACACCCCATCGCAACGGCTTTGCCCATGCGCAAAATGCCTCATCGTCAGAAAAACGTTCCTCTTTCACAAAATGTAGTACACCAGTGTCCACAAGATAACCTCCGAGTTGCACATCAAAGCGCGGCTTGGCTGCATTGGGCATGTGTATAGCGACATCACCGCTCGGCAGTATACGAAAGGAGACATCCCCCACGGGGGAGTGTATTACCCCTTCACTCGCGGCCCACCCATGCTCCACGGCGTATCGGGCTACGCACCTCGCTCCATTGCCACAAAACGAGGCGGGATGCCCATCTGCGTTGTAGTACTCCATTGACACTTCCCCGTGTCGCTCCGATGCGACCAGCATAAACCCATCAGCCCCTACCCCGAAATGCCTATTGCATACGCTTCGAATGAGCTCTTGCCTCTCCTCTATTGCGAAATTATGGTTTAGGAACGATGCTGCAACTGGCTCTACAACTATAAAATCGTTGCCCGCACCGTGCATCTTCGTAAAATGCAATTTTGCTCCCATAAACTCTATACTCCTACCGTTAGAAAACGAAAAAGCTTACCGTTTGTTGACTGTACCTCAAGTCGGAGACCATTGACAATCATTGGACAATTCGCTGCGCACGAACATACATTTACGGTTCTGATTAAATCCTTCGCCTTTCGCAGCAGATTTTGTACCTTCGCAATCGGGACGAGCAGAAAAAATGCGATGCGAAACACGATAAGGTTCATAGTGCTGCTAATGGCATTTACCACTGCGTGGGCAGTGGCGAATGGGCAGCCTAATAGGAAATACTCCACCACAAGCAGGCGAGCGATAGAGAACTATAAGGAAGCTGTAACCGCCTTTGAACTTGGCGATTACGGTGCTGCACTTAACAACCTTTCCCGCGCTAAGCGGGCGGATAGCCAATTCATTGAGGCTTACCTACTCGAGGCGCAAGTCCATGAACAGCTGGGCAACTACTCTAAGGCCTACGAGCTGAATTTAGCTGCCAATGCAATCGACTCAAGTTTCTTCGCGCTAACACGACTCTTTGCAGGGCGCTGCGCGCTGAAGGCCGGCATGCACGAGCAGGCAATTATCCAGCTTGAACGCTACCTTTCCCGCAAAGCCGTGCCCCCCTACCGAAAAATGCAGGCAGAACAAATGCTACGCAGCGCGCAGTTCGCCCGCTACGCTGTGGCCCACCCTGTGAAAATAGCTCCCAAACCGCTCCCAACAACGGTAAATAGCATCCACGATGCCTACTTCCCATCGCTAAGTGCCGATGAACTCACGCTTACCTTTACCAAGCTTATGCCCCTCCCCGGAATGCCTATTTCTCGCAATCGTGACTACATGCAGGAAGACCTCTACATCACCCATCGTGTCGCACTTGACTCGGCGTGGAATGTGGCTGAGCCCATCGGTGACCCCGTCACATCGTCCGATGCCAACGAGGGGGCACAATCCATCACGGCAGACGGTAAACGGATGTATTTTACCAAATGCCAGGGCCAATGTAATATATACTACTCCGATAAGAACGATAGCGGTGAATGGTCTCGCCCTCGCGCGCTGCCCGCCCCAGTAAATCTCACGAATAGCAGCGATAAGCAACCCTCCATCTCTTCCGACGGCCACACCCTCTACTTCACGAGCAACCGCAGCGGCGGCAAGGGGGGCTACGACATTTGGCGCACCACACTCCTCCCCGAAGGGCGATGGACTACCCCCGAAAACCTCGGCGACACCATCAACACCCCCGGAGATGAGCAATGTCCATTCATCCATTTTGACAACCAAACGCTTTACTTCTCCAGCAATTGGCACCCCACCATTGGCCTTCAGGATATTTTCATGAGCCGCAGAAAGGGAAAGAAAGAATGGACAACGCCCCAAAACCTCGGCTACCCCATCAACACCCCCTACGATGACATCGGCCTTATTGTCTCGCCTCGCGCCAAAGATGCCTACTACGCTTCCAACCGGCGTAGCGAGTGGGGCCTGGACCTTTATACCTTTGAACTCCCCGACTCGCTGCGCCCAACACCAGTCTCCTACGTTAGGGCGAAGGCTGTAGATCAGCAAACCAAAAACTTTGTCCCCGCCGAGTGCCAACTCATTGCGCTCACCACGGGCGACACGCTCATGTCGCCCATCGCCGATGCCAACGGGGTTTTCCTTGTATGCCTCCCCATGGGCGAACGCTACGGTCTCTTCGCCTCGCACGATGGCTACCTTGACCACTCAGAGCATTTTGATTTTAAGGCCATGCACGATGCTACCGCTCCGCTACAGCTTCGCTTCGAGATGATCCCCATCAAGGTTGGCAACACGATAACGCTGCGCAATGTCTTCTTTGAGCTTGACTCCGATACGTTGGCGAAGGAGTCGTACCACGAGCTGAATCGGCTAGTTTCCACCATGCGCCGCTACCCTCGCATGAGAATTCAAATTGAGGGGCATACAGACAATTCGGGTACGCCTAGCTACAACCTAGACCTCTCTGAGAGGCGAGCGCGGAGCGTAAAGCGCTATATCGTTGATACCGGCATCTCTCCCTCGCGTATACAATGCGTGGGATATGGTCAAACGCGCCCTGCCGCCGACAACGCTAGCGAGAAGGGCCGCGCCGCGAATAGAAGAACCGAATGCAGAATTATGGAGCTGTAGTGGGCGGTACTTTTGGTCGCTACTAAAAACGCATGAAGTAAGAGGGCAGTATCGTAGCGGATGAACAACCACATCTTCTACCGAAAGAAAAAGGGGCGAACCGAATGGTCCGCCCCTCCACTTTTTTTACAAACCAACTATATTCCCTCTATCGTTCCCTCCTCCACCCAGCCCCTCGCCCCATCGGGAATCTCCACCTCCCACCAGCCGCCTATACGCTCCCGCAGCTGCACCTTTGTGCCTGCATGTAGCAAAAAAAGATCTTTAGACGCTGCGTCTGGAGAACTCTTCACCGACACCACCGACTGCATCACTATCGCCGACTCTGGCCTATTTATCAACACACGATGCCTTCGTGAAAACGAAAACGACATTACTCCTACCGCCAGCAATAGCAACCCGCATACTCCCGCCAGCACCCAGCGATTTCGTCCCACGTAGAACCTAAATAGTACTAGCACTACCGCCACCAACGTGAAGCACACCAAAGAAATCCAACCCCACCCCGCCTCAGTAAACCATAGCGGGATCCCCTTGAACCAACGGACTATAGGCCACTGCACCGGCACCGTCAGCCTATCCTGTGCATACGTACGCGCCAACGCTAAATTCGCCTCTGCATCCTCATGGTTCGGATTAACCTTCAGCGCTCGCTCATAGTTCAGTATCGCCTTTGCGTACTGCGCCTGGCGGTAGTACGCATTCCCAAGGTTATAGTATACCTCTGCATTGTACTGCCCACTCGTGAGTATCGCCTCATACACCATCGCTGCACTGTCGTATTGACCTCGCTCGTAGAACTTATTGCCTAACAGAAAAGCATCTTCCCCCTCGCCATGCGCCGTCGCAATGCCCATAGCCATGGCTACCAGAAAGCATACCCCTCGCAGCATCACCGACACCCCTTTCATCTCTTTCATTTACTTCCCCTTCTTTTGCCTACGGCTTCCACCTCTTTTCAACCATGCATCAAGCCCACTGATAACCGCCAACGCTCGCTCGTAGCTCTCGTGCGTTTTTGCAGCATCGTCTCTCACTCCGTACCGAGCATACTCGCACTCCGCTATCGCGTCGTGCACCGCTGTCACCTGCTCCTCTGGTACCCCACGGATGCGTAACGACTCACCTACGCTTTCGGAGCTTAGCTCGTGCTGCTCCAAATGGAGCTTATCGCCTAGGTAGCCCCAAAGCGCTCGCAGCAACTCTGCATAGAATCCCTCGTCTCCTCTATCCATCAGTTCCTTCGCACGGCGCAAACGCTTCTTTGCCAGCCCGCTCGCACGCTTATCCCGAAGCAGCTCCCCATCGGCTTCCATGCGTTGCTTCTTCGACAAGTACACCCATGTGCCAAGAGTCGCCAGCACTAGCAGGACTATCCACCATAAGTAGAACATGCCTCCCGTGAAGCTCTCTCCCTTCGTGTACAGCTTTCCACGCGTTGAATGGATGTGTCGTATGTCGTTCCCTAGCACCTGTACGTCCTCTTTGCTGCCACCTCCACTCACCATTACCGGTGCGCCACCACCCTGCCCCGGCGTAACATGTAGCGTATACCCCTTTACCCTTGACGTCTCGTATTTACCGCTTGATGGGTTAAAATAGCTGTAATCATATTCAGGTATCACCACATCGCCTGGCGCACGCGGTATCAGTACGTACTCATACGTTATACGCCCCGTCTGGTCGGCACCCTTCACGGAGTAGTTCTCCTTCACCACGGGGTCGTACGCCTCCACAGTGTTCGGAAATGCGATATCGGGCTTCACGAGCGCATGCATATTACCCACTCCCTCCACGGTTATTGTGTAGGTTACCGCATCATTCGTCTCCAGCTCCTCTTTATCCACTGTTGAGCTCGCTGAAAACTTCCCTACAGCCCCCGCAAAACCGCTCGGTTTACCCTCGGCAGGAAGTGCTTTAACATTCAACTGCTTCGTGGCCCCACGCAGGGCAATGGACGAGGTTGAATAGCTCCCCATAAACTCTTCAAAAAACGAACGCGTCCGCTCCCGAACCCTGTACTGCACCACCGCCTCCAGCCCATCTAGTTTTTGTACGCCTGCCTTCTGTGGGTAGAGTAAATAGGAACGCAGCACCCCCACGTTGTACTCCTTCCCATCGACCACTGTTCGGCTAAAGCTCACTTGCGCGGGCGTTGGTATCTCCTTTACCCAAAAACCATCAAAACTCGGAAACTTGATGTCATCAAACCCTACCAAGTCTAATCGGGTATATATCTTAACTGTCGCCAGCACCGCCTGTCCAACGTACGCTTCGCTTTTGTTTAGCTCCAGCGTAACAAAAGCATCTTTCCCAGCCGCCGTATTACGATTTGAGCCTTGCCCCTGCGCATCGTCTCCAGTCACATCTCCTCCACCGCCCGGCGTTGCCGATGCCCCTGTGGACAGAACGCTTATCACAAAGGGTTCACTCGTTATTCTTCCCTTTTCCATTTCTGCCCGCGCAGCGCCTATCGTTAGATCTCCCGCCTCATCAGCCCTGCACACGTAGCTATACGTGTACGATGTCGACTGACTTACCTTTCCATTTATCACTGTCATCTGCCGGGACGACCCTACCGCAGGTCCAAATAGCATCTTCACTTTACCCCACTCCGGCGGATGGAACTCCTTGGGCTTCCCTGGCAGCACAAACGTCACCTGGAACTGCTGGCCTTCGTATAGTGATTGCGGAGCTTGTACCTCTATCTCCTGACCACACACCACCCCCGCCATCAACGTAGCTAGTAGTACTGAAAGCCCTCCACAGACCCAACGCCGCAACTCTTTTCCCATTGACATCGCCATTCCCTCTACGTCAAATATCTTTTTCCTACCAATCCTTTTCAGGCTTCCGCGGCCTCCCGCCCTTTTGGTTCGCCTTCCGCACTTTCTCTGCCGCCTTTCCCTGCTGCTTTTCTAACGCTTGCAGTATCTGCTTCGCCTCCTCCTCGCTCATTGGACGCTCCGACTGCTGCCCATTCGCCTGAGGCTGTTTTTCATCTTTAGGCTGGTTCCCCTGGCTCTGCTGTTCATCATTTTGCTTCTGCTGATCGCTCTTGCCATCCTTGTTCTCTTGATCCTTCTGCTGATCCTTTTTGTCCTGATTTTGCTGTTGGTCTTGCTGCTGTTGGTTCTGTTGCTGCTTTTGTTGCTCCTGCTGCTTTTTTAACCTACGCAACGCCTCTGACAGGTTGTACCTCGCTTGTTCATCCCTTGGATTCGCACGCAGCACCTGCTTGTATAGCTCAGCGCTCTTGTCGTACTTTTCGCTCTTGAACAGGGCATTCGCCGCATTGTACATCGCATCCCATCCTAACTCCTCTTTTCCCCCTTGCTCCTCCGCCAATGTGACATACCGTTGTCCTGCCTCATCGTAGCGTTCCTGCTTATACAGCGATGCCGCCAAATTATACCGCGCTTTCGTGGACGTAGAGTCTAAATCAAGGGCCTTACGATACTCTAGCTCCGAATCTTTGTACTCTCCCCTCTTATACGTCCGATTCCCCTTGCGAACATGCCCGGCCGCGCTCTGGCCAAACGTCACCGCCATTGGCAATAGAGTCAGCAAAACGACGCTACACAATATCTTTATTTCCCTTCTCATCGCCTACGCTTCTCCTCTCACTGACCTATACAGCCGTTCTACACTGATCCATGGGTTCTTACGCTCCAGGATTACCGTGGACAGCACGAAACACACCAACGCTATCAAGAAAAAGAGTTGGTACTGCTCTCGGTAACTCGCGTACACCACGTCCTCAAATTCAGACTTCTGCATCTCGTCAATCTCCCGCAGTATCGGCGCATAGCCTGAACTCCCATTCGTTGCACGCATGTACACCCCTTTGCCCACTTCGGCCACGCGCTGTAACGTCGCCTCGTCGAGGTGCGTCAGCACCACATTCCCATCTGCGTCTTTTTTTAAACCTCCTCCAGCCTCGGGTATCGGCACCCCATTTCCCGACCCCATCCCCACCGTATAGGTACGTATCCCGCGCTCCGCTATCTTCTGCGCCACCGACACGGGGTCGTCCTCATGGTTCTCCCCATCGGAAATCACAATAATCGCCTTCCCTACCGACTCTATTGGTGAAAACGACCTACTCGCAAGCTCCAATGCCTCGCCCAACGCCGTCCCTTGCTCTAGAATCAGACCCGTGTTCACCGATGAAAGGAACATCCGCGCCGTCGTATAATCGTTCGTTATCGGTAGCTGCACATACGACCGCCCCGCAAACAGCACCAACCCTATCCGATCCTGACGCATCCGCTCAAGTAGCTTCGATATCTCTAGCTTCGCCCGCTCCAACCGACTCGGCTTCACATCCTGAGCATTCATACTATTCGACACATCCAGCACCAGCATGATCTCCACCCCCTCGCGCTTCGTCTTCACCTGGCGCGTGCCGAACTGAGGCCTCGCCAACCCTATTATCAATGCGCTCACACCCAGCAAAAAGAACGTGGATCGCACCCAAAATCGCACCCCCGACTCATGGGGCATCAGCAACCCGTGCATCTGCCTCGCGGCAAACGCCTCGCTGCGCCGCCGCCGCTGCCAACGGTACGTCAGAAGCAGCAGCAATAACGCCACCACCCCCAACAACCACCACAGCACCTCTACATTGGCAAACCTAAACATCTTCTTCCGCCCTCCTCTTCTCTATGGCAACTCTTGTACCAACAACCTTCGCACCACCATCTCACCCGCAAGCAGTAGCAACGCCCAAACCCCAAACTTCCAATACTCCTCCTCCTTCTGCGTCCTATCGTTAACCTGTATCTTCGACTTCTCGAGCTGGTCTATCTCTGCGTACACCTCTTTGAGCGCATCGTTGTCCGTTGCCCTAAAGTACTTCCCTCCCGTCATGTCCGCCACCCGCTCCAGCAACGCCTCATCTATCTCCACAGCCATGTTCTGGTAGCGAATCCCGAAGGGCGTTTGCACTGGGTACGGCGCAGTACCCTGCGACCCCACCCCAACAGCGTATACTCGCACGCCAAGCGTCTTGGCAATCTCAGCCGCTGTTAACGGTGCCACCTCGCCCGAATTGTTCACGCCGTCCGTCAGAAGAATAACCACTCGGCTCTTCGCATCGCTCTCCGCGAGGCGCGACACCGCCATCGCAAGCCCCGACCCTATAGCTGTGCCATCCTCCAGCACCCCCGACTGCGCCTGCTGTAGCTGATTGATTGCCGTGGCGTGGTCTATTGTCAATGGACACATCGTGTACGCTTCCGCGGCGAACATCACTATCCCTATCCTATCGTTCGGTCGCCCTGAGATAAACTGCGAACCTATCGTCTTCGATGCCTCCAAACGATCCGGCGTGAAATCCCGCGCCAGCATACTCGCCGACACATCAAGCGACATCACAATGTCTATACCATCCGTTGTAGAACTCCTCTCGCTACGGAACGACTGCGGACGTGCCAACGCTACAATTAGGAAGAACAGCCCTACCATACGCACCCCGAACAGCGTGTGGCGCATCCAGTTGTACCGGCTTGTTGGCACCGTCCGAAGTAACGCAAAGGACGAGAAACGTACGGCGTTCTTCTTGTCGCGATCTCGCCACACGTACCACGCCACCAGCAACGGTATAAGCAGCAACAGCCACAGCACCCACTTATCGGCAAACTCTATTCCTGAAAACATTACTCTTCCCTCCTTTCCAACGGGGTTGATGACACCCCTTCCCCACGGCGCGGCCCATAGCGTTCCGCATTCCGCTGCGCATTCTCCTCTTCGCTCTCGGTTCCTCTAGCCGCATCCCCCGACTCAGGATGCGCTGCGCCTTCACCCTCTGCGTCTTCATCCTCCTCTCGTTCCCCTGCATGCAGCACGGCGTGCACCTCCCGCACCAGCACCTCCGTGGTGCCAATCGAATAGAGACAATCCTGCTCCGTGGGCGCAAAGCGAGCAAACTTCGTTAAATCTGCCAGTTGCAATATACCATCTATCTCCTTGATCCACTCCCGCTTGCAGCGGCTGTCGGCTCGTAAATCGTTGACTATTTTGGTCGTTGTACACTCCATCGTGCGAATTCCGAATTCCGCCGCTAAAAACTCTCGCAGCGTATCGGTTAGCTCTGTGTAGAACTCCTTTAGCCCCAACGTACGCCACGCCTCCCCCTCGCGCAACCGACGCAGCCTATCCAGCGCCAACTCATCGGGGGGTACCAAGCGCCGCTTTGCCTCCACTATCTCCCCTTTGCGCATGTACCGCCGGTACATAACCACCCCTACAATCAACGCGGCCAGCACAAGCGCCCCCAGCAGCCATGGCCACACCTCTCCAAACGTTATGCGTTGCCTCAGAGGTCCTCTAATATCCTTTATATCCGCTGTCTCCGCCTCCCGCGGCGCTGGGTAAAAGTAAAGATCCTTAGGCTCGCTGAATAGGGTATCAAGCACCCCCGCATGGCGCACCAGCACGCCGAAGCGCGGCAAAACCACTGTGCCGCTATCGTAGCTCGTCACTACCATATGCAAGCGAAGGGCTACCTCTTGCGCACTATTCACCAACGTGTCAATCCGTGGCGCCTCCCATAGCTCGCCGCCACCCGCAATGGTGTCGGGCAGCTCCACAAAAAATATCTCTGCACCTCCCCCGCCCCGCGCCATCACGCTATAGCCCACCGTGTCTCCCAGCAATGCGCTATCGCGCGACAGTCGGGTGGTAATCGTGGCCTGCCCCTTCGCGACCACCGAAAGCAGCAATCCCAACGCTAATAACAGTACGTCTCTGCGCAACTTTCCTACCATGGCTCTCTTACCCCCTCCGCTTAAACAGCTGTATCAACGGCGGCACGTAGTCCTCCACTGTACTCAGCTCAGCTAAATCTACTCCAGCCTTGGAGCATACCCGCTTCAGTAGCTGCGTCCGCTCCGCCCACCCCTGGGCGAATGCCTCCCGCACGCTCCTACTCGACGTGTTTACCCACAGGGTCTCACCTGTCTCCCCATCTACCATCCGCATCACCCCCGCCTTCGGAAGCTCCGCCTCTCGCGGGTCGTACACCCGCATAGCCACCACGTCATGCCGCGATGACGCTATCCGCAGTGCGCTCTCAAACCGCGGCGAGCCCTCGCCATCAAAGTCGATGAAATCGCTCAACACGAACGCTGTGCAACGCTTCTTTATCACGTTGGTCAGGTAGCGCATCGCCATACCCACATCCGTCTTCTGGCTCTCCGGCTGAAAGCTCATCAAATCCCATATCACGCGCAGTATATGCTTTCGCCCCTTCTTCGGCGGTATGAATAGCTCTATCTTATCGCTAAACAGCACCACGCCTATCTTATCGTTATTCTGTATCGCGGAAAAGGCCAGCACTGCCGCCACCTCCGTCATAACGTTCTTCTTCGACAGTGCCTGCGTCCCGAATTGCCGAGACCCGCTCACGTCCACCAGCAGCATCACCGTCTGCTCGCGTTCCTCTTCAAATACCTTTATATGCGGTGTCGTAAGGCGCGCCGTCACGTTCCAATCAATGTTGCGCACATCGTCTCCGTAGCGATACTCACGCACCTCGCTGAACGCCATCCCCTGCCCCTTGAAGGCACTGTGGTACTCCCCCGCGAATATCTGGTGCGACAGCCCCCGCGCCCGTATCTCTATACGGCGAAGCCGTCGCAACAGCTCCCGCGACTCTTCGTTCTCTGTCCTTTTCACACTCTAATCTCCTTTTCGCACCAAACCTACCTCCGCCGCAAACCTTACTACTACGGCACCTCCACCTTATTGAGCACCTCGGTGATGATATCCTCCGAGCTGATATTCTCCGCCTCCGCCTCGTAGGTGAGGCCTATCCTATGCCGCAGCACATCGTAGCATACCGCACGCACATCCTCCGGCACCACGTACCCTCTCCGCTTTATGAATGCGTACGCCTTCGATGCCATCGCCAGCCCTATGCTGGCACGCGGCGACCCGCCAAAGCCTATCATCGCCTTGTACTCTTCCATACCGTACTCCTCAGGCCTTCGCGTGGCGAACACTATATCTACAATGTAGCGCGCGATTTTCTCGTCGAGATACACATCCCGCACCACGCTGCGCGCACGCTCTATATCCTCCGGCTTAATCACCGAATTCGCCGTTGGGAATGTCCCGCCGATGTTCTGCTTTACTATCTGCTGCTCCTCCTCCTTGGAGGGGTAATCCAACGCCACCTTCAGCATGAACCTATCCACCTGCGCCTCGGGCAGCGGGTAGGTTCCCTCCTGCTCTATCGGATTCTGCGTTGCCATCACCAAAAAGGGCTTCGGCAGTGCGTAGGTCGTATCCCCTATCGTCACCTCTCGCTCCTGCATCGCCTGCAGCAGCGCACTCTGCACCTTCGCCGGCGCTCGGTTAATCTCATCAGCCAGCACAAAATTCGCAAATATCGGCCCCCGCTTCACCTCGAACACCTCCGACTTTTGGCTGTATATCATCGTGCCAATCAAATCGGCCGGCAGTAGGTCCGGCGTGAACTGCACCCTCGCAAATTTCGCCTGCACGATCTTCGACAGCGTGCTTATCGCCAGCGTCTTAGCCAACCCCGGCACGCCCTCCAGCAGCACGTGCCCATCGGCCAACATCCCTATCAGTAACGACTCCACAAGGTGGCGCTGACCCACCACCACGCGCCCCATCTCCATCGTCACCATGTCCAAAAACGATGCCTCCTTCGCTATCCGCTCATTCAGCTCTCGAATGTCCACTTCCTGCCGCTCTTCCATTGATTACTCCTGAAAATTTTATCTTTCCTCTTTTAACGCCTTTCCGCCCCGCGCATGCCGCTCCTCCTCGCCTCTGCAGCCATGGGGTCCGCCCCTCCTTCTAGCCCATCGTCACATGCTCTGCTGCATACCGCAAACGCCGTACCGTTTCATTAATGCCGAGCAGGTGGATTATCTCATGGATCTTTGCGCCCCGCGGCGCCCCGACCAACGCCATGCGCAGGCTGTTCATCACCTTCCCCATTGGCAGCCCCTCCGCCTCTATCGTCGCGTAGAGCCGCTGCTCCACCTCCTCGCCCGTCGCGGCCTCTGGCAAACCTTCAAGCGCATCCGCCATCCTCCGCACGTACTCCGGCGACTCCGCCTTCCAATGCTTCTTCACGCCCTGCGGGTCGTACGCCTCCGGCGCCTCAAATAGATACAGCACCTCCGGCAGCAAATCCGTCAGCAGCTGCGCCTTGTCGCGCACCGTCTCTACCGTCTCCTTGAGCCGCCCCTCATCCACCTTCAGCCCCCGCTCCGCCAGCAGTGGCCACACCCATGCCATCAGCACCTCCGGCTCAACACGCTGCACGTACTGATGGTTAAACCACTTCGCCTTATTGTAGTCAAACCGCGCACCGCCCTTGCTGCATCGCTCCAGCGTGAACGCCCCTATCAGCTCCTCCATGCTGAATAGCTCCTGGTCGGTGCCCGGATTCCATCCCAGCAGCGCCAAAAAATTCACCACCGCCTCCGGCAGGTACCCCTGCTCGCGGTAGCCCATCACCGTCTCCCCGCCCTGCGGATCCTGCCACCCGAGAGGAAACACCGGAAAGCCAAACTTATCCCCATCACGCTTGCTCAGCTTCCCGCTCCCTACAGGCTTCAGTATCAATGGCAGGTGCGCGAACTGCGGCATCGTGTCATGCCACCCAAACGCCTCGTAGAGAAGCACATGCAGCGGCGAACTCGCCAGCCACTCCTCCCCGCGTATCACGTGCGTTATCTCCATCAAATGGTCATCCACCACGTTCGCCAAATGGTACGTCGGAAGCCCATCGCTACTCTTGTAGAGCACCTTGTCATCCACCTGCGACGAATTGATCACCACCCGCCCGCGGATTAAATCGTTCAGCTCCACGTCCCGATCCGCCTCCACCTTGAAGCGCACCACGTACTGCTCCCCGGCATCCACGAGCCGCTGCGCCTCCTGCGCGCCGAGCGTCAGGCCGTTGCGCATCCCCATGCGGCTCGCCGCGTCGTAGCTGAAGTTCGGATCCCTCTCCCGCGCCTTCTCCAGCTCCTCCGGCGTGTCAAACGCGTAGTACGCATGCCCTCGCTGCAGCAGCAGATTCACGTACTCCCTATATATCTCACTCCGCTCGCTCTGCCGGTACGGCCCAAACTCCCCCGCGCTCGTCCCCACCCCTTCATCGATCGCTATGCCTAGCCACCGCAGAGACTCCACGATGTACTCCTCCGCGCCCGGCACGAACCGTTTCGTGTCAGTATCCTCTATGCGCAGCACCATCGTGCCTCCCATATGCTTGGCAAACAGATAGTTAAATAGTGCCGTGCGCACACCCCCGATATGCAGTAGCCCCGTGGGGCTCGGCGCGAATCGCACCCTCACCTTCGCCTCTCTACTCATCTCCTTACTTACTTTCTCGCTGCAAAATTAATCAAATTTGCAAGCATCTCACAACTCCCCATGCCTTTATAAACTCCTTTGCGCAGATTTTGGTTTAATCCCATAAAAATTTGGTTCGCGCGCATTTACCTAATCGTTCGTGCAGCTCAGATTCTAGGCGCCCGAAACCGCGAAACATCTTTAGCCTTCCTCCTGTCAAAACCTCCCCGTCCATTGCCTCCTACAATCTTTTGAATCCATCGCGCTTTTGAGCTATACCGTCTTATACCCTTGGCATGAAAAAAGCGCACCCCATGCATATCACCACCCCGCTGCCAACGGCAAAGTAAAACAAAACGACCGCCCGCCCACTGAAATGCAAACCGTGCGCCCCATCACCTGCCCCTCATTATTTCGCCGCCCTTGCAGCCCCATCCGCAGGATGGTCTCTCAGTAGACTATGGTTCACACCCTAGCAGCACGGAGCGGGGTGGAGCAGCTGGCAGCTCGTTGGGCCCATTACCCACAGGTCACAGGCTTGAACCCTATCCCCGCTACAGCGCAGGAAGAGTCAGTAGAGTATCCCAGAGAACCTTTCTTTTTTTCCCCCGCGCAGCGTGAAAAAAAATTGTTTCCCACCGCTTTTACTGCTACCTTAGCACTTAGGAAAACCAACGGGGAGGGCATACGGTATGGACACCACGGAGAAAGTATACACGGTAGAAGAGGTCAACGCCTTCCGCGCCGAGGTGCACCGCATTCTTATGGCAAGTGGTGAGAGTAAAGATTTTGCCGACTCTATAAGTAACTACAATGGGATTGTAATCCGCGGCAACCAGTACGAGCCCGACCGGCGGGGCACCGAGAGCGACATTA
>CALHSW010000075.1 GCA_938038735.1 uncultured Bacteroidia bacterium | reverse complement strand
ATTCTTGCCTGGAAGGCAAGCCAGTCTGAAAGACTGACCCGCGTGACCCATTGGCGCATAAAACCGAAATAGCCCTTTTATCATTAGGTATACCCTCATTGTTTCGCAGAAACGTGTAGCCCTGCATGCATTGTCACCTTTTAGCCTTGCTGGGCTTCCCCGCACGATTCTCCAAATGCTCGCCGTAACCTGCACGTAGTGCCCACAGACCCCGCATAAATTTTGCCGTAATGCAGCCCCGTCCAAAGGACGGTCTCTCAATAGCCGGGGGGGGGCAAACCCCCGGATTCTTGCCTGGAAGGCAAGCCAGTCTGAAAGACTGACCCGCGTGACCCATTGGCGCATAAAACCGAAATAGCCCTTTTATCATTAGGTATACCCTCATTGTTTCGCAGAAACGTGTAGCCCTGCAGCATTGCCACTCCTTAGCTTGTCCCTCCATTTTTTCCCTATTTTAACGGCACAAGATCACGGCATTTTGTGGATAAGAAAAAGATTTTTACCTTTGCGGCGTTGTAGCTCCTCTAGGGGGAGACCCTGATGAGGGAAGAAAAGGGAACTCGGTGCGAATCCGGGGCAGTGCCTGCTGCTGTGAGTCCCAAAGGGTGGATTGCCATACTTGGCCACTGGTCGCGAGAACTGGGAAGGCGTGGCAATTCGGGACGAGCCAGAAAACCTGCTGCAACGGGGGAGAAGATGGGTGAATTGCCACAGGGCCATGGCGTTTGTTCAGTCGCGGTGCGGCGGGCGTTCTGCCCGAGTGCCATTGCGAGGTTGACAAGCCAGGCTGTCCGGTGCGGTTGCCTATCTTGAGGGGTAGGAAGTGAAGATGGTGCGTGGGCGATGGGGGAGCGGCTACTCCTTCGGAGCGGTGGGGAAAAGCTGGTTTTGGATAGTTTCGTTTTAACATTAATACTTCAAAATTATGAAGACGAGATGGTTTACGGTAATGGCTTCGGCGGTGGTGCTGTCGATGGCCTATACGTCTTGCTCAAAAGACGAGGATTCAATTGCTCTACGTGCTGAGAGGGAGCAGAATGGTGCGCTGCGGGCGAGAGACCGTGGCGAGAGAAGCGGGTTAGCAGGGAATCAAATAGTCATTGATTTTAAGAACTTTGCTCCATCGATGATGGCGGGTCCAACCTCCTACGGGGAGAACTACTATTCAAAAAGTGGAAGTTCGCAGGTGAAAATGATTAAAGACTCGAAAGGAATTTTTACGTCTAAAGTCAATAAGAATGGAACCGTAGTTGAATTTTGGAATGGAGGAATCGCTTTGTCAAAGTGGAACTACCGCACCAAAAAAGGTACGAGCGAGGATTGGTGGTACTCCTATCTCAACCAAATGAGCGTTTACAATACAAGTTCTGTAGATGGTAGAAATGCGGGTGCGGGGCACAATGGAGATGACAACTTCGGGGTGGTTTTTGGCTACGTAGATAAGTACAATGAAAAATTTGGAATGAACAAGCCAAGTTTTCAGCTTGATGAACCCAGAAAGCTGGTAGGACTTTGGATCTGCAATAGCTCGTATGTATATGGCGTTATGCAGAAAGGAAATAAATTTGGTAAAGAAGGAGTTGCAAAATCGCTGAAGGAGTCAAATGGGTACTTCATGGTGATATTGGAGTGCTACGATAAGGACGGCAAGTTGTTAAAAGAGTACTCGCATTTGCTTGCGGACTATCGCACCGGAGAAGATGTAGTAGATCCTGTAACTACATGGGAATACTGGGAAATAGGGCAGAGTGGAGTGCAAACTGTGAAATTTAATTTTACAGGGTCTGATACGGGAGACTATGGGTTGAACACGCCGGCATACCTTTGCATAGATGATATCGTGTTGAACTAAATTAAAAGAGGCTGAGGGCATCTATGAGAGCCCTCAGCCTCTTTTATTTTCACATGAAAAGGTGCTTTTTAATTTGCTTTTTCGTTCTAGCTGCTTTCATCATTTCGTGCAATAAAGACAATGTGATAGAACAGCCAGAAGATGGAAAGCCCCAAATTGAATTAGACAGCGAATCGGGTATCTATACGATTAAAATTGGCCGAGAGCTGAAAATTATCCCGACCTTCAAAAATGTGGAAAATGCCCTCTATGCGTGGACAATTGATGGCAATTTGGTCTCAAAGGAGCCTACCTTTAGCTATACTTGGGATAAACTTGGCGATGTCTTTGTACAGCTACGCGTGGACACCGACAAAGGAACAGCAAAAGAGGAGATAAAGGTAGAGGTGATAGAGCTTACGCCGCCAGTCATATCCATTGCTACGCCAGCAAAGGGGCTAAAGGTGCTGAGGGGAAGCGATTATACGTTTTCACCTGACATTCAACATAAGGATTTGGAGGGTTTTAAGATAGAGTGGGTGCGAAATGGGGAGGTGGTGTCAACCGACACATCCTATACGTTCCATGAGGAGAGCGTAGGTCTGTATACTATTACAGTCAACGCATCGAATATTGATGGGAACACGACAAAGGATTTAAAGCTTGATGTGGTAGAAACAATACCCTACAGCGTTGCCTTCACTTCGCAATCGTATAGAGAAAAGAGTACGGATAGATGTACCTTTGCGAATCGCCCTATATACCTACGACCATTGATAGAGTGTTTTGAGAACCCCTATTTTGAGTGGAGCGTAAACGGAGATAAGCGAGAGGAACACGGGAGAGTATTTAAATTTGTACCTAGCTCTCCGGGAGAATACGAAGTGGAGTGCGCAGTGCGGGAAAATTTAACTGCGACTAGAGTGACTCGGAATATCACGCGAGGCGGTAGCTCCATTTCGGCCTCTGTAAAGGTAGTTTGCGTGGCCAGCAGCGAGGCGGAAGGATTAAGGTCAGGCGGAGTCTCTCGATTCTCCAACAAGGTATATGAATACACCCCAGCACCAGGGCAGTTTATCAACGAGACTGGGAAATTTGGAGGAATGACGGGCAATGAGACAACGCCTGATGCGGCTGATGCGTGGGCCGAGGCACGCTTGAAGAAGAGGACACATGTGAGTTTAGGCTCATGGGGAGGCTATATTATTGTCGGCTTTGACCATAGCATAGTGAATTCGAACGGAGGGTACGATTTTGCCATACAGGGAAATGCTTTCGAGAAAAGTTCCGAGCCTGGGATCGTTTGGGTGATGCAAGATGCCAATCGCAATGGTCTACCAGATGATGAGTGGTACGAGTTGCGCGGATCAGAGACAGGTAAGCCAGGAACGACGCAGCAGTACGAAGTTACCTACTTTAAGCCTGCCGGTAAGGGAATGAATGTGCGTTGGGAAGCTTCTGACGGCAGGACTGGCTGCGTAGACTATTTGGCACAGTTTCATAAGCAGGATTACTACTATCCCGCATGGATTAGCGAGGAGAGTTATACTTTGATTGGTACGCATTTAAAAAGCAATAATGTGAAAGCGGTTTTATGGGAGAATCGTGCATACGCTTGGGGCTATGTTGACAATTACGGAAACGACCAACTTGCAGGAGGTAACACCGTTGACGGTTCTGGCCAACGAAATGGATTTAAAATTTCAAATGCCATGAATCAGGACGGTTCATCGGTAGAGTTAATGTACATTGATTTTATAAAAGTTCAGTGTGGAGTTTTGGCTAAAAGCGGACCGCTAGGTGAAAACTCCACTGAGGTTTGTGCTTTTGAGGATTTGAATTGGAAATAATAACCAGAGGTCATGAGAAGAATAGCGTTTTGTTTATTGTGTTTTTGCGTGTTATACACATCGTGTAAAAAGAGTCCTGAACTCTTGCCTACCGATGCCGACGATAATTTTATCACATCGGTAGTGTTGACCGTTCATGGCACCCGCTATGCGGCTGTGATACTTGATAATACGATAACATTGAGTGTGCCAGATACGGTTTCTTTAAGTAAAGCTACCGCTGATGTTAAGTACACACGTTCAGCCTCAGTGGTTCCAAAGCCCGAAACGATAGATAATTGGGAAAACGAGCTTACATTTCGTGTGACATCGCAAAGCGGGAAGGCGCGGGAGTATTCATATCGTGTAGTGAAAGGAGAGATGACCTCTGTAGGGTCAATCGAACTCAAGAGCAACGCCGATGTGGCTGAGTTTGCCAAGACAAAAACTACATCGGTTAAAGGTAATTTAATAATAGGGATGGATGCCGATGCAGTTGAAAAAGTGACGGACATTACCCCTTTGTCGATTTTAACGGAGGTAACGGGTACGATTGTTATCCGCCCTAGCTTCACTGGTAGCGACCTTACGGGTTTGGAAAATATTAAGAAGGCAGGTGGTCTACAAATTGGGAATCCCATAAGGTCGTTTGATTCCAAAAAGCTTGAGTTAGTCTCCATGCCAGCCCTTGAGGTCATTTCGGGAGACATTATGGTGTGTGCAAATACAGTAAAGACGCTTCTTTTTGAAAAGCTTACAAAAGTCAAGGGTAGTGTGATATGTTCTTCTTCAGCTTTGAGTGGAGTTGATTTTCCTAGCTTAGATGTTGTACAAGGAGATTTTATTGTGCAGACTCCTAGCGAAGAGGAGCAACATAATGGTGATTTTTCATTGCTGGAATTGCCAAATTTGACAGAGATTGGTGGTACGTTAATAGCACGCAGCATTGAAACGTTAAGAGGGATTCAATTGCCTAAGCTAAAAAAGGCGAATGCTATTCAATTTAATAGTCTTCCCGATGGCTTTTCAAGGCTTGATATGCCCTCGCTTGAGGAGGTGACTCGCGAGTTGCACATAGGAGGGCGGGAAACGACGAAAGACAACGGTTGGACGTACGAATATAATACCGCCCTTAAGTCTATAGACATTGGAAGTTTGAGACGAGTTGGGAGTCTGACCATGGAGAACTTTGGGGAACTTGAAATCCCTTCATCTTTTTTCTCCTCGTCAATTCAGGTTGGCCAGCTGACGCTAAATGCAATGCTTAAGCTAGAAGGCACACTAGATTTGAGCAATGTTGATTTTGTATCAGTGCAAGGAGCGCCGGCAAGAATATCCATAGATGAAATGGCGGAGCATAAAAGGACACCGCTTAATGAACTTCGCACAAAAAGCGAAATGTCAAATGTGGATTTTTTTATGAATACTCTGTCTCCAATTAAGTTTAACTTCACTACTGTTGGTAACCTTGTATTTTACGGAACGTGGGCAGCAGAGCCCATATCTATTCCTTCGCTAGTGAAAGTAGAGGGGAATCTATTCATCCAAAGCGCAGACAACATCCTTTTGCCTAACATTCAGGAGGTGGGGGGGTACTTCTATCTAGGGTATGCTCAGTTGGATGGTGTAGAAGAAGTGGCATTCCCGAACCTTGAAAGAGTAGGAGGGCAGTTGTTTCTAGATTTATCAGACACCCGTGTTCGAAAAGTTAATTTGGAGAAAATCAAAGCAGTAGGCGTATCTTCAGATGTCGCATATTATACGAGAGAAGTAAATGAAAGGCCATATGGATCGTTAGGAATACATCTTTATTATACAAATGTAACAGTAAACCTCCCAAGCATTGAAACTATAGGGGGGGCTGGGCTTTCTCTAAGGTATGTACACGAGGTAAATGCACCTGAACTAAGGAACATCGATAGTTGTATCTATTTGCTATCGGGCGATATCGCTCCATCACTACTAAACACACCAAAATTAGAAGTGTTAAGGGGTTTTTCCGCTAGTAATCTGCGTGATTTTAATGACTTCGAAAAGCTTTCTAAGTTTATCACAAGCGGTCAGATTGAGAGTAAAGAAAAGTGGTCGGTTAGTGACTGCGGCTACAACCCCACCTTTGACGACATGACCAAGGGTTTCTACACGCAGAAGCTGAAAGATGAGAATTAGGCAAATCACTAGAGTTTCAATGATTAGCATCGGGGGGAGTCGTACGACTTAAACACGACAGCGTACGTTGCGATAGACGACCTGAGCGTGACGGTGAGCGAGTAGGCGGGTTTGCGGCCCCTGTTGAAGGGGTAAGGAGTAGAGGGTAGGTAGCGGCAGTCTGAGATCATTTGCGAAAAGTATTCGGATCAGACTGCCGCTTTTTGGTTTTGAAAAAGAACATGCATGCGGCATAAGGGGTATAGTTGGTTGCTAATTACGTTCGTCCTGCTGGTTTCCACCTCGTGTATGAAGTGGGACTACGGGAAGGATGAAGAGGATTTTTCTGCCACTGGCGATGGGCTGTTCATCACCAACGAGGGGAACTTTCAGTACGGTAACGCCACGTTGAGCTACTACAACCCCGCGACGAAGGAGGTGCAGAACGAGGTGTTTTTTCGGGCTAACGGCATGAAGCTAGGCGACGTGGCGCAGTCCATGACGATATACGACAACAAGGGGTGGGTGGTGGTGAACAACTCCCACGTGATTTTCGCCATTGACCTCAAAACCTTTAAGGAGGTGGGGCGTATAGAGAATCTCACATCGCCGCGCTACATCCATTTCATCAGCCCGGAGAAGGCCTACGTGACCCAGATATGGGACTATCGCATCTTCATTATCAACCCCAAGAAGTTTGAGATTACTGGCTACATCGACATGCCGAGGATGGATATGGAGAGCGGATCCACGGAGCAGATGGTGCAGTACGGACCATTCGTCTACGTGAATTGCTGGAGCTACCAGAATCGCATCATCAAGATAGATACGGAAACTGACCAGGTGGTGGGGGAACTCACCATTGGCATTCAGCCGACATCGCTGGTGATGGATAAGTACAACAAGCTGTGGACCATTACCGATGGGGGGTACGAGGGTAGCCCGTACGGCCATGAGGTGCCCTCGCTCTACTGCATCGACGCGGAGACCTTCACGGTGGAGAAACAGTTCAAGTTCAAATTCGGCGATTGGCCCTCCGAGGTGCAGCTCAACGGCACGCGCGACACCCTGTACTGGATAAATAAGGCTATCTGGCGCATGGATGTCACGTCGAAGCGTGCGCCGGTGCGCCCCTTCATCCCCTACAGCGGAACTATCCTCTACGGCCTCACCGTGAACCCCAAGACGAGCGAGGTGTACGTGGCCGACGCGATAGACTACGTGCAGCAGGGGATTGTCTACCGCTACGCGCCCAATGGGGATCTCGTTGATAAATTTTACGTTGGGATTATCCCCGGCGCATTCTGTTGGGAGTAGCCTACGAGCGGGGAGTCATTATGGCAGTTACTAGATACAGTTTCTCTTTCCGATTGCTTTTGTGCGCCATCTGTGTGGCTATGTACCCTCTAGGGATATTTGCGCAGGAGCCGTACAACCATTACCACGAAATTGAGGAGGTGACGGTGAAGTGGCAGCGCCCCATGAAGGAGATTGGGGTGCAGAAGACGAAATTTGACTCGGTGGCGCTCAAGGAGAACATTGCGCTCTCGATGGCGGACGTGCTGACGTTCAACTCCTCCATCTTCGTGAAGAGCTACGGGCGCGCCACGCTCTCCACTGTGGCATTTCGGGGCACGTCGGCGAGCCACACGCAGGTGACGTGGAACGGCATGCGAATTAATAACCCGATGCTGGGTATGACCGATTTCTCCACCATTCCCGCCTACTTCATCGATAAGGCATCGCTGCTGCACGGCACCTCTTCAGTCAATGAGACGGGCGGAGGGCTGGGGGGGCTCGTTAAGCTGGGCACCTCGTCGCAGGTACCCAACGGGTTCACGCTGCAGTACATCCAGGGCGTGGGGTCCTTCCACACCTTCGACGAGTTCCTCCGTTTTACCTACGGCAGCGACCATTGGCACGTCTCCACGCGCGTGGTTTACTCCTCATCGCCGAATAACTTCCCGTACACGAACCACGATAAGAAGGTCAACATTTACGATGATGAGAAGAACATCGTGGGGCAGTACCATCCCCGGGAGCGCAACAAGTCGGCTTCGTTCAAGGATTTTCACGCGCTGCAGGAGGTGTACTACGATACGAAGAAAGGGGATAAGTTTGGGCTCAACGCCTGGTTCTTGAATACCAACCGGGAGCTCCCGATGCTCACGACGGACTACGGGAAGGAGTCGGAGTTTGAGAACCGACAGCGGGAGCGCACGCTGCGCAGCGTGGCGTCGTGGGACCACGTGAAGAGCGATTGGAGTGTGGGAGCAAAGGCTGGCTACATCTACACATGGATGGCGTACGACTACAAGCGGGAGGTGGCGCCGGGGAATTGGGCCTCGATGACGCGTTCACGTAGCCAAATCAACACCGTCTACGGGCAAGCATCGGGGGAGTATAACCCCACAAGGCAATGGTTTTTTACGGCATCAATCGCCGCGCACCAGCATTTTGTGATAAGCAAGGACAAGAACATAATACTGCGCGATGGGGGACGAGCGATTGTGGGCTACGATAAGGCGCGCATAGAACTCTCGGGGATGGCATCGGTGAAGTGGCAGCCGATAGACCGGCTGGGAATGTCTGTGGTGGTGCGCGAGGAGATGTACGGCCGGGAGTGGTCGCCCGTCATCCCGGCTTTTTTTATCGATGGGGTCCTTTCTAGGGTAGGGAACGTCATGGCGAAGGCCTCGGTGTCGCGTAATTACCGCTTCCCCTCCCTCAACGACCTTTACTTCTTGCCGGGGGGAAATCCCAATCTTAAAAAGGAGCATGGCTTGACGTACGATGCGGGTTTGAGCTGCCTTTTCAGAAAGCAGGGACTCTACAAAATTAGCGGCAGTGCCAATTGGTTTGAGTCGTACGTTGATGATTGGATTATATGGTTACCCACCACGAAGGGGTTCTTCTCGCCGCGCAACGTGAAGAAGGTGCATGCCTACGGGGTTGAGTCGCAGGTGGGCATAGCGTGGCAGTTCCCTCACGATTGGAGCGTAGACCTCCACGGCACCTACTCGTGGACACCCTCAATCAACATCGGGGAGAAGATGTCGCCGGCAGACAAGTCGATAGGCAAGCAGTTGCCGTACGTGCCGCAGCATTCGGCCTCCTTCACCGGGCGGCTCGCATGGCGGGGGTTGGCGTTCCTCTACAAGTGGGCGTACTACTCGCAGCGCTACACGATGTCGAGCAACGATTTCACGTTCACCGGGCATCTCCCAGATTACTACATGAGTAACATTTCGCTGGAGAGTAACCTCCCTTTCAAGTGGCTCGATTTACAGCTTAAGCTGGCGGTGAACAATCTATTCAACGAGGATTACCTGTCGGTGCTTTCGCGCCCGATGCCGGGGATAAATTTTGAGTTCTTTGTGGGGGTGACGGTGAAGAGGTGGAGTAGGCGGGGGGAGTGAGAAGGGGTTGGAGGGACGCAATATTTAGTAAATCCTGAATGCGCGGGGCGTTCCTTCCGACTGTGTCTTGCCCTGGGGGAAGGGATTCAAGGGTCTGGAGGCCATGGGCAATTCTGCGACTGTTCTATAAACGTAGGGTGCGGCGAGGTGGTTGAGGGAGGGAAACGGTTAGAGGCCAGCGGACGGTTTGATTTCCCTTATGCAGCCGTGCAGTTTCGTGCAATTTAAGGGGGAGAAACGGGAGCGGTAGTGTAAAAGCGGTTGAAAGTAGGTACATTTGCCGTTTAGAAATTAGGAGAAGAAGATGGCAAAGGGGGATATTGTACTGCGTGGCGTACGGGTGAACAACCTGAAGGATGTGACGGTTACCATTCCGCGGGGCAAACTGGTGGTTTTCACGGGGCTTTCGGGGTCTGGGAAGTCATCGTTGGCCTTTGAAACGCTCTACGCCGAGGGGCAGCGGCGCTACGTGCAGAGCCTTTCCGCCTACGCGAGGCAGTTTCTAGGGCGATTGCCCAAGCCGGATGCCGATGAAATCAGCGGCATCCCGCCCGCGGTGATGATTTCGCAGCACGTGAACACGAAGAGTTCCACCTCTACCGTGGGAACCTCCTCAGAGGTGTACGATTACCTCCGTCTTCTCTACGCGCGTATCGGGCGAGTCGTAGACCCCAAGACGGGGGAAGAGCTACGTAGCCATTCCACTAAGGACATCATCGACTACATCTACTCCTGCCAAGGGGAGCGGGTGATGCTGCTCGCGCCGCTGGCGGAGCAGGTGGAGGAGTCAATGGACGAGGCGCAGGGTCGCCTGGGAACGAGTAAAGGTAGCACCAAGCAGATTAGAGCGTTAAGCATCAGCATTGTGGTGGATCGGTTGGCCCTTGCGGGGTATAGCCGCGTGGTGGTGGACGGAGTGACGTATAGCATAGAGACCCCCGACGAGCGGTTGGAGGTGTCGCGACTGGGCGGTGAGTTCTTCCTACTCGTTGACCGGTTTGTGCCGGATGGGAGCGAGGAGTTTAGGGGGCGTTGCGGCGACTCGGTGGAGATGGCGTTTCGGGAGGGAAACAGCGCGTGTAGGGTTGCGGTGCAGAAGGATGGGGCATGGGTCAATACAGACTTTGACACGCGTATTCTCCTTGATGGGGAACAATTTCCCCCGCTGCGCCCGGAGCTCTTTAGCTTCAATAATCCGCTTGGGGTGTGCAAGACCTGCAACGGTTATGGGCAAACGCTGGGTATAAGCGAAGAGTTGGTGGTACCAGACCCCAACCTTTCGCTCTTCGATGGGGCAGTGGCGTGCTGGCGTGGGCCCGTGGGGCAGCAGTACTGCAATGAGTTCATGCTGGCGGCGGTGGAGTACGACTTCCCGGTGCACCATCCCTACTACGATTTGACCAAGGAGCAGCGGGCGCTACTATGGCACGGAGACGGTAAGAACGTGCATGGTATTGATGAGTACTTTGATGCCATGCGGACGCAGTACCACAAGGTGCAGAATAGGGTTATGCTGGCGCAGTACTCCGGGCGCGCCGAGTGCCCCGATTGCCACGGGCAACGGCTCAACAAGGAGGCTCTCTGCGTGCGGGTTGCTGGGAAAAACATAGCCGATTTGGTGGTGCAACCCCTAGAAGAATTGCTTGATTTCTTGGAGCATCTAGAGCTGAACGAACGGGACAGAGAGGTGTCGAGACGGCTCATGGTGGAGCTGACGACCCGTCTCCGTTGCTTGCTTGACGTGGGGCTGGGTTACCTCACCCTCGATAGGCAGTCAAAAACCCTTAGCGGCGGGGAGACGCAGCGGATCAACCTGGCGACAGCCCTGGGCAGCTCGCTGGTGGGGTCGCTCTACATACTCGATGAGCCGACCGTGGGGCTGCATTCCATCGATACGGAGCGTCTTATAGGGGTGCTCCTACGGCTTCGCGACCAGGGGAATACGGTGGTTGTGGTGGAGCATGACGAGGAAATCATGCGTGCGGCTGATAAAATTATTGACCTTGGGCCGCGGGCTGGGTCGCATGGAGGTCAGGTGATGTTCGAGGGGAGCGTGGCGGAGCTCCCCAATGCGAAGGGAAGCCTTACGGCGGAGTACCTCACGGGGCATAAGCGTATTGAGATTCCGAAGCAACGGCGTGAGTTGGCGGGGTTCATTGAGCTCAAGGGGGCGACGATGAACAACCTTAAGAATGTGGATGCGCGGTTCCCTCTCCATGCGTTCACCGTGGTGACGGGGGTGAGTGGGTCGGGTAAATCAACGCTGGTGCGGGGTGTGTTCATGCCGGCGCTGCAGGAGTATCTCGAGCATGGGGTGGACGTTCCGCTGCATACGCGGGGAATCTCCGTGCCGCCGATGACGCTTACCGGAATGCAATTCGTGGACCAAAATACGTTAACCCGCTCGCTACGCTCTACGCCTGTTACCTACACCGCAGCCTTCACGGGTATACGTGCGATATTCGCCTCGCAGGAGGAGGCGAAGGGGCATATGATGCGTGAGCGCCACTTCTCATTCAACGACTCAACAGGGGTTTGTCCTGCGTGCCAGGGGTTGGGTAAGTTTGTGGTGGATATGCAGTTCATGTCGGACGTGGAGGTGGAGTGCGAGGTGTGCCACGGCAAGCGGTATAACCCGGAGGTGCTTAGCGTGCGCTACCGTGGGAAGAACATTAGCGATGTGCTGGAGATGACAGTAGAGGATGCGGAGGCGTTTTTCAGGGCCGACAGCGCGGTGCTGGCGCAGGGCGTGGCTGATTCACTGAGGGTGCTGCGAGAGGTGGGGCTTGGGTATGTAACGTTGGGGCAGCCTACCAGCACGCTAAGCGGCGGCGAGGCGCAGCGGCTCAAAATCGCCTCGTTCCTGCTGGATGTGCCCAAGGAGGAGCATATGCTTCTGGCGTTCGATGAACCCACGACAGGGCTTCACTTCGATGATATAAAGACGCTTATGGGCGCCTTCAACAAGCTGATCGAGGCCGGGCATACGGTGGTGGTGATAGAGCACAACGTGGAGGTGATGAAGCTGGCGGATTGGATTGTAGACCTTGGCCCAGGCGGCGGTAAGCACGGTGGGTGCGTGGTGGCGATGGGACGGCCCGAAGCTGTGGCGGAGGTAGCAGAGAGCGCCACGAGTAGGTTCCTTAAAAAGGCGTTGGAACCTACCGCTTGATGGGAGTGGGTTAGAGGCACGTTGTAAGACAATGCCCACGCGGAGGGGGCTTTGGCTTTCTCTTTAGTCAAAAGCTCAGATTTAAACCGGTCTCCAGTAGCTTCGGAGAAGGGCATACCCATAATGCAGAGGGGGTTTGGTAGGTTCTACGGAAGAGCGAACAATGCATGTGCCGCAGCCACGAAGGAAAGTAAAAAAAATTGGCTACCTTAGCCATCAAAATTAAGCATGGGAAGACGACAATGAGAGTGACAGCAATCGCACTGATGGACAGGAATAGAGCCATCGGGAAGAATAATGAACTGCTGGTGCGTATACCGGAGGATTTGGCGTATTTCAAGGAGTGTACGATGGGGCATCACGTGGTGGTGGGGCGCAAGACGTACGAGTCGATTGGGCGACCCCTGCCTGGAAGGAAGATGGTGGTGGTCACCCATGATGAGCACTATGCCGTGCCAGAAGGGGTGCTGCGTGTGGGGTCTCTAGTTGAGGCGCTGCATACATGCGGGGCGCGGGACGAAGAGGAGATGTTCATTGCGGGCGGAGCGTCGGTATATCAGCAGACGATCAACTGGCCCGACCGGTTGCTGATATCCGAGGTGGATGCGGTTTTTGAGGGTGCAGATGCCTTTTTCCCCAACATAGACACACCGGATTGGCATTTGCACTATTGCCAAGATTGGAGGATGTCAAAAGCAGGGTATCGTTACCGCCTAAAGGTGTTTTTCAGAGTATAGCCTAGCCGTGCAGTTGCGGATTTTTAGATGGTTCGGAGAAGAGAGGTGACAGATGGCGGAAGAGGTACGGAAGAGCGGTGAGGGAGGCTTTGCGAAGCGTGTGGCTGTGCAGCCGATGGCGGATGCAGGGCGCGTGCCGCCGCAGGCGGTAGAGATAGAGCAGGCGGTGCTGGGGGCGCTGATGACCGACAACGAGGCAGCCATTGAGCTGAGCGGTTTTTTAGAGCCACAGCACTTTTACCACGCATGGCACGCCGCGATTTACGAGTCGATCGTGTCGCTGGTGCAGCGGCAGGTGCCCGTGGATCTATTCACAGTACGGCAGACGTTGAGCGATGGCGGGCAGCTGGACACCGTGGGCGGGGCGCAGTACCTCGCGGAGCTAACCATGAAGGTGGCGTCGAGCGCCCACGTGGTGGAGCATGCAAAAATAGTGATAGAGAAGTTTTTGCTGCGGGAGCTCATCCGGGTGTCGAATGAGATAGAGAGCGAATCCTACACGCAGGGGCAGGACGTGCAGGAGGTGCTGGAGAGCGCGGAGCGGAAGATTTTTGAGATTTCGCAGAGCAACATACGAAAGGAGGTAAAAAAGCTCCCGATTGTGCTCAACGATGCGCTCAAGATGATTCGCGAGGCGGGGAGCAACGACTCTTCCATGGCGGGGTTGAGCACAGGATTCCCGCACGTTGACGAGCTGACCGGGGGGTGGCACAAAGGAGAGTTCATTGTCATTGCGGCTCGTCCCTCGGTGGGGAAAACGGCCTTTGCCCTGAACATGGCCTACAACATGGCGATTAAGGACAAGCGGAAGGTGGCGTTCTTCTCGCTGGAGATGCCCAGCACGTCGCTCGTGCTACGTTTGATAGCCTCTGAGACAGAGATAAACAGCAAGCAGCTAGCCTCTGGGCGGCTGACCGATGAGCAGTGGGAGCGAATCGACCGGGCGGCGTTAGAGATCGCGAGGGCTAATATCTTTTTCGATAGCACGCAGGGGATTGGCCCAGGGGAGCTCCGCTCGAAGTGCCGCAAGCTGAAGATGCAGTACGACATAGACATGGTGGTTATTGACTACCTACAGCTGATCACGGCGCCCTTCAGCAAGATGCAGAACCGGGAGCAGGAGATAAGTAAGATTTCACGCTCGCTCAAGGCGTTGGCCTTGGAACTCGACATACCAATTGTGGCGCTTTCGCAGCTGAATAGGTCGGTGGAGAGCCGGGCTTCATCGCTCTACCAACCGCAGCTCTCGGATATACGAGAGTCTGGGGCCATAGAGCAGGATGCCGACATTGTGGCCTTTGTGCATAGGCCGGAGAAGCACAAGGTGCCTGCCTACCCTGACGAGACACCAACAGCCGGCATGGCAGAGCTCCGTATTGAAAAGAACCGTAGCGGAGAGACCGGGATAGTCTACTTGAGTTTTATTGCGAGCCAAACGAAGTTCGTGGACGATCAGCCGCAGCTCGACCACTACCAGCAGCTTGACAAGGCGCGGCGCGATGAGAACAATACGCCCGGCACGATAGGTGGCGGAAATGGGCAGGAGAGCGGCATGCGCGTGGTGGCGTCGCAGTACAACGATGGCGGCGGGAAAACGAGTCGCAAGCGGCAGCCAGAGCCCGACGACAGCATAGTGGAGGGTATTGGGCCTTTTGCCACCAACCCCTACGCATCGCTGATGGAGGATGGTAGTATCTCTAGCGAGGGGGAGGAATCGGAGGACATACCGTTCTAGGGATTAGGGACGAGTGAAAAGGGGATGTTGCTTTGCGCAGCATCCCCTTTTTTGACGGCCGTAACTGTGTGGAGTGAACAAATCAAGGGCTGGTGCGTTGTGAGAGTAAAGAGATGAAAAAAGGAGTAATATCATGTCAGTATTAGTAGGAAAGAAGGCGCCGGACTTCAAGTTGCCGGCTGTAGTGAACGGCGGTGAGATTGTAAGCAACTTTTCACTGTCGCAATTTCAAGGGAAGAAATACGTGATTCTGTTCTTCTACCCGGCAGATTTCACGTTTGTATGCCCCACGGAGCTGTTGGCGTTTCAGGATAAACTCAAGGAGTTTGAACAGCGCGACGTGCAGCTGATAGGCTGTTCCGTGGACTCAGAGAATTCGCATTGGAAATGGCTGCAAACGCCGACGAAAGAGGGCGGCATTAAGGGGGTTACCTACCCGCTAGTGGCAGATCAGGCGCACACGGTGGCGATGAACTACGATGTGTACGCCGCGGAGGAGGATTGGTGCGACGAGTGCGAGGGGTTCTGCTCCACAGGCGTTCCGCAGGCGTACCGTGGGCTGTTCTTGATTGACAAGGATGGGGTTGTGCGCCACCAGCTGGTGAACGACATGCCGCTAGGGCGTAGCGTGGATGAGGCGTTGCGGATGGTGGATGCGTTGCAGTTCTTCGAGAAGAACGGTGAGGTTTGCCCCGCGAATTGGCATAAGGGGGAGAAGGGGATGAAGGCGACCCAGGAGGGTGTGTCAAAGTACCTTTCGGAGCGTAAGTAGCGTGTTTTAGCCTGATTGAAAGGATAAGTCTGCGCGGGCGGGAGCGAGAGCTGCCGCCCGCGCTGTGTTTTGAGCGGTCTGTGCGTGGCGGTTACTTTAATCGTTTGCGCAGCCGATAGGCAGGGATTGAATTTAAGACGAGAGAGAACTGAATTTGAAGGAAAGTTCGTGGTTTGCGGATTGCCTCCCTGTTCCGTCACGGTCGCTCTGCTGTTGCGCGAGGGGAACGAGTGGCGTGTAGAGGGTGGGACAGCCTGTCAATGATATGCCATGTGTGGGCAGGTTCTTTAATGCGATGGCATAGAAGTTGCTACATCTGTATACGTTGTGAGGATTAAAATTCGAGGACAAAGGGGATGAAAACAGTGAAGGGTGGTCTATTGGCGGTGCTATTCGTTCTGTTTGCGCTGGGTAGCAGCTATGGATTTGAGGGCGAGGGTACGGAGAGTGCACCCTATAAGGTGCAGAGTGCCAAGGATCTATTCGCATTGGCCGAGAGGGTGAATGGCGGGGAACAGTACGAAGGGGCGTACTTTTTTCAAACGGTAGATATAGACCTTGAAGGGGAGCCGTGGAGCCCGATAGGCACGGAGGCTATGCCCTTCTTGGGGAGCTACGATGGGGCAGGGCATACGATATCAAACCTTGTGATTTCGGGTAATCGTTCGTCTCGGCTTGGGCTGTTCGGCTTGGTGGGCAAGGGCGGCGCATTGGGAAAGCCCTACATTTCAGGCGTGCGGCTGGAAAAAGTGGTAATCAACGCGGGGCGGAAAGTGGAAGATCTGGCGATAGGGGCGTTGGCAGGCGAGGTGCGTAGCGGGTACACCGTGCGGGCGTGCGCTGCGGTGGTGAACACCATGGCGTTTGAGAGCGCCGATGGGGGGAGCGTGAGCATGGGGGGGCTGATAGGGATTGCCGATGGGTGCGAGCTGTGGGACTGCTGGGTGGATCGAACGAAGGATGGGAAGGGAATTGTGGCGAAGAGCAACGATGCGTGCATCGTGGGGGGGCTTGTAGGACGTTTCGATGGGTTTGCCATGGAGAAGACGAAGGCGCAGGTGCAACGTGCGTTTGCTGACGTTGATGTGACGGCGCAGATAGATGGATCAACGCTAGGTGGGTTCATTGGGAGCGCGAAGGATGTGTGGGTAGCCGATTGCTTCAGCTTGGGCGATGTGTCGGGGAGCAAAGGGGATGTGGCACTATTTATCGGGAAGATGGATGGGAGCGGGAATTGCTGCTATACGACAGGGAAGCTGCAAGTGAATGGCACCACGAAGAATCCGCTTATGATGGCGGCTGGCGGAAGCGAGTGCGATAATTATTACTACAAACGTTACTTTGGGCTATTCCTTTCGGGGCCAGAGGAGAAGTATGGGCGTAAATTTAGCGACGATGCGATTAAAGGCGTGAACTTGCCCGCGGGATTTTCGCAGCGGAGCTGGGAGGTGCGCAGCGGGCAGCCGCCGATACTGAAGATGAAGACGGGAGGGATGGCAGTACGGTAGAATATAGTTCGGAAAGAGTAGGTCAGGAAGGGTAGCGGCGCGGCGGTTGTTGATAGAATGCAACAGCCGCCGCGTTTTTTTGGGGGGGGGCGAAAAGAGGTCTGTTGCGCAGTGGCGGATGTGCCGGCTCTCCTCCTGTGTGGTCGCCAAAGGGCGGTAGGTGCGATTGCGCCCGGCTAGCCGCAGAAGATTATTTTTTGTATCTTTACGCTGTAAAAGGTAAAGTAGCGGGGGCAAAAATGGGTACGGCGATTATATATCCGATAGGGGAGCAGAGCTTTGAGAATCTACGGAATCGGGGCAAGCTGTACGTGGATAAGACCGAGCTAATCTACAGGCTGATAACGGAGGGCGATTACTACTTTTTGAGCCGGCCGCGGCGGTTCGGCAAGAGCCTGCTGGTCTCCACGCTGGAGGCCT
>CALHSW010000074.1 GCA_938038735.1 uncultured Bacteroidia bacterium | reverse complement strand
CCACTTCCTGGTCGCCGCTGCTCAAATCCACGCTACCCTTCGCATCCTTATAGCCACCCTTGCTCACCATGTAGTCGTACGCCTTCTTCTCAAGCCCCGCGATTACGGCCTTCCCATCGCCGTCCGTCGCCAGGCTCTTGCCGCCTATCGCTACCGTTGCACCCGCAACCGGCTTACCGTCTGCACCCTTTACTACGAAGGTGGCCGCTACGGTAGTCGGAGGTACTATCGTCTTCTCCAGCGTCACCGCCACTTCCTGGTCGCCGCTGCTCAAATCCACGCTACCCTTCGCATCCTTATAGCCACCCTTGCTCACCATGTAGTCGTACGCCTTCTTCTCAAGCCCCGCGATTACGGCCTTCCCATCGCCGTCCGTCGCCTGGCTCTTGCCGCCTACCGCTACCGTTGCACCCACTACCGGCTTACCATCAGGGCCCTTCACCACGAAGGTGGCCGCCGCAAGCCTATACAGCTTCACCGGCACCTCTTGGTCGCCGCTGCTCAAATCCACGTTGCCGCTAACTTTCTGGTATTCACCTTTACTCACCGTGTAGCTGTACGTTCGCTTCTCCAAACCAGCAAAAGATGCTTTACCATCACTACCAGTCGTCTCGAACTTTCCTTCTATCGTAACGGCTACCCCCGCTAGTGGTGTCCCTGGATGGTCTCCATCTTCCACCGTAAACGTGGCTGTAGGAAGCTTCTTTAGCGTCACATTCTCTGTCACATCGCCACTAGACATATCCACGCTGCCGCTCGCATCCTCATAGCCCTCTAGCTTAACCGTGTAGTCATACGGCTGCCGTTTTAGCCCCTCTATCGCAGTCTTCCCATAAGCATCCGTCTCTTGGCTCTTGCCGTCCACCTCTACCGTTGCACCCTCCACTGGCTTGCCGTCCGCACCCTTCACCACGAAGGTGGCCGCCGCACTCGGCTCAAGGGTTACCTCCACATTAGTACCCCCCTCTTTGAGCTCCACGCTGCCTTTAGCCGTATTGTACCCCTCCTTCTCAACCTTATAAACGAAGTAGTGTCCCTCTATCACTGGAAGCTCAATTTCACCCGAAGGGGGAACTGCAAGCGGAGGATTACCCTCTATAGTAATTGTAGCTCCCGTCACAGCCCCACCTCCAGCTGCCATCACCTTGAAGTTCAGTTTGGCCGTCTTGCGCTGCAAAGCCACTTCTTGCTTCTCGTCTTGAGTAACCAACGTAACAGAACCGTTAGAAGCCACAAAGGCGTACTTCTTCACGCTGTAGTTATATGTTCCCGCCACGAGTTCAACCTCTACTATACCCGTGCTCAGGGTTACCAATACGATTGGATTTCCCGTACCAGTCCCTACCTCAACTTCCGCTCCCTCCACTGGATTAGTACCATCGGTCACAGTAAGGGTAAACTTTAATGTCCTGCTCAACTGCACAACTTCTTTTACAGGTTGACCCGTTGTTGTCGTAAGATCTACCGTGCCAGCCTTGCTTTCATACCCAGCCTTCTCTACGGTGTAATCATGCTTCGCTTTGGCTAGGCTGAATATCGCCTCACCTTGGCTATTAGTCTCCACCTTCGTTCCATCAACCGTAACAACAGCACCCGCCAGCGTATTCGTTCCTTCTTTCACCGCGAAGGTTACCTCTACGCCATCCCACTCCAACTCCACCTGCTTTGTGACGTTGCTTCGCACCTCTACAGCCGAGGTCACCATTAAGCCTCCCCGCAACGAAACGCTGTAGTTATACCTACCGTAATGCAGATTCTCGTACACTACCTTTCCTGCCGCATCCGTGAACCTTGGCGCCATACCATCCAGCTGCACAGCAGCCCCAGGAATAGCCACCGAAGTACCCTTTTTAACTACCACGAAGGTAAGTCCTACCTCAATGGGTTCAAAATCCACAGATACCGTCGTGTCTTTAACCACCTCAAGCTCCCTTATCGCCTCTGGGGCCGTCTGCGTAAACGTTACTCCCTTCCATTCCGCTATCTTATAGCCATCAATGGGTTGGGCGGTAAATGTCACCTTCGTATTCGGATCCACTATACCGTCTTCGGGCAGCGGATCACCATTAACGGTGGCCGTAAGCTCACCCCAGCCATCCGTAGACATATTCACCTTGTACCGTGGGCTAAACTGCGCCTTCACCGTGTTATCTTGGGTAACATCACTGTCAACGCGCGGATTGTCAGTCCTTCCATCGCTCCACTGAACAAATTTGTCCTTGCCATTCAGGGCGACAGCCGTAACTGCGATAGAGTTCTCACCGCTTCCGACCTGCTGCCTCGCAAATCCCTCAATCCGCCCCCGCTCATCTGCCGTGTAGGTAAGGGTGTACTTCGTTGTCGGGGCCAGCTTGAAGCTCGCCGTGTAGCGCCCGTCCACGCTATCCTGGCGCGTAGCGTCAAGCTTGTTATCTTCCACCCAGCGGTAGAACGCATACCCAGGATCCGGAACGGCCGTTACCGCCTCGCCCAACGTACCCTTCGGGGTGGTCACCTTTATTTGCGCTACTGGTCCAGCACTCGTTGCGCTCTCCAGCTTCCCATGCTCGCCTGCGTAGTACTCTATTACGCGATCGGCCTCCTTAGCGGCAATGTGGACGTTATCAACCGCAACCCAGCCATCATATTCCGCCTCGTAATGCCATTTCACCTGCAATTTGCTCTGCCCCGCTACTTTGGCAGCCTCTATGGTTAGCTCCCTCCTCGGCTCCGTCCCGAACGGCACAGAGGTAGTCTCCGCTGCTATCGTGTCCCACTGCACACCATCAAAACTATACAGCACCGACATTTTTCCATAACCATACGTCCTAAAGAACAGATCATAGCTCACCTCGACGTCTTGCTTCACCCCATTTATGTCCAACCATGGGGTATACAAGTCCGTATTCTGGCTATAGCTTATGTCCTGACCATCGCTATCTACGTACATATAGCTTCCTCGCTTCGGCGACTCCTTGAAAGTTTTGCCATGCGTTCCATACGTCCACACATTGGCATCGGGTGTGGAGTAATTATCAACACTCCAAGCGTAAGGAATACCCACGTAGTACTCAAAATCCTCGCATAACGGAAGCGAGAACACCTTGTAGAACTGCGCCTCCAAGGTGATGTCGGCCTCTACCGCCTTCTCGCTGCGCTTCTCCGACCGCACTCCATCACTCCAGCCCAAGAAAATATACCCCGCTTTGGCCTTCACCTCAACCTCTGTCCCATCTTGCCCGCGTTGCAGCGTCTGCAGTTGCTTCCCACGCACCCATTCGCCCCCTTCGCCTACAGTGTAGCTAACAGTGAACGTTATAGGCTTGAACGATGCCGTCGCATTCACATCTGCGTGCACATCAGAGTCTTCACGGGTCACATCCGTGCTTCCGTTATCACTCCATTTATCGAAAACGTAGCCATCGCCTGGCACTGCGGTAACAGGCATTCCGCTACCCCCCTCTGGCACCATCTGGCTCTTCTCTCCGAATATCGCCCCATGTCCATCGGTTGCCGACACCGTGTAGCTTAGTTTCCATTTCAACTTCAACAGGCTTACAGGTTCGGTAACATCTGCATTGCCTACCTGCACCTCACCATCCGCCAACTGATACCCTTCCTTCGTCACGCTATACGGATAACTGCCTTCCGTCAGTCGGATGGAAGCCTTTCCGCCTACTGTGGTCAGTGCGACCCCATTAATCTCAACCGCAGCACCGTCAACCGCCGTATTGGCATCATCAACTACCACAAATTCAACCTTCCTGACATCCGTAGACGGCGTAACCTCCAATTGCCCATTCTGTAGGGTCACCTTGTAGTTGCCATCCTCATAGGTAGTGGCACCGCTCGGCTTAACATCGTACGTACCCGCATCAAGCATCCCCATGCTAGGATCCCACACCTGTGTAGCATCCTTATACACCCTATAGATCGGCTGCTTGACCTGGCTCCGCACCTCATTGAAGAGAAGACCATCGTAGAGCAACTCTACCGCTGGCACCTCTTCACCCTCCTTCATGGTCATTGGCTGCGGCGTAATCGTCAACGCGGCCCGTGTAACCTCCGCCTTCAGCGTCTTAGGCGCTGCTGCCGAGTAACCCTTGCCTGCTGCCGCCGTAACCATCAGATTCGCCACTCCAACACCCGCCGTATGCAGATTGCCAGCCGCATCTATCATCACAACGCTCGGATCGCTTGAATGGTATACCACGGGAAGCCCCGCGCTGCTCGTGGCGCCGAAAGGTGCCACAGCGCTGGTATAGACGAGCGTGGTGTCCTGATGATTCCAAACTATGGCCTGCTCCCTCTCCGCCTGCAAGGTGTAGAAGGCAACATTTCGCCCATTCTTTGCCACAACCTTCACCGACACCGGACTCTCAAGGTTCAGCGCTAGCGTTGCACCCTCTGCCACCTTCTCGCCCTTATAGTACAGCTGCGCCCCATCGGACAGCTTCGTAAAGGTTACCTTCAATTGGGTCAAGTCAACGGCCTGTGCTGGCGGCTGATCCTTTGGCTTCAGCCCTATAGTCTGCCCCAGATTGTCAAGCTCTATGTCTTCCAGCATGTTCAGATTATTCGCCGTAAGCACTTGCAGCTTCAGAATCTTAGCCTCAGGATTCTCATCAACCTTCATCCGTATCTTCGCCTCTTTCTGCTCCAGCGGAATCCCGAATAGCGTCTTCGATGCCGTAACGGTAATCTCATGGTCCGCACCGCTGAAATCAAACTTGGTGTCCTCCGTCACCTCCGCCCCCTGGTATATAAGTTTGGTACCAGGCCACAATGCCACTATCTTCCCGGTCACCTCTGCAAAGCTGCTAAAGCCATGCGGCATAATGAACGTTATCGCACCATCGCTCTCCACCTTCGAAGGGAACAGTTGCCCCTTAAAGTCTACACTAGAAACTAGATTCGTAAGCTCTTTCCAAACAGTCTCCTTCGCCGCATCAACACGCTCGCTTACTATCTTGGCTATCTGCGATTGTCCCGAGGCGAGATACGCATGCGCTCCCTCGTTCATCATAAACTCTGCTGCGCAATCTTCCGGCAAATTCCCTTCGCTATCGCGTACGCTACGCCACATATTCCCGAATATCTCGTCTTCACTCCGCACGCTCTGCCATAGACGGAACATCTTCACCATGCCATTCAGCTTCGAGCCCATGGTTAACCCACTAAAACCAGCCGCATCGTCCCCGCTCCCATCAAGCTCCATCTTCTTCCCATCAATATATACGTTCAAATCCGTACTGGACTCAAAGAAGCCCTCCTTCACAACAAACGTCATGGCTACATGGTGGAATTGCCCCGGCTCAAACGACCCCCCAGGTGTACACCGGAGCATTCTACGCCCCGCGATAATGGCTATCGCATTATCGGGCAAATCGCCGACCATCTGATAGGTTGACACCACCCATAGCCCTGCCGCCTGGAACAGCGTAGCAAACTGCGGCCTATCAAGCTTGAACCATCCCTCCAGCGTAATTTCAGTACCCTTTCCCGCCAGCGATGGCATCTCTATCTTTTCGGTATCCTTGGCCTTTCCTATGAAATCCAATGCGTACACCTTATCCTTCGATGAAGGCAACACCGATAGCACCTCCTGCGTCGCGACGTTGTTCTCCATTACGCCATCGTCCGGCAGTTTTAGCTCCAGGGTGTAGTTCCCCGCCCAACTCAAATCTACAGTCTGCGCAAAGTCAATGGCCACAGCGTTCTCGTAGAACGGAGGAATCTCTTCCGCTACTGTTTCGGTTGCCAAGAGCTTTCCGTTCACGTAGAGTTCCACCGGAACGTCCTTCACCGCATGGTACCCATTGTTAATCACCCATGCCGACACCTTCTGCTCCGAGGAGAGGGAAGCCCCAGACGCTATCACTCCCCTAAAGCGGACCTCCAAGTCGTTTGCGTTCGGATTAATCGTCTCTATCACCTCCGCAGTTACGTCTACCGACCTACCCCACGCTATCGTATCTCCCGCAATGAATTTGTCTTTTTCTACATCCGGGAGCACTGCCACTCGCATCCTAAATTTGCCAGCCTTTACCCCCGTAGCGGCCGTCAAATCTATAGGTATCTCGTAGTCCGTTTCGCCCTCTTCCAACGCTACGCTGTAGTGTTCCAGCGCATTGTCCTTGAACCCATCATCCTGATCATCAAGGTCAATCCACACGTGGATGCTCGCGGGTATATCTTCCTGCGTTGGCTCCTCCTCCAGCATTACGAACAGCGGGTTTTTCGTCTTCGTGTAGAGCTTTAGGCTCTTTTCTACCTCATAATCCTGTCGCGCACCGTACGACTGCACCTCGGCCTCCTCCGGCGGCACCATTATGTTCTTCACCCCTTGCCATTTGGTGCCTTTTATCACTCCGCCTTTCCAGAACCTATCGTTCCACAGCTCCACATGCTGCGTGCTATAGCTCATGTCGAAATCTGTCCTCTGCACCGTCACCGTCAGGCCCGCACGTGTAGGAGGTAGAGCCGCAACCTTCACCTCCATTGTCGCCTCCCCGTTTGCCGGCACGCTCGCAATGGTAAATTCCTTCACGACTTTATCCAAGTCTTCCCGCACGCATTTGCCTGCAAGATCCTTTAATTCAATCGGGGTGTTGTTTTTGACCTTAACCACAACCTTCGCCGCATCCCCCTCATAGGTCACGGCGAGGGGCTCTAGCTGTAGACTATTGGTGCGATCCACCTGACGCACCTCCGCGACCCAACCATCCCCCGGCTCGCTAAAGTAACGATCGTTAAAGAATGTGATGAGAGAGCCATCAGCTGCTCGCGATACAAAAGCCTTGGCCCCGCTGCCCGTCTGCGCATTATATTCGTAGGTCAGCTCCTCATCCAAGTATTTGAAATCGTCCGCCAAGAATTCGTGGGATACCCCATCTGCATATATCTGAAGCACGTCAGATCCACGCATATTGCACTCCCTGAAGGCGATGTATATCACCTTATTGGGATCGGTCGGTACGAATTTCACCGAGCTGATGTGATCTCTCCCATAGCCGTGCAGAAGACCTCCATCATCGGTAAAGGTAATGGGGGTATCCACCTTTTTCACTATCCTCGGATCGTAGAGCAGCTTCATACCCAAGAAGTAGCGCGGCTCCGCAGGTGGCAGCGGGAAAATGTCACCCATGCTGTACACCCTTGTCTCCACCTTATTGTCGCGCGGGTATACATCCCCAGCCAGTGATACCGCCATGGTTACCTGGAACTCGTGGCCCTGCTTGTCGGTCGTACTGAAGTCCACCGGTATCGTTACCACCCGCTCCTCAAAGGGCTTCAGATCCTTCACCAGCAACGATGCCACCTGTTTCCCATCTAATGATACCACTAGCGGTACCTCCGGCACGGCGCCCATCGACCAATTATAGACAACCATTTGCAATTCCTCAACCCCCATGTTCGGCTTGCGCTGTATCTTTTGGTTCAAGTATAGCCCCACGTCGGGATCTTTCGAACCCATACGAATGCCGTACTCCATGAACCTTATCCTTCCGTTCTCCTGATTGGACGAGAACTGCATGTCCAAGGTTATCTTCTTCCCTGCATACGCAGATAAATCCCACACCATCTCGCGCACCTCCCCGCTCGCGGTGTAGCTCTCAGCGCCTGTAGCCGTCTTCACCGTTGCGCCATCCACCTGCAGACGCAGCTGCGTATCCTCTGCGGTCTCGTAGGGAGTCATCACATTATAGCTGTAAAATAGCAGTTTCTCCCCTCCGGCTACCGCAGGGAGGGTTAGCTCGCAGTGGCGCAGCGTGAATACTGCTGTGTCGTTCTCAAAAACTGCCCCCGACAACTTCAAATTTGAACGGACTGACAAAATGTGCGACCCTAATGGGAACTCAAAACTCGCAGGGGTTTCCATCCAATCCATGCGCATACTCTTCCCGTAGGATAGCTTCGCGTTGGACAATGGTATGTTTATAAAGGTCTCGCTGAACGGGATGTCCTCACTCGCCAATACTAATGGCGTAGGCTCCTTCACCAGCACGCCCATCGACCGCGGCCCCAAACTCCCATCATCCATTTTCACCGCCACGGCAAACACGTTACGCCCATCCATAGTCACTTCGCTGCCCTGTATGCTATATGTGGTATCGACCACCTCATTGATCTTCGTCCACTCCCCGCTCGGCACGTCTGCCTTTAGCACTACATACGTCAAACCTTCTCCCGCAGGCTTCCACACCAACTTCCAACTCGCTACGCTGCACGGCTCCGCCTCCAGCTTCACCCCGCTCGGCCGGGGCGCTATCGTAAACGGCTTCGGCGAAACCACCACGTTCCCCTCCGAATCGGTCAAGCGAATCCGCGCCATCGCCGTCAGCGGCGCATCCTCCGGAATATTCACCCCAACGCTGTACATATCTCTCGCTGCGCCCAAATACTCGTAGGTCTTCCCATCATCGTATGAAATCTCCACCTGGGTTCTCCCAACCGTATTGTTCGCCCGCACCAACAGCACATCGCCAGGTTCAAATTGCTCTCCACCTATGGGATGCAACAGATACGGACTTCCGTACTCAAAATACCATGTCAGTACGTATTTCTGCTCCGTCCCCTCCTTCACGCTTCCCGTTACTCGCACCGTGGCCGCTCCTCCCGCGGGGTTATCTATCGTCACCTGCTCTATGTTATTGCGATGGTCTGTCCCTCGTACCGCCGCCTCGCCCGGATTCGCCGGATCTAGCACCCATGGCAACACCTCTGCGCCCGCCACATCAACGGCAAGGTCAAGGTCGTTAATCAGAACCGACTCCCCGTAGGGATACTCTTTCACCACCGCGGGGTCTATCCACGTGAGCATTACGCGCATACGCTTCACCCCATTCGGCACCTTTATCGTATAGCCGAGCGGTGCCTTGCCTCTCTCTACCACCCCCTCTGTGTACCAGCCCTGCTCTAGGGATGTCAATGCCGCCTCAAGATTCACTATCCCATACCCATACTCGTAGTCTGGCCCATCGTTCCCCATATCGTCCGCCGTATTCGCCAGCAATCCCTTCACGAGTGCCGAGTTAGCGTTCATCCCTCCATGCATCTGGTGATACCGCTCCGTGAGTAACGCCGCTAACCCCGCCGCGGTTGGACACGCCATCGAGGTCCCACTCATCTGCTCATATCCATTCGCCCCCACGGTGGAAGTAACATCCACTCCCTTCGCCGACACCGTCGGCACAAGCCGACCGTCATCCGTTGGGCCAAAGCTGCTGAAATCCGAAATCCACCCTTCTTCATCCGCTGCGCCAACGTATATTACATTCTTCGCCCGCGCCATATTCGACCCATACTTCCTATCGCACTCGCCCTGCGAGTTGCCCGCCGAGAAGAAGTGGGTCATCGTTGGGTACATATTGCTGAGCATATCCGTAAGCATCGGCCCCGGCATGAATGAGTAGGAGAGCAAATCGTAGATGTCACAGACCCGCCCAAGCTGCACTCCGTAGGAATTGGAGGTGAGCGCAATGTTATACTTTTGGTACACTTGCTCCATCTCCTCGGCCACCGAGAGTCCATTACGCTGCGTGTTGAAGTTAGAGGCATACAGCTCTGCCTTCGGCGCCATGCCCTGAGCTAGTGGATTGAGAACCCCAGCCCCGACCAGCGTACCCGCAGTGTGCATTCCATGCCCACCCGACTCTGCTACCGAAGTCTCAAACTCCAGCACATGCGTCCTATTTCCGTAGTCCACGTGATTCTCTATGTTACCGTCCCACAGCCCTATACGTACTCCCTTCCCCATCAATCCTCTACCGCCCAGCGCCAGGGGCTGCGTGGCTGGCATTGCGGCGCCCAGCACACGCCCGCCGTAGTTGAGCAGCTCCTGCGGTGGGTCGACCAGCGCCACATGCTGTACCCACGGCTCCGCTGCCAACGATTTTACCGCGTCAACAGGGAGCGTCAACGCCATCGCCTGCAGCGTCTCAGACACCTCCCCGATTGCCCAGCCTCGTGCTGCGGCGTAGCTTCGTACGTACGACACGCTCGCATTGCCGAACCAATGCAGCGTCACCGCTACATCCCCATGGCCTCGCTGCGCCCAGTCCGGAATCTCTCCAGCCACTAGCGGTGTCGCTAGCTTCCACTCAGGACGCATCGTCATGACCGACACCGCCCCTAGGTCACGGAAATCCGCCGGCCGCTTGCCGGGCTCCACCTGGGCATAGTAGGCGTTCCCCCCTACATAGCCCGAAAGGGCCACCCCCGCAGCCTCCAACCGCTGCAAATCATTCGCCGTGGGAGTCTTCGCGAATTGCATCAGCACATTCACCTTGCCGTTCAGCGGCAAGCCCAGCTCTAGGCTGCTCTTCGCAGCGCCTAACCCACGCGTTCGCCGGGCCTGCACCAACACGTTCTGCTCAGGCCGCACCTCGTACTGCCCAAACCGAACCACCTGCCCTTGCAGCCCTATGGGCGCTAGAAGCAGGAGTATCCATAGTAAACATCGTCCCTTCATAATCAACGGGTGTTTAAAAATTAGCGTTCCTCTCCCCTCCGTACGGTTGCAAATATAATAAATTTTTCTAAAAACAAAATTGCCACAAGTAAAAAATAAAATTTTCTCCTTCTCCCCCCCCCCTCAATGACCACCTTTTTCACCTCACAAAGCAAACTACTCAGAATTCACATATCCTTATAGTGTTAGTTCTATGAAAATCACGCAACTACGTAGAGACCCACTTTTGCAGCTAGTCAAATAGCCACAAGCTATGAACTAGAAAAACCCCTGCACCCAACCCACATAAATTTGCCCGCCCTCGCCTCCCCCTCTCGCAGAACAACCTCTCAATAGTCTAGCTCTTTGGACCCTTAGTCCCTTACCTCTCGACATTCTCACAGCACATCCCTCCAATTCTCACGTTGTTCTTTTGTTATTATATCCGGTTAAACACTGCTGCGCTACTCCCTCAACAACCGATACCGAGAATTTCGCACCTCAAAAAAGTAGAGCGGGGAGCCTGCAATCGCAAGCTCCCCGCCCTACTTTAAACTTTACAATCTGCCTACATCATGCCCCCCATGCCCGGATTGGCCGGCATTGCTGGGGTCTCCTCCTTCTCGTCAACCATAATGCACTCCGTGGTTAGCAATAGGCTTGCGATGGACACCGCATTCTCCAACGCCACGCGCGCCACCTTGGTCGGGTCTATTACACCCTCGCTCATCATATTGCCGTAGGTGTCCTTCGCTGCGTTGTAGCCGTAGTCATCCTTCCCCTCGCGCACCTTCTGCACCACCACTGCGCCATCAATACCCGCATTCTCGCATATCTGGCGCAGCGGCTCCTCTATGGCACGACGCACGATATTGATACCCGTCGTTTGGTCTGCATTATCCCCCTTCAGGCCGTCCAGTGCCTTCTGCGAACGAATGTATGCCACACCGCCGCCCGGCACGATGCCCTCTTCCACAGCAGCCCTCGTGGCGCTCAGCGCATCCTCCACCAAGTACTTCTGCTCCTTCATCTCCGTCTCCGTCTTGGCACCTACATACAGCACCGCTACGCCGCCCGCCAGCTTCGCCTTGCGCTCCTGGAGCTTCTCCTTGTCGTAGTCTGACGTGCTCTTCTCAATCTGCGCATCGATCTGCGCCACGCGCTTCGCTATCTCAGCCTTGTCACCGCTGCCGTTCACGATGGTCGTCTTATCCTTATCCATCGACACCTTATCCGACTGCCCCAGCATTTCCAACTGCGCATCGGCCAAGCGCAACCCCTTGTCGCCGCTTATCACCGTACCCTTGGTCAGGATAGCAATGTCCTCAAGCATCTCCTTGCGGCGATCGCCATAGCCCGGCGCCTTCACGGCCGCAATCTTCAGCGTACCACGTAGCCTATTGACTACCAACGTCGCCAACGCCTCGCCATCAACATCCTCCGCTATCACTAGCAACGCACGCCCCGACTGCGCTATCGGCTCAAGCACCGGCAGCAAATCCTTCATGGAGGAAATCTTCTGGTCGGTAATCAGTATGTACGGCTTCTCAAGCTCCACCGTCATCTTCTCTGCATCCGTGATGAAGTAGGGCGAAATGTATCCACGGTCAAACTGCATCCCCTCCACCACTTCCACCGTGGTTTCAGTACCCTTCGCCTCCTCTACAGTTATCACCCCTTCGGTCTTCACCTTCTCCATCGCCGTGGCCACCAGCTCGCCGATCGCAGGGGTATTGTTCGCTGAGATTGTCGCCACCTGCGCAATCTTCTTCAAGTCGCCATCAATCTTGTGGCTCTGCTTCTTCAGCTCTTCCACCACCACGGTCACCGCTTTGTCAATGCCGCGACGCAGGTCCATTGGGTTCGCACCCGCAGTCACGTTCTTCAAGCCGTTCTTCACGATGGCCTGCGCCAGCACGGTAGCCGTCGTTGTGCCATCGCCAGCCTCATCGTTCGTCTTTGAGGCCACCTCACGCACCAGCTGCGCCCCGAGGTTCTCCTCCGCGCACGACAGCTCCACCTCTTTCGCCACCGTCACACCATCCTTGGTCACCGTGGGCGAACCAAACTTCTTGTCAATCACCACGTTGCGCCCCTTAGGACCCAGCGTTACCTTTACCGCATCTGCCAACTGATCCACGCCGCTCTTGAGCTGGTCGCGCGCATCGGTGTCAAACTTTATGATCTTAGCCATTTCTCTATTCCTCTCTTAATCTTTATTCCAACCTACATCTAAACCCTACAGTACCGCCAGCACATCGCCCTGCTTCATGATGAGATAATCCTCATCATCTATGGTTATCTCCGTGCCGCTATACTTTCCATACAGCACCACATCTCCCTCCTTGAGCTCCATCGTGACATCCTTAGTCCCCTTGCCCACAGCCACCACCGTGCCGCGCTGCGGCTTCTCCTTCGCTGTATCTGGTATATATATCCCGCCTACCGTTTTCGTCTCCGCTTCCATCGGCTTGATTAGCACCCTATCCGCCAACGGCTTTACACTCACCTTTGCCATCACTTTACACTTTTTACTTGTTCCACACTCCGCAGCCCTTCTCGCGCTGCCGTCACCCCCTGCTTTCGCCACTTCCGTGCCAACAGGAAAAGCTGACAATTCTTCGCTCCGCCGCATGACACTTTGTCGCCTAGCCCACGTAGAAGCTGACAGCAATTGTGGTACATAATTTGATACTGCTTAACAAACAGCGTGGGGAATGGGCCCTGCGCATAACTCAATACATTGGTGCGTCATGAAACTAGCAAGGTGGGGATACATAGCGAGTGCAGTGCTGCTCGCATCCACGCTCGCTTTTACGAGCTGCGATAAGAACAAGGAGAACAAGGAGGAGAACTTTTCCTATACGGGCAAGTGGGCTACGGTAAAAGTGATGAATCAATCCATCGCTTCAGATGAGGAGAAGACGGAAACCATAAAGGCGCTAATCTCTTCCATTGATCTCCTTTTCAACTCACAATTGCAAGGCAAGGCAGCTGAATACGAAGAGTTTGTACACAAAGCCATCACTGAAACTGTCAATTTTGCCCAGGGCATAACTATAACGGTGAGTGCCGAGAGCAACACATGCAATGTCACTTTCTCAGGGCTTAAGGACGGTGCGAACGGTACTTGGAAAGAGGAGAATGGTAAGCTCGTGCTGCAACTCAATGAGATCCCGCAGGCAACCCTCGACCAACTGAAGGCAGAAGCCGATAAGGATGCCAAGAGAAAGATAAGCTATGCATTTGCCAAAAGCATCTCTAGCAAAACCTTGACCCTCTCAAAAACCGATGAGGGGGAACTTAAATACAAGCTTGAACCCGCATTCGTCAAGGAAGCCTTCTCGGCTGGTGTTCCAAGCGAAAAGATGCAGGCACTAATGGTTATCCTAGAGGCATTCACTAGTCCGATAGGTAAGTCTGTGGATATCACATTCCATAAGGTGGGCTAAGCTATCGTAGCCTCCGAATATACATAAATGGGCCCCGCAGCTGCAATGCTGCGGGGCCCATTTGTACACACTCCTCTCTTTGACCTTCTGTCGAAAAAGCGATTAGGAAAGGCTGAGGAGCTGCAAAGATCCTATTCGGCCCTTCCATCACTCCACTTCTCCACCCCACGGAATGGCTTCCAACCTCCGCACTAATCTATTGGTTCTCCGCCCGCTTGCGTTCCGTTTGGTCAAGAATAATCTTTCTGATTCGCAATGCGTGGGGCGTTACCTCCACGTACTCGTCTTCCCCGATATACTCCAACGCCTCTTCTAGCGAGAACTTTATGGCGGGGGCAAGATTCACCTTGTCATCGCTGCCCGAGGCGCGCATATTCGTAAGCTTCTTCGCCTTGCACACGTTGAGCGGAATATCCCTCTCACGGGTTCCCTCTCCCACCACTTGCCCCGCGTAGACCTCCTCCTGCGGCTCAATGAAGAAAGATCCTCTGTCCTGCAGCTTATTCAGGGCATAGGCGTATGCTGTGCCGCTCTCAATGGCCACCAGCGACCCCGTTTGCCGGGTGTCTATAGTGCCCCGGTAGGGCTCAAACCCTTTGAGGCGGTGCGTCACCACCGCCTCTCCCGCAGAGGCTGTGAGCAGCTGATTGCGGAGCCCTATCAAGCCTCTAGAGGGTATCTCAAACTCTAGGTCGAGCCGATCGCCGCGGGTCTCCATTTTTAGCATCACCCCCTTGCGACGCGTAGCCAGCTCAATGGCCTTCCCAGAATACTCCTCCGGAATCCCAACGGAAAGGTACTCTATCGGCTCGCACTGCTGCCCATCAATCTCTTTTATCACCACTTGCGGCTGCCCCACCTGCAGCTCGTACCCTTCGCGCCGCATCGTCTCAATGAGAATGGAAAGATGCAGGATACCACGTCCAAACACGACAAACGAGTCAGGGGTTGCGCCGGGCTGCACCCGCAGCGCCAAATTCTTCTCTAACTCCCGATCGAGACGTTCCTTTAGGTGGCGAGAGGTGACGTACTTGCCGTCACGTCCGTAGAACGGGGAATTATTGATGGTGAAGAGCATACTCATAGTGGGTTCATCAACCGCAATGGTGGGCAGCGGTTCTGGGTTCTCCACGTCACAGATAGAGTCGCCGATGTCAAACTGATCCATACCCACCACCGCACAGATATCGCCAGCTTCAACGGTGCCGACCGACTGTTTACCCAGCCCGACGAATACCATGAGGTCCTTAACCGTGAACGCCTCCTTAGTGCCGTCACGATGGACTATGGAAACCCTATCATTCTTGTGCAGCACACCCCGATGCAGCTTTCCCACCGCAATTCGCCCCACGTAGTTTGAGTGATCTATAGAGGTGATGAGCAGTTGCACCGTGCCCTCCTCTACCTGCGGCGCAGGGATGTAATCTATAATGGTATCAAGGAGCGGGGTAATATCGCCTGCTGGCTGCTTGTAATCGGTTGACATCCACCCCCCCTTAGCACTACCGTAGATGGTGGGGAAGTTGAGCTGGTCCTCGGTGGCATTGAGAGAGAACATTAGGTCAAACACATCCTCCTGCACCCTGTCCGGCTGGCAATTCGGCTTGTCCACCTTGTTAATAACCACTATTGGACGCAGACCCAAACCCAAAGCCTTCTCCAGCACGAAGCGAGTTTGGGGCATAGGCCCTTCCAGCGCATCAACCAAAAGCAATACACCGTCAGCCATGTTGAGCACGCGCTCCACCTCGCCGCCGAAATCAGCGTGCCCCGGCGTGTCGATAACGTTGATTTTAACCCCTTTATACCTTACCGAAACGTTCTTGCTGAGAATGGTAATCCCCCGCTCCCGCTCCAATGCGTTATTATCAAGGAACTGTCCATCCTCGCTCTTTTCCGAGCCCTCTACCTTCGTCTGAAGAATCATTTTGTCGACTAGCGTGGTTTTCCCATGGTCGACGTGCGCGATTATCGCAATATTCCTAACCTCAATCATCAACGTCTATTTAACGCCGCGAAGGTACAAAAAGCGCGGTTTTCTACACGCCGCGCACCAACGCCAACGCAGAGCCGTCGTTTTTACAACGACCACCCAAACCCTATAAGCCTTGCCGATTACCTTTGGGGAGTACCTTTGAAGCCCTGCGCGGAGAGGGGGGGATTCGAACCCCCGGTACCGGTTACCCAGTACGACAGTTTAGCAAACTGTTGGTTTCAGCCACTCACCCACCTCTCCCTCGGGTACAGCACTGCCGAACGCAGCTGCCGATATCCCTACGCAAACGCAGCTGCAAAGGTAATACTTCGCTATGAATTTACAAAACGAAAGGCAACTCCATTTTTAGTTATCGCTAGCTCCCCATTTTCTACAGTAGTAGGCGAACACGTAGGGCCTTAGACTAATACCGAGCGCAACGGCATGTAGAATGGGGCAATTCCACAACACGACTCTTCCCTCTCTCTGCAATAGCTTCTCTCTCCGAAAAAAAACGGAGGGGACTCCCACTATTCGGGAATCCCCTCCGCAATCCTATTGCTCTCCGTAAAGCCTACCGCTTTACAAGCTTTGCAACCCTATTGCCCACGCGAATTATGTACAGGCCGGAAGGCAAGCTGCCCAAATCTAGGTACGCCTCGCCCGCAGCCACTGCGCTAAGCACGAGATATCCCTCGGCGCTGTATACTCTAACCTCGCCTTCAGCCTCCACGTAAACCCCGCTTTGGGTGGGGTTCGGATGGATTGACAGGGTCTCTAAAGGCCCATGCGACAGCCCCGTTTTCTCTTCTTCCTTGACCTCAAACTCCGCAGTTACTAATACATCGCAGGCTGGCATGGCAAACTTACCCTCTGCAATGGGCACATCACCCGTTCCATCGACCTTTGCCACTTTCAACGTTCCCTCCTTTAGCCGATACCCTGCGCTGGGCGTAACGGTAAGAGTCACAACCTGACCAATCGTTGCGGTAGCGCAATCCGCAGCTACCCTCCCATTCTGCAGCGCACCAATAGTAACGTTGTAGGGGATCGCCTCAAACTCCGCCGTAACGGTTAGGTCGCCCTTTACGTTGTGTTCGGTACGCGGGTTGTCGGTCTTGCCATCGCTCCACTGCACAAATCGGTAGCCTGCCACAGGGATTGCCTCTACAGGTGTACCATCCTTGCCCTGCTCCACAAATTGGACGGTGTCACCGCTTAGGCTGCCGTGTTGGCCTGTGCGATAGGTAATCGTATAGGGCGTTGAGACTGGTGTCTTCGGCACTAGGCTAATTGCAACGTTATCCACCACAATGGGGTAACCTTCCTCCGCACCATTTAGTACTATCCACCGGAATTGTATTTTCCCAGCACCTTCTAGGGCTACCAGCGGGATGGTGTCATGGAATTCATCGGGTTGGAAGCTAAGGTTGAGCGGCTGCATATCGGTCCAGCCGCTCTTCTCCGTCTTGTACTGCACCATGCCCATCAAGCCAGCTGGCCAGGGAAACCCATTATACTGGAAAGCCAAAACAACTGAGTCCGCCTCGCCCTCACTGATGGCAAAGGTAGGAGAGTAGAGGCTCGCATTGCGCGAAGCGTAGCCAAATGCGCTATTCCCCGATATAGGATTAATATAGTTGAGCGGATCATTCGACACAAACCATGGAGACTGCTCATACGAAGAATCGATGGTAGACCAAAAGTTGGGCAGCTCAAAGCTGTCATCAAAGTTTTGGGTATAGGGCAGCGTTGGACAGCGATCAAAAATTGCCGTGAACGAAGCATTGTCTGTGAACCCAGAGTCTACCCGCGTTGGGGTCGCACAGTAATCAGACCAACGAACGAATGCGTACCCATCGTCTGGAACAGCGGTTACTGGGGTTGACTTCGCCCCGTAACGCACCTCTTGCTCCGTCTCGCCCTCAATACGCCCATGCGGGGCTGAGGTGTACGTGACCGTGAAGGCCGAGGCGACGAACTGCGCCGCCGCACTGATATTCTTCTTCACATCGCTATCAACGCGCGGATTGATTTTAACTCCATCGTCCCATTGAGAGAACAGGAATCCTGACGCAGGCAATGCGTAGACTGGCATCCCATTTCCTCCTCGCGGCACATGCTGCTCCGCATTAGCCAAAATGACCCCTTGCTGGGCATTGCTCACGGTGTAGGAAAGCGTGAACTCGGGCAATCGCATTCTCACATTAACCTCAAAGTCAGCATTCTTCACACTAAAAGTGCCATCGCTTGGGAATAATCCCTCCTTTTCAACTCTGTACTCGTAATCACCTTGGCGCAGCTTTACCTGCACCTCGCCAGAGGAATTTGTGGCATACTCGTCGCGGCCAATGCGCACGGTAGCCCCATCAATGGTCTCGTCCTCTTCGCTCTTAACGATGAACGTAACGGTCTTAACCACCGGGGATGCCTTCACTGTAAGCTTTCCACCTTTCGGCGTTACCTCGTAGCTGCCGCTACGGTATGGATCACCGCTCGTAGGCTTAAGTTCATGTACCCCCACAGGCAGCGATGCTATAGGCTTCTCCCATAACGTACCGCCCACATAGACCCCGTAGGAAGGCAGATTGATGGCCTTGGCATGCTCAGCTTTCACTAACCCACTGAAGCTAAACTCCAGCTTTGGAAGATCTTGCTGCTCCTCAATCTCTAGGCTTTTAGGCGAAACGGTCACCGCCTTAGGCTTCACCGTTATGGTTTGTGCTACAGGCTCAGCAGCTGTCCACCGATTGCCCCCTGGCTGCATGGCAGAGATGGTCGCCTTCCCTACGCCCGTAATCAACAGCCGATCGCCACTGACCGTTGCCACATTGCCATCGCTCGAAGTGTAAACAATAGGGAGGTTAGAGTTGCTACGCGCCAGCAGCCGCTGGGGGGCATCCCCAAAGGTGTAGTTCGTGGTAGCCAGGGCATCCCATGTAATCGTTTGTGTCCTAAAGGCCTCAACCGCATAGCGGGACACGCTACGCTTGTCGGCCGAGGTAACCGTCAGCTCCACGGGGTGCGACAAATCAATGTGATTCACCCCGATAATTAGCGGAGTTCCACCGATGGCCAACGTGGCACCACTAGAAACCTCAAAAGAAAGGGCAACGCTAGCCAAATTGGCAATCCCCGTTAGGTCCATGTGCATTTCGCCCTTAATATCCGCATTAACATCGTTGGCTAGCCCTGGATTGTCGCCCTTCCTAGCTACAAGCGATATGAGCTTAGCCTCTGAGATATGCTCCGCCACAAGCTTATACGTTTGGGGCGCTATGGAATGCCCAAAGGTATATGCGGGATCCACTGTTGCCACCACTTCTACTGGTTGGCGCAAATCAAACACTGCATCTTGTGGTATCGGCCGCCCATCAGCCTTATACGTCAAGCTAGTACCTGGCCATGCAGCGATAATGTTCCCCTTTACCTTGTCTAGCTCTACCGTATCATCCAACGGTATGGTAAGGGTATTCGGATCGCTCTTCTCGGCAGGGAAGACCTGCCCTTCAAACTGCGTGTTCGTTATGAGGTCTGTAGGGGCAACCCACACTGGATCGTCCGCACTGCCGATACGGGAGCTATGGATGGTCGCCTGGATGTCGTCCGAGAGCGTAGCCGCACTCTTTGGCCCCTCCCCCATGGCAAATTCTGCAATTAACCCCTCGGGCAGCTTGCCAGTAGCGTCACGCAGCGAAGAGTACATCCGTGCAGGGAGGGAGAGGATGGAGTCGGAGAGCTGCGTTTTCCAGCAACGGATTTGACGTACCATACCGCCGAAATCTGGCGCCACATAGATTGGCATACTGCCATTCTCCTGTCCATAGCTATAGAAGCTCGCACCCTTTGTAAGGGTCACATTCTGCCGCTTGCCATTAATAAACACCTTGAAGTTGTTAGGATCCCCGGCGTTTTGTAGATGCAGCGCCACCGCCACGTGCTGCCACTGATGCGGAGTAACCGATCCAGCGTCGGTGAAAACCGTCAGCTTCTTTTTAGTAGTGGGAGCTACGAACTGTATTACCACAGCGTTATTGGGGAAATCGGTGGTGGTATCGTTCGTTATCGTTGAGATAATGATATTCTTGCCGTTGAAAATCACGTTTTTACCATCCTCCTGCGGCATGAACCACGCTTCAAGGGTAATGTCTCGATGGCCTCCACTTGAATACATAGGCGTACCGTTGAGAGAGCCAAGGTTCAGGTACTCTGCGGGCTGCTGATTCTTCCTAAACTTGAGGGCGTAGAAGGCATCAGGGGCCGGCTCTGGCACCGAGTAGGAGATGGTACGCAGCTCGTTGTTTTCCTTATTTTGGTCATCGGGGATGCTCACCCGGATGTCGTACCGTCCGATGGCGCTTAGGTCAAGCTTATGCTGCAGGGTGTAGGTGTATGCACCCCCACCAAAGGCAGGCACATCCACGTTAGCCACCTCGGTAATCTTTGCACCATTGACTTCTAAAGTGATTTCAAGCGTAGTAATATTCTCAGCGCCATAGTTTTTCAACTTAATGGTAATAGGCTCCTCGGCTTTTAACCCCCGTCCACTCTTCACCTCCAGCGCAGTAAGCGCAACGTCATTTACTGGGAATGGGGCATCCTTCACATCAAGGAGAAAATCCTTCACATCGCCAAGGGTTAACGTATCAGCGGGGCAAGCCGCATTCAATTCTTTATTTTTGCCAATCACAGCCCGCATACGGGTTTTCCCTATCTTACGCGAAGCAGGGACACTGACATCAAAGCGGTATACATTCCCCGCTACTGCAGGGCCGACTTTAATACGCTCCGTGCTCTCATCAAATTGCCCATCAGCGTTCCAGTCAATATACAGCGCAATGGTCGTGCTATCCGTAAGGGAGGCACTGGTAGTGACAAAGAATTGGGTGACAGGGCTACCTGCATATATCGTAAACGGACTGTCAATATGGTAGTCTACATTCCCGGTCCCTGCATTCGTGGTAATCTCTTTGCCATCGGCGGCCTTTACCCCCTTAATGAAAAGGGTTTTCGGCTCTTTGATGGATACATCGTGGCAATAGATATCGTTCGTTACAGTGGCGGATACGATATTGTCGCTCTCATCGTAGTCGGGGGCAAGGATGCGCGCCGTTACGGTGTAATGACCCCCGAAGGGAAGGCTTGCCTTCGCGGGGAAGGTATACGTCATTTCGCTACTAGGCTTAATCACGCTCTTAATAGTCTCAACCTCCCATTCGTGCGAATCATTAATGTAATACGCAACACGGACACTGTCCCGCGGCACATCTGTGTTGTTACGTATCGTGATGGAGATCGTAGCCTCTTGGTCTGAATAGTACGACTCAAGGGTTAGCAGTCGCAGCGTAAATATGTTCACCGGGTCTTCCTCTGTGATGCGCGCCAGCCACCCTTTGCCCGAGATGCTGATGTCAGAAGAGAATTTAAGGGTAATGTCCCCGCCCTTGGTGCTAGCCAACAGCTCCCGATTGGAGAACGAGCCTGTGAGTAAATCGGTATGCTGTACTTTTTCTAGCTCTAAGTCTTCTGGAACCTCGCAGTTGTAAACGAAAAAGCCATCAGCACCCTTTTCTGTATCAAATCGTTCAAAGAGCACGCGCAGCCGCTTGGCGGGATTTGAAGGCTTGAAGCGCACGGTGGACTCTTGATTATCATCGTAGCCAAAGAATGCGCCTCGGTACGGAGTGAAAATGAGGCTATCCTGTACAACCACCGTCCGCTTCGGGTCATGTATTACTCGTCCAAGCAACGGAACATCCTCCAAGGGGCTATAGGCCAGCGGATAGACCTGCCCCGTATTAATGGCCTGGAAATGGGCTTTAGCGTTCGCCGTATCGGGGTGGAGAAGTTCCCCAGTAAGGTTGAACACGTGGCCACACAGCTCTTTGGATGATAAGTCAGCACGGGTAAGGAAGGTGTACAGCCTACGTTCGTAGGGCTTTAGATCGGCTATACTCTCAACCACCCTGGACCTATCGTCGATGCGATACGATACCGCCAGCGAGGGGAGTGGACGCGGCTGATTATTTAGCACCTCCACTCGCACATCGTTACGTGGGGAATCCCCCGCGAGCAACTCCGTGGTTTCAAATTTAGTGAGTTCCACTTTCCCCGCACTGTCGGGCGGCGCAATCTTTATCTCATGGATTACAATCATACACCGTGCATCCCTCGACACATGCTGGATTTCAATACTGACCACTTGCCCCAGGAAGGGGGTAAGGTCAAAGCAAAGCTTGTTAGCCCTATAGTCAATTGGAGTTGCAGCTTGGAAAATGGAATCGCCGGCAAAATCCTTCGCCAAAACCCCATTTATTAAAACCCTCACTGAGCTATTTTGCCGCAGCTTATGGTACACTTGAGTAATAGGAATGGTGAGGTGAAGCGCGCTGTAGCCGGTATTGGTCAAATCAACGCTGCACATGCTAATGCGATTCATATTGGTCTTCGTAGCAAATACGCTATCTGACCTCCAATCCGAATTTTTCTGAGTAGCCGAGGCGTATGAACCCATCAAATGGTGGCCGGTGCCCACCTTAGTCTCGGGGTATTCGGAGGGATGACTGATTTCCATGTTCTTCCCCATCTCAACTTGCACGAACTGCAAGGGGAACTGCTCAAAATGCTCTACAAAAGGAATGTTCTGCTTGGTGAGAACGAGGGGCATAGCCGCTTTTACAGCGATGCCATTGGCTCTACGCCCAACCTCCCCCGTCCCGACTCTGGTGCGTACAGTAAAAACATTGCGCGTGTCGGTGGAGAGTTTGCTGTAGGGAATAACCATGCTGGTGTCGGAGGTCGTGCCGAATAGTTCAAACGTACCCTTCTCCACATCGGCCTTCATCACCTCGTACTCCGCAGCAGCTGCTACAGAGTTCCAACGGAGCGTGATGGATCCGCCGCAGCTAGCCTCGTCCACAACAACCTTTTGAGGCACTCCTATTACGCTAAAAGGATGCAGGTTTTTCACAATGCCATTGGCCGCGGTGAGGCGTATAAATGCCGCCACGGTGGAAGGGGTGCTATTCGGCAGTTCATACTCAAACTTGTCAGCACCGACGCCCGTTGCGATAGTGCTATAGGACTCGCCCCCATCAACCGACATTTCCACCCTTACAGGGGGCTCCATACCCTTCCAACGTATATAGAACTTATCACCTGGAGCCAAAAGCTCACCGCCTAGCGGGTAGACAATGGCTGGGGCGGCCTCATCAATCCAATAAACCACCGCGTACTCTTGCCCTTGGCTCGCAATCCGAGTGGGCTTTACGGTTATCTCATAGCTGCCGGCAGCAGGGTTTTCCACCGTCACCTGCTCCATATTATTGCGACTATCCACGCCCCGCGTAGCCGGCACTTGGGGGTTTGAGGGGTCTAGCACCCACGGCAGGGTAACGCTACCGCTCTGAGCCACCTGTAAATCCAAATCGTTAATCAGAGCAGACTCCCCATAGCCATACTGCTTATTGGATACAGTATCAGACCACACCAGCATTACCCGCAGCTCCTTCGCATTGGCCGGCACCTCAATGGTATGCGACACGTCTCCCATCCCTGCCTCCAGCTTACCCTCAAAGAACCAACCCTTCTCAAGCACTTCCACAGCTTTCTCAGCATCAACTAAACCGTATCCGTACTGGTAGTCCGGGCCGACATTCCCCATGTCTCTCGCCGTATTGGCTATGACTCCACGTAGCAAGGCTGCTCGTGGCGTTGTCACGTCATTAAGCTGCCGATAGCGCTCCGTGAGCAGAGCGGCAATACCGCTCACCGCGGGGCAAGCCATTGACGACCCTGTACCCAACCCATAGGAGTTGCCTCCGCGCGTTGAATACACGTCAGTGCCTAGGGCTACTACGGTTGGGAGTAAACGCCCATCATCCATAGGACCCCAGCTGCTGTAGGCTCCCATCGATTCGTCCGCATTGAGCGCCCCGACGTAGAGCGCATTCTTGGAACGCTTGGTAGACGACCCATAAACATGGCCACAATTTTCCTCCTCCGTTGCTCTATCATTCCCTACCGAGTAGACATGCAGCAGGTGGGGGTAGAGATTAGTAATATAGTCGGTTTCCCAGCTGTTCTCCATGCCATTGTAGGAGAACCTATTATAAACATTGCAACGGCCTTTAAAGGCCACGCCGTAGGAGTTCTGCGTAATGCTGATATTAAACTGCCTTGCGGCCTCCAGCATCTTCTCGCTAACCTTCATACCGTTAGGCTGCTCCAAGAAGTTGTACGAGTAAAAATCCACTTCGGGCGCAACGCCTCTTGCCAAGGGATCAAGCACCCCTGCGCCCGCCATAGTACCAGACACATGAATCCCATGCCCCCCAGTACTCTTCACAGACATTGCGCTCTCCTGAACATGTATCCGTTTTCCGAAATCCACGTGTCGCTCCACATCTCCATCAAACACCCCCACCTTAACGCCTGCCCCTGTGAGACCTCGTCCGCCCAGGCTGGAGGGTTGAGCCAACACGTGAGAGTTCGTCATCACCCTACCACGGTAGTTGTCAAGCTGCGGCTGTATGGGTTGTGGGTTTATAGCCACCACCCACGGCTCTTCAGCTAGCTGAACCATTTGGTCGGAGGACAACTCCGCATCTACCGAGCGGAAGAGGGTGGAAATGTACCCCGCCTCAATCCCCATCCGCAGCATGACCTGCCGCACGAACCGATCGTCCACGCTAGCGTGGTAGGCGAGGCTCACTCGCACCTTGCCCTGCGATGCAACAAGGAAATCCGGCACGTTGTCCCCGACAAGGACCTGGCTAATTTTCCATCCGGGTTCAATAGCCATAACCGAACGGATCTTGCCAGACTTGAGCATACGGATGCGATCCCACGGGCGCAGCGTAGCAAAGTAGGCATTGCCGCCGAGGTAGTCATTCAAGGTGACATTGCAGCGCGACAGCTCGGCTCGCACCGCCGGGGTAGGCTGCTCGTAGAGTTGCAGCAGCACCACCTGCCGCCCATCGGGCAGGGTGCGCCCTCCGCCCCTGGTTCTGATGCCCGCAAGCTCTTTTGCATTGGCTGGGGGCACAATACGATAATCACCTATCCGCACCTCGTAGGGCTGCTGCGCCAGCAGCACATGCGGCACCACGCCCAGCAACATAGCACTCAACAACGAAACAAGAAGACACCGAAGTTGAATTTTTTCATTCATGGCAGTGAGATTTTAGCACCCATCAAAGAAAAGAGCGCTGCGATATAACATTTTTTTAACAACTAAGCAAGTACGAATGAAAACTATACAGCATGGGGGACTAGCAGGGTTACTGTTCAATAAGAGCTATGACTCGACGACTTGCTATGCCTCCACCCCACGGTAGCCCTCAAACAGAAGGTCGAATTAAAGGGAAATTGCAATGCTTTCAAGGTTCCATACCCCCCTATGGCAGAAAAAAAGGCTGCGCCAATCCCCGCTGGCGCAGCCCTTCTATATCAGCTATTCCTCAATACATCATCAATACATCGCTACGCCTCCACGCGTTTCCCCACGAAGCGGACGATAGTCCATAGCACAACTATACCCAAAATGAGCAGCAGCCACGCCGGCACTCCGAGCGATGAGAAGATAATCCACACCAGCGAAACCCCACCTACGGTTAAGGCGTACGGCATCTGGGTGCGTACGTGCTCAAGGTGGTTACAGCCCGTAGAGGTGGAACTCATAATCGTGGTATCTGAAATCGGCGAGCAGTGGTCTCCCATGACAGCCCCTGCAAGGATGCAGGAAATCACATCAAGGAGTACCGTCATACCATCGTTGTACGCGTAGCCAGCGTTGCTCGTAAGGTGCCACGTCACGGGAAGCACCAACGGGTAGAGAATAGCCATAGTACCCCACGAGGTTCCCGTGCTGAACGCTATAATTACTGCGAGCACAAACGTAAGTGCCGGCAGCAGAAGCGGCGTAACGTTCCACTCAATAAGTGCACTAGAAACGAAATCAGCCGTGTGCATGTACTTCGTCATCAAAGCCAGCGTCCACGCAAGGATTAGCACCACCGTTGCCGGAAGCATGATTTTGAAACCCACCATCATGGCCTCCATCGACTGCCTGAAGTTGAGTACCTTCTGAATGGAGGTCATCACTATGGCCACTATCGTTGAGGCAATACTGGACCACAGAAGCGCCACGTAGGAGTCTGCACCGCCCACGGTGGTCATAAGTTTAGAACCGAAAGACTTGTCAGTCGCCCAAACATCGGCACTATACCCCGTGACAACAATACCTATCACCGTGCCGATGATAAGAACCAAAATAGGCACCACGGCGTTGTACCACTTCCCTTCAATGCTCGCATCGGGTTCTATTTCGCTATCTGCATTCCGCCCCAGCGTTTCTTCGGCATACCCCTCGCCGCGACGCGCCCGCTGCTCCGCATGGAACATTGGGCCGTAATCGCGCCCGGTGAGCGCAATAAGCAGCACAAAGCACAGCATGAAAATCGGATAGAACCGGTATGGAATACTAGCGATGAACAGGGAGTACGGACTCTCATCAATCCCTATAACCTTCACCCCCTCTTCAATGTAGCTAAGCTCCGCGCCAATCCAGGTAGTAACAAGCGCCAACGCACCCACAGGCGCTGCCGTACTATCAACAATAAAGGCGAGCTTCTCCTTCGACACTCTCAGCTTCTTAGCCAGCGGGCGCATGGTGCTACCTACAACCAACGTATTGGCATAGTCGTCAAAGAAGATGCAGATGTCCATGATGAACGTCACGATTTGACCCGAACGCGGCGTCTTGGCATGCTTCGAGAGCCAGCCAACAAGTCCCTTCATGCCGCCGTTGAGCGATACAATCGCCACAGTAGCACCAATCAGCATTAAGAAGACTATCACGGAAGTATGCCCCGAATCGCTTATCGTTGTGATGACGTAGGTATCCACAATGTCAAGAATGCCCACAAAAATGGCGAGGAAGGCGTTCGCCCCATTGTAGTATGCAATAATCGCTGCGGCAACAAGGATACCGGTGAATAGCGAGCTGTACACCTCTTTGATGAGGAACGCCATCACTATTGCAACGAGCGGGGGTAGTATGCTGAGCCATAGCGGAATAGGACGCACCGGCACCGATGGCAACGACTGGGAGTCGTACACTATCTGCAGCTCCTCTTGCCCTTCAAACTTGTAGGGAACCGTCGTTACACCCTTCTCCACAATAACAGATTGTGCCTTGCCGTTGATGGAAACTACCACCGTGTCGGAAGGCACTTCAAGTCTCGCAGGGTCGGTGAATGTCAAATCACCCTCAATGTGCTGTAGAATAATCTTCGGGGTTTCTACAGTTACAGGTTCTGCCGCCCTACTGAAGGGGGCTTGCAGACCGCAGATGAGAGCCAATGCCCCCATCGCACAAACAAACCGAAATCGCTTCATAATGCTACTGCGTTAATTGGTTACACGTTAAACCATGACCCAGCCATCGCTACGCCATAAGGAATTGCAAATCGCCGCCCGGCTGCACCTCCATGGGCTCCTTCCCGTAGTGGAAAATACGCGCTGCCTTCTTGCCACGAAGCTCTACCTTGTCCCCCTTCACCTCAAGAAGACACCCCTCACGAAGCCCTACAACGTACATGAACCGATTCACCTCAATGAACTCCATTATGCGATCTTCACGGGTCTCGCCACCATGCCCCGCGGGGCTAACATCAAGGTAGTGCGGATTGATCTGGAACGGTACAAAGCTCAATGCGTTGAAATCGCGGGGCTCCGTGATGGGCATATCGTTCGTGGTGCGAATGGTAGGGCATGCCACATTGGCCCCTGCGCTCCAACCCACGTACCGCGTACCTGCGTTCACCTTTTGACGAATCGCATCAAGCAGATCGTTATTCTGCATCAGCTGGAGCAAGCGCCACGTGTTGCCGCCGCCCACCACAATAGCCTCAGCCTCCTCGATGACCTCCCGTGGATCATTGTTAGTATGTACGCCAACCACCTCTACACCAATCTCATCAAAACGCTTCTGAACCTTCTTAACGTAATCATCATGCGAGAAGGTCACTCCTGCATAGGGTACAAAAGCCACCCGCTTTACTCCCTGCAAGAATTCACCTATCTCCTTTATTGGCCACGACAAATACTCTTCGCCAGCGTTGGTCGAATTGCTAACCAGTAGTAAGTGCTCCATTTTATGCATAGCAAGATTCTATTTATTAGGTGTCAACTATTCAAACTGTGAGTGCGAAGTTAAGGAAATATTTGTACTATTTCTCACTCTTTTTGTCCTGTTCACTCTTTTTTTGATTTTTCTACGCCCAATACCCGAAACAAAACGGGAATACGTTGCGAATGACTTCCCTGTGGGTACAACACGAACCGCACACAAAGCGGAGTATATTCGTGAAGAAGACCCCTTCTTTCACCACTTCTCCTCACTTCTAGCCGATAAATTCTATCCTACTGATTACCACACACTAAGCGCACACCCCCTTCCCATCAAACCCAATTATTGCCGGCAATAATTGGGTTTGATGGGAAGGGGGTAGGGATTTGTAGGAGGGTATGGGAACGCGGAACGCTACTTGGAATCCACTTTTCCTCAACGCATTCCGCGCCACAATGCATTGCAGGGCGTGCGACAGTACCCGCCCACAGCGCAATGCCCCCCAAAAGCTTTCACAGGGGCGCAGCAGTGCGGGATATTTGTCTGCAACAGTCTCTTAAAGAAAGCTTACCTTTGCAAAACCATGCAGCATGAATGGCAAAGAGCCTACTTCGGCATAGAGAAACACTGAAACACCTCTTTTAGAGCTACAAGAAATCATCCCTCACAATGCTTGAAATCCTCATTGCCGCAGCTTCGCGCACGGAGCTTGCTGCGCTACAGATAGATACGGACTGCTACGCTTTAGGCGAAAACGCACATTTCTCCTTTCTAACGGACCGTGGGGACTGCGTTGGCGCCGTACCTACAGCTGTATCAATAATGAGAATCGCCACCTCGCAACGCTTCGACTTCGCCATAAATCTAGGGTTTTGCGGCGCACGTGATAAGTCGTTAACTATTGGCGAGAGCGTGGTGGTATCGCACGACACCTTCTTCGACTACGGTTTTGTACGCCCATCTGGATTTGAGCCGCTTCAAGCCACGCCGTTCCCTATGCACCATTGCGATTCCGACGGATGGATTGTAGCCACAGCCCCATGCCTTTTAAAATGCATCCATTCCCCGCTACGGGTGCGCCGTGGCTACACGATGGCCTTCCCCTCGCAGGGAGAACCCATTTCAGCATTCGGTAGAGCGTTTCCTAATAGCTCTGTGGAAACCATGGAGGGAGCCGCCTTCGCCTTCGCCACCTCAGAGCTAGGGATCCCAGCACTATCCATTCGTTCCGTATCGAATTACTGCGCACCAGGCGAGGCTGCACAATGGAGCATTCAGAAGGCGCAGAAGGGTGTTCATGAAGCCTTCATTGCTGCGCTAGGCATCATAAGATTATATTTAGGAAACAAGGATGAATGGTAGTGGAATTGACGCACTTAGATGGGCCTTCTCGCCCTGCCCGAACGATACGTTTATTTTTGGGGCACTAGCCCTCGGGCTGCTGCCTAGCACGGGCACGATAACACCGCGCCTAGAGGATATTGATGCGCTCAACGCCATTGCACGGCAAGGCGGCGCGGACGTAGTAAAGGTAAGCGCAGCTGCTTACCCCGCCCTTTGCGATGAGTACCAAGTGCTTCCTTGCGGTGGCGCAATGGGTGAGGGGGTAGGGCCGCTGCTGGTGCGCCGGGCAGGGCAGGGATTAGACCTAACAGACACTTCAGTTGTAGCGCACCCCGGCGCGCATACTACCGCTTTTGCGCTCTTTAGACTCTTCCACCCCGAGGTGACGCAGTTCAGAGAATTACTGTTCTCCGACATTGAGCACGCCGTGCAGCAAGGCCAAGTGACGCATGGCCTTCTCATCCACGAGGGGCGCTTCACCTACCAAAAACTCAATCTCTTTGCCGAAGAGGACATCGGAAATCGCTGGGGGAAGGAGTTTAACCTCCCCCTACCACTCGGAGTAATCCTCGTGAAACGTACACTCCCCGCAGAGGTAAAACGCACTGTGCATAAGGCCATTGAGCGGAGCATTAGCTACGCTTGGACGCACGCCGATGAGGTAATGCCCTACGTAACCGCGCACGCCCAAGAAATGGAGCCAGAGGTGCAGCGAAAACACATCAATCTCTACGTCAACGACTACTCCAAAGGCATAGGCGCAAAGGGCGAACGGGCTCTTCGCACCCTTTGGAGTGCCGTGGAGTTGACAAACAACCAGTTGGGGGAAGACCTATTCTTTAGAGGGTAACGCTCTCTTGCACTGCTGTTGCATTTATTCTATTTCTACTACCTTTGCGCCTTGAAAAATGGAAATGGGGCATGGGGAGTCGTAGCACCACTGTAGAACAGGGAGCCAAAAGGGGAATAGGCCGTAAGCCAATCGGACACCGCGGCCACGCGCACACGCACGTAGGGGAGCTTTCGCTCCGCCGTTTGCTGTGGGCATCGGCGATCAACGTGGGGTTTGCCATCATGGAATGCATCGGAGGCATATTTTCCAACAGCTTGGCACTCGTTTCCGACTCGGTACACAATTTCGCCGACGCCGCATCGATTGTAATTGCCTTCGTAGCGACACGGGTAGCCCTTAAAAAACCAACAGCCAAGTTCACCTTTGGCTTTCGACGTTTTGAAATCCTCGCGGCACTATGCAACGCCGTAGCGCTTTTAGTCATCTACGCATTCATCTTCGTTGAGGCATTCAGCCGCCTACGCAGCCAGGCGCACGTTGACAGCCGCTCGATGCTTATCATTGCGGGAATCGGGATGGCGGCGAAATTCATTTCCATGCTAATCCTACGCCGTCCCTCGCATGGCAACCTTAACGTACGTGCCGCCTACCTGCACCTACTCGCCGACCTGCTCTCCTCGTTGGCCGTAATTCTAGGGGGCTTTGCTATTCAGCTGTGGCACGTCGCATGGGTAGACTCTATCGTTTCTTGCTGCGTAGGAATCTACATCCTGCTGAATACTTGGCCTATCGTGAGGGAATGCGTGCGCATCCTCATGCAGGCCGCGCCGCGGGGTGTCAACGTAGAGGAAATCATTAGCTTTGTGGAGCAACGTGACGGTATAGAGAGGGTGCAGCAGGCGCACGTGTGGCAGCTCGCCGAGGAGGAAATCTACTTTTCGGCCCGCGTAGTGCCGTCCCCTTCGTTTGAACTTAGTAAAGCCCTGATAGTGGCGAAACAGGCGGAGAACGCAATACGACAACGATTCAACGTGCAGCACGCACTGCTGGCCTTAGATCCGCTAGATAGGAACTTTACGATTAATCCAACCAATGGAGATGAATGACCCGAAAATTTTCACATCTGTAGCGACGCCACCGTTGCCCCATATGCAGCATGGGGGGTCATTCGTTATGATAGGGTCGTGCTTCGCCGCCGAGATGGGGAGTAGACTCCAGCAACAGGGAGAAAAGGTAGTAGTAAATCCGTTAGGTACGCTTTTTAATCCCCTCTCGATAGCCATGGTAATCCATGATGCTCTACGGGAAGAATCTGCAAGGCGGGAACGGTTTGTAGTACGGAATGGGAGGTGGGTGTCATTCGATTGCCACAGCGATGTGTGCGGGGAAAGCCGAGAGGAGCTGCGGAGAAAGATTGCGGAGGGACATAAGACGCTGCGAGAAAGCATACGCCAGGCGGGCATGGTGGTGGTAACCTTTGGCACGGCACTGCTCTTTCGAAGGAATGGAGAGGTGGTGGCAAATTGCCACAAACAACCCTCCAAGGAGTTTGAGGAAAGTTTTGCCACAGTCGGGGAGATTGTGGAAACCTGGCATGGAGTGCTGGGTGAGGTTCGTGAAATAAATCCCAACGTTGAGATAGTGCTAACGGTTAGCCCCGTGCGGCACCTGCTCTCCGGGGTGCACCGTAACGCCGTGAGCAAAGCCTTACTGCTCGAGGCGACAAGGCGAATAATCAACGAAAATGCACGCTGCCACTACTTCCCTGCGTTTGAGATTGTACTCGACGAGCTGCGTGACTACCGTTTCTTTAGTGACGACTTGGCACACCCATCGCCCCTGACGGTAAGCATTGTGACGGAACGATTCTGGCATGCGATAGGGGGCAACGTGGCATTGGCGGAAAGGAATGAACGAAAGGAGGACGGGGGCTTCGTTCCCATCCTCTCCTCGCCCCGATTAGCCTCAACTGTGCAAGTACCCAGAATGCCCAGCCTAGCGGTTTCGCAGGAGATACTTTGCGTGGGCGGTGCTTTCGCCAGCACGCTTGCCACCCTGCTTTCCCAATGCGGCCTCTACGCCTCGTCCGCCTCCCCTCAACGACTCTCACCAATCGGGGGGAACTCGCCATACATAATCCTTTGCGTAGAAGCGGATGAGACTCCAAACATGATCGTGGAAACCATCTCCTCCGTGCGTAGCGGCATTCTCATGGTCTCCCCCACGCGGCGGGCTGCCACCCCCTCGGAAAGTTCTGCCTACAGCCATGCCAAAGTGCTCTTGGAGGCACATCGTCTCCTCTCAACCAACCAACACCTCTCCTATTTCCCTTCCTACGAGATTCTCCACGATGAGCTGCGGGACTACCGATACTACGCCAACGACCTCCTCTCGCCCTCTCCGCTTGCGCTTAGAATTATTACAGGACGACTTGTGAGCTCCATAGTGGATGCAGCGGGTCTCAAAATACTCCAACGCTACGAAGCTCTACAGCAAACGCGAGCGCACCGCCCCAGCGACCCGAACGCCCCTGCATACCTCAGCCTGCTCCAAAAGCTTAGGGCCGAGGCGAATGCCTTAGCTCCATTGCTACACCCAGCGATACGGTCTAAAATAGTTTTTTAGAGGGAAGCGCAACGAACTCCTTCAGGTAGAGCGGCTCAAGGTAGGCGAGCGATGCAAACTCCTCCCGCTTGTATCGTTGCAACGCCAGTGGCAGCAGAGCCCCCGCCGTGAGCTCTACCCCCGGCAAGAAATGATACTCCAACGCCTCAAGGTACGCACTCCCCTTCTGTGCACCGGGCCCCCCGAAAAGAGCCGGGGCAAACTCTGCAAAGAAAGGGCGAGTCTCCCCATCAAAAATCCTTGGAGAAGGATCTCCCAACGGGCTAAGCGTCAGGGAGTAGGGCTGCGTATAGACCTCCATGCGGCGGGCGTCTATCATGGGTAGCAATGCCTTGGGCGACACGCCATCCGGAATGCGCTGCGCCATCTCAGATGCCAACGCCTCCAGCGTAGGCACCGCTATAATCGGGCATCCGATGGCGTACGCCATCCCCTTGGCTGTGGCAAGCCCTATACGTAGGCTCGTATAGGACCCTGGCCCTGCGCTCACCGCAACCGCTTTGATCTCTTTGGCCGATACTCCAGCCGCCTGTAGTACAGATTCTACGAGCAGCGTTAGCACCGCAGAGTGATCCCGCACCTCGCCATCTGTCGCCACATAACAGTCTACACCCTTCGCGAATGCCACCTCGCACCGCTCGCCGCTTGACTCAATGGCCAAGAGCTCTGGGTAGCTCTCCGTTAGGGTCTGCCTTTGCACCGCTATTGGGCTACTCATCGTCTTTTGCTTTTGCTTGCGTTGCGCTAACCCTATCGCCGTTAGAAAGCGTCTTGGAGATGGCAGAATAGGGGGAGGAGATCACCTTTACCGAGTCCTTTAACCCCTCCACAATCTGTATGTACTCTCTGTCTTGAATACCCGTACGCACGTTTAGCATGCTCGCCGTATCATTGTTTACCGTAAAGACGACCTCCTGCCGCTGTAGCTTCTTGTTCTTATCGTTTCCCCGCCATAGGGTGACGCACTCAATGGGCACAGCCAATGCGCTGTCGGCGCGCTGCGTCTGAATATCTACAGATACCGACATGCCCGGCTTGAAGGGGCTGTCGCCCGCCCCCTTCACGAGGTAGCTATAGCTTTCGGGTAAAAGGCGTATGCGCACCTCAAAGCTCGTCACCTGATCCTTGGACGCTGCGTCAATGGCCGTATTGGCGATGTGCGTCACAAGACCTCGGAAAGTCGTGTCGGGGTAGCTATCAATATGCACAACAGCTGTGTCGGCGAGATGTACCCCCACAATGTCGCTCTCCGATACCTCAACCCACGCCTCCATGCGCTCCATATTGGCTAGGCGCATGAGCTCCGTACCAGCCATCTGCGCCGTGCCCACCACCCTCTCGCCGAGCTCCACGCTAAGACGGGACACGGTAGCCGTGAGCGGGGCATATATGGTTGTCTTCAAAAGGTTTTGGTCGGCTTCTTGGAGCGAAGCCTCAGCACTGGCCACAGAGTAGCGTGCGCCTTTCAATTGACTCTCAGCTACCTGAAATTCCGTCCGTGCACGCTCAAAGTCTGCTGACGACACCGCGCTGTCCTTATACAGCTTCTCCATGCGCTCAAAGTTGAGCTTTTGCTGTAGATAGTTCGCGTTGGCCTGCGCCGCCTGCGCCCTCGCTGACTGCACAGAGGCCCCCGCTCGTTCACGGTAACTAATGTAGCTATCGGGCTTTATACGGCACAAAAGATCGCCCTTCTTCACCGACTGCCCCTCCACAACGGGCAACTCCGTAATCTCCCCCGACACCTCAGGGCTAATCTTCACCACCACCTCGGGGCGTATACGCCCATTAGCCGTGATGGTTTGCACAATGGTACGCCGCTGCGGGATTACGTACTCTACGCTTGCCCCCTTCCTCCTTTTATTACCAGATAAAATCTTAGAAACGGCAATCAACACGACTAATACACCAACGCTAATGCCAATAATAACCCAACTCTTTTTCTTCATTGCCATGCCAATATTCCAAGTCTTTTCTTAGTCGTACGCTACGCTCTACTAAATACCCTCGTTTACAGCTCTATAGGCACTCCTCTATATATATCCAAAACGAGTAGTTTTAGCATGTACACATACCGACTCTGCAGGAGCGTTGTCTCTGCCACGTTTAGTTTGCTTCGCGTCTGCGTGTACTCATAGCTACTTATAGCTCCCAGCTCCCGTTTCTTCTCTGCCCACTGGGCCGCTAGGCGGAGCGCCTCCACGTTGCTCTTAGCCGACTGATACTGCTTGTAGGCAGACTGCGCATCATTCCACGACCGCTGCACTAAGTTGTACAGCTCCTGGCTTGCGCGCTGCGTGGCCACATCGCTTTTCATCGCGCTTATCCTCGCCTGCTGCACACGCCCATGCGTTGCCAACCCATCAAAAATGGGGATACGCAGCGAGAGGCCAACGTACACGCTCGAATTGTTTTTCAACTGATCGCTGTAGCTATCCGAAGGCATATGCTGATTCTCCTGGAGGAACTTGCGAGCCCCAGTGCCGTAGCCCGCATTAAGCGATAGGCTTGGCATGTAGCCCGCCTGCGCAATGCGTACGCCCCGCTCCGCCTGCTGGTATGAGAGCCTAGCGGCCCGCAGGGTAGGATAGTCGCGCGCAGCCTCCTCAAAGAGACCATCCGTAGTGTAGGCAGGCAACAGCGGTACATCTCCATCAACGCTGTACGGAGCCACGATCTGTATAGAGTCGCCCTCATGGTAGTTCATGAGCTGCATGAGTACCACGTTGGCTGCACATGCCCCATTCTGTGCCTCTAGCAACGCCTGCTGCTCCGTGGTGAGCTGTGACTGCATGTCAAGCACATCGCCCATCGTCACCTGCCCTGCCGCTTGCCGCGTTTTCGCCAACTGCACCTGCTTTTCCAAAGCCTCTACCTGGTAGCGACGAGCCGCTATAAGGTCTTGCTGGTACAGTAAATCAAGGAACGCTTGCACCACACGCAACGTGAGCATCTGCTCCGCCGCAAGCTGCTGGGCCTCGGCTGCCTGCAGCCCAAGCTGGGAACGTTTAATCTCATGGATCCTCGCTAACCCCTCAAAAAGAGATAGATTTGCCGAAACGTTTAAGTTAATTGACTGTAGGTCGTTGGACACGGTATTACTACCGTAATCTATAGCCCGTCCAAAGTTCAAATCGTACGATGCACCCGCGCTGAACGTTGGAGACAATGTCCACCAGGCGCTATTAAGCTGCGCCTTCGCCGACCGGTACGTAAGCTCCGCCTCTGCGGCATCTAGGCTATGCTCCTTGGCTTGCGCCACGCACGCAGCCATCGTCCACTGGCGCACGGCTGCCATAGAGTCCTGCTGCGCTATACCCTCCCCGCTACCCACGAATAGCCACAAAAATGCGACCAGCGCAGAGTAAAGAAATTGAAATGTTCGCATCCTATCCTTTCCTACGCCGCAAAGGTAATAAATTTTGTTGATGGCTACTCTTCCACTACGCTAGTTACATTGGCATATCGCTTGCCGGGCATCATGGTCGGGACGATACTCCATTTGCAGCGTCACGTGGGTAATACCATACTGCCCATGAAGCCCTTGCGTCAGCTTTTCCAACAGCAAAGCCGACTCGCTGGTACGCATATCTCGATCCAACTCAATATGCGCCTCAATGTGCAACGCCTCATCCGTAAGCCGCCATAAATGGATATGGTGCGCACAGGCGACCCCCTCTACGCCATTGAGGTAATCTTGAATTTGGTACACATCAAGCTCCGGCGGCACCGCCTGCATGAGGATCTCTGTGGTCTCCCGCACTATGCCCCACGTCTGCCATATGATGTAAGCTCCTACAAGCACCGTGATCAATGGATCTATCCAAAACCATTCCCCATACAGCATAGCGATACCTCCAGCAATAACCGCCACGGATGAGAGTGTATCGCCGAGAAGATGCATGTAGGCTGCTCGCACGTTGAGATTATGTTGACGTGAAGAGTGCAGAATTACCATCGCCACCACGTTGGCCAGCAGACCCGCCAGCGCAACGATGAGCATCAGCTTACTATTTATGACCTCAGGATTCCTCAACCGCCTAAAGGCCTCTACGAAAAGGTAAAGGCAAATGGCAATGAGCACCACGGCGTTGAACAACGCTGCGAGTATTTCCGCGCGGCGATACCCGAAGGTATGCCGTGCGTTAGGCTTACGCCGCCCAAGCCGATTGGCAATGTAGGCTATGAAAATTGAGGTGGCATCGGTGAGGTTATGCACCGCATCGGAGATAAGCGAGAGGCTGTTGGAGAGCAGTCCCCCGATTATTTCTAGTAGGGCAAAACCAAAGTTGACTATAGATGCCCAAAAAAGCCGTGGCCCTGAGAGCTCACCATGGCCATGGTGATGCCCATGGTGATGGCCCATAGCGTGGTGCGCCTTCGACTCATTACCGGCAGAACTACACCCAGAATGCGCATGCTGCGCACAGTGACCCTCCTCTACCTCGCCCTGATGGCTACCTTCTTCATGAAGGCCTTCAATTCTACTATCCATTGCTATCCTCCTTTACTTTCCCTCTTTTAGACTCCTTTTTCTAGGGTGCAAAGGTAAACATTTCTCTCATATTGTTGCAATAACGATGCTCTTGCAACAATATTTCAAAAAGCCAGCGCGAAATTCACCCTCCTCTTGCCTACTTTTTTATCCTGTCTAGTAGCAGAATTCGTAGGGCCAGCCGCCAAGACATTATTGAGTATCTAAAACGCATTTGTAAATATTTTTCATCTATAGATAAAATACCTACCTTTGTAGGGAACTAATGGGGCATCTCCCCATGCCAGGACATGGGGGATGCCTAGTGCTGAAGTAAAACACTCTAAATCGTAATGCTATGGTAAAGCAGTTGGATTCTCTCTTCTCAGAGAGCGCGGGCAGAATGAAACGCTCCGCGATACGTGAACTTTTGAAGCTCATTCAGGACCCCGACATCATCTCCTTCGCTGGCGGTCTACCCGCACCCGAATGCTTCCCAGTGTCGGAGCTAAAGGAAATCATCAATGAGATGATGGACAAAGAGGCCACCGTAGCACTACAGTATGGAGCCACCGAGGGCGATATGTTACTACGTAAGCAGTTGGTGCAGCGATACAAGAACCAGGGCCTCAAGCTGGAACTGGATAACCTAATCATTACCACCGCCTCGCAGCAAGCCCTTGACCTGCTCCCCAAAATCTTTGTCAATCCGGGCGATAAGGTAATTTGCGGCCTTCCTTCGTACCTAGGTGCTCTCCAGGCCTTCACGAACTACGGGGCAGACATGGTGGGTATTCCGCTTGACGACAAGGGTATGCGCGCTGACCTCCTCGACAAGAAGCTCGCGGAACTCCAGGCTAAGGGCGAACGCGCCAAGTTCATCTACGTCATTCCCGATTTCCAAAACCCTGCGGGGGTTACCATGCCCGAGGCGCGTCGTAAGGAAATCATCGCCGTGGCGCAGAAGTACGACGTGCTTATCCTAGAGGACAGCCCATACCGTGAAATCCGTTTCGCCGGCACTCCGCAGCCTACCATCTACCAGCTAGCCGACGAGGGGCGCGTGGTACTCCTTGGCACCTTCTCAAAAACCTTCGCCCCTGGCTTCCGTATCGGTTGGATCATAGCCGACCCGAAGATCGTGGACAAGGTGGTGATGGCCAAGCAGGCCACGGATCTCTGCACACCGCCGTTCGTGCAGCGCATCGCCGCACGCTATATGGAAGAGGGACTCTACGATAAAAAACTCAAGGGCATCATTGAGAACTACCGTGAAAAGCGTGAGGTAATGATAAACTCCTTCAAAAAGTACATGCCTGAAGGGGTAACGTGGACAGAGCCAGAGGGCGGCCTTTTCCTTCTGATCACCCTGCCCGAGTACATGGACGCAGAGGAGCTGTTCAAGATTGCCATTAAGGAGAAGGTGGCATTTGTACTCGGCTCAGCGTTCTTCTGCGATGGTGGCGGTAAGAATACGTTACGTTGCAATTTCTCTTACATGTCAAAAGAGAAAAACGAAGAGGGCGTAAAGCGGTTGGCAAATGCCATCAAAAAGCTAATGAAGTAGTTAGCTAACGAACAGAACCTGCTAGGGGGCGCAGAGTAGTTACTCTGCGCCCCCTTCGTGTTTTCAGCGCTTAACAGGGAACACTAAAAATAGCATGAAAATATCTACCTTAGCACAAACATTTTATCTCATAGCACCCATGAATAGCTACAAACGAAACTCCCTCCCCCATACCTACTTAATAGTACTTATCGCATCTCTTCTCCTCCTCTCACACAACTCATTACAGGGCCAAACGAGGCAGCCGAGGCCAGTCAAAAACGTCATCCTAATGATTTCCGACGGCACCTCTCTCTCCACCGTCTCGCTAGCACGGTGGTACCAACGTATGCTACTCCCCGACTCGCTCCACCTCGCCATTGACTCCTACACCGGGGCTACCGTTATCACCTTCTGCTCTAACGCTCCCACCGGCGACTCCGCGCCTACCGCCAGCTGCTACCTCACCGGCATGCCCACCATCACCGGCTTCATCGGAACATACCCCTACGACGATGGGCCCAACAACCTCGTACCCGTAGACCCAGCCCTCGCCTACTCTCCGCTCGCCACGCTCTTTGAGGCGGCACGCCTAGAGCAAGGCAAAAGCACCGGCATCGTGGTTACCTGTCAATACCCTCACGCCACGCCCGCCAACTGCGCCGCGCACCACGAAAGCCGTAGCAACTACCCACTCCTCGCGAAGCAGATGGCGCACAATGATATCGATGTGCTCATCGGGGGCGGCACGAAGTATCTCACCGAAGAGGATAGCCTCTTCTTGGTGAGTAAGGGCTACACCATCCTCTTTGACGATGTCAAGGCCCTTCGCAGCGACAAGAGCCAAAAGCTATGGAGCCTCTTTAATCCCAAGGCTCTCCCCTACGAGATTGACCGTGATGCTGCCAAATTCCCATCCCTAGCAGAGTCCACCCGCATTGCCATCGAAAAGCTTAACCAAAACTCTAAGGGCTTTGCACTGATGGTGGAGGGTAGCAAGGTCGATTGGGCTGCCCACGCCAACGACCCTGCTGCAATGGCTAAGGAGTTCCTTGCCTTTGACGAAGCGTGCAAAGTAGCGTTAAATTTTGCGAAGCAGAACGGCGAAACAGCCGTTGTTATCACCGCAGACCACTGCACAGGCGGCGTGGCCATCGGAAGCAACGCCTGGCCCCGCTACGATGAGTACCCCGCCAGCGAACTCTTCGGGCAGCTAATGCGATACCGCAGCTCCGCGGAAGCCCTCGCCAAGAAAATTAAGAAGACGCGACCCGAGTCCCTCGATACCCTCTTTCAGACCGAATGCGGGTTTTCGCTTAGCGATAGCGAGCGGAACATGCTCTACAACAGTCAGCACTACCCTCTAAGCCCAATAACAAAGGAAAACCGTGACAACAGCAGCTTCCTACCCCACGACGGCTCGCTGGAATACCTTGTAGCAACCATCCTGAACGGCCGTACCCCCATAGCGTTCTCCACACACGGCCACACTGCGGAAGAGGTTTGGGCCGCCTTCTACCACCCGCAGGGCGATACGCCTCGAGGTGTAATCTACAACACGGAGCTGCACCGCTACATGGCATCCCTCCTCGGCTACCCGCAGGGATTGAAAAGCGTCACCGAGAAATATTTCGCCCCACACACTGCGGTATTCCCTAAAGCCTCCTTCACCATTGACACCACGAGCAACCCCTCCACCCCCACGCTCACGGTGAAGCGCGGCAGGGCTAAGATTATAGCCTACGCCAACACCAATCGCATCGTGGTCAACGGCGTGGGGCGCGACATCCCGTCCCTAATCGTCTACTCCGCCCCCACAAAAACCTTTTTCTTACCGAAAAGCCTAGCAGATTTAGCTAAATAGCGGCTATAGCCCTACATTAAAAATTCCATTCAAGCTCCAGGGCCCCCACGGCCGTGGCCCTAGCTTGTCGCCCCACGGCGAGTAGCCAACGCTTGCGCCCAACGTAATCTTAAACCCGAAACGAAAGAGGTAAAGGTCGCTCACTAGGTCTAAAAACAACGCTCTTTTCAGCTGCTCTACCCCTTTGAGGTCTGAGTAGAGGGCGCAGGAAAACGCCGCGTTGACGTATACCCTCTGCATGTAGAGCCACCCCCGCAAACTCCAATCGGGGTACCCTAGCGGCAGCGTGTAGTCTACCGCTGCGCTCCACCCCTCCGTGGTCTGCAGCTCTGCTGTAGGGAACCCAAGTGCCAACCCTCGAATGGGCATGCTAAAGACAGCTGCTCGCAGCGCCTTGAACGACTTTGCTGCAAAACCCGACAAGCGCAACGAGTGGTTCACGTAGAAACCTGGCAGATAAAGGGTGCCACGGGCCTCCGCCAAAGTCCCTGTCAACCTGGCGGGCCGTACCATATTCCTCCCATTGACATGCAACCTAACTCCGCAGAAGGGGTATAAGTCGCACGGCGCAAGCTCCTGCAGGACCGAAAGGGAGACTCCATACCCCACGTTGACGATTCCCCTTACGATCTCGCCCGGCACACCCATCCCCACGGCATTGTTGCTGTAGTCCACCGAAAGCTTCGGCAAAAGGCCAAGGAAAACTGCGCCGCTCCTGAAGTTAAGCGGCACGCTCGCTGCTAGCGACACCGCTACGCTGTGGGGTTCCAAAAGCACCGTGTCGGCGTATATAGTGCGCCGAAAATTACCTCCATACGTGGCGTTCAGGCTTAGCGCAGGCCACAAGCCCTGCCACAGCGCCGTAAGCGATGCCCCATGGTGCTCCTTGTAGAAGTATCCCATTGAAAAGGCAAGCGTCCCCGTAGTGTTTTGCGAGGTAACGGCTGCGCCCCAGCGTATATCTTCCAACCCATTCAAGCCCCCAAAGGGGTTGAAATAGAAGGGGGTCCAGCTGTGAATTCGCACCGCATGCCGCAGCGGACTGTATCGTTTAGAGGGGAAGAGGGTATCGCTCGCCGCGGGCAACTCCGCCCCGTTTGGCAGCTCCTGCGCTAGAGGGAAAAGCGATTGCGCCTGAGGCAATGCTGCGCAGGGGCGTAAATCAAAAGCCGTTGTTCGCCTTGCCCTGTACCCATTGATGGTGAATTCGCTGTAGCTCAATCCTCCCTCGCCATCGGTACTTAAATCGTCCACCCCATGGTTTCGCATTGCCACACGAAAAAGGGCCTTCGTTTCGCCGCGCTTCGCCCTAAGGGCGTAGAAGGGTTGCTGCCGCCCATTGTGGCTCGCCGTAAAGAAAAAGCCGCTGTCGCCCGCCGGCGTAAGGCTTCCGATGTCCAGCGCGGCCGATGCTATCAGCGTGTCTACCCTCGCGCTATGCCAATCGTACGCCAGCACGTACGCCCCCTTTGCTGTCACCCCTCGCACCAAAATCTCATCGGGACTATTCCCCTTCGACAGCTCCCGTAGCTCAATAGGCTGCGATAGCCGCGCCGTATCGAGCGCACTCCCATCGGAGAGCCGAAAGCGCACCACACGGTTGACCCCATTCTCCGCAAGGCTTATCGCCGCAAACGTACTATCCCCCGCCAGGGGCACTGGGGAGAGAAGTCGCTGCCGATGCGTTATCCGCTCCCGCATTCCACTTGATAGCCTATAGGCGTACACTTCACCCCACACCACATCTCCCCAGCGGGGGTGGCGCACTGCCTCCACCCACAGCGCAACCGAATCCCCATAGCGTGCCGCCCCCATCTTCGCGCCAGGCCGGAATAGCACCTTCCGCTCGCCCGTGCTATTATCAACGCGCTCAAATCTTAGTGTATAGTTCAAGTCGCTTACCCATTGGAAATGGAAACGCCCCACGCCCGGCCTCCACGGCTCCCGCTCCGAGCGATATGCGCCCCGCGCAATCGGCGCAGGGCGTTCGCCCGACTCCGTGCGTGCAATGAATATGGAGTCTGCCTCGTCCATGGCATCCCAAAAAAGCGTAAGGGGCGTACCTTTGGTGTACCTCTTCAACGCAAAATGGACCGGGTTAATCAGGATTGGGTACTTCACGCTATACTCCATCACCCTCGGCCACAGCTGCTCCCCGTAGCGCGCCACGGTTGACTCAATCATCATCGTGCCGTAGCTATAATGGTTCGGAGCTTTATACCGCAATGAGCCTAAACGGTACTGGTCGTAGCTAAGCGCCTGCCCATCGAGTAGATCCGCACGGTACGACTGCAAATGCGCCGCGCTATGCGCCCTACCAAAGATGGAGTACTTGCTCTCGCTATGGATGGCATCGCCCTCAAAGTACCAATTCGCTGGTAGCAACGCCCCGATACCAACATTCTGCTGCCCTAGCAAGTAGTACAGCGCGCGTATAACCTTTCGATCCAACGCCTCCATCTGCGCGTAGTGACGTATCTCATGCACCATGAGCTGCTGTAGCCACGGCACTGGCGTACGTTCTTCGCCCCCCGTGAGTGGGTATAGCTCCATGCGTGAGGGAGTCCAGGCCACCATGCCGTTAGGAACCACCGTCTGCCCCCACATGACAATCGGGAACGGCCGCCCCCGCTGCGGAGAGAATGCCGTTATCTCCCTATAAAATGCCCCCCATCTCGCCACCTCCCGAGCCAACGAGTCCTGCCCAGCCCTAAATATTACCCGCAGGGGATCCACTGCTATCTGTCGCCGAGAAAACGACATAGGTTCATGGTTCTCCAGCAAATACTGCGCACGCAGCGGAGCTACCGCCGCAACGCTCAACAGCAAAACCGCAACGACGAGCCTACGCTTCACCGCCACGCCCCCTTTTACTCAGAACCTGCTCCGCCAACAGGACATCCTCCCGCCGCGTCACCTTGAAATTTTCCACCTCGCCCTCAACGCACGCCACTTCCACCCCGGAAACAAAGGTTGAAACCACCGTGGCATCATCGTCCCAGCTCCCAGCCCCCCGGCGGAAAGCCTCTCCGTATGCCCTCCGCAGCACGCCCAGCCGGAAGGCCTGCGGCGTTTGCACGAGTCTATACGCATCACGGGGCCGTCGCGCCGCGCACGTCCCACTATTCTGCACCTCAACGATTGCATCTGTAGACCTTACCACTGGCAGTGCCGCCTTGAAGCGATTGAGTGCCTCCAGCATCCGCCAAGCCAAGGCTTCCGTCATCAAAGGCCGGGCGGCATCATGGATTAGCACCCCCGTGGTATCTTCATAAATTCCTAACGACTCTACTGCTCTATAGGACGACTCCGACCGCGACTCCCCTCCCTCCACCATCTCCACGCACGAGTCAAGCCCCGCCGTCTCCACCATCTCGCCCAACCGCCCGAACTCCTCCCGCCGAGCCACGAGCACCAATGCGTCGAATGCCTTCATCGCGTCGAAGGTCAACGCCGAATGCATCACTATCGGAACGCCCTGCAGCTCCACATACTGTTTCGGTATATCTCCCCCGAAGCGCTGCCCTACCCCTCCCGCCAAAATCACAGCCACACTCTTCTCCGCTGCTCCCATAGCCGTCTCCTTACTCTTTACGCCTTAACCGCGCTGTCCCCTTCCTAATGCCTACCATAACGAACTCCCGTGTGCGGGGTTGCAATGCTACTGCCCCGCCACCAAAGATACAAACAAATAGCCCTCCCCGCAGCAGGAACTGCAACCACGCCGCCTGGCACTCCACCTGCAGCGCAACCGCCACCCCCAGCGCAAGCAGCAGCCCAGTGCTAACGAGATGGGGGGCCAATTGCGCCCAAAGCATGTGCCTACGCATAAGCCATACGTAGTAGCACTGCGCCAAGAACTCCGGCACGGCGTAGGCTACCGCCGCCCCCATGGCGCCATACTTAGGAATGAGCCACGCATAGCCCGCCACGCTCACCACGCACGCTGCCGCAATGCCCGCCACCACCTGCCGCTCCTTCCCTACCGCCAATGCGGCAAAGTAAATTCCCATGCCGCTTATCGTGAGTGGCAAAGCCGCCACCATGAGCACCCTCTCCGACCCGCTGAAACTGTCGCCCAGCAAAAAGCCACACGTCTGCGTTGCCGTCACCACCATGCCCCCTGCGAGCAGCACCCCCAACAGCAACCCAAAATGCGAAAGTTCATAGAGTGCTTTACGGTACGCACCGCCATCCCCGCCCTTCCACAAACTGGATAGCCGTGGCAGCATGACGTTCCCCGCGACACCCACGATTGACGACCCCACCTTAAACAGCCGCATCGGGTAATCGTAGAGCGCCACCTCCTGCTTGGTGGTAAGGTATCCCAGCAACAGGCGATCAACGCTCGTGGTGATAATCACGAATAGAGATGGTAGGAAGAGCCAGAACGACTCCCGTACAATACTCTTAACCGATGCCCACACCGGGGCAATCTTTGCAAGAAGCCCATGCCTTCGCAGCCCCAGCCAAAAGAATAGATTGCTAGCGAGCAGCGTTCCTTGCTGCACAAGGATGTACGGGCCCAAATCCTCACCGCTGCGCACGAAGATGAAAATGAGCGCAGCCCCCACGGCACGCATGAGAAAGGTGCGAATGGCCACCGCATCGTAGCGCTCGAGCCCCCCGTAGAGCCACGAAATATCCGTTGCGTACCCCAGCACGGTGAGGTTAAACATCAGGTAGTACCCCACATTGCCATCCCGCTGCGCCAACGCCCAGGCATTATACAGCACCAGCGCAATGGCGCTGAAGAAAGCCTGATACGCATAGCACTCGCTGAACGCCCGCTGCAGCGTGGTCCTATCGCTGCGCGCCTGCGCCACGCGACGTATTCCGTAGATGTGTATACCCAGCTGCCCCAGCATGGCGCAGTACATCGCCGCCGCAAGGCCAAAGGAGCTAATTCCCAGCCGCTCGCTCCCCAGCACGCCCGTCACGTAGGGCATCACGAGCAGCCCCAGCAGAATGTTGGAGACCTGCATGAGCGACAGGTAGATGGCATTCTTTAGCACCCGCATACCTCAACCCTCGCCCTTTACTCGCTGCGCTGCCTACTCCGCGCCCTGCGAGAGTAGATAGCTTTTAATGAAATCGTCAAGCCCGCCGTTGAGCACCGCGTCCACGTCCGACGTCTCTAGCCCCGTGCGCAAATCCTTCACCAGCTTGTAGGGATGCAGCACGTAGTTGCGAATCTGCGACCCCCACTCTATCTTCTTCTTCGCCCCTTCTATCTTCGCCTTCTCCTCTTCCCTTTTGCGCAACTCAAGCTCGTAGAGATGCGATTTCAGGATACGCATGGCATTCTCCCGATTGGCGCTCTGCGAACGCGTCTCCGTGTTCTCCACCACAATCCCCGTGGGGATATGGTAGAGCCGCACGCCGGTCTCCACTTTATTAACATTCTGCCCCCCCGCGCCCGACGAACGGTAGGTATCCCACTTTATATCGGCCGGCGACACCGTAATTTCAATGCTATCGTCAATGGCTGGTATCACGAACACCGAGGCGAACGACGTATGCCGCCGGGCATTGGAGTCGAACGGCGATATGCGCACCAACCGATGCACCCCATTCTCCCCCTTGAGATACCCATAGGCCGAGTCGCCCTCTATCTCCATCGTTACCGATTTTATTCCAGCCTCATCGCCCTCCTGCAAATCGGCCATTCGGCACGTGTAGCCGTGCTCATCCGCCCACATTTGGTACATCCGCAGCAGCATGGAAGCCCAGTCCATGCTCTCAGTGCCCCCCGCGCCAGAATTTATCTTGAGTATAGCCCCGAGCGTGTCCTCTTCTCGCGACAGCATTTTGCGCAGTTCTAGCGAATCAAGCGCCGCGGTGTAGCCCTCGTAAGCGCTTGCTAGCTCCTTCTCGCTGGCATCACCGCCGTGCGCCATCTCCCACGTCAGCTCCAGCTCCTCAAAGAGTTCGGCCACATGGTCAAAAGCCTTTACCCATCCCTTCAGCCGCGCCGTGACGCGCAAATGCTTTTCCGCCGCATCGCTATCGTTCCAAAAACCCGCCTCAGCCGCCTCTGCCTCCCGCGCCGCTATCGCGGCTCGTTTTCCATCGATGTCAAAGATACCTCCCCAGCGCCTTCTGCCGCTGCGCAAGCTCCTGCATCTGCTCCTGCGTTACCTGCATCTATCGTTTTCCTTACCTTTAATCCGCAGCAAATATAGCGAAAAGCTCAGCAATCGCAGCTGCGCCCCCGCGCCAATCGGTCCCACCGCTTTTCCCCGCCACCTACGCATGTCCTCAGCTCCGATCGGCGCTTGGCGCGCACTCAGAACAGCGCGGAGAGACGCACTGCCCCGCTATGCGCAGCGCATGCTCCTCTCCGAAAAAGAATCACACCCCTCCCGCACCGCTACTCATCCAGCACGCCCACAAAAACGGCGTTGTCTAGCGTCTTGTGATAGAGGATGTAAAGGAACGGTCTGTCCGCCCTGAACGGTATCGCTTCGGGCGGCAGCGATGCCCGCATCATGACAATCCCCGTTGCCGCAGCCGCCTCGGTTTTCTGCTCATCCACCGTGAAGCGCACCGCCTGGATCACATCGCCGATCCGCTCCCCTGCAAACTCCTTCCCCATCCCCGAAAAATCTGCGGCATCGCTAAAGCATTTCCCGAGACCTAGCTGCGATAGCAAGGTGATTAAGTGCATGGTACTTTTCCTATCGTAGCGCGGCAAAAATATCTTCACCTGATCGTACTCCATCTTGCTGTAGAGTTCCGACAGCGCGCCCGCATCAATCGCCCCCCAATTGGTTTCCCGCGCAGACGTGCGCGGCAACACCACCAGCATTCGGTAGTCCAAATCCTTGTACTCCAATTCTACCATCTGCATCTGCCCATTCTCAGCGTAGCGGAACTGCCCCTCCTGCTGCATGAGCTGCACATCGTAATCACCGTTCGTGGCATGGAACTTCGCCTTGTGCGTGGCGCTCTTCGGGAAGGGGCGCGCCCACTCGCCGCGAAAATAGAGCGCATTGGTTAGCACCACTGAGGCCTGCGCAATGTCGCCCGCCTCCACCAATTTTTCAATCAGCCCCTTGGTGTTCTCCTTCACCCATCCATTGATTATATCAGCCGACAGCGCGGGTTTCAACCGCAGCTGCAGCTCCCGCGCCGTTGCGCCGTGCTGCTCCTTGAGCGTCCCAACGTATTGGGCGGAAAGCGGTTTTCCCGCGTCGCTCCATAGGGCATTCGCGGCTAGCAATGCACGATCATCGCCCTTTCCACGCCCCAGCGCACGGTTTGCCAGCACCAACGGATTGCTCAAAAAAGCATCCAACTCTCGCCTCGTGGCGCCCCGCGCACCCTCTCTCGCCATATCCAACGCCATCATCAGGCTCATGGGCGACACGCACTGCGACTCGCCTTTGGCCCGCGCATTCACCATTCGCAGCCCCACCTGCAGGGGGCTCATGCCCGCATCCACCGCGGGCTGCGCCGCTTGCTGCTCGGCCATACCACTTCGCTCCACTTTCTCCGATGCTTTTTTTGCGCTGCCACACCCCACAAGCATTAACGCCGCCCACAAACCAATCACTGCTACTCGTCTCATACTGACTCCTATTGCGCCTTTAAGTTAAACTCCTCAAACAAATCCTTCACCGCCTCATTCTTCTGTTGCAAATATACGCAAAAATCGGTCGTTGAAAGCGTGCTGGGGTCTAGCGAGGTGAGTACGGATTGGTCCACCGTTCCTTCCACAGTAAACTCCTCTAGCGAAAACACCTGCTTGAAATAGTTTTCCGCCCGCTCCCGAAACGCCGTGAAGGTGTTAAGAGCCCCCTCATTGTTGAAGACCACAACGGTTTGGTGGTCGCCAATAATATTCACCGATTGATCCGCAATGGCGCTGTAAACTAGCGGAATGCGGTTGCGTATCAATGCTTTTAGGTTCTCCCAGGCCCGGCGCACGTTCTCCACCGAGTACTCAAACTTCTCCAGCTCTACCTTCCTAGTTTTCTGCTTCGCCTCCTCCTGTAGCTGGCTGAGGGATAAATTTTGCCGCTTGGGCAGCACCTTGGGGCGCACCTCGCCCGGCGCGTCCTCCGCCTCTTTTTGCGCTAGCTGAATACGCTCATGCACTGCCAAAGGCAATTCCCGGCAGAGCCAAAACGCATCAATCAGCCGTTTTTTTTTACGCTTTCCTTTAGCTTGCAAAGCGTAATCAGCAACACTTCAATATGTAGCCGCTGATTGGCTGAAGTACGAAAGTTCGCTTGCGCATCGGTGGTAATCATCAGCGCCCGCGTAAGCAGCGCAGGATTAGCGGCCGCGGCCTTCTGCGTGTATATGCCCGCAAAGGTTTCGCCCACATCAAGCATCTTAGCCGTCTGAAGGTCGGTGGCCAACAGCAAGTTCCGCAAATGGGTTTGTAGGCCATCCAGGAATTGCCCCATATCGAACCCCTTCGCCACTATCTCATCGAACACCTGCAGCGCAATGCCGTAGTCGCCCAGCCCAATGGCTTCCGTGATGCGAAAGAAGTAGTTTACGTCTAGCAGATTGAGGACCTCCGTGGTCTTTTGGTACTCAATCTTCCCCTCGGAGTAGCTCACCACCTGGTCAAAGGTAGACAGCGCATCGCGCATTGCACCATCTGCCTTCATGGCAATCACGTTGAGCGACTCATCATCAAAGGTCACCCCCTCCTTGGTAGCAATCTCCTTGAGGAACGCAATCGTATCGTCCACCCGAATGCGGTTAAAATCAAATACTTGGCAGCGCGATAGGATCGTGGGGAGTATTTTATGCTTCTCGGTGGTGGCTAAGATGAAAATAGCGTAGCTCGGCGGCTCTTCCAGGGTCTTCAAAAAGGCATTGAACGCCGCCTGCGACAGCATGTGTACCTCATCAATGATGAACACCTTGTAGCGGCTGTCAATGGGCGCTAGCTGCACCTGCTCAATGAGTTCCCGAATATCATCAACCGAGTTATTCGATGCCGCATCCAGCTCCCGAATATTGAGCGATCGCCCCGAATTGAATTGCTGGCAGCTGCTGCACTCGTTGCACGCCTCGCCATCCTTAGTGGGCGAAAGGCAATTAATAGTCTTCGCAAAAATTCTTGCGCAGGTGGTTTTACCAACGCCCCGTGGCCCGCAAAACAGGTAGGCATGCGCCAACTGATTGCGCGCTATGGCGCTTTTAAGCGTGGTTGTAATCACCGGCTGCCCTATAACGCTGCTAAACGTTGTGGGCCGGTACTTCCTTGCTGATACTATAAATTCGCTCATCGCCGCACGCTCCCCCTCCTAGAACAAATCCAACGAAATATTCTGCACAAATGCCGTGTAGCTCACTTTTCGCCCCACCCGCGCCTCGCTGAGCAGCATGAGTACGTCCTTCTCCTCGCCCGATGAACTCACCACCTTCACCTCCTTGCGCTCCCCCACCACCTTCTCGGCCTGCGGATCAAGATACGCCGCCAAGAACTCGCTTTCCGCCACCACGCTATCGGGGAACAGCAACCGCACATTCTGCCCCAACACCTCCGAGCGGTCAATCTCAAAGAGTTCCTCCGCGGCCTTATTGAAGAACTCTACCGCACCGTCCTGGTCGGTAGTGATAATCGCATCGAGAAAGCCCTCCAGCGTCTTCTCGTTACGTATCTGCACCTTTTCAATCTCCTTGAACTGATTCTTGACCTCCTCGCGCGCCTCCCGCAGCTTCCTATTGAGCTGCACTTCATTTTGGCGCAGCATCTCCTCCTGCTGCTTGAGCTGATCGTTCTGCCGCTTTGACTCAAACTCCATCAGCTTCTCGCGGGTAATATCGTTTGCGATGAGCACTATCTTTGAGATGTCGCCGTACATATCGTTCACCGTGGTCATCGTGGTTCGCAGCCAGCACTCGCCCCCCTCCTTGGTCAGCACCTTAAAGGTACCCTTAAACGACTCGCCGCGGCACACCCCATCGATCGTCCTTTCAAGCAGCGCCTGCTCATTCTTCGCCACCAAGTTGTAGAGCGGCTTGTGCAGCACATCCTCCCGTGTACACTTGAGCGTATCGAGAAATAGCTGATTCACATCCATCACGTCGCCCAGCGGCGTGATCTCCGCCTTGAGGCTCACCCGATTCAGTGCATCAATCTGACCCTGCCAATCGAGATTCTGTTTCTTATCATGCGTGGTGTCAATCGCCAGGAATAGAATCTTCTCCACCGTCCCGCTCTGCGTATACTGGCAGGTGTAGGTGGCGGTAGTCCACAAATCCTTTCCCGTGCGGGTCACATGCTTAATATCCCCCTCAAACGGCTTCCCCGTGCGCCGGAGAACATCCCAAATCTCGTTGAAGCTCTCCTTATCCTTCGCACTTATAAAGAGTGAAATATGCCTACCCAGCACCTCTTCTTCCGACTCGTATTCAAGCTTCTGAACAAATTTCTGATTGGCATAGAGCAGCGTGCCATTGATGTCATACTCGGCCCGTATCAGCGTATGGTTCACCGAATTGGCGAAGCTCATGAAGGTTTCATTGGCCCTCGCCGCCTCCTCCTGCGCCTTCTGCAGCTCCTCCATGTTGTTGCGCATCTGTTCCTCCTGCGCCACGAGGGTCTTTGCCTGCTGCTGCGACTCGGCGAGGAGCTGCGCCGTTTGGATGTTGATGCGCTTATTGGAGAGCGTAGAGGCTATTGACCCTGCCACCCGCTCTATAAAGTCAATCACATGGTGCGCAAAGGGCTTAAAGGAGGCGATTTCCAGCACCCCGAAATTGGCTTGTTCAAGCTTTATGGGGACCAGCAGTAAATTCTGCGCGGTGGCTTTGCCAAGCCCCGAAGTGATTTCTAGATAGCCATCGGGCACCTGATTCAGATGCGTGGTAGCGCCCTCCTGCGCGCACGCCCCTACCAGGCCGTCCCCCCACTCAATGCGCCGATTTACAAACTTCCTACGGTCGTACGCGTAGCACGCCAGGAGCCGGAAGTATTTCTCCCCGCTCGCATCCTCCTCCGTGATGTAAAAGCCGCATTGATTGGCCTCCACATACTTCACCAAATGGCTCACGATAGCGTACCCCAAATCTTCCAGGCTACCCCCCTCCTCACGAAGGATCTCCGCGAACTTTGCAAGTCCTTCCGCCACCCAGCTGCGGCGCGCGTCCTCCTCTCGCCGCCGGTTATCCTCCTCCCGGCGCTTCTCAATATCCTTTTGCAACGCCAGGAGCGCCCCGCCCAACTCATCATCAACCTCGGGCGTGTAAGCCGGCTCATCGCCGCTGCGCAGCCCGCTCACAAACCCAAGCATCTCCTTGTTGCGGCGCAACTGCACCTCGTGCCACCCCTCGCTCTCAGCCTTGCGTATCGCTGCGGCACGGCTAAAGTACCACATACCCCAGCCCAGCAGCAACGGCAGCATGTCCAAAATGTAAAACATGGGGTACGCTGTATGAAAGCGCCGGAACAATTCGAACGTCACGCTCTCACGCTCGCCGAAAACCTGAACCGCCATCACCAGCACCAGCACCATGAAGCCCACCGCGAAGCCGCCCACGGTAAACTTCAGAACAAACATTCGATCGTACTGCCTTCGCATCCCCCGAAAAATTTGCCCAAAGATAGCATTTTTTAGCCACACGCACGTTGCCACTCTGCCACCCCAATAGCCCCTTCAAGCCTCATCCTCGGATTATGCGCCACATGGAGCGTGCATTGCAGTGCCAAATGCATTGCCGAAACGAGAGGCAGGAAACTACGGATGGGCAATCCTCTCACGTATCCGCACTCCGCAACAAAATCTACCCTCCTCACCCTGGCCTTCATCCCCCGATTGGCCGCCCTGCCCGGCATGCACCAACTAGGGGCCTCCTTCGCATCAAATTCGGATTTCTCCGGAGAAATCCGAATTTGATGCGAAGAGGGTGCAGCTAAGGTGCTTTCCATGAGCCACTTGGAAACATGCCATCACAGGCGATATCTCAACGCTCTATACTCTATACCTTGCTGTATCACAACGATTTATGAATTTTACAGAGTAAAAAGTATCAAATCAAGTAAAACGCCACCGCACCGCCATCCTCTCCCATTCCGCAAATCGCTTTACGATTGGCTCCATTGGTAATACATCTAGGAGAACAGCACGCTCTACACCGTTTTCCCTTCGAGAATAGCCGTTAGCGCAGCGCAATTTTTCACTGTAGCATCACCCTTTCCGTTTGCACGTAAAGCAAAAAGCGTTAACTTTACAACGCATATGCAACATGCAGGGCATGCCTATCGTGTTCTAGCATGCGCAGGACGAACCTAAATTTCTTCATTTGAGGCCCCTAATCAACGCAGACCCATGGAAAACTCTAGAACGCCTACCAAGGGGATGAAGCTTCGCACAGAGCTCAATCTCGCCTACCAAATAACCCTTTTCATCGTCGCGGTGCTACTCGCAGGGTACTTTGGCATGCGGAGCTACAAGTACCTTCTCTCCGCGGAAAACAAGCAGCTTGAGGCCCTCGTGGCCAAATCGCAAAGCAGTATAAACACCTTTCTCTCCGATGCCTCTGCGCAGGGTCGCACCCTCGCGCTCGCCGTGCAGAATGACGTAGAGACAAAACGCGCTGATCGCCACATCATTGCGCAGATGATGCGGCGCATCCTGGAGCAGAACCCGAGCTTTTTCAGCATCGCCACAGTCCTAGAGCCCGATGGTTACGACACGCTCGACTCCTACGCCGTACAGCATCTAGGCACAAAAGACCCTACAAACTTTGTCGGGGGCTGGTATCGAGAGGAAAACGAAATAAGGCAACGAGAATACACATGCGCCAATGGCAAAACCTACTGGGAATACTGCGACCTTGGGGTCTACCTGCAACGGCCATACTACCTGGCCCTGAAGGCGGGTGCCAGTAGCTATATCACCGACATCTATAGCGAGAATCTTAAAGGAAAATCCATTGCAATGGTGAGCATCGCGGTCCCCATCCATGCGCACGATAAATTTATCGGTGTCGTTGTGATTGACCTGGCCCACGCGCAGCTCGCGATGCAGGTGAACCAACTCAATGCCACCCAAACGGCCCACGTATCTGTTATCAACGACCTCGGCACCATCATCATGCACCCCAAGGATGAATTGGTCGGTAAAAGATGCTCGGAAATTGAGGGTTTATCGGACGACATCCTAAAAAACATACAGCAAAATATCCCAAGCAACTACAGGGTCGCCACCGACCTTGGCACCGTGCTGCGTAGGGTGGAGCCCTTTGAGATCCTCACCTCCAACTCGCATTGGGCCATCGTGGCGGACCGCCCCTTGGCAACGCTCACCGCCAATGTCCGCAGCGAATTAATACGCACGGCATCCCTCTTCATCGTGGCGCTTATCGTTTTTGGCAGCGTTGCGTTCTACATCACCAGGCGCCTCGGTGGTTCTGTGGCCACGCTACGTAAAAACATGGGGAAGATTGCTAGCGGCGACCTGCGCAAAATCCAGCATATCACGAAAGGGAGCTTTGAAATGCGAAGCCTAAGTGCCACCCTCGAGGAGATGCGCACCACGCTCACCGCGCTCATTCACCAGCTCCGCGAACGCGCCGAGAGCCTCAGCACCAATAGCAACTCGTTCATGGACTCCGCCACAGCCGTTGCGCAGGCGAGCGCTGAGAGCATGGCCACCTGTGAAAACATTGAAGCAGCCATCGATGCGCTCAACAATGCGCTCAGCAGCGTACGTCAAAACAGCGAAAAGGCCGAGGAGATGGCGCAAAACACGCACGATGGGCTGCACAACGTAATCTGTCAAACCGAACGCAGCGCGCAGCAAATGGATGAAATCGCCTCGCAAGCCCGTGCGCTAGCAGCCATAGCCAGCCAAACCAACATCCTCGCCCTCAACGCCGCCGTGGAGGCCGCCAGAGCTGGGGACGCGGGGCAAGGGTTTTCAGTGGTGGCGAATGAGGTTCGCCGGCTCGCAGAACACTCCGCGGCGATTATTACAAAAATCCAATCCGCCATCAGCAACGGCGTGGCGGTGAGCCGTGAAGCGAGTACGGCCGCTCGGGACCTCCAACCGCGCATGCAGAGGACAAAAGAGCTCTCGCAGGCCACCGCGCAGGAGGCGGAGCAGCAATCCAACAACCTCAACGACATACGAGCCTCCATGCGGGAGCTTACTGCGGCCTCCAGCCGACATGCGCAGGCCGGCGCCGACATTGCGCATCGCAGCGAAATCCTTACGGAAACCGCTGCGACGCTTCAGCAAACCGCGGCCAAATTCCAGCTGGAAGAATAGCTAACCACGATGGCAAGGGAATGGCAATTCTCGTTTAAGTTATTTATACTCGGTATGAATAAATGAAACGATTTGAGGTTTGAGTAAAACTCCGTACCTTTGTGCCGCAACTAAGGGAGAAACAGCGATTCAAGGCGGGAAATATGGGGAAAAATCTACGATTCTATGGAGAAAACAGGACTAGCGCACGGCATAATGAGAGCTAGAATGCCTGTCTTATTTAGAATTGGAAAAGAAAGGAGTTGAGATATGGAATCGAATCGTTTTTCAGAGGAACTGCTAGCACTAGAGCCAAGTCTGCAGCGTTACGCGCTGTCGCTGACGGGGAATGTAGATAACGCGGCCGACCTCGTGCAAGACACCTTTTTGAAGGCATTAACCTTCAAGGATTCGTACGCAGAAAATACGAACATGAAGGCGTGGGCGTTCACCATCATGCGTAACACCTTTATCAACCACTACCGACGACTCTCACGGAAGAACACGATGTTCGACGACACGGAGGGGCAGAGCATCCTAGTGAACCGCACGGACGAAATCGCCGCAGACTCCCAGCTTGAATTCTCAGAGCTTGAGAAGGCTATAGGGAGCCTAACGGACGAGTTCCGCGTGCCATTCACGATGCATACGCATGGCTACAAGTACCGCGAGATCGCCGATGAACTCAACCTGCGCATCGGCACGGTGAAGAGTAGAATATTCTTCTCACGGCAGAAGCTTATGCAGCAGCTACCCGGCTACTCCGAGGCAAGGCTGTGACACAAAATAAACGGTAAACCTCCTAGTATAGAAATTCTATTCTTTTCCCTCTGCCTGATTTTTACCTATTAGGCAGGGGGTATTCTTTGCCCCGAAGGGTACCTGCAGAAAAGCAACCCTCATTTGGGGTTACATAACGCCATCCGTTCTATTTTAACATCACTGGATATACGCAAAAGAGGAAAAATCTTTTTACCTTTGCGGTGCGTGAGGGTGCGGCGCAGCACCCGCATCGCCTAAAGAGGGAGTGGTTATGACAAAGGGAGTGGTATCGCAGGTGATAGGGCCTGTAGTTGATGTCTCATTCGATGAGCCGGGTGCACAGCTGCCCAAAATTCACGATGCGCTAGAAATTACACGCCCCGATGGCTCGCGCCTCGTGCTGGAGGTGCAGCAGCACATCGGCGACCAGCAGGTGCGAACCATCGCCATGGACTCCACCGATGGCCTTGCGAGGGGCGTGGAGGTGGAAGCCACAGGGCAAAGCATAATGATGCCGAGCGGCGAGGAGATTAAAGGCCGCCTACTAAACGTCATTGGCGAGGCCATCGATGGGATGCCGGCCGTGAAGGCGGAGCGCGACCAACCCATCCATAGGGATCCACCGAAGTACGAAGACCTGAAGACCGAAAAGGAGATCCTTTTCACGGGCATCAAGGTTATTGACCTGCTAGAGCCCTACATGAAGGGGGGCAAGATTGGTCTATTCGGCGGGGCCGGCGTGGGCAAAACGGTGCTCATCATGGAGATGATTAACAACATCGCCAAAGGGTACGACGGAATGTCGGTCTTTGCAGGCGTGGGGGAGCGTACGCGTGAGGGCAACGACCTTCTGCGAGAGATGATCGGCTCCAACGTAATTCGCTACGGGGAGGCCTTTAAGAAGAGCATGGAGGAGGGCAACTGGGACCTCTCCCTCGTGGACCCCGAGGAGCTTAAGAAATCGCAGGCCACGCTGGTCTTCGGGCAGATGAACGAGCCGCCAGGCGCAAGGGCGCGCGTGGCCCTGTCGGGGCTAACGGTGGCAGAATCGTTCCGCGATGGGGACGGCAAGGGGAAGGGCAACGATATATTGCTCTTCATTGACAACATTTTCCGCTTCACCCAGTCGGGGTCGGAGGTATCGGCCCTGCTAGGGCGCATGCCCTCGGCAGTGGGCTACCAGCCCACGCTGGCCTCGGAGATGGGCGCAATGCAGGAGCGGATCACCTCCACCAAGCGGGGCTCCATCACCTCGGTGCAGGCTGTATATGTACCTGCAGACGACCTGACAGACCCCGCACCGGCAACCACCTTCTCGCACCTGGATGCCACCACGGTGCTGAGCCGAAAGATTTCGGAGCTGGGTATCTACCCCGCCGTTGATCCGCTTGACTCCACCTCTAGGATACTGACGCGTGACGTGGTGGGAGACGAACACTACGAGACGGCGCAGCGCATCAAGCAGCTCCTACAGAAGTACAATGATTTACAGGACGTTATAGCCATTCTAGGTATGGACGAGCTGAGCGAGAGCGACAAGCAGGTGGTACACCGCGCCCGACGGGTGCAGCGATTCCTATCGCAACCGTTCCACGTGGCCGAACAGTTCACCGGCCTCAAGGGGGTTATGGTAGACATCAAGGATACCATCAAGGGGTTCAACATGATTATGGACGGCGAGGTGGATAAGTACCCCGAGGCAGCGTTCAACCTAGTGGGAACGATTGAGGATGCCATAGAGAAGGGCGAACGCATGCTAAAGGAGGCGAAGTAGCGTCAGGAAACGAAGGGGAGCAGCGATGCGAGTGAAAATCATTACGCCAGAACGCACTGCGGTAGACTGCGAAGCCGTGCAGGTGGCCGTGCCAGGCGCAAAGTCGCCGTTCGCCATGCGGAAGGGGCATCAGCCCATCGTGTCGTCGCTCGTGCCGGGGAGGGTGAAAATCACCACGCCCGATGGGCTGGAGCGTTTTTTCACCATTGATGGAATCGGCGTGGTAGAGCAGCACAGCGACGAGATTACCATCCTTGCAGGAACGGCTACAGAGGATCAGCAGGCGTGAGGCGAGCGGTATACTTCTGCACGATGCAGCTAGGCATGCTGCTGGCAGTGTGCCTAAGCGGAGGGGAAGCATGGGCGCAGCAGGCGCTTAAAGACAGCCGATCGGGCGAAGTGCTAGGGTGGCACTTCTCGCTACATCGGGGGGCTCCACGCGTGGTGATACTCCCCGAAACGAATGACGACAGGGAGGAGCGGATGGCGCTTGCGCAGGCTCTGCGCAAGCTGCGGTGCAACGTCTACGTCCCCGCTATGCCTGCCGCATTCTTCAATCCGCACACCCCCGCCGATAGCCTGGCGACGCTAGCCAAAAACGCAGTGAGCCAAATTTTTTCGTGGGACCAGCCGCAGGAGGTACTCCTCGTAGGGGCTGGAAGGTACGCAACGGTAGCGCTACTCACCTCGCTGCGCGATTTTAGGGTCAAGAGCGTCATTGCGCTCTCCCCCGGAGAGTATTTTGGCGATGCGTACAGCGCCACCGACTCGCTATCCAAGCTCTCAATACCCGCGCTGGCGCTCTACCGCCCAGAGGAACGGCAGATGGTGCGCGGGGTTTTCAAGAAGAGCAACCGCAAGCTGGTGGTGTTTTCGCCAACGCTGCACAGGAGCGGCTACGCAGCCCTTACCGACACGGGGCGAAGGGGCGGGGAGGCGTGGCTCGCCGTGTCAATATTCTACAACGAGCAGGTCGGGGAGTAAAAAGAGAGACCCCCGCCGAAGGCAGAAACACCCGCAATCCGACTTCTAGATTTCGTATAGGCATAGATTGCCACAACGCAATTTGGCCATGCTTTTTGTGCGGACAAGCAAACCGAGCAGTTGGTCAAAGCCCACTAGCTAAAACCAGAGGGTTGGAGGAAGAATCTATTATAGTGAAACCGCTGCGAAACGATTTCCAAAATGCATTGCACAAGCTGCTTATCTTCTGCGACTTTGCACCATGAAAACGCCAACGAGTACAACAGCCCCATTCAACATCATGTCTGGGGTGTGCGGGGGCAAGCTTACCGAGGTCGGGCAAATAGACTGGCATCTGTGCTCCGTCATTGAGACCATGTACTCGGATGCCCTGCGGGATGAGGGCTGGAGGAGATGGTGGACAACCGACGAGAGGAGCGAGATGCTGCCGCGGCGGCCATGCTCCGGCGATTCCATGGGAACACAATGCGGAACATGTGGCAGGTCAAAACACATGCATAACACTTTATGCAGACCATCGTCCACAACCTACACCGAACTCCAAAGCTTACTGAGAGAAGTGCCTGAAAAAGTGCGGGACAAGCGGGCTAAACGCCCCGCAGGAACCCGTTTGGGTGTAGATCCCGACCGCTTCCGGTACGGAAGCTCATCACCTTTCCCGCTAATTGAGATAAGTGCTTGTTCGCCCACGGTGGCGAAAAAGCACTAAGAGATTTTACAGGAAATCTAAAATTATTTTAACCGCTACCTGTAAGTGCAAAACATTGATGAAGAGTATTTTAGCTATTAGCAAGCAAAGAAATTACGATTTTTTTTCGGAAAAATAACTTTGAAGTTATGCCCATTTTTATAACTTTGCATTCGCGTCAGACAAGCTTATAAGTCCCCTGCAAGGAAATCGTAAGCTCAAGGAGAAGTGAAGTAAGTCGTACTAATTACGAAGAGCTGCACCCAAAATATCAAGACATAGGCAATAAAGCCTAGAAGTTGCAGTCAATGCAATGCAGCAAATTCCTACCGAATACTTTCGGGAAGCTGTATGAAACAAAGGACGCGGCCACGAAAAGCGATACGAGTAGAGTCATTCTTAATTTTATTTGATAATGAACAAGCTAGAATTGATGGTTCAAGAGTTTGAAAACTTGAATACGGAAGAACAAGAGTCGCTAAAGGGAGGGTTTGTTAGTACAGAGATAGTTGAAGAAAAGGACGACAAACAGATACACATAAGCATCAATCCTTACCAGTGCGGGTGCACTAATAACTGCAAGAAAAAGCCTTAATATGGGCAATTCTTAGCATGGTGACATTTGAATGTAGCTATTGGTGCAGGGATAGACTAATATCTTAGCACCAATAGCATGGTAAATTGGAGGATACTTCCATGAAAGCGAGCCTATATGATGTTTTCATAGAAAGAGCTGAATCGGTGATAGTCTACAACACCCTATGGAATTCGTTTCTTGTTACTAGCCACTATAACGCATATCCCCTTCAACAGGGACGTTGCAGTGCATGCGACTATGAAAACCAAGGCATATTCAAGGCCTTTGTAGATAAGAAAATGATTATTGATGAAGCGATTAACGAGGAAACAATCGTTCGGGAAACGCTCACAAGAACCAACAATGACCCTTCCTACTTTGAGCTGATTATCAACCCTACGCTAGCGTGCAACTTTAACTGCTGGTATTGCTACGAATCGCATCTCGACGTTTCTACCATAGATGAGGCAGGCGTTAAGAGCATCGTTTCATTAGTACAAAGGATTATATCCCAAAATGAGGTGAAAGAATTTGGACTAATGTTTTTCGGTGGCGAACCACTACTTTGCTACGATAAGGTTATGACACCGACCCTAAATGCAATTTACCCCATGATGCAGGAACACGGGATAGAGTTTTCTGCGGGAATAACTAGCAATGGATTATTACTTTCAAAAGAACGATTATCTTTTCTAAAAATCCACGGCGTTAAAACCATGCAGATAACAATTGATGGCAATAAAAATCGGCATAATAGGGTTAGATTTGCAAAAGAGGGTGACGATAGCTACTCTAGAATAATAGCAAACATTCGAGAGGCACTGTCATATGGAATCAATGTTTCCGTTCGACTCAACATTTCCAAAGAAACAAGCCTCGATGTTTCTGAGTTGCTAAGAGACTTTGAAGACTTAGACGAAAAGCAAAAGCCCTTACTCAATTTCAGCGTACATAAAGTATGGCAAGAAGAGGAGTCAGTTGAAAGTGCAGTCATGGAGATTGTAAGAGAAATAAGGGCTCAAGGATATAGAAGCTCAAGTTATTATAGTGCTCCAAGCAGCATTTGGCATACTTGCTACGCTGACAGAACTAACCACTTAACAATCAATCCTGACGGAAAGGTATACAAGTGTACCGCCTGTGACTTTTCTGCAAGGCACGTAGAGGGTTCTCTAAGTTCATCAGGGCGAGTCATCTGGAACGCCCTGCACGACAGGCGGCTACAGGCATCCCCATTAAACGTTGCGGCCTGTAGAGACTGTTCTATCCTTCCTATATGCGCTGGAGGATGCTCGCAGCGAATTCTAGAATGTACGAACCAAAATGAATGTCCCTTGGGCATGTCGGCTGATGACAAGCAGCAATACGCATACCGTGTCTTAGCAGAAAAACTGGAAGAACTTTAACGATAGACTTCTAATATGAAAAGAATTTGTCTCGCACTTATCCTTCTCATGACAGCCTCGCTGGCAAAAGCCCAGGAAACGCAATACCATGGCCTCGTCCGAGACACGGCAGGGCTAGCGCTAGAGTTTGTCAATGTGGCGGCACTACGGCTGCCCGACTCTACGCTCATAGGGGGGACAATTACCGACCAGGAAGGAAAATTCAACCTATCGCTGCCCGGGCAAAATGACCACCTCGTGTTCAGAATAAGCGCGCTGGGCTACAGCACGCAACTCCTTCCACCCAACGCAATTGAGGCTGTTACGCTCTATGAGTCCTCTACCGAGCTGGCGGCAGTAAGGGTGAGCGGTAAGCAAAAAACCTTTCAGGTAAAAGGGAACAATTTGGTATGCAACATTTCGGGCACCTCGCTCGGGGCGGAGAGCAATACGAACGACATCCTAGGGAAGCTCCCCGGCTTTTATATGCAGGGCGATGAACTAAAGAGCCTGCAGGAGGGAAGCATACTGTTCTTCATCAACAAACGCCCCGCCACGCGGGAAGAAATCGCCCAGCTAGACCCCAGCACAATCAAGGCCATTGAAATCGATAGGCATCCCGGCTCTAGGTTCTCCGGAGAGGTGGGGACCGTGGTCTACGTGCATACTCACAGCCGGCTAGAGGGACTATACGGCTTCATTCGTTCCTACACCCGGGTTAACCATTGGTTTTCACAAAGCGTCGATGGTGAAATTGGCTATCGCTTTAAGCGGGTAGCACTCACACTCGGCGCCGACTACTCTATGTTTCAATCGAAGACCAACCAGGAAAATACGTTTGAACTCGTTAACTCCAACCACGAATGGAAAGTAACCTCGTGGGATGAAAAAGAGAAGAACCGGAATACCAGCCAAACCTATTTCCTCGCCCTGGAGTATAGCCCATCGGAGAGGCACCAGCTAGATGCGCGATACACATTCGAGCCATCGCGCCAAGAGGCGCTTCTGGTGGGAGGGCTATCAGTGCGGAACAGCGGCAAGACCATAGATGATGGGTTCAAAAATGATGTTTTCGGTAAATTCTCTAACCATTCCGTCAATCTGCACTACAATGGGCAATTAAGCGAATCATTCGCGCTCGACGTGGCATCCGATTGGTACCAAGGGCAAGGAGATTATACGTTCAATCTGGTTGGGAATCGTCACAGCGCCGAAAGCGTCACCAAGTCGAATAGTTCGCTGTACGGCGTATCTCCCCGCATCAACTACCAAGCTGGGCAAATCCATGCGGAACTCGGGGGCGATTGGACCCTCTCAAGCGTCAAGGGGCGCACTACGCTAAATATTGATGATGTCGCGCCGACCGACAATAAGATTCAGGAGCAAAAGGGGGCAGGATACTTTAACGCGGGGTGGACATCCCCCGGCCAGGCGTGGGCACTTAATCTCGGCGTTCGCTACGAAGCCACCTCAAAGGTATACTTTGACTACACCGCCTCAAACACCCCGCGGCGTTTCTTTTACCATACGGTGCTGCCATCCTCCTCCATTACGTACACCCGCGGCGCGTGGAGCCACCAAATCGACTACAGGGCATCCATACAGTACCCCTCATTCTCCCAGCTATCCGGCGGGGACTCGTACATAAACCAGTACAACCTAATGCGGTCAAATCCCGAGCTGGTGCGTGCCATAATGCACGATGTTAGCTATAGCGTTTCTTTCCGTTGGCTGTACCTCTCAGCAGGCTATAACTATACCTATCACCCGATACTCGAGACATTTGAGCTGGAATCAACCAAGGCGGATTACCGTGTAATAGTCCGCCCCCAGAATTTGGACTACATGCAAGGGGTGCAAGCGTTTGCCAATGCCGCACCGCGATTTGGATTCTACGAGCCACGGTTTATGCTAGGGTATATGCAGAACTTTATGAAGCTTCCAGAGATGCCTGGCGGTACGCCCCGTACCATCAGCAAGCCGACCGCCATTGTATCCCTAGACAATAGCTTCAACCTCCCGCAGGACTGGAGCCTGAGCCTGAACTACACGTTCAATAGCGGAGGCAGCGCGGGATTCGTCGAGTACTCCCGGACGCATTCACTGAACGCCTCGGTGCAAAAATACTTTTTGAACAGGAGCCTGCAGGTGAGCCTCAAAGGGGTAGACCTGCTAAACATGGCCCAATCTCGTTTCACCGGCAACTGCCAAGGCGTAACGATAAACAGCTTTTCGTGGATGGATACGCGGAGCGTCCGGTTGACCATCATGTGGCGATTCAATAAATACCACTCGAAAGAGGCTCGCTCCTCCATCTCCTCCGAGAAGGATCGGCTATAGCTGGCAAAACGAACGAAAAAAAGCGGGGTGCAAATGCACCCCGCCCGAGCGATTGGACAAGCCATTTTGGTTATCTTAAAAAAAAGTACTACCTTTGCAGCGTTGAATGAGGGGGAGGGATTGAGGCGGCAAAGCGTGGATGCGGGGTGGAGCAGTTGGTAGCTCGTTGGGCTCATAACCCAAAGGTCACAAGTTCGAGTCTTGTCCCCGCTACAGCAAAAGAGGAAGAGCAAGGGAGAATTTTCCCTTGCTCTTCCTCTTTTTGCCCTGTATCCCCAAATGGGGTAAAGCAACGAGGCTTCCCTAGACACCGAAGAATCTCCAAGTGATTTCTTCAGGTTTACATAGGTCTCCCCATAATATTTTCTCTACGCAAAGGCGTAACATGGTGTACCGCATACACTTAGCGCATTGCAATTCGCAGTACTACACATCTGTTTTTTTTTATGCTTTCTCTTTGTATCTTTGCAAAGTGACTAAGAGGCGCAGCGGGGGAGAGGGCTGGCAACCATGAAACATTTTCCCACGGCACAAATAGTCACTAGCGGTATGAAAGAACGCAGGGAAGCCGAAAACTGCACCTAGAGTAGGCATAACTAAAGGTTGCGCCCGACACGCACACAAGGGCTAGCATTATGTCACGTATGATAGACCGGGGGAGGGAGCTAATCCGCATCAGCCCAAAGGATCCAAACAGGCTGGAATACTCAACCAACGATGGCAGGAACTGGGCTACAAGGCTCGTGGGTCAACTTGTGGGGAAAACAGTTGAGATATTCGATAAAGATGGAGAAATTCATATTTCGACCGATAAGGGGGAATTCTCCTCAAACAATGGGGGGCGGAATTGGCTGGGGAGAGGATAGCTAGACCAAAAGCTCAAAGTTTTTAAGACTATAGACACAGAACTCGCTGCGCACCACGGCACCACGAGTTCTGATTTAATGGAGAAGGATACTTTGTATGGCAATGGGGCGAATGGATGGTAGATTTAAGCACTTCAAAGGGGGAAAGTTAGCAGTATCAGCAACTATACTTAACTGGGTAGCCGACGTGGCGCTCCTAATTGATATGGCAGCCCTGGTTGTCGATATAAATCCCCAGATGTATAACTTTCAACACAGCACGCTAAACGCGATTCACTTATACGTATCACTCATCCTAATCGCAGAAATCGTCGTGCGGATAGCCTACAGAGGGAATGATTTTTGGCATAACCGCTGGGATGAGTTCGATCTGGTAGTCACGGTAATCGGGTGCTTGAGCATGCTGCCATGGATAGCATCGGTACGCTTTGCCCGAACGGTACGACTGCTGCGCGCCCTGCGACTATTTACGCTCAACACCCAGCTCCGCCTCTTTGCCCACGCGCTTGTCACGGCGCTACCCCGCGTTGGATGGGCGAGCCTGTTTTTCGCTTTTACATTTACAATCTACGCAATTGTTGGTATCTCACTATTCAGTGCAGAATTCCCGCAATATTTCGGCTCATTTCAATCGAGCCTATTCTCGCTATTTCAAATTATGACCCTAGAGTCTTGGGCATCCGACATTGCTCGCCCCATAATGAAAGCGTTCCCCATAGCCGCACCCTTTTACTTTGTAAGCTTCATCATAGTAGGCTCATACATACTCTTGAACATGCTCGCAGGTGTCATTACCAGCAGCGCTTTTGAAATCTATGCGAAGTCGCTGAGAAAGCGTGAGGGGCGAGCTTTTGAAAAGACCCATGAGCAGATACTTGACGAAATTGTCGATTTGCGCATCGAATTGAACCAGTTGAGAAACCTACTGGAGTCGCAAAAGCTAGCCGCGCAGGAGAACGAATCGGCTAAAGATAAGAATGGTTGCGATGGGTGAGTTCTTCTATAAAATTCTCTGACCGGAAGGATCTCGGCCGTTGAGACAAAATGCCATAAAGCCTAGAGGAGCTGCCGGCAAACAGTATTAAGCGCATGGAGGCTCTACATGAAGGAGACTGGCGAAGCGCGCGGAGGCTACAGGAATCGCCATATTGATGCAGAGCAAAGGAGGGCTTCCGCCCTACTGCTTGAGGACTCACTATCAGCTGCGGGGTGGGCGTTAGCGACAGCAAGAAAAAATGTTCCTATATTTGTAGGCAGAATGCGTTACTATAGGTTCGCAACTTTACACGTTGCTTTGCTTTGTACCATGTTAATTGCGCATGGAATAAAAAGTTGAAAAGCGGAACACTACCCTTTACAGGAAGTGCTTCGCAAAAGATATGGCGTTCTGGCTGTAAAATAGGACATCTAAATACTGCCGCCCGCGACGTACGAGAGCGCAGAAGGGAATAAAAGAACACAAAAAATCTGGTTATGAGACAATTATTTAGTAGGCTAATAGTGGTGCTATTGCTAGTGTTGGCGTGTAGGAGCGCGGCGTGGGGCGACAATTTGACTGTGACCGTCACCACCACAAGCGGAATCCCAGGGTCCCCTACAGAGAACAAGAATCCCTGAGAAAAGCCCTTCAAGGGTGTAATTTAAACAATGTATTGAGCATCGAGGTGAGCGCAGGAGACTTCAAGGAGTCAGATTGGCTCTGGCTACAGAACAATCGCGAAAATCTGAGTGGCTTAAGGTATTTTGAAGTGATAGGTGACATTGAAACTGTGGCGGATATTCCCAATACGAGCAAGGGTGGTGGGAATTTTAGTAGTTCTCTAAAAGAATTGCACGTAGCTAAGCTGAAAAGAGTAGGAGACTATGCATTGCAAAATTGCGAGAGTCTGGAGAGCGTTTCGCTGCCGGATGCCACTGAGATAGGCGATGGTGCATTCACAGGTTGCAAGATGCTAACGAGCATATCTTTGCCGATGGCCACTGAGATAGGCGATGACGCATTCAGAGATTGCGGGGGACTAAAGAGCCTACAGCTCGGGGCAACACCACCCAGCGTGGGGCGGGATGCTTTCTCTGGTTGTCCTGTGGTGCGTAAGCTGGAACTTATAAATACGGATGGAACGCCCTTAACGGGAGCTGCTTTGACAAATGCCATATCTCGGTATAAAGCGGTTGAGGATGGAGATACAGAGGATAATCTGTGGTACGTTTGGGCGTTCGAGGATGCGCCAGCTAGCAATTTGAGCGGTACTATAGATGGCGTAGCGTTTTCTGGTGCGGTATCGCTTGATGCGGCTATGCAGAGAAAGGAGCTAAGTGAAGTAAAGGAGGTAACGATAACGGGTGGGAGGTTTCAGGTTTCGGATTGGGGCTTCCTGCTGGAGCATGGGCAACATGGGCTTGCAATAGAGAGATTCATCGTAGAGAGCAGCGTGGATAGGGTGGCTGACATGCCCGATTTACCACAATTGAGTCCTCAATACCTGCCGAAGGCTCAACAAGTGAACATAGCGAAGATACAGAAGATAGGCTATTTTGCATTCAGTCGTTGCTATGCACTTAAAAGCGTGTCATTGCCGGCGGCCACAGAGATAGGTAGATGGGCATTCAAGGATTGTTATAACTTAAAGAGTGTATCGTTGCCGGCGGCTACAGAGATAGGCGGTGGTGCATTCGAGTTTTCCACTGGCCTGACGAGCGTTTCGCTGCCGGTAGCCCAAAAGATAGGCTATTTGGCATTCAATGGTTGCAAGGACCTGATGGGAGTATCGTTGCCTGCGGCCACAGAGATAGACGATAAGGCATTTTATTATTGCACTGGCCTGACGAGCGCTTCGTTGCCAGCGGCCACGAAAATCGGCATGTATGCATTCAATGATTGTAAAAGGCTAACGAGCGTATTGCTGCCAGCGGCCACGGAGATAGGCAGTGGTGCATTCAGTGGTTGCACCGGCCTGACGAGCGTACAGCTCGGACCTTCACCAGCGAGCGTTGGGTGGGATGCTCTTGCTAACTGCCAAAATTCACGCACTTTGATAATTACCGATGCTGCTGGCGTACCATTAGTCGGGGAGGCTCTTGCTATAGCAGCTGATAAATACCATCGGGATGAGGGGGCTTCGAATGACAGAAAGTGGCAAGGGTTTGCCATTGAAAATAATCCGCCAATGTTGCTATTGGCGAAGATTTTACCAAGTGGTGCAGGTGCGGTGAAGGTTACCCGCAAGAAGGATGGAGCTACGGTCAATCAGGGCGATGTACTCACAAAGGGCGATGTGCTGGAAGTGCAAGCTGAGCACGCAAATGGCTACCGAGTCCAAGCGATAACCGCGGAAGGGGCTAAAAAATAGGAGAAGGCAATGAGTGGGAGGTGACCGCCATGACTGGTGAGGTGACCTTTACGGTGGAGTTTGAAAAGGCACAGGAAGAAGAGAACAACAACAATGATCCCACGCCCGTTGAGAGCGTACTGCTGGCGCAGGTCCAGCTATCCCCCAATCCTACAGATGGGCAAGTGACAGTGGATGCTGGTACTGCTATAGCCCGCTGCGAGGTGTATACGAACACAGGAGCACTGCTCCAAGCCATAGAGTCACCCGAGAGCATGTTCACCATAGACCTCACGGCTAGCCCGTCGGGGGTGTACCTGGTGCGTCTGGTGGATATGCAAGGAGGCTGCAAGACGCTACGAGTCGTTAAGCAGTAATTTGCACTAGAAAGTGATATACGCAAGCGCCCTGGACGGATGTCCGAGGCGCTTGTGTATAAACAGCGGGATAGATTGCAGATAAAACGCAGTAGGACTCAAATGCCCATGAGGTTGCATCCAAAACGGATCGACTAAGGGTACGGAGGCCAATGGGTAGTGGGCGTTTGCCAAAAAGTGTTTACAACTACTTGGCACGATAGCGTACACTAAACCGGATGGCCGCTCGATGCCCCGCCTCGTCCACCACTACCAGTTCGTGTTTCCCCTCGTTGGGCTGCAACGAGAGTTGGTGATACAGCGAGGTGGTCCCAACGTACTCCCCATCAAGGTGCCAATAGACGGGCTGCTGCGCATCAGCATGTGCGAGCTCGAAGACGACCGCGGTGGGGTTCCCATCAAGGTCACGAGGCACAGAAACCTCCGTGTTATTCTCTCGGGGGTAAATGAACTGGATTGGCGTAGCTCCCTCGTCTGCCCCACATCCCTCCAGGTAGGGGGGCAGCGGGAGGTAGGAAGGGTGAAGGCGGGAGTAGAACCAACCGGCGGCAGGGGGAAGCACAAACCAAGACTTCTTGACCATTGCCGAAATGGGGTAGCACGATGCATTAACCCTCCAACGCTCCGTGCTGTCGAGATGCACAATCTGATGGTAGCCGCAGGGCGGGTATTCGCCCCTACGCATGGGGGCTAAAACCGTATCGATCTCTACGCACGCCTCGCTCGGCGGCAAACCGCTCTGCGTACAAACGGGGATAGACTCCAAATCGTCCAACGGCGGGGTAAACCATTGCGAATGGGGCAAGAGACTCCAAAGGCTAAACATTACGGGGGCAGCTGAGCGCACGCCACTAAGTTGCGCAACGCTACTTCCATCGTGATTCCCCACCCACACCGCTACCACGTACTCAGGATTTACCCCCACCGTCCAGGCATCTCGACTGCCAAAGCTAGTGCCTGTTTTCCACGCCACGGCGCGTGATGACGAAAAGAATTGCCACCCCTGCTCCTCGATAGGACGATTGACCTTTCGTAGAGCCTGCAAAGTGAGGTAGGCAGGGCCAGCGCCCAAAGGGGAACGCTTAGCCCTTGGCACAGAATCAGCCCATACGTAATGGAGGGGGAAAACCGTAGGCCTCTGCTTAACCTGCTGCGGGTCGTAATTCAGCACAGTTCTTGCCATGGTGGCGTAAGCCCCGGCAAGGTCCCATAGGGTGATTTCCCCACCACCAAGAATTAATGACAAACCGTAGTAATCGGCACCGTGGGTAAAGGTGGTAAACCCCTGCACCCGCAGTAAATCTAGAAAGAGTTGAATACCATAGGTGCGCAACATACGAACAATGGGGACATTCAATGACTGCGCTAACGCCAGAGAGGCTGGCACTGCCCCCGAAAAGTTCTTTGAGGCATTCTGCGGCGCAAAGCTACCTATCTTCGTGGGGATGTCCACCACGAGTTGCTCTGGGAGCAATAGTCCGTCCTCTAGCATAGCGGCATAGAGAAAAGGCTTGATGACGCTGGCGGAGCTCCGCGGCGCAGCCGGGATGTCAACATACGCCCCATGCCCCGCAAGCCCCGGCGTATTCCCCACGTAAGCCAACACCTCCCCGCTACGCACGCTCGCCACTATTGCCGAGATATTATGCGCCGGGCTAGCAGCCGCAGCCCCCGCCACCACCCTCTCGGCGAGTTGCTGGAGATTTCTATCAATGGTTGTAGTCAGGACACGCCCTTTCTTCCCATCACGAATAGCCCGCGTAAGCAAATGCGGTACTAACTGCGGGAGGGTTTCAGCAGGCTGCGGCAACGGCTCTGCCAGGGCAAGCTCTAGCTCCATGGAGTCGATAATGTTTCGCCTTGCCAAGCGGTGGAGGAGATTGTTGCGCTTCCGTAAGAAGGCATCGCTGTTGCGCCCGGGGTAGATGATGGAGGGGGAGTTAGGCAAAACGCAAAGAGCCGCCATTTGGCCCCACGTCAGCTCCGCAGCAGGGAGGTTGTAGTATCGCCATGCGGCAGCGTCAAGCCCCACCACGTTGCCCCCAAAAGGGGCATTCGCTGCATACAGGGCCAGGATGGCATCTTTGCTGTAGGAGGCTTCAAGGCGCAACGCCCATATCACCTCCTGCAACTTATTGCCCCACGTTCTCGGGGCTTCCCCATGCATGAGCCGCGCCACCTGCATCGTGATTGTCGATGCGCCCCTCACCACGCGTCGCTGACTGATATTGGTGCGCAGCGCATTGACAACGGAGATGGGATTAATGCCAATGTGATACCTAAAGTAACGATCTTCGTAGGTGCATATACACTGCGCGAAACGCTCTGGCACTCGCCCAGAGCAGGGGAAGCGATACTGCCCATCATCAGCGATTGTGGCGCTGAGCAAACGCCCCTCGCGATCAAGCACTACGGTACACGTTGGCGTTCTGAAAAGCGGAGAGGGCAGACAGCTATAAAACGCTAAGAGAATGAACGCCAACAACGCTACTGCTCCCGCAGCCCAAGGGCGATTCACAGCCCACGTTCCCAACCTATTGAGGAAGTGCGCTGCAGCCTGCCAAAAATCACTTGTAATGAAATAGATCCTGATTCTACTTCGCCACGAACTCAACATGGTAGAGCTTTGGCCAGTATTTCCCGGTTAGGTAGATTGCGCCGCGCTCCGCATCGTAGGCGATTCCGTTGAGAACCTCAACGTGCGGCGTACGATACCGCTCCGGCAGCAATCCATCAAGATGAACACGCCTCACCACAGCCCCCGTTTTAGGGTCTATAGCCACGATTTCATCCGTTAGATAGACGTTTGCGTAGAGTAGCCCCTCAATGAACTCAAGCTCATTGAGCATGCGCTGGGGCCCCTCGTTGGTGTATGCCTGAATGGTTCTTAGCACCTTGAAGGTCTTGGGGTCCAAGACGTAAATGTTCTCCGTACCGTCAGTCATGTAGAGATAAACGCCATCAGACTCAAGGCCCCACCCCTGCGTATTGTAGTAGAATTCTCCCACGGGCGAAAGCGTTTCTAAGTCGTAGAGGTGGCAGCGGTGCGATGTCCAGGTAAGCTGATAGAGTACCCCTCCGAGCAACGTCAACCCCTCGCCAAACTCGGAGTCAATCAGCTTCTTTTCCTGTAGCACCTTACCTGTAGCTAGCTCCACCCTCCGTACCGTGGAAGCTCCACGCTGGCCTGTACTCTCGTAGATAGAGCCATTGTAAAAGAGAAGACCCTGCGTGTATGCGTTTTCATCATGAGGGTACTCTTTCACCACTCTATAGCTGTACTTTCGGGGCGCATTGGCAGCTAGGATAGCAACACGTCGCAACGCCTCACTAGATTCCCCATTTCGCCACGCCACCACCCTAATATGTTGCACTCCCAATGGGCAATTCTTCGTGTCAATCGTGACGCCACTCTCCACGCCTATCCGCTCTGCCCCCCAAAAAACTTGACACGAATCTGCCTCCGTTGCCCATCGCACCATCAGTTGAGAACCACTAACTATTGTCGTGTCTCGCGTTGGCACAACAATTTCTACTGAAACCCTCTCAACGCTGGCACTCCCCACATGGCGCTCAGAGACTCTCCCGCCACACCCTACCGCCATCAGTAAGATACCAGGGACAATCAACACAATACGAAACGCTGCACCCATTACTCTGTCGGATTCAACTCCTTCCACAATAGATCCTTGAGGGAGAGGAGCCCATCACCCGAGACCGCTGAAATAAAAAGGTAGGGGGCATCGAATTGCACGCTTCCCTCTATCTCCCGCCGGCGTACACTATCAATTAAATCAACCTTGGTGATTGCTACCACGTAGCGCTTCTCCATCAGGCTAGGATTGTACAGTTCTAGCTCACGACGCAGCATAGCTAGCTCCTTGTTGATATCCTCAGAGATGGCGGGAATCATGAACAGCAGTATAGAGTTCCTTTCAATGTGACGTAAAAAACGTAGCCCCAACCCTTTACCCGCATGCGCACCCTCAATGATTCCCGGAATGTCCGCCATCACGAACGACTTCATATCCCTGTACTCCACGATGCCAAGACTCGGCACGAGGGTCGTAAACGGATAGTCTGCAATTTTTGGGCGTGCCGAGGAGAGTGTAGCCAGCAGGGTAGACTTTCCTGCATTGGGCAGCCCCACGAGCCCCACATCAGCAAGGACCTTTAGCTCTAGGGTGACTGTACCCTCCTCCCCGCTCTCCCCTGGCTGGGCAAAGCGGGGAGTTTGACGCGTCGACGTTCGGAAGTTCCAATTACCTAAACCTCCCCGTCCTCCGCGCTTTAGGCATATCTCCTGCCCATCCTCCATGATTTCACCGATTTCCTCACCGGTTTCATCATTCTTTGCCACTGTGCCTAGCGGCACCTCAATAATGACGCTCTTGCCATTAGCCCCCGTGCTGCGCTGCTTTCCGCCATCCTCCCCACTCTCAGCCATCGCATGCTTGTTGTACTTGAGGTGTATCAACGTCCACATCTGCGCATTGCCACGCATGATGACATCGCCGCCCTTGCCGCCATCTCCCCCATCTGGCCCCCCCTTAGGTACATACTTCTCCCGCCGCAAATGCGTACTCCCTGCACCCCCATTGCCCGACCGGCAAAAGATACGTACGTAATCAATGAAGTTACTCTCTGCCATTCCTAGCCACCACCGCTCATTTTACCACTCCCCAGCGTTATCCCTACAACGCCTCGATAGCTTCTTCTAACCGCGCCGTAATAGCGCTTATCGCCCCTACCCCATCGATCTCTCGTAGCTTTCCCTGCGCTCGGTAGAAATCAGCCACGGGCCTGGTTTGCTCCTCGTAGACCTTTATTCTGTTGAGTATAATTGACTCGTCCTGATCATCGGCTCTCCCGCTCTCTCGTCCTCGAAGCATTATGCGCTTTAGGAGTTCGTCCTTAGGCACCTCGAGCAGGAGCATGGCCTCAATTTTCACCCCACGGGCCGCCAGCATCTTGTCAAGCTGCTCCGCTTGGGCTGTTGTGCGCGGAAACCCATCAAAAATAAAGCCCTTCGTGTCGCTATACTGATCAAGGCATTCGTTGATAATGCCTATCACCTTCTCGTCAGGCACAAGCTCGCCCCTGTTCATGAAAGCCTTAGCCTCTATGCCTAGAGGTGTTTGCTTCGCAATCGCCTCCCGCAGCATATCACCCGTTGACAGCTGTCGTATACCGTAACGCTGCTCCAAAAACTTAGCTTGCGTCCCTTTGCCCGCCCCCGGAGGACCAAATAGTACTAAATTTAGCATGGCTCGTCCCTTTCTTTTACTTTACCTATTGCTTTTTGCTTTCCTCGTCAAGCACGTACAAATCGGGTAGATTGCGCCCAAGTCCCCCATAGTCAAGCCCATACCCTATGACAAAGAGGTTCGGCACTTCATAACCAATGTGGTCGATCGTGTAATGCTCCTTAAACGCCTCCCTTTTGAAAAACATAGCCGCCAGCTGCACTGATGCTGCCCCCCTGCGCTTAAGCTCACCTAGCAGCACCCGCATGGTAAGCCCCGTGTCAATAATATCCTCCACTACCACCACATGCCGCCCCCGCACATCGCTCCTTAACCCCAATATCTCCTTCGTTTCCCCACGGGACGAAAGCCCATCGTACGATGAAAAGCGAATGAACTCCACGTCGCATGCGCCAGATATACGGCGGAGCAAATCGGCGGCAAAAACGAACGCCCCATTCAGCATACAGAGGAAAAGGGGACGCTCCACTCCCTCCAGCGAACGCTGCACCGATGCGGCTACCCTATCGCAATCCTCTTCTAAGAGCGTCCGACTCCGTAGAACCCGAAACCTCTTATCCCCTACCTGCACACTAGACTCCATAATGCTCTACTCCATATTCAACGCACGAATCACTCCACGCGTTGACGACTTTATAAAGTTTACCACCTCATCGCGTTCCGCCGAGGGAACCACAGAGGCCTCAATCTGCGCCAGGCCCTGCGAAACATTGTACCCAGCCCCATATATCAAATAGTACACCTTCTGCAACTGCTCCATCGCCTCGGCGGAAAACCCACGCCTTTTCAGCCCTACTCGGTTCAATCCACTGTAAGCTAACGGCTCACGCCCCGCCATAGCGTAGGGCGGAACGTCCTTAGTCACCTTGCTCCCGCCCTGCACCATCGCATGTTTCCCTATTCTAGAAAACTGATGGACCAAGCATCCCCCCGAGAGGATGGCGTAGTCGTCCACCTCAACTTCGCCCGCTAGCTGCGTTGCATTGCCCAATATCACATTATCCCCCAACAGGCAGTCGTGCGCCACATGGGAATAGGCCATGATAAGGCAGTTCCTTCCGACAATCGTTTTACCCTTCGACTGCGTGGCGCGATTTACGGTGGCCGACTCTCGTATCATCGTCCCATCGCCTATCTCTGCGGTGGTGTATTCCCCCTTGAACTTTAAATCCTGCGGCACACCTGCCACTACGGCCCCGCTGTGTATCATACAGCTCCGTCCCACACGCGCTCCGTCAAGTATCACCCCATGCGGACCAACCCACGTACCATCACCAATCACCACATCCCCCGCAACATAGGCAAACGCCTCAATCGTAACTCCCTCCCCAATCTGCGCATCGGGATGCACGTACGCTAATTTGCTTATCGCCATCACCTTCGTCCGTCTATTGTTTTTTTGATATCTGTGCCATCAAATCCCCCTCAGCCACAAGGGTGCTCCCCACGAACGCCTCCGCATGCATGTTCGCTATACCCCTACGTATTGGCGCTGTTAACGCTAAGCGGAACACCAGCGTATCTCCTGGCACCACTTTCTGCCTAAAGCGGACATTATCAATTCGTAGGAAGTAGGTCAGGTAGTTCTCAGGGTCAGGCACTGTGCTGAGCACGAGAATTCCTCCCACCTGCGCCATAGCCTCCACTTGGAGTACCCCCGGCATCACCGGCGCACCGGGGAAATGCCCCACGAAAAACCCCTCATTCATCGTCACATTTTTCACCCCAACCACCTCTGTCTCCGAAAGCGACATAATTTTATCCACCAGTAGGAAGGGCGGGCGATGGGGCAGCAACTTCTGAATGGCTACCACATCCATCAGCGGCTCTGCGCTCAAATCCTGACAGGGTGCACTTGGACGTCTCTGTTCGTCTAGTAGCACTTTCCGTATCTGCTTCGCAAACCCCGTATTAGCCGCATGGCCGGGACGTCGAGCCACCACGTGACCCTGTATCCGCTGCCCTACGAGGGATAGGTCGCCCAGCAAATCCAACAGCTTATGCCGCGCCGGCTCATTGTTAAACCGTAGCGGGGAGTCGCTCAAAAAGCCCAGCTCGTTCATGGTGACCTTCTCTACGCCAAACAGCTCTGCAAGGCTGTCCAGCTCCCCTTGCGGCACCTCTTCGTCAACCACAACGATTGCATTGGCCAACGCCCCACCCTTGATTAGGTTCTGCTTGCGCATTGCGCCTATTTCGCTTAAAAAAGAAAAGGTTCTACATGGTGCCACCTCCTCTGCGTAGGCATCCCCCTCAGTAAAACTCGCGTACTGGTGGCTTACAAGTTCCGACTTATAGTCTACGAGCACGTCAACGCTAAAGTCGGCACTGGGGTATACATCAAGCTGAACGCCCCGATCTGGGTCAGAGAACGACATTCGCTCCCGCACTACGTAGCGAGTTCTCATTGCGCTCTGCACCTTCAGCCCCACCCCCTTTATTGCCTCACAGAACGGCTTTGCGCTCCCATCAAGAATGGGTACCTCTTCCCCATTTATCTTCACCAAAGCGTTGTCAACCCCAGCCGTCCACAGGGCGGAAAGCAAATGCTCCACCGTTGCCACCTTCGCGGCGCCATCGCCCAAAGTCGTGCCTCTTGATGTATCCACAACCTTATCCGCTAACGCTGCCACGCAGGGCGAACCCTCCAGGTCTACTCTCGAAAACACTATCCCATGGTTCTCCGCCGCGGGGCAAACCGTTACTTGCACTCTCGCTCCGCTATGGATCCCTATCCCCTCAAACGTAAATTCACGCTCCAGCGTCTGCTGTTGTTCCGACATACCTTCTCCCATTCTTTAATACTATTCCTCACACTCCTTTGCTTGGCAAAGGTACTACTTTCCTTTGAAACTCATTCCAATGCATCTAAAATACTCCCAGCATGCCCCGTACTACTCACCTTTCTACACATTCATCCCCGCTTGAAACAGCAGTAAATGCTTATCCCTTAATATAACTCCCCCCTATCACCACTATTTCTTACCTTTGCGCTATAAAACTATGGAAACAGTAACATCACAACCCTTGGACGCCTCAGGCGCTGCCAGCTTTTGCATTACAGAATTCAAATGCACCAACTTTCGTAGCTACGCCGTTGCCGACATCACACCCGGGCCTCGCCTCAATTGCCTCATCGGAGCCAACGGATCAGGTAAAACCAACGTCCTCGATGCGCTTTACTACCTTGCGCTATGCCGCTCACCGCAAAACCTTAGAGATACCCGGAATATTCGCCACGGCGAATCCGCCTTCGCCATTTTCGGAAAGTTTAGCAGCTCTGCAGCTTCCCCTTTCTCCGTAAGCCTAGGCTATACCGATGGCAAAGTCAAAGAGATACAAATCGATAGCGAGCCTCTCCCTAAAATCTCAGACCACATCGGACGTATCCCTCTCATTGCCGCTTTCCCCAGCGACACCTATATCATTGATGACGGAGGCGACCTAAAGCGCCGCTTCCTCAACGCCGCCATCTCGCAGTACGACCACCAGCACCTCAACGACCTTCTCAAGTACGACCGCCTCGTACGGCAACGCAACGCCCACCTAAAGGATAGCAACCACGACAGCGGCCTTCTCGATGTTCTTGACGCACAGATTGCAGAATGCGCCACCCCCATATTCAAGGCTCGCGTAGACTTCTGCAACGCAATACGCCCACTCTTCCAGGCTTTCTACGCCCAACTTGTTGACTCGCAAGAAAGCGTAGACCTAGAGTACAAAAGCCAGCTACAAAAGGGAGACCTCGTGAATCTCCTCCGCGGCGCAAGGGAAAACGATCGGCAGCTACAGCACACTACGGTTGGTCCCCACCGTGACAACCTCGACTTCTCCCTTGGTGACTTCCCCATCCGCGCAGAGGGTTCGCAGGGGCAACGGCGCAGCTACATGATTGCTCTACGCCTCGCGCAGCTGCAACTCCTTGCGCAAAAGACGAAAGCAACGCCTATCCTTCTCCTCGATGACCTTTTCGACAGGCTTGACCCCGCACGAGTTGCTCGGCTCATCTCCATCGTCCTGAACGAACCCTTCGGGCAGGTCTTTATCACCGACACTCAAACCGACCGCATCGCGGAGGCCCTTGACTACGACACCGACTCCCACCAATTTTTCGGCGTTGAGGATGGAAATATCACCCCCATCAACGTCTAATTCCACCCTGCACCATGCCCAACTCGCTTGACGACCTACCCGAGGAGTATTTCCGTAGCCACTACCCACCCCGCACCATGGGCGATGTGCTACGGGAGGTTCTTTACACCAATCCCAACGCAAGGCAAAATCTCCTCGAGGCGCGCATACGCATGCTGTGGCATAGCCAAAACCCGCCCTACATCAACGCGCACACGGGGCAAATCGTTCTCAACAGGGGGACGCTTCGCATCGAGATCAAAAACGCTGGGCTTAGAGCCAACCTTTCACTCCAGCGGGACGCGGCAAGGGACAGGCTCAACGAACTTCTTGGGGAGAAAATCGTATACAGCCTAATATTCTTCTAACCTATCAACATTACGAAAAAGCTATGGACCTAGAACACCTTCTTTCCCAAGAGAAAATAGACCACCTACACAGTCTCATCGCTAGCGCCCAGCGCATTGCGGTGGTCTGCCACGCTCGCCCCGATGGCGATGCCACTGGCAGCATGACCGCACTAATCCAAATCCTACGCGCACAGGGCCATGAGGTCTTTGGTATCGCCCCAACGCCTGTGCCTCCACCGCTACAGTGGGTAAATGGCTACGACCTTGTGCATACCTATTCCACCTCTAGCCAGTCTATCAATACCCTCTTGGCTAGCGTGCAGCTCTTCATCCACGTTGACCATAACTCGCTCACTCGGGTTGACCCCCAACTCGAAGCGGTGCTGCGCACCTGCGATGCTCCACGCATAATGATCGACCACCACATCCACCCCAGCTCTGAAGATTTTACACTCGGATTCTCACGTCCAGAGTCAAGCTCTACATGCGAGCTGCTCTACGAAATCATCTGCCGCGCATGGGGCAATGAAGCGATAACGCCCGACATCGCCAACTGCCTCTACATGGGCATACTAACCGACACAGGATCCTTCGCCCACGCCTGCGGACACAAGCGCACCTTTGAGGTGGCGGGGACCCTTGTAGAGCTAGGCGCAAACGTGCCCACCATCCGTGACCACGTACTCGGCAGCTACTCGCAGAACCGCTACCGCCTCTACGGCGATGCCATGGCGACAAAAACGGAGTTCTTTGCCAACGGGCAAGCCGCTATCATCGTGCTATCTAGCGAGTTCCTCAACAGTTACAACTTCACTAGCGGCGACACCGAGGGTCTCGTCAACGAACCCCTCACCGTGGAGGGCGTGGCGATCTCTGCCTCCATTTCTGAGCGAACTGATGGGCTAATTCGCGTATCGCTGCGTAGCCGTGGAAACGCCGAGGTAAACACCATCGCTAGGAACTATTTTAATGGCGGAGGGCACCCACAAGCCAGCGGCGGAACGCTGAACATGTCGCTCCGAAAGGCTGCGCTCTTCGTACGCCTCGTTATTGCGAGAGCTATTGAAACGGGCGAGTGCTTCTGCACCCATCATGATTGCTAGCTAGTTGGCGAAAGGGGAACGGCAGTGCAGCCAAAGATGCCCGTGAAGGGGGCGTTGCTTCTTGCTAATTCTAGCTGAACCATGTAGTAGGGGAGTGCCGCAACAAAAGCTGCTCTCCCTTTACGCCATTCTCTACATTCCTTCCCGCCTCACCAGCAGCGCCACATTCTCCACGTGCTTTGTACGGGGAAACATATCCACCGGCTGCAATGCCACAACATCGTAGCGCCCTCCGAGTTGCTCTATGTCCCGCGCCTGCGTAGCGGGATTACAGCTCACGTACACGATCCTCGGTGCGCCCAGCTCTAGCAATGAGGCCACAGCCTTCGGGTGCATCCCAGCCCGCGGGGGATCGCACACCACCACATCTGGCACCCCATGCCGCTGGAAGAATTCCTCACCCACTATGCGCTCTACCTCCCCCACGTAAAACTGTACATTCTTCACCCCATTGCGCTGCGCATTCCTATGGGCATCCGCTATCGCCTCCGGCACGCTCTCCACCCCAACCACGTGCCTCGCATGCCCCGCCAGCGACAGCGCAATGGTCCCCGCGCCAGTGTAAAGGTCGTAGACCAACTCACTCCCTTTCAACGCAGCAAAATCCCGCACCACCCCATAAAGACGCTCTGCCTGGCGCGAGTTCGTCTGGTAAAACGACTTCGGCCCTATCCTGAACCGCAGGTTCTCCATTTTCTCCTCGATGCAGTCATCTCCTGCGTAGACGTGCATCTCCAAATCGTAGAGCGAGTCGTTCACCTTCTGGTTTTCAGTCCACTGCAGCGATGTAATCTGTGGAAACTTCTGTCGTATCGCCTCCAGCAAGCCCTCCACGGCCTCGTTCCACTCATAAACCACCAGCAGCACCATCACCTCGCCGGTGGTGGCAACCCGTACCATCAAGCTGCGCAGCAGCCCCGCCTGCATCCGGGCATCGTAGAACGATAGCCCATACGCCACGGCGTACGAGTAGACAAAATTACGTATGGCATTGCTCGGCTCCGGCTGCAGGCAGCAATGCTCTATGTGCAGCACCCTATCCCATTTCCCAGGCACGTGAAAGCCCAATGCCAGCGGCAAAGGCCCTTCTTCCGTGTTCACAGCCTCCTCGGTGACCTCCACCCGCCACCCCAATGGGCTAAAGGTAAACTCCAATTTGTTACGATACCCATCCGTCTGTTCGCCGCCTAGCACGTGCGCCACCTCCGGCAACGCCACCTTCCCTATCGTGCGCAGCTGCCCTTCCACCTGCGCCCGCTTCGCCTCCAGCTCCTCCACGTAGGGAATCATCCGCCACTGGCACCCCCCGCACGCCCCGAAATGTGCGCATCCTGGATCAACACGCAGTGGCGACAGCTCCTCGTAGCGCACCACGTATCCTTCAAGCGTACGCTTGCGCATCTTGGTGACCTGCACCTCTACCACGTCGCCCGGTGCCGTTTGCGGCACAAACAGCGTCCCCTGCTCCACGTACGCCAAGCATTTCCCCTCCGCCGCGATGCGCTCCATGCGCACATGCTCCAGCCGTGGTTTACTCTTTCTCGCCACTTCTCTTTCCCTATTTACCGTTTATTACCGCTGCAAAGGTAGCGTAAAATCAACACCTCTAAACAGCGCAGAGGGGAACGCCTCTCTCGGTATTCCCCTCCACTCAAAAATATGCACTTACTAGCGTCTTCCTTCTAGAAGCCAAAGAAATAGGCCAAAGACACGCCCGCACTCGATGGCCTATACTTTATCTCTTTGACCGACGACATATTCATTAGCCCCAAATCGTAGTAGGCACCCACGCGAAAGCCCCCCAGCAGCACCCCAGCATGCATAGAAAGATCCATAAGGAAACGGTTGTTTCTGCCATCATCCCCAAACGTCATATCGCCTTCGTTCTTAATCGCTGCAATCTCTATATCTCCAGTATGTTTGTTCCTTCCCCCCATAGCCACCGTAAATTGCGGACCCAGCTGCGCGTAAATGCCGATAACATCCCCAAACGAATAGCTCCACCCCGCACGCACTGGAATCTGGATGGTATAGAGCGAACGATTCCACGTATAGTTCCTAAGAAGATTCTCGCTCTTTACATGACTGCCAAGAAGCGCAAACTGCGCCCCGCTCTCCACTTCAAACCCTAGCGGCAGACCAAGATTCACCGCCAAGCCCGCATGCGCCGCTAACGCTGCGCCTGAATTCTTCGAATCTCTTGAAAAGCCCGCCAAATTGTATTGATAGTTCGCATACGCAGCACCCATTCCTGCCCTAACCCCAAAACCGAACTTTGCGCTTGCGCCGGTCGCAGTCACCAGCAGCAACGCAGCAATTAGTACCCCTGCTCTCTTCATAACTCCCATAATTTTAAACTATTTAACTCACACGTCTTGCACGGCAAAATTTATGCCACCGCGCAACCACCCTCTCCTATGACCCCCAACGAACCACAGGATGAAACACCCCCACATAGCCCCCAATAAAAAAAGAGAGGTGCGCCTACAGCCCTCTCCCTGTAAACGCACGCTCTCTCCCTCTAGTGACTCCGGCGGGATTCAAACCCACAACCTTCTGATCCGTAGTCAGATGCTCTATTCAGTTAAGCTACGGAGCCCTCATCTATTTTTCTCTACTCCTCTGCTACACCCACTCCTCTATTCACTATCAATCTCAACGCCTTCCAATCTCTGCACCCTAGTGACCCCGGCGGGATTCAAACCCACAACCTTCTGATCCGAAGTCAGATGCTCTATTCAGTTAAGCTACGAGGCCTTGCCCCCACTACTTCGCCGCCTCCTCGTGCTGCTGCGCCACCATGCGTGCCTTGCGCATAAAGTCTTCCTTTATGTTCGCACGCTTGCCCGTCAGCTTGCGCAGGTAATAGATACGCGCACGGCGCACCTTGCCGTACTTGTTCACCTCCACCTTCGCCACGTACGGCGAATTCATTGGGAATATACGCTCAACGCCTATTCCGCCCGAAATCTTGCGCACGGTAAACATCTTGTTGTCACGATGTCCGCGAATCTGTATCACAACGCCACGGAACTGCTGGATACGCTCCTTCTGCCCCTCACGTATACGGTAATGCACCGTGATCGTGTCACCGCTACCGAACTCTGGCATCGGCGCCTTCTCGTCCTCTACTATCTCCTGCGCCTTCTCATCGCCCTGCGCTGCCGCAGCCGCATCGCTCGCCATCTGCGCCTCACGCGCCACATTAGCAAACGCCTGCTCCGCTATCTCTATCAAATCGTTTCCTATCTTCGATGCCATCGCTCTGTCCCGCTTTCCTAAATTCCGTTTCTTCCTTTTGCACAGGCAATCCGCCGCCCTCACCCCCCAATCTTTCACTCCCCTATGCGAGGCGCAAAGTTACTACTTTATTTCCAATCACCAACTTTCCCGCCGCTTTTTACACCCAGCAAAGCTAAAAAAGGAACTGTAAACTACTAACAAACAAAGAATTAGCTATAGTGAAAATTATAGTACACGGCGTGGGGTGCTTTACGGCACGCACGCCATGTACTATCCTCATTTCTCCTACTTCTGCTGCGCCTTTTCCACAATCTCCACGCTCCGCTTTACGAAACGCTGTAACGCCTCGCCCTTCAGCTGATTGTTCGAGAGCAAGGCTAAATCGTAGATCTGCCCCGCTAGCTCATTGCTCTTCCCATACTCCGAGAACTTGCTGCGCCGCGCCTCCTTCGCCTTATCTATCTCTGCGTACAGCGCCTCGCGCCGCTTCTTGTCCTCTTCGGGTACCTTATCGTACTCCACCCCCTTCGTGCGTTCGTTAATGGCCTTTAGCTCCTCCTCAAGCGGCGTGAGCGCGGCCTCGCTCGTCTTGATATCCTCGCGTAGCGCCGCCTCCGCCTCCTGCCACATCTTCTTCACCAGCGGGTGCGAGCTATTCAGCACCAAATCAAGACCCTGCGGCATAGAGCCGAATAGCGGGTTCGTGGGGCTCATCGCCTGCATATCGTACATACGGCGCATGAACTCGTTTTGCGTCACTACGGCCGGCAGCTCCCCCTCGCCCAGCTCTTCAAAGCGCACCGTAATGTGCTCCTCGCCACGCGCCACGCCTTCCATCACCTCCCGCAGCACGCCCTGCGCCTCCTCGCTCAGGCTTACCGCTGCCGCACCCCCCTTGTCAATCAGCTTATCAACGGTGTTCGCATCCACCCGCATGAAGCGGGTCTTCTCTAGCTTCTGCTCTAGATGGTTTACTAAATGCGCGTCGAGTTGCCCATCCATCAGCAGCACATCGTACCCCTTAGCCTTCGCCGCCTCTATGTAGCTCCACTGCCCCTCACGGTCGGTGGCGTAGAGGTAAATCACGTCTTCCGACTTATCCGTTTGGTTCGGTGCCACCAGCTCTCGGTACTCACTCTGCGTAAAGTACTTGCCGTCAATGTTCTTAAAGAGCATGAACTCTGACGAACGCTCGTAGAACTTCTCGTCTGTCACCATCCCATAGGTGATGAAAAGCTTTAGGTCGTCCCACTTCGACTCGTACTGCGCCCTGTCCTCCTTGAAGAGCTCCGCGAGGCGATCCGCCACCTTCTTGGTGATGTACCCCGCAATTTTCTTCACGTTCTGGTCGCTCTGCAGGTAGCTTCGCGACACGTTCAGTGGGATGTCGGGCGAATCTATCACGCCGTGCAGCAGCGTTAGGTACTCAGGCACAATGCCCTCCACCGAGTCGGTAACAAATACCTGGTTGCAGTACAGCTGTATTTTGTTGCGCTGGATGTCAAAATTCGACTTCAGACGCGGGAAGTAGAGTACCCCTGTGAGGTTAAATGGGTAATCCACATTCAGATGGATATGGAACAGCGGATCCTCTGCCATTGGGTAGAGCGCACGGTAGAACTTGTCGTAATCCTCATCTGTCAAGTCTGCTGGCTTTCGGGTCCATATCGGCTCCGCATCGTTTATGATGTTTAGCTCATCGGTCTCTTCCTCCTTGCCGTCCTTCCACGTGGTTTTCTTGCCAAAGGCGATGGGCACCGCCATGAATCGGCAATACTTCTGCAGCAACTCCTGCACGCGCTGCTTCTCTAGAAACTCCGCATTCTCCTCGCTAATATGGAGAATAATATCTGTCCCCCGCGCTGCGCGGCTTCCCTCCGAAACGGTGTACTCCGGATCGCCCTTGCAACTCCAGCGCACCGGTTTCGCACCCTCCTGCCACGACAGCGTATCAATTTCCACCTCATCGCTCACCATGAACGCCGAGTAGAACCCAAGCCCGAAATGGCCTATGATTGCTCCAGCATCCTTATACTTGTCTAGGAAGGACGTTGCCCCCGACAGCGCAATCTGGTTGATGTACTTCTCCACCTCGTCCGCCGTCATCCCTACCCCCTTATCGCTGATGGTCAACGTCTTCGCCTCCTTGTCTAGGCGCACCTCAATCGTCTCATCGCCTAGCTCCCCCGTAAAATCGCCAGCCCGCGACAGGGTACGCAGCTTCTGCGTTGCGTCCACCGCGTTCGCCACTATCTCCCGTAAAAAAATCTCATGGTCGCTATACAGGAACTTCTTGATTATAGGGAATATATTCTCTGTTGCTACCCCTATCTTACCACTCTTTGCCATAACTCTCCCGCTATACCTTAAATTCTACACTCTCGCACGGCGCATTTCCCGCGCTCACGCTCCTCCAATGCGGAGGCAATTGGAGTGCCAGCAACAAAGCAGCCGACATTTTGTCATAGCAAGAGCCTCTGCACAGGCCAAAATTGGCAGCCTTCTAGAGACCTTTGGCGGGGGTGCAGGAGCCGCTTCTTCCACCCTCCGTCCTCTTTTCACTCCATGCTGCCGCAACCGCAGCGTGCAGCCCTCTACCTCCCAACCGCGTTAATATCCGAATTGAACCGCTCGCCGGTCTTGGAACGGTACGCACCGCCGAAACGCCAATACACGTTCAGGTATACCGCCCGGGTTTGCCAATCAAAATCCCAATTCGCCGTCACCCCATCCGAATGCGTCGTGTAGTTCATACCGGTAGTCAAAAGGTTTATGCCCTGCAGAACGAGGACGAAACTCCTATTCCTAAGCGGGTAGAAGTACACACCCGCATTCAATGCGGGCTGCGCCTTGTAGTGACGGTACGCGTTGCGCCTCGCGCTGCTGTAGCCACCCCATGCGGTGAGTGCCCACATGCTATTGATGGGGAAGTCCGCGCCCATCCGCACGCCAAAACTCCACTCATCATTAACCAGCCAATCGCCCCCTTTGTCTTGACTCTTCACCCCCTGCCCCCTCGCATTAAACCACACGCTGCACCACGATGCGGCATCCCAATTTCCCCCCACGCCAACGTATAGGTTTCGTTCCTGCTTTAGATTTACGTAGCTCTTTAGCCACGTAGAATCGGTTAGTTTGCTCGAGTACGACTCTATAGGGTTCGCTATATACGTCCACTTTGCATCCTCGTAGAACGAACAACTCTCCATCCGCTGCGCCATGCTGAGCTCCACCCCATGCGAGTAGGCCGACATCAACCTCTGGTTGCCAATAGAAAACTCATTGTAAAAATCTGCCATGCGTTTTGCCGATGTGAGCATTGATGCCCCGGGCCGATCCACCCTCCCGCTATAGCTCAAAGAAAAATGTAGTGCTTTGATGGGGGTATACGCCACGCCCCCGCTAAAGAAAGCATCATTGGCATGACGGCCGTACGGGTTGCTTTGCCGCTCATCGTTGCTGCGCATACGGTAATGCTCGTAGCGTACGCCTGCGTTTAGAGTCACCTTGTCGCTCGCCTCCCAGGAAAGGTCACCATAGGCACCATACACCTGCGTTAGGGAGCTGCTACGCTGCCGCTCCTCCTCTATGGGTGTCCAGTCTTCAGCACTAGCGGTGCGGGTGCTGTACTCCGCCTCAACCGAACTTCCCGCCACATCCGCCGCAAGCCCTGCATCCAGCTGGAAGGCATGCGGAAGTGGCGCCGCCACATCTGCCGAGAAGCTAAAGAAAAAATCATTCGGGTTGGAGTCCTTTACACGCCATTCCCGATCGCCGAGCTCCAGCCCATGCCGTTCCGTCGCGCCCTGCGCACCGTCAAGCGTCCCGATGGCCGATACGGACAGCTCCAGCCCTTCGTCGTTGAAGGTGTGCGTGTACAGCGCATTAGCCTCATTCGACATCATCCGCTCTCGCGATAGCCCGCCGCCATGCTGGATTGCCTGCGCTTTGTACGTTCGCTCCGCGCGCCGCGTATACTTGTCGTTATAGTAGTCCATTGCCCAAAAAATTGACAGCACGTCTTTTTGCGTGGGGAGGTAATCGATGCCAACCTTAGGCCGTAATCGTAAATTATTCATTCGGTCGTTGAGCTGGTAACGCTCCAAGGGCTCGCCATGCGCATCGGTAGAACTATAGGTGAACGCATTTCTTGCCCCCTCGTATCCCCCGAACAACGCCCCGAAGAAGTTAACCTTTTTTAGCCCCACGTTGGCCGATGCCGATAGGCTGTAGCAGTTATCCGAACCGCCCGCAGCTTGCAGCACGGAGTTAAACCCCACCTGGTAGCGTTTTAGTTTGATATTCACCACCCCGCCCACATCGCTCGCCCTATAGCGCACGGAAGGCGTGGTGATAATTTCAATGGAGGCCACCTCGGCCAAATTTATTGTGTTGAGCTGTGTAGTGGAAAGCCCCGACGGCTTCCCATTAATAAGCACCCGGAACGCTGCACCCCGCAGCGTGATGTCCATTGGAGAGGTCACCTCAAAATCCGGAATCCGCTTGAGCAAATCGGTCATCACGGCGCCCGCTGCCAGATCCTCCATCTGCGGCGTTACCACCTTGCGGTTAGGCTTTAGCATCAGGAATGGGGCATCCCCCTTCACGGTCACCTGCTCAATGGCGAGCTGGTCAATGGTAAGCGGTACGTCGCCTATCGCAAAATCATTGTTTTTTGTACTTTCTAAATCGAGATGTAGCGTTTTAGGCTTATAACCAAGTGCTTGAACCTTGATGGACAACGCTTTGCTCGGCACCTTGACCAGCTTAAAGTTTCCCTCAGAGTCGCAGATAGCACCGCTGAAAACCTCGCCTTCTGGCGTAACCAGCTGCACCGTTGCATAGGCAACCCCCTGCCTTGATGTAGAGTCCACGGCACGCCCCACCAGCTCGTGTCCGCGCCCCTGCTCCTTCTTCTCTTTGCGCTGCGCCGCTGCGCCCATAGGCAGAGCGCACAGCAGCAGTGCCGCTAAAAGCACCACCCACGCCCCGTGTCTTCCTCTAGATGTGTTGCACATAATATTTACGTAGGTTTTAGGTTACCTGTACATATTCCAAAGCCGACTATACTGACCGCATAATTTGAGTAATGCGGAGTGTGTACCTTGCTCTACTACGCTACCTTTCGAAAGAACGTATATACAATCAGCTTCACTAATAGTATGGAGACGATGCGCTGCCATAATCGTGGTACGCTTACGCATTATAGGACGAAGTGCATCCCACAACTGACGTTCCGACTCAATGTCAAGATTCGAAGTTGGCTCATCTAACAACAAAAGATTCGGATTCATCACTAAGCATCTCGCCAACGCAATGCGCTGTTTTTGCCCTACAGAAAGATTAATTCCCCTCTCATCAATCCTAGTGTCGTATCCTCTCGGCAACGTACCAATAAAACTTGCAATTTGCGCATCTCTAGCTGCCTGTACCATTACGTCGTAATCGTCCAAACCCAAGAGAATATTCTCGCGTATCGTAGTTGCGAATAAATTCGGTTCTTGCGATAATACCGCAATGCGAAATGTAGATAACTGCTCTCCTCTATGCATGGGCAACCCATTAAACAGAACAGATCCAGCTGTTGCTGCCTGAATCCCCAAAACAGTTCTCATAATAGTACTTTTCCCACTTCCACTTTCTCCCACAAGAGCCACGAAAGAGCCATCCGGTACCGTAATAGACACATCGTTTATGGCATCTCTGACTCCATATCGAACTGTAACATTTCGCAACTCGATGGAAATTGCTCCTTCATAGCCAACCAAATGCTCACTCTTTGCATCAGACATCCTTATGCACTCCGGAAGGCGTAAAATTTCCTCAACCCTTTCCCACGCCGCCACCCCTTGTTGCATACTGAGCAAAGAATTTACCATACGCGACGAAGGACCAAAAACATATCCCGTAAGCGTATTAAATGCGATTAGTCCGCCCAATGAAAACGTTCCTTGAAAAATAAAATGAGATCCAAACCCTATGATAAGAATCGGTGACAGCCCGCCGATTATTGAAATGACTACCCTCGCAATGCCTTCGACACCATTCTTTTTAACTCCTGCCTCTACCACCTTCCCCTGCTGTTTACACAGCTTGTTCATGTCAAATGCGGAAGCGTGAAGCGCAACTACGGTATCAAGAAGACCAATCGTCTCCTCAAGCTTTTTTGTGTACTGTGCACTCTGTTCGTACCATCTAACGGCTGCCAACCGTATCTTTGAATTGAAATAATACCAAGTCGCAATAAAAAATGGTAACGTTATAAGTGCAATAGAAGCTAAACGCCAATCCAAATAGTACAGCAGAATGATTCCCACCACTAAAATTAGAACATCTTTAACTAAATTCGCTAAGACATCCGTGAACAGGGATCGTAACCGCCCTGTGTCATCTGTAACCCGTGATAGAAGGTATCCCGTCTGCTGAGTATGTCTATACGCAGGATCCACACTGCGCAATTTTCGGACTAACGACAGCTGAATGTCTTTGAACACATCCAGTTCAAACTTCCCAAGATAATATTTCTGAAAATATCCGCTAATGCTCGAAGCAATCAAAATCGCTCCACTTAGCAAACAAATCGTGACCACCCCGCTCACGTCTCCCAATGGAATAACATCATCTACGAGGTGTTTCGTAAGAAGCGGCACGGGCAGCAATAAGAATACACTCATCAACATCCCTAAAACCCCCACAAAACACTCTCCACTATACGGCAAAAGGTAGGGACGAATCCCCCGTACGCTACGATGAAGTCTCCCTAATGACACCATTTAACTAGCACTCCAACTGTCCCACCGTCTGAAGCAACGTTTTCAAAGCATCCCATGCTTGTGGATCCTTTTTTGCCTTCACTAGCTCAGCAATAATCTTCTCAAACTCCTCCCCCTGCGCCTCGCACATTCCCTGCTTAGGCTCTCCGAGAAAATTCATTTCAGAGATATCAAAAAACCATCGGATGGCACAGCCTCCACATAAGCGACGCATCCAACATTTCTGACATTTCTGATGATTCTTTCTGACCACACGTAAAAAGGGGAAACGCTCTTCGTACCTATTCCTACTAGTAAAAATATTGTCCCCATATATTGAACCCAAACTTAACCTCTTGGTACCTACAGTAATGTGACACGCATACAGGTCTCCATGAATGTCAATCGACACAATGTTTTCTCCCACCGGACACATCTCGCGGTACACATTATGCACAAGCCCTGGAAGAAGCTGATCAACCCCCGTGTCGTAAAATTGGCTTTCTGGTATGCCGAGAATGGTACGTTCAGTATGCCAATCCTCTGAATCCTCCTGAATCACATGCCTCCGATCATCAGCAAGAATATCCGTTGCTACAGAACCGTAAATGCCGTAAGTGGAATATGCAAAGTCATACAAATCTCGCCCACTAATCCGCCTTCGCCGATGCTCTTTGCTGACCGTTCCCTCAAAGCGCACCTTCACATCTGTTTCAGATTGAATTCGCCGAATAAAACGATTCACATCGTCATAACTTCCCTGACCATCCCTTTTCCTTCTATTGAAATCGTGAATCTCTTTCGGTCCATCTAAACTAACTGTAATAAAATCGATGTGGTCTCTTATCAAACAAACAACCTTGTCGTTTAAAATCGTGCCATTTGTTATAATCCCAAATTTAGGAATTGCCTCTATTTGCCCCCGATCGTACGCCTCTTTGAACTGTGCACATACCGTTTCTATAACCGGTGTATTCAGCATTGGCTCTCCACCGAAAAAGACTACATGCTCAACCCGATCAAACTGTTGACAAAGGAAATCAACGACATCAACTGCTGTTTGCCTCGTCATCAATCCTCTTTCGTGACCATAGTCTCCCCCCAGCGCATAGCAGTACGAGCAATTCAGATTGCAATCGTTTGAAACGTGCAACGTAACACGGTTCAGAACCGACTTACCAGCATCGCAATGCCCCGTCTCTTCCATTCTCTGCGAAGCAAAGCAAAGCTGCGCCTCTAATTTTTCCAACGCTTCACGCACATCGTCTGAACTCATGCCTTCGTGATGAAAACACCCTTCCTGTTGATATAGCCTAACTGCTTCCGCTAAACCCTTTTGCAACTCAACGATGCAACCATTCGTTGGGGCGTAGGCCACGGCTCCGCCATCTCCTACGCCCCAAATCAAATGGAGCTGCTTCACATGTAGAAACGTAGCACTCTCCATTTCCAATCTCGCTGCTTAATGCTAGTGGGAACCTATTTGACTTTTTGGGTCAATCCATCCGCCGCACTCCCCTTTAGATCCACCACAACCGCACCCTTGCCCGCAACGCCCATGGTTATTCTGACATCCATCGTACATCTCACATGACATACCCTCAGTCAAGTCGCTCAAATCTACCACGCTGAAAGACAACAAATCATCCATAGTAACAAAATTTTAAAGTTAACCTCTACGCAAATGTAGCACTTATTTTTCAATTCGCAAATCCTCTACTGAGACCTTTGAAAGGAAAATTTCACCCGCAAATACAACTGCGGCTGCAAAGGTAAACAAAATGCTTCGTTGGGCGTTTTGTACCCGAGTTTTTTTTTCGCAGCCCTGCGTTGCGCTTATCCTGTATTCGTTCAATCTGCTCTTCGGTAAAGTCGGGGAAATGGCTGTTCTTGGGGATGGATGGACTGTACGCTTAAACTTTCGGCTGATGACCGATTTGTCCCGCCCTATGTTTTGGCGATTTCCGTTTGCGCTTAGCCTCGCGCATGCATCCGCGAAATTGTGCACCTATGCTGCTACGCTGCCGCTCCTCCTCTATGAGCGTCCAGTCTTCAGTGCTAGCGGTGCGGGTGCTGTACTCCGCCTCAACCGAACTCCCCGCCACATCTGCCGAAAAACTAAAGGAAAAATCATTCGGGTTGGAGTCCTTTACACGCCATTCCCAATCGCCGAGCTCCAGCCCATGCCGTTCCGTCGCACCCTGCAACCCTTCCTCACGTTGCAATGCCCATGGCTACTGCTGCACAACAAAAAAACAGACCCATTCTTTAAAAATTTTACCATCTTTACGCCGTACACCGCGAAGGGAAACAGCCAAAACATCACACGGCGCAAGGGATTTATAACTAATGGCAACGGCTATGATTCTAAACAGCGAAGACATCAACTACGACTGGGTAAGCTACGTTGACAATGGCATTGAATGGCTATTCCAATATGCCGAAACGGAGAATGCGTGCATAATCAAACCGAACGGCAAGGCTATTAGCGGCTCTGTAGCCATCCCCAATACAATCCCCACCCCGAGTGGCGCCCCCCTTAGGGTTGTGGCGATTGCCGACTACGCTTTCACCGATTGCACGGAGATCACCGCCATTCGCATCCCCGCGCACGTCGCGGCTATTGGAATATGCGCATTCAGCGGATGCACCGCGCTACAGGGGATTGAAGTGGATGACGACAACGAAGTGCTCTGCGCTGTGGCGGGAACGCTCTTTAGCCGAGATAAAAGGACCATCCTTCGCCACCCTCCTCGCAAAGGCGAAACGTACGAGATGCCATCTGGGGTGATTGCAATTGGGGACTACGCATTCGCAGATTGCGACGAGCTAACCGCTCTAACCCTCCCCGAAAATCTAATTTCCATTGGGGAGGGTGCATTTTACAACTGCCGCAATCTCCAAACCCTTACCCTGCCCGACAGCGTGGAAACCATTGGGAACTACGCCTTTAGCGACTGTAGCCAGCTCCAATCAATATCCCTACCCCATGGGATCACCATCATCCAATGCGGCACCTTTTACAACTGCCACAAGCTCATCACGGTGCGCATCCCCAGCAGCGTCACCGCCATTGATTACGGCGCATTCTATGGCTGTAGCGCCCTCGTCTCTATCGCCCTCCCGCCCAGCCTAACGACCATCGGGGACCACGCATTTTTCGGCTGCCAAGCATTAAGCTCCATCGCCATCCCCAACGGTACGGCATCCATCGGCATCAGCGCATTCAATGCATGCTCTAGGCTACAGCGATTTGAGGTGGCGGAGGGTAATGAATACTACTGCACGGCAGATGGGGTGCTTTTCAGCAGGGGCATGCAATCCCTCGTCTCCTGCCCCAACGGCAAGGTTGGGGTCTATGCAATTCCCCAAGGAGTGCAGGAAATTGGGTACTACGCCTTTGCCTACTGCAGCCGGCTAACCGCGATCCATATAACTTCAAGCGTTACCAACGTGCCGCCCGGCGCATTCCTCAACTGCCAATCGCTGGAAAGCTTTGGGGTGTCCCCTGACAATGGGAACTACCAAGCTACTGACGGTTTACTCTACACCAAAAACGGCGAAACGCTGATAAGCTACCCAGGGGGAAGAATTGGACCCTGTAAGATTCCTAACTCTGTACTGGCCATCGGAGACTATGCGTTTTGCGGTGCCAAGCTAACCGACATAACCATTCCCAATGGAGTCCAAACCATCGGTGAAACCGCATTTAACGGCTGCCTCTCCCTTCAATCAGTCAGACTTCCAAACAGCATCAAAACCATCTGTGATGGCGCATTTTACGGCTGCCCCTCCCTGGAAAAAATAACCATCCCGCTAGGCACTGCCAGCATAGGCGAGGATGCCTTTAGCCATTGCGGCAAGCTGAATGGGGTATACTGCCTACAGAACACCGGCACAATGGAGGTAAGCGACAGTGCCTTTATCGGAATTGCTAGCTCTGCTACGCTCTACGTGCCGCAAGGTGAAGTAAAAAGCCTTCGGAACAATGAGAGCCAATGGTGGGCGCCATTCTCAACCATCAAGGAGCTAGCGGCCGCACCCCAAACGGATTCCGTTCCTCCTTCAAATGCCCAATGCTAGCCCTCTCCCCTTACTCTAGGGCGTCCCCCGGGGGCGATCTCACGCCATACTGCAGCCATATCCGCAGTCTCGGTCTCTCAATCGGGCTTACCCTCGCAGCCCGCCCATGTGAAATCCCACATTGAATTTTCGTGTGGAATAGGTCGCCAGGGTCAGTCTTTCAGACTGCTTTTGCCCTGCGGGCAGAGTACCGGGGGTTTGAAAACCCCCGGCTATTCAAAGACCGTCCTGCGGACGGAAAGCGCAGCGGCTGCGCCGCACCCTTTTCAATATCTGCGCTTTCAATGGCACGGGCAACTGCAGATGACCGCCTCCCACATTTCGCAACATGCAGCGGTACGGTCTTGCGCATTGTTTCGCAGCAGCCATAGGCAACCAAGCTCACGCCGTAACCTGCATGCATCCCTCCCGCCCGCATAAATTTTCGCCGCAGTGCAGCCCCGTCCGTAGGACGGTCTCTCAATCTGGCTTACCCGCGCAGCCCTTGCGTGTTAATTCTCACATCGAATTTGCGCTTATAATGGGTCGCCAGGGTCAGTCTTTCAGACTGCTTTTGCCCTGTGGGCAGAGTACCGGGGGCTTGAAAACCCCCGGCTATTCAAAGACCGTCCTACGGACGGAAGGCGCAGCGGCTGCGCCGCACCCTTTTCAATATCTGCGTTTCCGATGGCGCGGGCAACTGCAGATGACCGCCTCCCACATTTCGCAACCTGCCGCGGCATGGCCTTGCGCATTATTTTGCAGCAGCTATGGTAACCAAGCTCCCAACGCAATCTGCATGCGATGCCCCCATCCTGCATAGATTTTCACCGCTCTGCAGCCCTTCCGCGTTAATTCCAACGTTGAATTTGCGCATACAATGGGGCGCCAGGGTCAGTCTTTCAGACTGCTTTTGCCCTGTGGGCAGAGTACTGGGGGTTTGAAAACCCCCGGCTATTCAAAGACCGTCCTACGGACGGAAAGCGCAGCGGCTGCGCCGCACCCTTCTCAATATCTGCGCTTTCAATAGCGAGGGCCACTGCAGATGACCGCCCCCACATTTCGCAACCCGCTGCGGTACGGTCTTGCGCATTGTTTCGCAGCAGCCATAGGCAACCAAGCTCACGCCGTAACCTGCATGCATCCCTTCCACCCGCATAAATTTTCGCCGCAATGCAGCCCTGTCCGAAGAACGGTCTCTCAATCGGATGGAATCGCACGACCCTTCGTCATAACCTGCACACTATGCCTTTCGTAGTTCCACACGAACCCATACAGGTTTTCCTATGAAACCCTCATAAATTTTTGCAGACCGATGCAGCCCGTCCGAAGGACGGTCTCTCAATAGCCGGGGGTCTTCAAACCCCCGGATCCTCGCCTAAAAGGCGAGACAGTCTGAAAGACTGACCCGCATGACCCTTACCGCGTTCAACGGCATGAACGGCACATAGAATCATCCCCTCACGACCAGCATGGCCCCGCCGTAACCTGCCACCCTGCATAAGATTTCGCCGCCCATGCAGCCCTGTCCGAAGGACGGTCTCCCAATAGTCGGTAGGGATAAAACCCCGGTAACCTTGCCCAAGGGCAAGATATGATAGCTACTCAGCCCCTCTCTCATCCCATATCACCGGCGGAAGGGGCTGTGATGGAGGCGTTTTGGGCTTCATGGGTGCTTTTGCGGTGTCAAGCGTGGGCGGGGGCGGTGCGCTGGGGTCATCCTGCCATAGAATGGGCGTACTCTTCTGCTTTCTTGCCTTTACTAAACGCGCCGAGTCGTCACGGGGGAGGCCGTGCGCCTCATTCCAGGCATCCCGCAGCGAGGCCTTCTCCACGTCTACCCGCTCCTGAATGTAGCCGCCGAGCGCCTCCGTATCGTAGCGCACGTAGGCACTTGAAGCGTCTCCCTCAATCAGCAAAAACAGCCACATCTTTGAGCTTTCGTCATCAGCCGCAATGGCATTTTCCTCTAGGTTTCGCTTCCTAGCCCGCACCCTATTGAAGAGGATATCGCCCAGCCCCACCTTTACCCGGTAGATGTATCTCCCGTTGAAATGGTGTTCCCCAGAGGCCGTAAGGCTCAGCGCGGACGAATTGACCTGCATGGCTGGTATTGATACCCGCCCATTACGGATGGAGATGGTATTGTACAACGTTGCGAAACGGAGATTCATAAGCTCATCGAGCGAAATGAACTTGGAGAGGTAGGTTAACGGTTGCACGTTTATCAAGGCTCCGCTGGTAATCGCAACGTCTGCCTGCGCCTGCACGTCTGACATATTGAACGCGCCACCATGGAAGGGTATCTGAAGGTTGAATTTTCCAGAGAGCTTGCCCTCAAGGTTCTCGCTACGTAGGGTGTTCTGATTAAAATTATCAAAGCTCTTAAAGAGCTGTGGCAGATCGAGCTGCCGTTCGTAAAGGTCGGCGGAGAGGAGCAGCGTGCTATCAGCCTGTTGCGAGAGCGTTACGAGGCCGCGGGTAGAGCCGCCGAGGAACGAAGCGCTGTTAATCCAACCGCTGAAATTCCCGGCGCGCGCCGAGAACCGCATACTCACCGAGTCGAGTTGCGCCTTTTTCCATTGCGAATCACGGATGGCGATCCCCCCATCGATGCTCCTCGCGTAGTTCCATAGGCTCGCACCATTCTTGGCTGTGCTGCTGCTATCGCTGCCCGCGATGGCGCCGAACGGCACCCTATCGAAATCAAAATTATCGAGCGAGGCGTTGACGGTCCAGCGCGTGCGCCCCACGCCCGACCTCAGGAAGTCGGATGCGCTAAAAGCGATTTCCAAGGGTTGCCCTTCCACCTTGGCGCGCAGCATACCCTTGGTGACATCGTAGTCCACCACGGTAAGGGCCGCTTCCATTTCGGTGAGTTTTATGGATGGGGAGAGCCGCACCTCCACCTTCTCCATATCGGCCTCCATGCGCATCTTGGGGAGAATCGCCTTCGCTAGCGATATGCTATCGAGTGCAGGGAATGTGGCTACGTACTCCCCGGCCGTCCGCAGCGAGGTGTAGCGTGGTTCGTATTTACTCCATGAGCTGGGCAAGAATTCTGAGTCAGAAAGCTTCACATCCCACTTTGCGTATATTGATGGTCGTTGCAGATTGGTTACGCACAGCTGCGTGTGCGCTGTGGAGCGGTTGCTAGAGAGATCGCATGCCACGATGTTCAGCGATGAGGTACTTTGATTTCTTTTCTCCCCATTACTAAAATCGGCAATTATTCGGTTGATTGTAAACTTGTTGTCATTGTACACGCAGGGGAGATCTTTGCCATCGGCCTTGAGCCGAATGCTGAGTCCATTATTCCCCTTTAACGACCCCTCTACGTCTACCGATGCGTTCAAAGTCCCCCGAATGCGCAGCTGCGGCGGCACGTTCCACTTATACTGTGAGGCGAAGGCAAGGACCGACGCGAGGTTCAGCGTGGTGCTTTTCGCATGCAGCGAAAACTCCATGCTCTTCGTGTCGTATAAACTGCTAATGGCTAGGCGACTATGGTCAATTGATAAATTGCCCTTTTGGAGTTCATAGCGGGTGCTATCGCGTAGCACATTGCCCGCTAAAGCGAAACGTTGCCGTTGGGCGTAGGTGAATTCTCTCTGTTTCAGCATGTTTACGAGCCCTTCGGTGGCAAGCGATAGCCGTTGGCGATTGCCATCGATCCGAAGACTCGCGGTGAGCTCCGCGATGAAGAGGTCAACGGTGAGCTGCGCCTTTTCGCTACCGTACGAGCAGGCCATCTGCGAAAGCTGAAAACGATTCACGTTGAGCCGCAGCGGGGAGGCAACAGTGTCGTCCGCTGCGGCGGGCTTGAAAATGTCGTAGTTGCTCTTCCCTTGGCTAGAGGTACGCAGCGAGAGGTATCCCTGCTCCACGTGGCATGCGCTTATTGTATAATCCCCACGAATCAGCTTCAATGGATTAATAACAAGGAAGACGCTATGAGCAATGAGCAGCGTATCGTTGCCGAACGTCTTCGGGTGGGCTGAACGCACCACCACATCTCGCAGGTGGATGCTCGCATGGGGAAAATTATCGAAGAAGGTAAACTCGGCGCTACTGATGGTTACGGGCACCTGTAGGTGCGCATTGAGCACCTTGATGCTCTGCTGCACCACGGCGTTGCCCCATTTTTTCTCAAAAACGACGGCTGCCGTCACCAAGAGTGCCGCTAACAATGCAAGCCCCCCCAAAATGTAAACCGCTACACGAGCCGCTCTCTTTAGTCTCTTTGTCAACGCATTATGCCTTCGCTTTCTTCCTGTTCTCGAGGTGCCCCAATACTAATACGAACGCACATGCCACCACCGCGATGGCAATGGCCACCGCGACATGCGAATCGCCGTGCATTGCCGCGTACGCGCTGGGCGATACGGCCCTATCGAGGCCCGGCTCCGCCCCCACCTGCATTCGCCACGGCCACACCTTAACGATGGCGCCAGCCATAAACCCAGTCAGCAGCGCTATGGTGCTATTGTGGTAGCGTTTAAGAAACCACGATAGCACGTGCGAAAACGCCAATAGCCCAATCAGCGCTCCCAGCGCAAACGGAATGAGGACGGCGAAATCCAAAACGCTCACCGCCCCTATCACCTCATGGTAGCGCCCCAGCAGGAGCAGGATGAAGCTCCCGGAAATGCCCGGCAGAATCATGGCGCATATGGCCACTGCCCCCCCGATGAATAGCCCCAGAGCCCCTTCGGGCAACGACCCGCCCACGGCAGTGGAAACTAAGTAGCCAACCGCTATGCCCACGGCTGCCATAATGGCCGGCGCAACGCCCCACTGCACGCCGCGCCCCACGAGCCATATGGAGGCCACTATCAGCCCAAAGAAAGCCGCCCACACCTGCACTGGGTAGTTGAGTAAAAGCGAAGTAAGCACCCTGCTAAATAGGAGAACCGCAGCACCCATACCCAGCAGCAACGACACCAAAAAGTTGCCATCAATCGCCTTCCAGAACCGCGCAAACCCTCCCTTGCCCCGCAGCTCCTTTATTGCCGGCGAGGCGATGGTGCTTATGGCCACGATGAGCCGATCGTAAACGCCCACGAGCAGCGCAATGGTCCCCCCCGAAACGCCGGGCACCACCTCGGCAGCCCCCATGGCCGCCCCCCTTGCGAATATGGAGAAAAACATTGACCCTTTACCCTTCGCCATGTCGCTTTTGCGCTAAAGGAGTTGTGTTGCCGCTACGCCTTAGGCTGTAGCACCTTCATCTGCGCCTCAATGCGCTGGTAGAGCGCCGCGCTCACCGGCACAAGCGGCAGGCGTAGGTTGTTTCCGCACAGCCCTATGGCAGCCAGCGCCGCCTTAATGCCCGCGGGGTTGTTCTCAGCAAAGAGAAGCTTGTACATCTCGAGCAGCGATAGGTGTTCCCGTTTCGCCTCGGCAAAATCGCCCCGCTGCGCGGCGTGAACCATGCTGCCGAAGCGCTTTGGCAGCGCATTCCCTATCACCGAGATCACCCCCTCTGCCCCCGCCGCCATCATGGGCAGCGTAAGCGCATCATCGCCCGAGAGCACGGCGAATCCTTCCGGCCGCTTAGCCAAAATTTCCTCCACCTGCGCGAGGTCGCCGCTCGCCTCCTTCACGCCCGCGAGGTTGTCAATATTCTCCGCGAGCCATAGGGTGGTTTGTGCCGTCATGTTGCGCCCGGTACGCCCCGGCACATTGTAGAGCACCACGGGCCGCTGCGCTACGGCTGCCACGCGGCGGAAGTGCTCAATAATGCCCTGCTGCGATGGCTTATTGTAGCTTGGCACCGCGCTGAGGATGTAATCCACGCCGGTGCAATCCATCGCCTCGAGCCGCTCCACGAGCGTACGCGTATCATTGCCGCTCATGCCCACCACGATGGGGACTCTGCCCGCCGCCGTGCCAACCACGAGACGCACAAATTCATTCTGTTCCTGCGCATTGAGCGTAGGGGCTTCGCCCGTGGTGCCGAGCGCCACTAGAAAATCAGCCCCATTGTCCAAAACGTAGCGTACCACCCGCTTCGCGGCCTCGCTATCCACGCCGCCATTCGCCTTCATCGGCGTGACCAGTGCTACGCCGAGCCCCTTCAATTGCCTCTTTTCCATCGTTTATTGTAATCCTACAGACGATAACCCATTTGTTCATACATCCTTGCGCAAAGGTACAAAAAAAGTGGATAGTGCTTACTTCCGTCGCGTTTAGCCATCGTTGCTACCGTGCGAGTTGGACGTTAGGGGCGGTGCGGAATGGCGGTGCGGATTAGTCTCTCAGACTGACCTGCGTGACCCTTCGCCATAATCAGCCCGCAATACCCCCCTGAACCCGCATAGCCCTATGCATTATAAAAGGCATCTATATTCGCACTACCACGAAGCTCCTTTCTGCAGGACGGGCTCCCAATAGCCGGGGGGCTTTAGCCCCTCGGATCCTTGCCAATTTTCGGGGTTGCGGCTACCTCTTCCTCGCTGTGGTGCAGGCGTAGGGTGTTGGCGTAGAGCATGCCGAGCAGAATACCTATAATCATTGGGCTGAACGAGAGGTGCTTAAAGAGCGGGTAGCTTGCAATGTAGTAGGCAGAAAAAGAGAATAGCGCAATGAGCATTACGCCGTTCAGGGCGCTGATTGGTTGAGCTTTCATATGAGTTTTAGATGTTATTAAACGAAACAAGACCTTCAGGCGCAAAGGTACGAATAGGTTTATACAACCGCTCCCTGCGCCCAAGCGTTAAGGTTCAATAAATTGATTTACAGTAAGATATCGTACTTCTGAAGACATTACAAAGGTGGCTGCCCCCATCGTGCTGCAAGGGGCTAGTAGTCTGCACCTTAGTCGTACCCCCTTCGCATCAAATTCGGATTTCTCCGGAGAAATCCGAATTTGATGCGAATTTGATCCGAATGGGGAGGTACTTTGGTGGGTCTCTTTGGATAGCGTGAAGCCGTGGAATGCGGGTTTCCTCACGGTTTTCTACGTAAATCATGCAGTTTTTTTGCGTTAGAAAATTATTTGCACATCTTTGCGGTGTAGTTTATGGAGGAGTAAAAATAAATAGTAGGAGGCATGAAAATGAGAGGCATATTACGATTGGGTTTGATGGTGCTGCTGGTTGCGGCGGCGGGCGTGGGGATTGTGCGGGGAGCGCAATGGAATGACTACACAGATAAGAACGGCGTGACGTGGGAGTACGAGGAGATAGAGGCAGACAAAACGTGCAGGATTAAGCCAAAGGATAAAAATGCAATTGGCACCAAGGTGGATATTCCCGATGATGTCAAGGACTTAACGGTGGTGGAGATAGCGCAGGAGGCATTTGATGGTTGCAGCGCGCTAGAGGCCGTGGACATCCCGAACAGCGTGAAAGCGATAGGGAAAAGTGCATTTAGAAGTTGCTTTGGACTGAAGAAGGTGAAGTTTTCTACCGGATTGACAACGATAGGAGAAAGTGCATTTTTGAACTGCCACCTGAAGGCGGTGGATTTCCCTAACGGATTGACCAGGATAGGGGGAAGTGCATTTAACAATTGCAATAACCTGACAGAGGTGAAGTTCCCTAGCGGCGTGCAGACGATAGGGAATGGGGCATTTCAAGATTGCGACAGGCTGAAAGAGGTGTCCATATCCAGCAGCGTAAGGGAGATAGGGGATTTTGCATTTTCTGAGTGCAAAAAGCTGACGGAATTCAAAGTGGAGGAGAAAAATGCGAGTTACAGCCAAGTTGGCGGTGTACTCTTCAGGAAGGATATGGATACGCTTGTGAGCTACCCGGGGAAGCGGACGGGAGACTACAAGATCCCTAGCAGCGTGAAGGGAATTAAGGCTGGTGCATTTTATGGCTGCAGCGGTTTGACGGCGGTGACCATTCCGGGCAGCGTGACGAAAATAGGGGGGCGGGCTTTTGAAAATTGCAGTAGTCTAACGGAGGTGACCATCCCGGGCAGCGTGACAGCAATAGTGTGGGGAGCATTTTATGGTTGCAGCGGGCTGACGAAGGTGACCATCCCCAGCAGCGTGACAGCAATAGAGTGGGCAGCATTTTATGAATGCAGAGGGCTGACGGAGGTGACCATTCCCAGCAGCGTGACAGAGATAGCGGAGATGGCCTTCCAAAATTGCAGACGGCTCAAGGCGATCTACTGGCTCGCGGATGCAGATTGCAACGTAGGCGATGATGCATTTCTTGGGATTGCCTCCTCAGCAACGCTATACGTGCGGCAGGATGAGAGGTCGGCTATTAGGGTGAATGGGAAAAAGTGGTGGGAAGTGGTTTCTAAGATTGAGGAGGGCTTCGAGGTGACCTTTCAGGATGGGAAGGGGCATACGCTAGGGGAGCAGCTGGTGAAGCCTAACGGTACGGCGATCGAGCCGACAGCGCCAACCAAGAAGGGCTACACCTTCGTGAGGTGGCAGCTTAAGGGCGAGAAAGAGAAATACGATTTCATCAACACGAAGGTAACGGAGGACATCACGCTGGTGGCGGTGTGGAAGAAGAATGAGGAAAGCACTCCCAGCACCCCGAAGGATCCCAAGACGGCGGTGGAGAGCGTGCAGCTGGCTGGGGTGCGGGTGGTGAGGAATCCCGTAGGCGAGGCGCTGGAGCTGGAGGGGATGGAGCGCGCGGCGCGGGTGGAGGTGTACAGCGTGGTTGGCGCGCGGGTGCATGCCGAGACGCTGCGCGGAGAGCCGAGGGTAGCGATCGATGCGCAGGGCTGGGCGAGCGGGGTGTACGTGGTGCGGGTGGTGGCGAGCGATGGAGAGCGGACGCTGCGCGTGGTGAAATGAGGGAAAAAAGGAGTTTTGGTAAAGGGCGAGCCGCAGGGCTCGCCCTTTTTTGTGCGTTCTGCGTGGGGATTGGAGGAGGTTAAGGTCATGCGGGTCAGTCTTTCAGACTGGCTTGCCTTTCAGGCAAGAATCCGGGGTTTGCCCCCCCCCGGCTATTCAAAGACCGTCCTACGGACGGGGCTGCATCGGTTTGCAAAAATTTATGCGGATTTTATGGGAGAATTTGTGCGGGTTCATCCGGATTTAGAAAAGGCATAGTGTGCAGGCTGTGGCGAAGGGTCATGCGGGTTCGTCCTATTGGAGACCGTTCTGCGGATAGGGCTGCATTGCGGCGAAAATCTATGCGGGCGGGGCGTGCAAGTTATTGCGGCTGGGATGATTGGTCTTGCGGAGGCATCAATGGTGCGAGGTCATGCGGGTCAGTCTTTCAGACAGGCTTGCCCTTGTGGGCAAGGAACCGAGGGTTTGAAAACCCCCGGCTATTGAGAGACCGTCCTGCGGACGGAGCTGCATGGGCGGTGAGAATCTGTGCGAGACTGTGGGGAATTGGAGATTGCCCGCGCCTAGTTTCCAATGCCATTGAAGGCGGTTAGGGTCATGCGGGTCAGTCTTTCAGACTGTCTCGCCTTTTAGGCGAGAATCCGGGGTTTGACCCCCCCCGGCTATTGAGAGACCGTCCTGCGGACGGGGCTACATCGGTTTGCAAAAATTTATGTGGATTTTATGGGAGAATTTGTGCGGGTTCATCCGGATTTAGAAAAGGCATAGTGTGCAGGCTGTGGCGAAGGGTCATGCGGGTTCGTCCTATTGGAGACCGTTCTGCGGATAGGGCTGCATTGCGGCGAAAATCTATGCTGACGAGGGGAGGGGATGTAGGTTGTGGAGGAGATGGGCAGCCATACGTGGGGCGCATGCACCGTTAAAAAAGGCGAAGAGGGCGATGCAAATCAGTTTCCCCGCATGACGTTCTTACCGCACGGGAAATCAAAATAAATTTCTACCTTTGCGGAGGGGTAAGGGGCTATTTATGCGGGAGAAGGCGGGAGGAAAAAGACATCGATTCAAGGCAATGAGAAGATTAGTTTTTCAGCTTGGGCTGTCGCTAACGTTTCTGCTGGCAATCTGCGCTACGGCTACGGCGCAGGACGATGGGGGCAGAACGCTTAAATGGAAGGTGGCCATAGGGCGTTTCTCCAACGAAACGCAGTACGGCAAGGGGATTTTTTACGATAGGGAGAATGACCCGATGGCTAAACAGGCGTACGACATACTCTCCGCCAAGCTAGTGGCTTCCAATAAATTTATCCTATTGGAACGAGCGGATGCCGATAAGCTTTCCGCAGAGGTGAATGCGGGCGAGGAGTCAAATCGGCTGGCTGCGGACTACCTCATCCTTGGGTCCATTACTGAGTTCGGGCGCAAGACCACGGGGAAGGATAATCTTTTTACCGCCACCAAGACGCAAACGGTGGAGGCTGGCGTGGCGGTGCGGCTGGTGGACGTGGTAACCGGGGTGGCCATCTACTCGGAGGAGGCGAAAGGCTTTGCAGAAACGACGAGCAAAAGCACGCTTGGGTTAGGCGGGAAGATGGGCTACGATGCCACGCTGAGCGACAAGGCGATTTCTAGCGCGGTGGATCAGCTCGTGGAGAACATCATCAATAAATGCTCTGACAAGCCGTGGCGCACCTACATTATCAGCGCCGATAGCGATGGCGTTATTATTGCTGGTGGCGCATCGCAGGGGTTACGGGCCGGCGATGTGTTTGACGTGATGATGCAGGGGAAAAAGGTTAGGAACCCGCAAACGGGCGTGATGCTAGAGCTACCCGGCAAGCGGGTTGGCAGTGTCACCGTGGAGACCACGCTAGGCGACTCCCCGCTCGCAGAGTTTTCAGTAGTCAACGTGACGGAGGGGACGCTTGATGCTGCGCAGCTTGAAAAGTATTACGTGCAAGAAGTTAAGAAGTAACGCAATGGCAACGAAAAATATAATTCGGGTACTGTCTTTGGCTTTCTCCCTGCTTGCGCTGCCACTCCTGCTCGGAGGGTGCGGGTCGACAGCCACGATGACGGGCGGCTACGCAGATAACGCAAGCATTGCAATCGCCGCACGGGACAGGTACATAGGCGAAAGGGTTAATCTCTACGTTGATGGCACGCTGGCGCGAAGCGGTGTGAAGGCGGTTAGGGAGAGCAAGGCAACGCGCAAAGCGGAGCGTATAGTGGTGACTCCCGGCACGCACGAAGTCGCTGTGACTGATCAAAAAGGCGCAGAACTCTTCAAACAAAAGGTCTTCCTTTCTGCCGGGAAAGTCAAGTTGGTGGTGCTACTACCCTAAAAGGGAATCGGAAATGCGAAAACAAAGATTCGGAACATTGATTGCGCTAGCCCTTATTGCAATGGTTGGGCTGGCGGGGTGCGGCTCCTCCAAGGAGCTATACTCGTGGTATGGGTACGAGGAGAAGTCGTACGAGTGGGAGAAGAAGCAAACGCCGAAAAGCGAGGAGAAGCTCCTGCGTGAATACGCACGGATTATTCAAGAGCCGAAGGGCACTAGAAAAACGCCACCCCCGGGCATATGCGCTGAGTATGGCTACGTGTTGCTAAAGCAGGGGAAGAAAGAGGAGGGGCTGGCGCTACTCAAGCGGGAGATTGAACTCTACCCCGAGAGTGCCAACTTTATCGGGAGAATTATCAAACAGTTTGAGAAGTAATGGCAAAGGTTATAAAGGCTTTAGGCGTGGTGCTAGGAGCTGCGCTAGTGGTAGTTGCCATATCGTCTTGCGGCTCGCTCAACCGGGGGGCTCTTACCCGTGGAACGGCCTATCCGAAGATGTATGAAGAGCAGCCGGTGGCGATTCTAATAATGCCCCCGATCAACAAGACGAACAAGGTGGAGGCTAAGGAGTGCGTATACGCCACGCTCTACATGCCCTTGGCAAACAAGGGGTATTACGTCTTCTCACCGTTCCTCTCGCAAGAGCTATTGCAGAGTGAGAGCGGTTACGATGCGGAGCAATTCCTCGATGGGTCGCTCACGCCATTCTTAAATGTGTACGGTGCTGATGCGGTGCTTTTCACTACTATCACACGTTGGAATAAATTGAGCTTACTGTCGCAAATAGAGGTATCTATAGAGTACACGCTAAAATCAACCCATACGCAAGAGGTTCTATTCCACCGCAGCGCCAACGTGACGGTTGATGCGTCAGTTTCAAACAGTAGCTCATTTCTGCTAGATCTTATCGTCAACACGGTGGCTACGGCCCTTACAGATAACGTGATTGGGGCGAAAAAAGCTAATGCATTTATCCTCAATGACCTTCCAGAGGGAAAATACTCACCGCTCTACCTGAATGACAAGGAGGAGGCGGCGGGGAACCCAAAGGTGGATGCTCTCACCGTTCGGTAGCTATTTCCGATTTCAAGCTTAATATGGGGGATGTTGCCTTGCGCGATATTCCCCATTGTGCGTGTACCGTTTGGACGTAGGCAGCTGGCGTTCGTTCTTTGACTCTTTGCGAGCTTTCAAGGTTTTGGGGTCACCCCTTCAGATCGTCTAGCTTAGCCTGCAGGTCAAGCATAACGTCACGGAAGTCGGCGGCTGCACGGTAGTCCTTGGCTTTAGCGGCTTGCCGCATCTGCGACTCGGCGCGCGCGATGGCCTGGCGTAGCAGCTTCGGGCTGGTGAACATGGCGGCATCCTCTGCCACCATTTGCAGCGGTTCTTTAATCTCGGTTGCCTCTGCAGCGGGCTCACCCCGCAGCTCGCCGAGCGTGGCGCTCTGCCGCTTAATGATCGGGGTGGGCGTAATGCCGTGCTCAGCGTTGTAGGCGAGCTGGATTTCACGACGGCGCTCCGTCTCGTCAATCGTTTCCTTCATGGAGGCGGTAATGGTGTCGGCGTACATAATCACCCTGCCTTTGACATTACGTGCGGCGCGCCCCACGGTCTGCGTCAACGATCGGGTGGAACGTAGGAAGCCCTCCTTGTCGGCATCAAGAATGGCCACAAGCGATACCTCGGGTAGATCTAACCCTTCCCGCAGGAGGTTTACCCCGATAAGCACATCAAACACCCCCGCACGCAGCTCGTCAAGGATTTGCACCCTCTCCAGGGTCTCCACGTCGGAGTGGATGTAGCGGCAGCGCACGTGCATGTCCTCAAAGTACTCCTGCAGGCTCTCAGCCATTTTCTTTGTGAGGGTGGTGACGAGCACGCGCTCATGCTTCTTGGCCCGCACGTTGATTTCATGGAGAAGGTCATCTATCTGCCCATAGGTGGGACGGACCTCAATGGGGGGGTCAAGAAGCCCCGTTGGGCGCACCACCTGCTCCACGATGACCCCACCGCTCTGCGCCAACTCATATTCGGCCGGCGTGGCGCTCATGTAGAGCGTTTGCCCCACGATACTCTCAAACTCCTCAAATGTGAGGGGACGATTGTCACGCGCTGCTGGTAGACGGAATCCGTACTCCACAAGGTTTTGCTTACGCGCACGGTCGCCGCCGTACATGCCCTGGATTTGGGGTACAGTGACGTGGCTCTCATCGATGATGAGTAGGAAATCGTCAGGGAAGTAGTCCAGGAGGCAGAAGGGACGCTCCCCGGGTTCACGACCATCGAAGTAGCGGGAGTAGTTCTCAATGCCCTTGCAGAAGCCTACCTCGCGCATCATCTCAATGTCGTAGAGCACACGCTCCTCAAGGCGCTTCGCCTCAAGGAAGCGTTGCTGCTCCTTGAAGATATTGCACTGCTCCACCATGTCGTTCTGTATGAGCTTAATGGCGTGCTGAAGACGTGCAGGGGTGGTGACGAAGATATTGGCGGGGTATATGGAGGCGCCGTTGACCGCATTGCCCATGGTTTGCGTTTCAACGTCAAAGACGCGTATTGACTCTACCTCATTGCCAAAGAAGACGATACGGTAGGCGTAGTCGCCGTAGGCAACCGCCACGTCGACGGTGTCGCCCTTCACGCGGAAGTGCCCCCTTGTGAGTTCGTTATCGTTGCGGCTGTAGAGAGAATTCACGAGCTTACGTAGAAAAACATCAATGGCAATCTCATCGCCCACCGCGATGTGAACCGTGTTGCTGTGGAAGTCTTCAGGGTTACCAGCACCATAAATACAGGAGACGGAGCTGACGACAATGACATCTTTTCTGCCGCTAAGGAGGGAGGCCGTGGTGGAGAGCCTGAGCTTCTCGATCTCACTATTGATGGCGAGATCCTTCTCAATGTAGGTGTCTGATACAGGGAGGTAGGCTTCGGGCTGATAGTAATCGTAGTAGGAGACGTAGTACTCAACGAGGTTGTTCGGGAAGAAGGCTTTGAATTCGCCGTAGAGCTGCGCCGCGAGCGTTTTATTATGGCTCAGAATGAGGGTTGGCATCTGCAACTGTTCAATGACATTGGCGGCAGTAAAGGTTTTCCCAGAGCCTGTAACGCCAAGGAGGACCTGCGCCTTGGCCCCCATCCTAAAGCCCTCCACGAGCTGCTTGATGGCCGTGGGCTGGTCGCCCGTAGGGGCGTAAGAAGATTCTATTTTTAAAGGTTTAAGCGTACTCATCTCTCCTGCAAACCGATTACGAGGCTACGCCAACAATAAATACCGTTGGGATTTTACCGATGGTAGGTTTGCGCGCTTTCCACTCAGCCACGGACTGCGTACGGACAAGCTGACTGGAGGTATTCAGTCCGCGAGCGATGGTGAGCAATGTAGAATCTCGTAGCGTGGAGAGGAGCGCCGATAGGAGCCTATCGTTTCGGTAGGGGGTTTCAATGAATAGCTGCGTCTGGTTGGTAGTGATTGCGATATGCTCCAAACGAACGATGGCACTGCGCAGCGCGCGCTGCTCAATGGGTAAATAGCCATTGAAGGCAAACGATTGCCCATTAAATCCTGAAGCCATGAGGGCTAAGAGGATGCTTGACGCCCCGACCAGCGGCTCTACGTCAATGTTCATGGTGTGCGCCATAGCCACGAGACGTGCGCCGGGGTCAGCCACGCCGGGAGCACCCGCCTCCGAGAGTACGCCTACTGGGGTTCCCCCGATTATGCGTAGCGCGATTTGCTGGGCTTCTGAATCGGTGGAATCACGATTAAAGAGTATAAACTCAAGTGTGTCAATGGGTACAGGCATACCTAGGGGGGAGAGGAAACGGCGCGCCGTGCGTACGTTTTCAACGGCAAACAGGCGTAGCTGGCGCACTATATCTAGCGCGGGAGCTGTAAGCGCGCCCGCAAACCCCTCTTCGCCCAGCGGCGTTGGGATAAGATAAAGCGCGGGCGAAAGTGCCTTTTCGTTCATGGCTCAAAGGTAGTGATTTTAATGAGTTATTTTGCTCTCGACCACAAAGCGGTTTTCACAGCTTGCGATAGCCAGCTAGGGCGGTTTGTAAATTGTGCAAATGTGGCTACCTTTGCGGCGGGTAGTTGAGTACAAATAACCTTTGAGATGGCTATGAATTTTCCAGAGAATTTGAAGTATAGCGTAGACCACGAGTGGGTACGCATGGAGGGCAACGATGCCATTATAGGCATTACGGACTTTGCTCAGAGCGAGCTGGGCGACATCGTCTACGTGGATGTGGACACGGTAGATGAAGAGCTTGAAGAGGGGGCGGTGTTTGGTTCCATTGAGGCCGTGAAGACCGTGTCGGACCTGGTGTTGCCAGTGTCAGGAACGATTGTAGAGCTTAACGCCAAGCTGGAGGATAATCCGGAGCTAATCAACAAGGATCCCTACGGCGAAGGGTGGATTATTCGCGTGAGCAACGCAAAGCCCAGCAAGAAGCTCTTGGACGCAGCTGGGTATAAGAATCATATAGGTCAGTAAGCACCTGTTTTCAAGATTAACCGATGGGCGGCGCAAACTTTCAGCTTTGCGCCGCCCTTTTTTATGCTCACCGCACCAGCGGAACAAAGAAATCCATGTTATAGCCCTCTCTGCGCCCCTCACGAATAAAGGTGGAGCTGATGGGTAAAAGGGGGGCATCCATGATTGTCACGTTGGGGTGCTTTACGAGCTCAGTGGGGATTTGCCGCATATCGCCCCGCGGGTAGACCAGCAGATGGGACTCCCCCAGAATACGGCTGCCCTCGCGCCAGCGGGGCACGTCCTTCAGAGAGTCGCCGCCCATGATGATAGAAAAAGCGATGTTGGGGTGCATTTTCTTTAGCGTGTCAAGCGTGTTGATGGTGTAGGATGGGGTGGGCAGCGATAACTCAATGCGGGATAGCTGCACCCTAGCGTCCCCCAGCGCAGCCACTACCCGCTCTACAGCTGCGCACCGCGCCTCGGCAGACGCTATTTTGGCCGCATCCTTGAAGGGGTTGTTAGGCGATACGACAAACCATAGCCCATCGATTGCCCCCGATTTCAACATATGCCCCGCCACCGCAAGGTGCCCATTGTGGAGCGGGTCAAAGGAGCCGAAGAATAGTCCTATACGTTCCATTTGGGGCTAGAGGGCCAAGAAGGGCTGAATTGCACGCTGCGCCTCCTCCACCGCAACGTCAAGCACATCGTTCACAATTGTGATGTCAAAGCGCGATGCGTACCCTATCTCCTCCTCGGCGCGCGCTAGACGCTTCTTGATGGATTCGGGGGACTCTGTACCCCGATTCTCTAGCCTTTCCCGAAGCACGTCAAGCGATGGGGGGGCAATAAAGATGGTGAGCGCCGCATCGCCTAACTCACGTTTTACGTTGAGCGCACCCTTCACGTCAATGTCAAAGAGTACTACCATGTTGTTGCGCCACATACGCTGCACCTCCTCTCGCAGCGTACCGTAGAGCGTGCCGGAGTAGACCTCCTGCCATTCAAGGAAATCGCCCTGCGCGATGCGTTCACGGAATTCCTGCTGCGATAGGAAGTAGTACTCTCGGCCATTCTCCTCCCCAGCGCGGGGCGCACGGCTGGTAGCCGATACTGAGAATCCGAGCTGTGGGTTTTTCACCCTAAGCCGATTGATTATAGTTGTTTTTCCGCAGCCTGAAGGGGCAGAAAATATAAGGGCTGTCCCGTTTGTTAACTCTTTACACGGTGCCATAGCTAAAGGATGTTGAGGGTTTGCTCCTTGATCCGTTCGAGATGGTCCTTCATTTGGACCACGCAGCGTTGCATTGCGTGGTCGTTAGCTTTTGACCCCAAGGTATTGATTTCCCGCCCCATCTCCTGGGCAATGAAATTTAGCTTCTTCCCTGCGCTCTCCTCCTGGTCGAGCGTTTCCCGAAAGTAACGGCAGTGCTGTTCAAGTCGCTTCAGCTCCTCGTTAACGTCAAGCTTCTCGATGTAGAAAATCACCTCCTGCGCAAGGCGCTGCGGGTCTACCTTCACATCGCTGGCGCTTTGAAACGACTCGAAATCTCTTTGTATTCTCGTCTTGATGTTCTCTATGCGATCGTCCTTCATTGCATCGACCTCTAGTCTGAGGTCCTCTATGGCACCCACCTGTTCGAGGAAATCCCTTTCAGTAGCCTTGCCCTCCGCGAGGCGGAAGTCAATGAGGTTGTCAACGGCCATGTCGAAGGCGCGTAGCACCGCAGTTCTTTCCGTTTCGGAGGCCTCGGACTCTTCTGCCTCCCACAGCTCGGCGCGAGAGAGCAACGCGGGTGCACATCGCGCGAGATCTGCAGCCCCTAGGGGGAGTCCATTTTGGATTCCGACCTTAAAAGTACTTTGCACCTGCCCAAGGAGGGAGAGGAGCATGGATTGGTTAAGCGTTACGGACGCCGGCATTGCCCCCTCGTTCCATGCCACGGCAAAAGTGCATTCTAAGCGTCCGCGTTTGAGCGCGGTTTGCAGATGCGACCGCACCTCCATTTCCAATTTTCTATAGCGTGCGGGCAGCGGAACAGAGTACAGTTCAAAACCCTTGCTGTTTACTGTTCGTAACGTTACCGACACACGTCCCAGCTCGTGCATAGCGACCCCCTCGCCATACCCAGTCATTGATAGTATCATAGTGTTCTGATGTCTACCATTTATAGCTTGTTTACGACGATGGGCAGCACGTAAACGCCACATTTTACCTTACCTGACGGCACAAAGGTACGTAAATCCAAACAAGCTATCTGCGAGGGTGGCACCTAGTGCGTAGGGGCAATAGAGTTGGGAGGTATGTAAAGTAACGGAGAATAGTTGATATCGGTCGGCGATAAGTTAACACGACCACCCAACATAAGCGCATTGTGCGCCCGAGGGGCTTTACTTCCCAATACAGAACCTTGAAAAAATGTAATCCAAGACGGCATCGTTGCTCACCTCGCCCGTAATAGCCGCAAGGCTATCAATGGCCTCCCGAAGCTGGAAAGCTAAGATGTCGGTAGGAGTACGATTCCCCAATGCCTCCGTAAGCGAATGAAGCCCCCTCTGCGCCTCCGAGAGCGCAGCCACATGGCGCACGCTGGTCACCACCGCATCGCCAGCTTTAGGCAGCAGGCGTGTAGCAATACCGCTAAGCCACTCCAGAATGTCTTGCTCTCCGCGATGCGTAGGGGCAGCCCAACGCATAACCAGCGCCCGCGGCACCTCTTTTCGTACCAGCACTTGAAGCCCCTCCAAAACGCTCTCTGATGACAAATCGGACTTAGAGAGTAAGACTGCAACATCTGCAGCACTATCGGCATGGTCCATCGCCTCGGCAACAGCCGCACGGACGCATTCCCACGGCAGCGTGGAGTCCACCACCACCATTAGCACGGACGCCTGCGCTATGCGCTGCTCTGCCCTCGCAACCCCCATACGTTCCACAGGGTCATCGGCGACACGTAGCCCCGCGGTGTCAATTAAACGGAACAGCAACCCTTCAATGCGCAGCGTCGTTTCTATCGCATCGCGGGTGGTACCTGGAATGTCAGAGACCAAGGCAACCTCTTCTCGTGCCAGTGCATTGAGCAGAGAGCTTTTCCCCGCATTGGGCGCACCCGCTATCACCACCCGCACCCCCTCTCGCAGGGCATTCCCCGCCGTATATGAGTTCAGCAGTGCATTAACTTTCTTGCTCGCCGACTCTACCAACTGCAATAGCTTCGTTCTGTCGGCAAACTCAACGTCCTCTTCTGAAAAATCAAGCTCCAGCTCCAGCAGGGCAGCAAGCTCAAGCAACTGCGACTGCAGCGTCTTTACGTCCTTCGACAAATCCCCCTTGAGTTGCAAAAAGGCCACCTCGGCCTGCGGTGCGGTCTGTGCGTTAATCAAATCGGCTACAGCCTCTGCCTGCACTAAATCCATCTTCCCGTTGAGAAAGGCCCTACGTGTGAATTCGCCCCGCTTCGCCAACCGTGCACCGCTCTCCACAGCCATCTGCAACAGTCTTTCCACCACGTAGCTAGAGCCATGGCAAAAGAACTCTACCACATCTTCCCCAGTGTAGGAATGTGGGGCCTGATAGTAGGAAAGTACTACCTGGTCAATCGCCGCATCGCCATCCCAAAGCTCCCCAAAATGCACTGAGCGCGGCAGCAATGCCGACAAGGGTACTCCCGCCGCGGAGCGGAACAAACGCTCCGCAATGGCTAGAGCCTCAGCACCACTTAATCGCACCACGGCAATTGCGCCATGGGCTGGCCCCGTAGAGAGTGCCACAATCGTTTGCATGGGGCAAAAGTAGCGTAAAAAAGTTAATATTGCTCCTCCGCGAGGGCAGAAAAGCTCTCTGGCGTGAGCAACTCCTGCGGAGGCATAACTAGCACGACACGCTGCGAGGCCCGTGTAATAGCCGTGTAGAGCCAACGGAGCAACGAGATATCCCTGGCCACAGAGGGAAATAGCTCCACATCAACATAAACGTGCGCCCACTGCCCGCCCTGCGACTTGTGACAGGTGAGCGCATAGCCATGTTTTAGCTGTAACGCAGTGAGCATGGGGTCTTCTGCCACAGCACGGTACGAATAGTCTTTACCCAATTCCTCCTTTAGCGCCGCAGTACGCATCCTGTAGAGCTCCTCCTGCTCCTTTTTGGGGAGGGCAGCCGAGGAGGATCCCAACACGTTCAGCATGGCCGTTGCTGTTAACTCCAATTCGGGAAACTCCTCAAGCGCAAAATCAATGTCGGCGAATGAAAAGTCTTTTACCTGCGTGGTATTGTACACCCTACGGATGCGAAGCATGTCGCCGTTCGCGATGAATGGCACCTCCTGTACCCCCTTTGTCCAACGGTAAGAGTTTCGGCACGCAAAGACCCTATCGCCCCCCACCAACGGCTCTTCGTATCCAAAGATGGCGGAGCGTATCGTTGCATTAAAGAGCACCGCGCGCATGTTGGAACGGCAGAGCACAACCGTCTCCTCAAGGCCCACGGAGTTGTAGGAGCTTTCCACCATCTCAATGAGACGTCCCGCGGGAATCGCGCTGAAGTCGGAATACTGTTGAATGTCCAATTGTGGCATTGCTCCGTTAAACTTCTCAACTAGACCGCGGATCTGCGTGGCAAAATGGAGTATACCGGACTCTAACTCCTGGCGTAGCACGTTACGCAACGTCACTTGAAATACCTTCGTGAAGTAACCCTCCAAAATAAAAGGCTGCAACGCAGGGCTCGCACTCTCCCCCACGGGCGGGAGCTGGGCATCATCGCCAGAAAGGAGCAGCTTGCAATGCCTCCCCAATCGCACGTACTCCACAAGGTCTCCGAGCAGCCCGCCACGGCGACGGCTCAGCGAATCGTTCGCGGTTGTGCCAACCATTGAGGCTTCATCAACCACAAAAAGCGTGTTGACATGCCTGTTTCTACGTAAAGCATACGATGGCGCACCATCCTTTCGTTCGGCTATAGAGTAGATTTCACGGTGAATGGTTGTAGCCGAAAATCCTGCCGTGGAAGAGAGAACTTTCGCCGCTCTCCCCGTGGGGGCTAAGAGAATACAAGCAACCGACTGGGCCTGCAAGGCACGAACAAGGGCACCCAAAAGTGTCGTTTTCCCTGTTCCGGCGTAGCCCTTGAGCAAGAAACAGCTATCATTGCCCCAGTCCAGTAGAAACTTTATTAACAAATTGATGGCCTGCGACTGATCTTCCGTTAACCGAGCTTGTAAGCTATTCAACAAGTAGTTACGAACAAAGTCTATAGAAGCCATCGTGTAAAAATCAGTCTTGAATTTCCTTTTTTGAAGTAACAATAGTAAATTCGCGACAAATATAACAATTTGGGAAATGGTAAAGCGCATCTCAGTTATAGTGCTGGCGGTGGTGGCGTGCTGGATGGCATGGGCACTCTACGATAGCATAATGAAGCCTATCCGCTTCGACAAGCAGAAAGAAATCCGCTACAATGCCGCTATCACTAAACTCAAGGATATACGTACGGCGCAGGTGGCCTACCGTTCGGAGAACAAGAAGTACGCTAGCACTTTTGATAGCCTAATCAACTTCCTCGAAACGGGTAACTTTCGGGTTGTACGTCAAATTGGGTCTCTCGATGACTCTGCAGCCGTGGCCGAGGGGCGTGTAAAGCGTGACACGATTTTGGTAAGCGTACGCGACAGTCTCTTCCATGGAATGAACGTGGATTCGCTACGTTACGTTCCTTTCACGACCAACGGTGAGGAGTTTAAGCTTAATGCTGGCGACTTGCGAACAGCCTCCAAGGTGGTTGTCCCCGTTTTCGAGGCGAGCGTCACGAACAAGACGTTGCTTAATGGCCTAGACAAGCAGTACATCATCAATTTGGATGATATGGCGCAGCAGCTCGGACGTTTCGCGGGGTTACGTGTAGGCTCTATGACTGAAGCCACCAACAATGCTGGCAACTGGGAGTAAATCTACTCTTAAATAGCCCAACATAGGCATGTTAAAGCGCGAATGCATCGATGAGACATTTGATGCAACGCAATGTGGAAGCTACGATTTACTAGCGCAAGCCTCTGAAGAGGGGTTTGCGCTAGCGGTATTGGAAAGGCTACGTAAACGCTTTGTTGCGTTTGTCTCCTTTCCCACACAAATCAATACGCCTGAAGACTGGATGAGCGCCGTGACCTACCTCCAAACGGCGTATACATGGGTAAAAAACGACTTTAAGCAAGTTGTGCTTAGCTACAGAGGCCGAAAGTTTACCCTTATTCCCTCGGAACTCTTCTCAACCAGCGTTGCGAAGGAACTCCTCTCAACCGCCTCCGCAGTAGACGACTTGGAGGAAATCCACTACTTTGAGCCTTCAAATGGTATAACCATGGTGCATGCCATCCCTGCGCAGCTCACGTATGCCTGGAGGACAATGCACAAGAACTCGCTATTTGCACACTCCGATGGAGCTGTGATAAAAGCAGCGGTCAACGGAAAACATAAGGGGACTCAGCTCTTGCTCGTCACAAAAGGAGCTTTCGCTACGCTTATTGTAACCCAAGGAAATCGTCTCCTCTTCGCTCTGCCTATTCCCATTTATACGGCGGAGGACGCTCTATACTACTGCACTGTTGCCATCAAAAGCCTTGCCGATGTCACTTCTGACGTATCGATTCTTGTGGTAGGGAGTGGCGTTGCATGGTCAGACGAAAACGACCCTAGGATAGTTCGCCAGCTCAAATCATCTGACATTAAAACGCTACTCAAGAACTACTTTAAGGTTAGCGATGAGCCGCTAGCACCCTTTGGGTACGAGTACAGCTACACGGTAGAAAAAATACGTGGCGAAGCCTCTTCGCTCTTTCTCTTGGCGGAATGCGTATAATCGGGGGAGTGCTTGCCGGTCGTCATTTTGATAGTCGAGGCTTTACAGGACGCCCTACTACTGACCTAGCTAAACAGGCACTATTCAACATCTTAACAAACCGCTACGACTTTGAAGGGCTTAACGTCCTCGACCTATATTCCGGCACTGGGGCAATAGGGTTCGAGTTTCTTTCACGTAGAGGGTGCGTTACGTTTGTAGAAGCCAATAAGAAAGCTGCGCAGGAACTCACCCGTAACGCCAAAGGATTTGCGCTTGAGGAGGCTACTATCTACAACCTAAAGGTAGAACAGTATATAAAAAAGGCGACTAGAACGTATGACATCATCTTTGCAGATCCCCCATACGACCTTCCGACGCTGCAAGAAATTCCTCGCTGGGTTGCTAATGCGAACCTACTCAAGGATGGGGGGCTGTTAATCGTTGAGCACCGCCAACGCACCGCAATGGAAGTACAACCCAATGAGGAGAGGCAGTATGGAGATTCTGTGTTTAGCTTTTATAACGCACCTTTAAAGCTCTAAGGGGTACAGCATTAACTATAAATTGAAGGGAGCGAGAAGCCGTTGGCTTCTCGCTCCCTTCGTTTAGCTACTTGACTCCCGCTACCGCTTCGGCAGAGTCTTCAAAATCTCAAGAAGTAGGTCCCAAAACTTGTTCACAGACGCTATCTCTAAGCGTTCGTCGGGGGAATGAACACCACGTAGGGTAGGACCAAACGAGACCATGTCCAACTCTGGATATTTCTCCAAGAATAGACCGCACTCCAATCCTGCATGGATGGCACGTACAATCGGTTTCACGCCAAATAAACGTTCATAGGCAGCCTCCGCCACCCGCACTACAGGGGAGCTAGGGTTAGGTGCCCAGCCTGGATAACCGTCCGAACGCACAGAGGCACACCCCGCCAAGTCAAACGTACTCTTCACTCTGTCAGCTATGTACTTCATAGCCGACTCTACGCTACTGCGCTGGCTCGTGGCAATCTCTAAGCAATGCGCCTCCCCTTCTTTTGGTCGTATTGAAGCAAGGTTGGTACTCGTCTCCACCAATCCAGACATCTCCCGGCTCATCTCCTCTACCCCGTGCGGCAAGGCAAGCAATAAGCTAATTAACCTCGATGTGTCCTCTTTGGTCATCATCTCCTTTGGCAGAGACGAAGGCCGCAACGTCAAATTTACTGTTTGTTCTGTCGTGCGGAATTCATTGCGCAGTGCGGCTGCTAAACACTCAAATTCCCGTTTTATTTGCTCTTCATCTTTCTTGGTTATAACGACTACCGCCTTGCCTTCACGCGCAATTGCGTTGCGTAAATTGCCAGCCTCTATAGAAGCAATACGCATCGTGGTGCTAGTCGCCCCTATTCCCTCTAAAAGGCGCGCGAGCACCTTCACTGCATTCGCCAACCCCTTGTTAATATCATCCCCCGAATGCCCACCTTTAAGGCCGCTCACCGATACTTCCAACGCCACTCCATCGCTCAATGAAGGCTCAACTTGGTAGTCAAATCGCCCTACCGTATCAACACCTCCAGCGCAACCGATAAATAGCTCTCCCTCGTCCTCGCTATCAAGATTTAGTAGAATCTTTCCATTAAAGAAGCCAGCTTGCAGCGCAAATGCACCTGTTAAGCCTGTCTCCTCATCAACTGTGAAAAGGCATTCTATCGGCCCATGCTGTACTCTAGGATCCATAAGTACCGCCAATTGCGCCGCCACCCCTATGCCATCATCCGCACCCAGGGTTGTCCCACGTGCCTTCACCCACCCTTCATCAATATATGCATCAATAGGGTCAACATCAAAATCATGCTGTACATCGTTGTTTTTCTCGCAAACCATGTCGATATGGCTTTGCAGTACCACGGGGGCTAAATCCTCGTATCCCTTCGTTGCGCCCTTGCGCATGAGAACGTTTCCTACCTCGTCACGTTTAGTTTCAATGCCATGCGCTTTTCCCCACTCTAACAAGTAAGCAATCATTTTTTCCTCACGCTTTGAGGGTCGAGGGACTTTAGTTATCTCATGGAACTCTGACCACAAGGAGCGCGGCTCCAAATCCTTAATGCTACTCATACAGTTTATACCCTTTTTAGCACGGCGATAACCCATTTACCTCCGCAGTGCTAAGATAGCTATTTCCCACGATTTAATTGCACTCGCTCTGAAAATTAAAAAGGGGAAGACAACTAAATGTCTTCCCCTTCATTACTCAACCTTACAAATGCGATAAGCTACACTCGCAAAGTCTTAAAGTTTATAGCCACTAAAACAACGCACTGACAGCTGCACTCTGTGCAAACTTCACGAACTCAATATCCTTCTTCGCACGATCTTTTAGCGCACCGTCCTTGCTAAACGCCTCTTTCAGGTTATTAACAACCATCGTCTCATCGCTATTGCGCGCACCGATGATTGCCAAACCGTAGTACGCCTTCGCGCTCTTAACCTCACTGAAGGTATTCTTCGCCGCATCCAACTCACCAGCCAGCAACCTCGCCAAACCTGCGTTGAACGATGTGATTCCCGTCATGTAGTCACGAGCCTTGTTGTAGTTGCCCTTCATAATCTCGCAAATACCCAAGTTACCCTTCACAACATCACCCGCATCAGTGGCACGCAAGAAATACTTCTCAGCCTCAACCTCGTTGTTCTTACCCATCTCATAAACGCCCAAGTTATTCAACACAAATGGGTTCTCGCTTTCCAAAGCTGCCGCCTTGTCAAGCTGCGCCTTTGCATCCTCCAAGCGATTCTGCTTCAAGTACACATACGCAAGGTTGTTCAATGGACGCACATCCTCTGTATAACGCGCCGCAAGATTGGAATACACATCGGCCTTCTTCATAAAATCTTCCAGCAACGTAGCGGCAAAGAGCCCTTCTTCCAAACCAAGTTCACCAATCCGATTCTCATTCACCATCGCCACAAGCTCCTCATCCGTATACCCAGTCACAGCGATATTCGCTACCATCCGCGAACGACGTAGCTTCGGCAGCACCTCCTCCGCCAACACGTTGAACACCTTACCCAAGTTGTGCATCTCACGGTTACGCGTGTCAGGATCAGCATACATCTCCAAAACGCGAAGAATCATATCCTTGTCCTCAATGTCAGAATTCTGAACCATCGTACGGAAGCCTTCCCAGTCAGTGGCCTGCTCCTTGATGTTCACCATATTGCCATCTACCTTGCTCTTCTTCAGCGACTGGTTAACCCACTTCTGAGTCGTATTTCCACGATCCTTCGACAGCCTGTCGTTCAAATTCACCGGACCATCTGGCGAAGCGTAAGCATACACGTCAACTCCCTTGAGTTCAGCCTTCTGGTTGTTGCTCAACCCTTTTATGGCCTCCTGCAAAGCCTTAACATCATCTTTCGTCAACTCACCGCTACGAAGGTCAGACCGCTGGATTGCAAAGTTTATCTGCGCCTCCTGCGTCTTTATTTGGTCACGTACAAAATTGTTCCCCATCAACACGGGCTCTGCCTCGTAATCAACAAGTAGCTGCGTAACGTTGATACCAGGACCCAGCTTAATTGGCGCATCGAACGGCACTTGCTTGTCCTTGTATAACAACACGTAGCGAAGCTCCATCTCGCTCTGCATCATCTCTTCCTTATAGGGGAAAGAATAGTCAATCGAGAAAGAACCACCATTCTCATAGTTGATAACGGGATTGTTTTCCGTCACCTTCTCACCCTGATACGTACGCGATGACAAAGTAAGCTCCGAGCCTCCGTAGGTCACCACAGGAATCAGCTCCAACTTGGCGTTCTTGTTAAAATACTTCGGCGGAAACTTACCCGTTATCTTACCCGTCACAGCTTTCCCTTGCAGAACCATTGGGTTCGGATCCATCCTCGGGAATGCATCTTGAGGTACATCCTTCATTTTCTCCGGATTGTCGCACCCCACTAGCATAGCGGCACCTGCCATTACCACCGCCAGCATCGTCAACTTCAACTCTTTCATTGTGCTTTTTGTTTGAGTATTACCTAAAATCCAACTAACCTATTTGCAAAGCTAGCACTTTTTGACCATTTGCAACACCGCTAAAGTCAGAAGCGTCGCGCCAATGCGCATAGGTATTTTCTAAACTTCTACTATTCAATCAATTAGGAATTTTCCGATTTCCTATCAACTGCAAAATCTCACCTTATTTCTCCACACGTACCTTCAGATTGTCGAACAAAAACGCATAGATGTCAGCTTGCTCTTCAATTCTAAGCGCAACCGGTTTCCCCGCCCCATGCCCTGCTCTTGTCTCAATACGCACAAGCTTCGGTGCTCCCTTTGCCTGCATGTACTGCATTTCTGCAATATACTTAAAGGTATGCGCAGGCACTACACGGTCATCATGATCCGCCGTTGTGGCCAGGATCGCGGGATAACCTTCTCCCCTCTTGATGTTGTGCAACGGAGAGTAAGAATTCAAGTTTTTAAAATGCAACTCATTATCTGACGTCCCGTAATCGTCACCCCACGCCCAGCCTATCGTGAAATGCTGGTAACGAAGCATATCCATCACCCCAACCTGCGGTATCGCCGCCGCAAACAAATCCGGTCTCTGGTTTACTACCGCACCTACGAGCAGCCCACCATTCGAGCCTCCCTGTATGGCTAACTTCGCCGTTGACGTGTACCCTGCATGGATAAGATATTCCCCTGCGGCAATAAAATCATCAAACACGTTTTGCTTATTCAGCTTTGTTCCCGCCATGTGCCACTTTTCCCCATACTCTCCGCCCCCCCTAAGACACGCCTGGGCGTAAACGCCTCCTTGGTCCAACCACGCCAACCTAAATGCGCTAAAACCCGGCGTAAGACTGATATTGAAACCTCCATAACCATACAGGAGCGTTGGATTGCTCCCATCATACTTGACATCCTTACGATGAACGATAAACATCGGTACCATCTGGCTATTCACGCTCGGATAAAACACTTGCTCCACAACGTAGTCATCAAATGGGAAATCTATTGCTGGACGGAAAACTTCCGCCTGCTCCCCCGTACTCGGCACAACCCGATACACCACCGAAGGCACTGTAAACGACGAGAACGAGTAAAACAACTCGTCACCCTCGGCTCGTCCGCTCACGGCATCTACCGTCCCCATCACGGGCTGCTCTATCTCCCGCACTCTCTCTCCGCCTATCGTGTACACCTCCATCCGACTCACGGCATCAACCATATGCACCGCCACGAAATGCCCAGCCGTCATCGTAACGCTGGTGAGAACATCCTTCTGCTCCTCGATCACGTCTGCCCAGTCGCCTACATCAGACCGATCCATGTTAATGCAAACCAACTTGCCCTTCGGAGCCTTGTAGTTCGTCATCATGTATAGATTATCCCCCTGACTCCCCACCAAAGAGTACGAGTAGTCAAAACCCACCGTGAGCTGCATGAACTCAGAATTTGTACGCAAATTCTTCACATACACGGAATTACCATCAGTACTCGCCGTCTCGTTCACCAAGAGATACTTCTCGTCATCAGTCACCTGTGCGAAGTAGTTCCGCAAGGGTTCTTGCCTGTTTTGGAATATCAACCGGTCCTCCTTTTGCGGCGTTCCGACCTTGTGGTAGTACACCTTGTGGAACTCGTTCTTACCGCTCAACGCTTTCCCCTCGGCTGGCGCATCGTAGGCACTATAGTAAAAGCCATCACCCTGCCATGCAATCGTTGTGAACTTTACCCACGAAATCTCATCGCTTAGACGCTCGCCCGTGCGCATGTCCAACACGTATATCTTGTTCCAATCGCTTCCTCCATCTGCCACTGAATACGCTAGATACTTTGAGTCGTGCGATGGCGAAATCTCCGACAGTGCCACGGTACCGTCATCTGATAGGGTATTAGGATCCAACAGCATCCTCGCCTCTCCGGCCAACGAATCTTTTACGTACAGAACGCTCTGATTGCGCAAACCCTCTTTCCGGAAAAACAGATAGTACTTCCCCGTGTAGGTATAGATTCCTTGTGAGTCGTAATTCAATAGCTCCCCAAGGCGCTTGCGCAAAGGCTCGCGGCTCGTTAGCTTCGACAGGTATTTTTCGGTAAACGCATTCTCTTCCTTAATCCACTGTGCCAATGCGGGGTCTTGCTCGTTCTCCATCCAACGGTAAGGGTCCGCTACGCGTACCCCAAAATACTCATCTACCGTTGAGTCCCGCCTCGCCTCAGGGTAATCCCAGCTCTCAGCGCACCCCGACAGTACCAAACTTGCCATAATAGCCACTACAATGATGTTCCTTCTGTCCATATAATGACGTTTCATTGCGATTGCACCCTGCAAATGTACGCATTTTTAATTAAACGCCTGTCGTGCCGCCTAAACTCACCCCCTCTTCGGTAGCCTTTTACCACTATCCTGCCCCCGTACGCAGCTCTTAGCTGCGAATAAATGGCTTAGGTGCAACGAACAATCCTTCAACTTTATACGCACGATGGAGACGAGAAAAACCATTTTCTCGGTAGAAATACCTACCTTTGGCAACAAAACTTAATCGCATGGACTTTAAGGACTTGGTCTACGGGGGGCGGTCCTTCCGACGTTTTGACCCTACAAGAGCCGTCACCGACGTGGAACTCCTATGGCTTGCCGACCTGGGCCGCATGACCCCAAGGGCACGCAATGCGCAGTGGATCCACTTTGGCATCACGAACCGCCCCGAGAGCTGCCAACGCATATTCACCGAACTGAAATGGGCCGCCATGCTCCCCGAATGGGGCGGCCCTTCAATCTCAGAGAGACCTACTGCATACGTTTTGCTTCTGGAAGATACGCAGCACGTAAAGGGCTCTGACATTGACCTCGGCATCGTCTCCCAAACCATTCTGCTAGGGGCGCGCTACATCGGTCTGGGTGGATGTCACATCCTCGCTTTCAACGCCCAGGCTCTCTCCGAAGCTCTCGCAATCCCCACTCAATTCAAGGTGCGCCTCGTGCTAGCCTTAGGGAAGCCGGCCGAAGAGGTAGAGCTACGTTCAACCGCTACCTCCGGTTCTGAAAACTACTGGCGCGAGGGGCAAGTACATTGCGTCCCAAAAGCCGACCTCAACAAAATCGTCATCAATCTGTAGTATACCTATTCCACTTAATCTTACAATGGATCACGAATCAACAAGGCAACAGAAAGTTGCACGTCAAATACAGCGAGACCTCAGCGAGATGTTCCAACGCGACGCCGCCGTCCTCTCGCTAGGGCATATGGTTACCGTGACGCGCGTACGCATGTCCCCTGATCTTGAATACGCACGTGTGCTAATCAGCGTCTTTCCCTCTAGCAAGGGCGAAGAGGTAATGAAGCATGTAGAGAGCAAAAAAAGCGAAATCCGATTCCAGCTGGGTAAACGCATTCGGCATCAGCTCCGAGTAGTGCCAGAGCTAACCTTCTTCCTTGATGACTCCCTTGACTACATCGAGCGCATTGACCAACTCCTTGGCCCTAAGAACGAATGCTCGGACAACTGATACAGCTCGCCACCCGACACCTTCCTCGCCCGCTCCTCCACAGATTCGCCGTCGCGGCGGGCCGAGGAGTCGCCTGGTTCTACTGCGGTAATCGCTTTGAAGATCCCATCGATGGGCAACGTTACCGCAAACTGCTCCCGTACGGACGCATTACACGCCGTCCCAACGCGCTAGCACCCCGCAGCCTCTCGCTCGAACGGCACCGCCTCATTTGGCTATACCTCACCCGGGAACTCTCCATAGAAACCACTCCGATGTCCGTTCTCCACATGGCCCCAGAATGGTGTTTCCTCCGTCCGTTGCAAAGCCTACCAAACATTGATTACACCACGGCCGACCTTGAATCACCCTGGGCCTCTGTGCACTGCGACATCCAAAAACTCCCCTTCCCCGACAACTCCTTTGACCTCATCCTATGCAACCACGTCCTTGAGCACATCCCCGACGACCGACAGGCCATGCGAGAGCTATTTCGCGTTCTACGTACCAACGGAACGGCGCTACTACTCGTCCCACAGGATCTCAGCCTTGAGCGAACCCTTGAAGACCCGAGCATCAACACCCCCGAACTGCGCGAAAAGTTCTACTATCAGCGCGACCACCTTCGCCTCTACGGCCGTGACTACACCAGCCGACTCGCCGAAGCCGGTTTCAACGTGGAAACCCTCGACTACTTCTCACTGATCTCCGAACACGAACGCTTCCGCTACGCATTGCGTAGGGAAGACCTCCTCTACATCGGCCGTAAATAGCGACTCCCACCATGCGTTTCAGCTCGTTTATCGCAAAGCGCCACATCTTCGCCCGCAAATCCCATAGCGCAGTAAACATCATAGCCATCATCGCGATGTGTGGCGTGGCCATCAGCACTGCGGCACTCGTGGTGGTCCTTTCGGTATTTAACGGCATTGAGTCCATCGTAGGCTCCATGTACTCCTCCTTAGATACTGACCTCGCAATTACGGCCACCAAGGGAAAGGGATTCCGTTATAGCGACTCCATTCGGCAAATCATCGAGCAGAACCCCAACATCGCCATCGTGGGGCGATCCCTCCGGGAAGATGCCCTCTTCGGATATCAAAAGCAGCAGCAAATCGGCATGCTTATAGGCGTTGACAGAAACTACTTGAAAGCTACCAACCTACCCAACTTCACGGCCGACGGGCAGTTCGACCTCTACCTCGGCTCCATGCCCATCGCCAACATCGGCGCAGGAATTGCCTACTACCTACGACTCTCCCTAGCGCACTACGACCCCATAACTATCTATCTCCCAAACCGTACCGCCTCCAACTGGCTAAACCCAGCCACGGCCTTTAAACAAAAAACCATGACGCTGGGGGCCATCCTCTCGGTCAACGCCGACTTTGACGAAGCCTCTGTGGTTGTACCCATTGAAACCGTCCAGGAGATGCTCTCGCTCCCCCCCGACTACGTCTCCTCGCTCTCGCTACAGCTAAAGGAGGGTTGCTCCCCCCGCGCTGTCCAACAAAATCTCCAAGACGCACTCAAACAGGATTATACTGTCGTTAACCGGCAACAGCAGAACAAAGATCTCTACCGCACAATGAAGAGCGAACGCTTCATCATCATTGTCATTCTCAGCCTAATCCTCTTCATTGCAACATTTAACGTTGTGGGTTCCCTCTCCATGCTGATCATTGACAAACGGAAAGACATTGCCACGCTGGCAAGTCTCGGCGCCCAAAGCACGCAAATCCGGAGCATCTTTGTTTGGGAAGGTGCCATCATTTCGCTCGGTGGGGCCCTTGTTGGCGTTGCGTTAGGGTTGCTGCTCTGCTGGGCCCAAACAACCTTTGGCCTCATAGCGCTCGGTGGGGGGGCTGGCTTCGTGGTTGATGCCTACCCTGTGGAGGTGCGATGGCTCGACGTACTCTTTGTTGTTCTTCTCGCCGGAACGTTAGGCCTCATCGCTTCTTGGTTCCCCGCCCGCCTCATCCGTCCCCTTGACTCTCCCAAGAACTAGTCGATAGGATCACCATTGCCCACCTCGCAGGGGCAAATAGGCATACCCCCACTGCGGAGCAGAAATGTTAAGCAAGCAACAAGCCCGAGACCTCTATAATCTAGCAAGAAACTCTTGCACTCCTTAAGCATGCATAAACGCAGCAAAACAAATCGCTATGGAGCGCAACAAGGGAGAAAGAACCCATAAAAGCTCTTTCTCCCTCACTTCCATCCCCCTAGTCAAAATGGCGGGGAAAATCTATTCTTCCTTTACTCCGGCTGCTCTGGCGTCGCGGCTGGCTGGTTGGCGACATCCTCGTCAGCCGGCACATCTGGCAGCTGCACTGGCACTGCGCCCGCCTCCGTGCGCTGCACCTGCTGCTGTATACGCGACTCGCCTTGACCCTGATCCTGCCGCGGCAGCGCCGCCACCGCAAAGAAACTCAACACCATCAGCACCACCGCCAAAGTCCACGTTCCCTTCTCCAAAATGTTCGCCGACTCGCGCACGCCTACCACATTGCTCGCACCTCCTAGTGAGGAAACCAATCCGCCCCCCTTCGAATTCTGCACTAGTACAAACAGCACCAGTAGCACGCACACCAGCAATATTATTATTGTGATAATATTGTACAACATCGCCTCTTCTCCCTATTACTGATTCTCTTCTTCGCGCCGTCTCAAGCGCGCTATAATCTCCGCGAAGTAACTACTTTTTTCCGGATTTTGCGCTTGCAACCTCTCATACATCGGAATCGCCACGCCATACTCTCCCTTTTCAGCCAACAGGAATGCCAACCGCTCGCTTGCAATATGCGAGTCTAACTGCTGCTGCGACTCCGACAGATCCTCAGGCTCCACGCCTTGTTCCGCAGTTTCCCGCTCCTCTCGCAGGACCTTCGATAGAATGCTATCAAAATTTTCTATAAAGCTATCTATACGTTGAGCCTGCGACTGCCTCTCCTCCTCAATTGCAACTCCATCTTCTTGCCCCTCCGCACTTTCATCCCGCTGCGGATTGAGGTGCGTATTGATGTAGTCTATATCCTTTTGGGTGAGATTGAAATCAGCTGCGCTAAACGTTGATAGGCTCGGCGCCATGCCTGGCACCTCTTGCGAAAGCGAAAACTCCAGCACCCCGCGGAGATCCAACGTGGGCACCTCGCCCGAATCGCTAGTCCCGCTCTCCCCCTGCGAAATATCCTCACTTTCTCCACTCGCCTCCACGGCTGCCCCTTCAGCCTCCCCTGGTGCTTCAACTGCCGCTTCATCGTTGCAGACACTCTCTGTCGCAGCAACCTCCGTCTCTAACGGTGTCTCTAAATCGCTTGCCGCAACCGCTGACTCCTCCTCAACAGCAGGAACCGCTTCGCCAAACGCTCCTATCTCTCCCTTCTCCGCCTCTACGCTCCCTTCCTCTCGCTCCCTTTCTATAGCCCCTGCCAATGTCTCCTGCACCGGAGCCTCCTCCTCTTGCACCTCCACAACAGCAGTTTGCTCTTGCGATGCTGACACTCCGCCTTCCCCATTCTCACTGGTCTCATCCCTTTCGGCGCATACGGTAAGCTCCTCTACCTCATCCTCTACACCCTCCTGCTCTTGAACAAGCTCCAGCGACTCTGCCGCACTCGTTTGCGTTTCCCACGCCTCCTCAAGCTGCCCCTCTTCTGCTGCCTCGTAATCGCACGGTGCTCCATGCACAAGCGAATAGAGAACTAGCCTATCGGGGGTCAGCACCGCATTGTTCGTCTTTTCTCCCCCTTCCCCTTGCCGCTCAGCTAGCACAGCTCTATAGAGCTGCGCCGCATGGAAATAGGGGTACTGAGCGCACAGTGCCTCCACCTCCGACTCCGTCATAGGAGTCCCATGGTCGCTCTGCGTCAACAGTTTCCCCAATCCATCTAGCGTCAACATCAGCTATGCTTCGTTTCCCTTAGTAGCCTCGCAAAGGTAATCATTTTTATGGCACTGCCGACCGCCATGCCGCATTACCAGTTCGCCACCGCCGCATTAAAAATGTCATCCACCAACTTCTCTATCAACCTGGGAGCAAGCTCCCCCTCCACCTGTGTGAGCTGTTGCGCCGATGAAAAATCCTCGTAGGCGGAAAAACTCTTATCGTAGCTCGCCTTCTCGTCCAGGTTGTTCGTGAATTTCACATGCACCGTCACGGTAAGCCTATTCATTGCGGCGGTCTCATTCCCCTGAATCGCCGTGGGCGCCACCGAGTACCCCGTTATCTCCCCCTCAAAATCAAAGTCGCCCCCATAATCCTGTATTGATAGACGCGTTTGCGAAGTGAAACGATCCTTTAACGCCTCCACAAAGGCCGAGGCAAACGTGGCATTAACCAGCGGCGCCACATTGGGGAACGGGGCCACCGACACGCTCTTCGCGCTAGGTGGGATGCTCGCGCCTGTAAACGAATACCGTATTGAGCACCCTGTAGAAACCAGCACGCAACACAGCACTAACACTTTACACAGTAATCTGTCAATCTTACGCTTACACATCATTCGTCCTCTATTCCGTACGTTTTAATCTTTCGGTAAAGGGTCCGCTCGCTTATCCCTAGCTCCTCGGCGGCCGACCGCCTTCTTCCGTCATGACGACGCAAACACTCACGTATCGTCTGCTCCTCCACGCTCGCCAGCGACTGCCGTGCGTCCTCCTTGTCTTCATGCTCTATAATTACCGGCTCTGAATGAACCACCTCGCCCATGGGAGGCCCATCCTGAAAGCGGGACTGCGGCATAAATGTCTCATCTTCGTGGGGTGCAAGCGTACGGATAATCCGCTGGTGCTGTGATAGGAAGCTATCGCTCGGCTGCACGTGCTGCCGCTGCATTAGGTCAAAAACGAGCTGCTTGAGGTCATTCATGTCATGCCGCATGTCGTATAGCACGCTGTATAGCAACTCCCGCTCGCTCTTCCCCTCGGCCTGGTCCTCCTTGTAGACGGCGGGCAAAGGTCGCCGCCCATCGGGGTAGAGATATGCATTCAAACGTTCCGCCGTAAGCTCCCGGCTCGTCTCTATTATTGATATCTGCTCGGTAATATTCTTGAGCTGCCGCACGTTGCCCGGCCATGGGTACGATACCAATAGCTGCCGCGCCTCATCGGTAAGCCGCACCGGCGGCATCTTGTACCGCTCCGCAAACTCCACGGCGAAATGCGTGAATAGCAGCACGCTATCATCGCCTCGCTCCCGCAACGCCGGCACCCTTATCGGGATGGTTGACAGCCTATAGTACAAATCCTCTCGGAACTTCCCCTCGGCGATGGCCTCATCGAGTCGCACGTTGGTCGCCGCAACAATCCGCGCATCCACCGTCTGCACCTGCGACGACCCCACCCGCATAAACTCCCCACTTTCCAACATGCGAAGCAAACGAGCCTGCGTCGAGAGCGGAAGCTCCGCCACCTCATCTAGAAAAATCGTACCCCCATCGGCCGCCTCAAAGTAACCAGCTCGGTTCTCCACCGCCCCCGTAAACGCCCCCTTAACGTGCCCAAACAGCTCCGAATCTATCGTTCCCTCGGGAATCGCACCGCAGTTCACCGCGATATATTGCCCATGCTTTCTCGCTCCGTACTGGTGGATTATTTTTGGGAAAAACTCCTTCCCTGCCCCACTCTCGCCCAGCACCAGCACCGACAGGTCCGTGCCCGCCACCTGGTACGCCACCTCTATTGCTTGGATCAAAGCCGGATGCGTCCCTATTATCCCAAAGCGCCGCTTTATCGCTTCTACATCTACCCTATTCGCTCCTGCCATCTTCTATCTCCCCCTACAATATAATCGCTCTGCTCCCACAGCCCCTTTCACTGTACTTCATCGTCATCCACTTCCTCCACAATTAAATTCACCGTGGTTTGGTTCATCAGTAGCATGGCTATTTCACCCAACGCAAACGGCCCCGGAAATGGTCTCTCCTTGTTGCCCTCCTTTGCCATCATCGGGTAGTTCCCATAGCCGTGCATACTCGCTACCACCCGGCGCGTGGCCCGCCGTGCAACGTCAACGTAACGCTGGCACCCCATCTCATCCCAGCGGGCAAACCGGTACTCCACCGAAGGCAGCACGGGCGAAAGAGCCGTCACAGACCCCCGCCCTAGCGGAAACAGCAACGTCACGTTTAGGGTCATTCCTCGCACCCGCCCCACCAACGGCAATCCATCCGGAATCGCCTGCTCCCGAACGTAATCAGCAAAATTTCGTGTCTCCCCATTTACCTTACACTCCCGCAGCACCAATGCTGACGACTCAAAAGTAATGACATCGCCCGCGGCACCTTCACTAAACGGATTAATCACCTCAATGCGTGCACGCTGCGATTTCCTGAGCCTGCAGTGCAACGCCACTCCGCTATCTCGGTAAACCACACCATGCATCCCATCAACCACAAACGGATCCTGCATGTACGCCTCTCCTACGTCAGCCCCCGCCACAAAGCCCGTCAATGGTGACGATGTGGGCTTACGCCGGATGGCGAACTGCGCGCCGAAATACCGATGCACCTCGCTAAATCCCGGAATCAGAAGGAACGAGAACCCATTGCTCGGCATATCCTCGTACACCGACTCCATCGCAAAATCTGGGTATAGCCCCAGCCGATGGCTTTGCACCACATCAGTGAGATCTAATACGTAGGCCTTCTCCTCGCTGCGCACACACCCATTGCCCACTTGAAATCGGGTGCATACTCCCCCCAACCACGTCCCCACTGGCAGTGAAGTGAGCACGTTCCCATCGGCTGCCACGATGAGCAAACGGCCCTCGCGAATCATCTCCGCCGTCTCTTCCAGCGTGTAAAGCCCGCAGTAGCCCTGCTGAGAGCGCAAGTTTTGAGGCATACGCACTAGGGGTTTGACAAATCCACAAACTCGTACCTATTCCCCAACGAATCCAAAAAGCGAAGTAAATCGGCGCAGCTCACCACCAGGGAGGCCCTATTGTCGTTGGGGTGAAAGCTTATCCTCTCCGCCCCGCTCAGCTCCTCATCTAGAAAGAGATATACCTCATGGTCAGCATCGTGCAGCACCCCGAAGGGCGATACAGAGCCAGGCTGCACCCCTAAATACTTCTGCATACGCTGCGCCGAGGCAAACGACAGTTTCCCCTCCCTCACGCGCTGCTCCATGCCATGAATATCCACACTCTTCTCGCCGGGTGCTATTAGCAAGAAGTGGTGATTGCCCTTGTGGTTTCGCATAAAAAGGTTCTTGCAATGCACCCCCGGAATATCTTTCCAATACTGCATGGCAATCTCCACAGTGGGTGCCGCCGGATGCGTGTGGTACTCGTAGCGCACCCCCAGCGCATCAAGGTAATCGTATAGCGCAGCATCGCCAACCTTTAGGCTTCCCATCAAACTCTCCTCATTATATTCCACACAAAAGTAGCAAAAAATACCTGCACCATCAATTCTCTCCTCTTCCTAGGGTATGCGGGGGTACCTCATCGCGCCCATGCCCTCCCCATGGGTTGCACCGCAGCAGCCGCCAGGCGCACAGCGCGGTGCCCATGAACGCACCGTGACGCTGCACTGCCTCTATGCAATAGTTGGAGCAGGTAGGGCTGTAGCGGCACGATGGTGGCAGCAACGGCGACACAAAACGCTGATACAGACGTATCGGAGCTATAAGCAACCACTGCACAGCCCTGCCTAGCGCAGCCCCTCGGCACCAATCCTTACGCAATTCGTCTTGCCGCTTGCTCTGCATGGCGTAAAATTTTCTTCATAGCCCGGCGCGCACGCTGCCATGACACCTCTTCGCTGCTCACCAAAACAACCGCCACGTCCACCCTCACGCCCCGCGCTAGGCACGCCGCGTGAAGCTCTGCCGACTCCACTCGGAATAGCTCCCGCATGCGGCGCTTCTGCGCATTTCTATCCACCGCCAGTTTACACACCCTTTTGGGGGCCACCGCTAGCAAGCGGCAACCGCCCGCCGCCCTAGGGGCGCTTCTATACGCACTCACCACACCCCGATAGGGAAAATCGAAACACCGCTGCCCACGCTGAAAGAGCTCCGTTGTGTCACGCCGCAGACGCACCCTGCGCCCTCGGCCGTACGTACAGCGAAGCCGCTGCAGCGGCACGCCTCCTGCCCCTGTCTGCTCCGCCATTCCCCTCTAGCGCTCCGCGCTACTCCACTTTATTCTGCTCGCAAATGAACGCCTCAATGGCATCGGTCAGACTTGGGCACTTCGATGTGGGGGCCATTACGTCCACCTTCAGCCCCGCCTGCTTCGCGGCTCGCTGCGTATTCCGCCCGTAAACAGCCACCTTGGTGTCCCCCTGGCTGTAGTCTGGAAAATTTTCCATCAGGGATGCCACGCCGAAGGGACTGTAAAAGACAAGCATGTCGAAGGCCTGGATGTCCAAATCTCGCACATCGCTGCTCACCGTATTATATAGGATGGCCTTCTTGATGTGTAGCCCTGCCTTCTTCAGCTCCCGCATCTGCTCAGGGCCCTGCACGTTGGACATCGGGAACAAGAACCGCTCCTCCTTTCGCTTGAGCATCTCGGGCAACATCTCCTCCATCGCCCCTGACGCGGAGCTAAACACCCTCCGCTTGCGGTACGTCACATACTTCTGCAGGTAGAGCGCCACGCTCTCGCTTATGCAAAAGTACAGTAGCGTATCGGGTACCTGGTAACGTAGCTCCGTGCACAGCCGGAAAAAATGGTCTATCGCCACCTTGCTATTAAATATCACCCCTACGAACTTAGAGAAGTCCACCTTTTGCTTCCTAAATTCAAACGCCGACACTCCCTCTACGTGAATTAGCGGCCTATAGACAATCTCTATCCCGCACGATTGCTCTAGCTTTGCGTAGGGCGCGTAGGCACTCGTTGGCTTCGGCTGCGATACTAGTACTTTTGATATTTTCAACGCCTTCCCCGTTTTGGTTTCTCTCTAGCACTACTCTCCCCTCCATGCTCTGCCGAAGCGCTTTCGCCGCGCTGTGCGTCCCCCTCGTCAAAACTTTACACCTCCTAGTTACCTAATAGGTAGAGCGTTGCAAATCGCACGGCAAGCAAAGGGAGTACAATCTCAACGCCGCAAAGGTACAAAAAAAAGTAGAGCCACCCATAGCCGTGCCAGCGGAAGGCCATCATCAAGCGGTACGCGCGCAGCACCCAGCCCCCCCCAGCCATTCCCAGCACCACCAGCAGCACGTACCATTGGAACGTGGGCACCGTGTACACCGACAGGAGTGCCCCTACGAGCAGCAACGGCCACATGGCCCGCATTGGCACCTGCGCATTCTCCCACAGCTCCCAGCTTAGCTCCTTTCTGCCGGATAGGCCCTCCGCCGATGCCAGCACCGCGTACCGCAAACCCGTAAGCAGCAGCATGCCGCCTATGCAGGCCAGCATGCCGAGAAGCGTTTCCTCGGCACTCGTACGCAACCGCCATTGCAACCACTGGCTATACCAAATCAAGAACCCAACCAGCAGAGCCCACGCCGCGTCGCTCCCCACCCTAAAGCCTACCGACAGTGGCACAGCCGTCTCGGCCGTACGCACAGAAGCCACGTTGAAAAAACGGGAGTTCACATAGCGGCGCACCTGCGCAAAGTACTGCCGTCGAACCAGCAAAAACAGTAGAAAGAGCAGCTGCAGCACGCCAAACACAGCTACGCCCACCGCCGTGGGCATCTGCCCCGCAGGTCTCGGAATCGCCACCTCCCCTTGTAAAGGGTAGCCCCCCCGCACTGCGTACCTACTCTGTGCCCCCGACTCTGCGAACACCCTCGCTACGGAAGCAATCCCATCGTTCGCTACCGCCGCCATGGCCGTCGCCTCGTAGGGGTTGCTCCCGCTGAAAAGAGCGCTCCAGTCGCTAGGGAACGCCGCGGCGGGAGGTAGCGGCATGGGGGCAACCGTATCCACTTCCCCCGCCGTCAACCCTAAATCAAGACCCTGCAAGCCCTCTACGTCAATCACCGAAAAGACCTTTTTGGAGGTTGCGGTAAATTGGGCTGCCAGCCCCGCTGACGGAACTGCTGAAAAATCAGGCTCTCAAGCCCCTCCCGCGGCGACCGCGCCGGGGAGTAGAGCAGCAGGCCACGCTCATCAAGAAGGTAGTACGTGGGGAAGGCTCGCACATCGTAGCGCTCTAACAAATCCTTTTGCTCCTCTAGCATGGCGAAATGCCACCCGAACCCCTGCGCCTCTACAAATGCTGCCCCCGATGCAGCATTTTCATCGGCGCATAGCGTCACTATCTCTAGATGTTCCCCGTAGCGCGTTTGGAATTTCCGCAGCATCTCAAAATCTTCTATGCACGTGTACGAGGTAGTCATCGCGAACATGATAAGCGTCAGCTTCCCCCGCAGCTGCTTTAAATCGAGGAGTCGCCCTTTTACGTCTGCGATACGTATCGGGTACGGCGCAAAGCCAGGCAGCAGCCGAGTCACTTTTTCCCTTATATAGCTCGCTATATATGCATGTTCTGCAATGTCTGTGCGGCTACTCAACGAGTCTAGCACCACCGAGAGGGCCTCACGCGAAAAGTTCGCATCAAAAAACTCATCATGAAGCCCCTTGAGTACCACCATCTCTAGCAACGCCATCGGTTGCAAATTATCGTTCTGCCGCAGCACGCGCACCAGCGAGTGGAGACTCCGCTCCTCCGTTATCGCTCTAAAAATCTGTTGCCCCTCTTTCGTCCGCCCATGGAATTGGAAGTACTTGGTGTAAATCGTATTGAATAAATCCCTATACGCTGGGTTATCGTACAGTATAGGCCTATTCTTGAAGTACTCATCGGAGAGCTGCTGCACACGCTTGGTTTGCGTGACGTAGAAAACATTTCCCTCCTGGTATAGCATGTAGTCACGGAAAAAAGGAACATTGTACTGCGTTCCGGCGAACCGTGCCCTCACGGCCGCCACCAGAGAGTCGGCGTTAATCCGTTGGCTCTGCATCGTAATGTTGGCCGTTGCGGAGTCTAGCGCGGCAGCTAGCGCGTAGTCATACCGAGCAATCATGTCGTTCACGAGCAGCGAATCGCGTCCCCGCGGGCGGAGCTGCACCTCCATGCGTGGTTGGAATGGATTCAAACGGTCCTGATCGCGCATAGGTTGGTAGGGGGGGAACCCTATCTCGTAGCGCTGCCCCTGCGTAATGTAGAAGTAGAGGAGGTACGCCCCAGCCTCGCACGTCACCAGCTGCGTCCCTGTCACCTTGAGCGGGCAGTAAAAGGAGCCGTCCTGCCCAATGGTCACACGCCCAACCTCTAGCTGAGAGTCGGTGACGAACCCAACCTGCTGGCGGAAAACAAGGGTCTGGTTGGCGTAATCTTTCGCCACGCCATGCACCGCGGTGAGCGTCGTCTGCGCCTGCGCCGCCCGAGGGCAAGCGCAAAGCAATAGCAGCACCGCCAGTATCAGCACTACAGGTCGCAGCAAGGCGTGCATGGGTATCGCGTTATATCAATCCCCTCCGGAAGAAAAGCCGAGGCATCCGCATGGTGGATCAACAGGTCGCGCACCACCGTGGAGGCTATCGGCGCATGCGCCTGCCGAGTCACGAAAAAAATGGTTTCAATCTCCGGCTCCACCATGGAGTTCGCCTGCGCTATCGTACGCTCGTAGTCAAAATCGGTCCCCGAGCGTAGCCCCCGAATAATAAACTTCGCCCCCTGCTCGCGGCAAAAATCAATGGTTAGCCCATCGTAGTCTGCCACCTTAACCCTCGGCTCATCGGCGAAGGTATCCATGATGATGGCGCGCCGGCTCTCCAAGGGAAACAGCGTCTTTTTCCCCGCATGCTTCCCAATGGCAACGATAATCTTGTCAAATAGCCCTAGCGCACGCCGCGTAATGTCCTGATGCCCCCGCGTGAAGGGGTCAAACGTTCCTGCAAATACCGCTATTCTTTCCATGCTGCGCCAATCCATTCATCTTTCCGCGCAAAGGTAACCAATTTATGAGACTACTCTCTGCGTGCGAAACGATTCCTCCCCCTTCTATCAAGCTACCACCCCCAAAAAACTTGCCTCTTCGCAACCCATTGCGTACCTTGCACCTCGCACCGGAGAGAATTCCTAACGGCGAAGGTACACCATGAACGAGAAGGTGAAAATTACACTCCCATCGGGTGAATGCGTAGCGGCAGCCGCGCCGTACATCATCTCCGCGAGCCGCGCCACCGACATCCCCGCCTTCTATATGGACTGGTTCATGCACCGTCTGCACGAGGGCTATCTCGCATGGGCCAACCCCTTCAATGGGAAAACCAGCTACATTGCGCTACAGAACTGCCGCTTCATCGTCTTCTGGAGTAAGAACCCCACCCCCCTCCTGCAGTACATCGACGCGCTGCAAGCGCGAGGCATACGCTGCTACGTGCAGTACACCCTCAATGACTACGAGGAGGAGCGGCTCGAAAAGAACGTGCCTCCACTCTCCATGCGCATTGACACCTTCCGCAAGCTAAGCGAACGACTCGGCACGCACGCCGTCATTTGGCGCTTTGACCCCCTCATTCTCACCCCTTCGCTTGGCATAGAGAAGCTGCTAAACAAAATTGCTCGCCTTGGCGAACAGCTGAAAGGGTACACGGAAAGGCTAATTTTTAGCTTTGCAGACATCAACGCCTACCGCAAGGTGCGCGCCAATCTCATGCGCCGAGGCATCCAGTATATCGACTGGAGCGAAAGCGACATGGAGCTTATGGCCAGCATGCTTAGCACGCTTAACGCCCAAAACGGATGGGGCATGCAGCTCGCCACCTGCGCCGAGCCTACCGACCTTTCCCGCTACGGCATTGCCCATAGTCGCTGCATCGACGGCGACCTCATCGCGCGCATCGCCTTTCAGGACAGGAGACTCATGGAGCATCTCGGCGTGCAGCTCCTCTCACCCGCGGAGGGCAAAATGCGGAACGCATTCTCCCCGAACGCTGCAGCACCCCTGCCCAATGGGGGTTTCTACATCTATACGCATAGAAAGGACAAGGGGCAGCGGCTGCTATGCGGCTGCATCCAGGCCAAGGACATCGGCCAGTACAACACCTGCCCCCACGCCTGCGAATATTGCTACGCCAACTCAAGTATCGCCAGCGCCGAATCCAACTGGCAGCTGCATAGGCAGAACCCATTCGCCGAAACCATTACGGGAAAGTAAAAGGAACCCCAATCAACCTTGCAACACCGCCCCCGCACATCGCTCCGCACCACCCTTTCCGCCGCAATTTGCCCGCAATACCCCTTACGATATTGCACAGATTCTCGCCGCCTTTACAGCCTCGTCCGTAGGACGGTCTCTCAATAGCCGGGGGTTTTCAAACCCCCGGATTCTCGCCTAAAAGGCGAGACAGTCTGAAAGACTGACCCTCGTGACCCTTGCATGCAGCGGCAACCGCTAAGCTCTACTCGCCAACCGCCCGCAGCTTCCCATCCACCACCCCCATCTTTACATCCTCTTTTCCATCTGTTCTAACGATGCACTCCGCGATGTTCCGCGTCTTTGAGGAGAAGCTCACCCCCAGCTTCACCACCGCCCGCCGATCCATCGCGAACGGCGCCGCGTACCCCTTCGCCTCGATCTGCGCCATCGCCTCCGCCGCCGGCCGGTCCAGCTTGAACTCAAAGATGTAGACGAGGTCCGGCGTGAGCACCACCGTGTCGATCCGCCCCGCGCTGACCCCCAGCTCCTTGTACGTCTCCAGCCCCATCCCGTAGAATATCGTCACCAGGATGTCCTGGAAGTGCGACTCCCGGTCGCCCTGCAGGTTGTAGCTGAACCCCGCGATGAACGCGTGCAGGCTCCCCAGCAGCTCCTCCACGTCGCCCGCCACCATGCGGTCCCGCATCCCCTGGATGCTCAGCCCCCGCACCTCCTCCACCCGGAAGAGGTAGGGCGACAGCCCCTTGTAGAACGCGGCGCGCACCTCCCCGTTCGGGAACGCCAGCTCGCAGCTGCCCGCCGCCGCGCTGTAGCTCGCGATGGTCAGGTAGCCCGCCTGGTAGAGCAGCGGCACCAGCCCGATGCTCCCCAGGTCGCACGCGTCCAGCCCGTCCAGCCCCATGCGGCAGCGGCGGAGCTCGGCCACCGGCACCCGCTGCCTGACGACCCGCTTGAAGAGCAGGGTCGGCGTGCCCGTCTCGTACCAGTAGTAGCCGTACTCCCGATCGGCCAATGCGTTGAGCAGGCTGAACGGGTTGTACACGCCCGCCTCCGCCCGGGGCGAGAACCGGTAGCCGTCGTACATCGCCTCTAGCTTGTCGTAGGCCTCGGCGAGGGTCTTCCCGCTCCCTTCCGCCAGCCGGCGCACCCCCTCGTCGAGGTTGGCCCGCAGCTCTTCCCCCGTGATTCCGCAGAGCGTGGCGTACGCCGTTGACATTGAGATGTCCCGCAGGTTGTTCAGCCCGCTGAAGATGTTGAGGTGCGCGAAGCGGGTGATGCCCGTCAGGAAGACGAACCGTAGGTGATCACCCGCCCCCTTGAGCGCCCCGTAGAAGGCCCGCAGCTCCTGCTGGTTGCGCGCCAAGAGCTCCTCGTCGTTGATGGCATCCAGCATCGGCTTATCGTACTCGTCCACCAGCACCACCACTCGCCGCCCCGTCTGCGCGTGCGCATTTTCAATCATCCTTACGAAGCGTGCGGCAAAGGTATCATCGTCCGCCTCCCGCCCGTAGAGGCGCTCCCAGTTGCCCAAAATTGTGTTGAGCGTTTTCTCCAGCACGCCCTGCACTGCGAAATTATCCCGGCTGAAATCCACGTGCAGCACGGGGTACTGCACCCAATCCTTCTCTAGCTTTTCCAGCGCTAGCCCCTTGAAGAGCTCCCGCCTGCCCTGGAAGTAGGCCTCCAGCGTGGAGACCAGCAGGCTCTTGCCGAACCGCCGCGGGCGGCTCAGGAAGTAGTACCGCCCCTGCTTCACCAGCTGGTAAATCAGCGCCGTCTTATCCACGTAGACGGCGTTATCCTCCCGTAGATTCGTAAAGCTTGCCTCCCCTATCGGGTACGTTATCATTTGGTCCATGCCATTGCCCTCCTCGCGCCTTTTGCAGGGTAAAGGTACAAAAAAGTATTTTAACAGGTGGCGGGGCAAAAGGTGCCGCTATCCTATAGGCCGCTGACATGCGTACCCCTCGCATGCACTGTAACCTTTCGCCTTGCAGAGCCATCGCCGCGAAACCGTCCACATCCCCGCCATAGCCTCCTTCCGTTGGCGCACAAAGCCCGCATAAAATTGCATACCCCTGCAGCCCGTCCGTAGGACGGTCTCTCAATAGCCGGGGGTCTTTAGACTCTCGGTTGCTTGCCCACAAGGGCAAGCCAGTCTGAAAGACTGACCCTGGCGGATCTACACGCATTTATGCCTCCGCAGAACCAACCGCTCCCGCCGCAATCTGCATACAATACCTTCTCAAATCCGCATGAATTTTTGCAGACCGATGCAGCCCCGTCCGTAGGACGGTCTCTCAATAGCCGGGGGTCTTTAGACCCCCGGATTCTTGCCTGAAAGGCAGGCCAGTCTGAAAGACTGACCCGCATGACCTTAACCTCCTCCTTCCCCCACGCAGAACGAACAAGAGAGGGCGAGCCGTAAGACCCGCCCTCTCTCTACACATTCCTTTCATCCTCACTTCACCACGCGCAGCTTCCGCTCCCCATCGCTCGCCACCACCCGCACCACGTACACCCCGCTCGCCCAGCCCCGCGCATCAATCACCACCCGAGGCTCTCCGCGCAGCGCCTCCGCGTGCACCCGCGCGCCAACCACGCTGTACACCTCCACCCGCGCCGCGCGCTCCATCCCCTCCAGCTCCAGCGCCTCGCCCATGGGATTCCGCACAGCTCGCACCCCCGCCAACTGCACGCTCTCCACCGCCGTCCCATGATTATCCGCCTTCTTCCACTTCGCCTTCAGCGTGATATCACTCGTTACCGGCGTGCTGAACTCGTACTTCTTGCCGCCGAGCTGCCACTCCACGAAGGTGTCATCCTTTTTAGTTGGGGCTGCCGGCTCCGTGGCCGTACCGTTTGGCTTCACAAGCTGCTCCCAGAGCTCATGCCCGTCAGAATCCTTGAAAGTCACCACGTAGCCCTCCTCAATACTCTCAAATTTACCTTTGCACCACGCCTCATTCTGAATCTTCGCCTTCATTCCCAGCCGCACGTATAGCGTTGCTAGAAAGTCTATTGTTCTAAATGCGTCACCGTCTACGATGCAATTCGCATCCGCGAGCCAGTAGACCGCTTTGAGCCTGGTGCAACCCTTAAATGCTTCCCTTCCTATCTCCGTCACGCTGCTGGGAATGGTCACCCCCGTCAAACCTCTGCAATCCTTAAATGCTTCCCATCCTATCTCCGTCACGCTGCTGGGAATGGTCACCCCCGTCAAACCTCTACAATCAGAAAATGCACCCCATCCTATCTCCGTCACGCTGCTGGGAATGGTCACCCCCGTCAAACCTCTGCAATCAGAAAATGCAAACCTCTCTATCTCCGTCACGCTGCTGGGGATGGTATAGGACTCTCCTGGCTTCCCCCCAGGGTAGCAAACAAGCGTAGCCTTGTCCTTCGTGAAAAGCACGCCGTTCTCCGCGCAGTAATTCTTATTCCCGCTTTCCACTTCAAATGACTTCAGCCCGCTGCAACCAAAAAATGCCCAAGACTCTTTCTCCGTCACGCTGCTGGGGATGGTCACCGCCGTCAGCCCGCTGCAGTCAGCAAATGCCCAAGACTCTATCTCCGTCACGCTGCTCGGGATGCTATAAGTCCCTTCTGGTTTCCCCTCAGGGTAGCAAACAAGCGTATCTTTGCCCTTCGTGAAAAGCACGCCCTGCTCCGAGCAATATCTCTCATTCCCACTTTCCACTTCAAATGACTTCAGCCCGCTGCAACCCCTAAATGCCTGCTCCCATATTTTCGTCACGCTGCTGGGAATGGACACCGCCGTCAGCCTGCTGCAATACTCAAATGCACCATTCCATATTTTCGTCACGCTGCCCGAGATGGTCACCGCCGTCAGCCCGCTGCAAACAGAAAATGCATACGCCCCTATCTCCGTCACGCTGCCCGGGATGACCACCGCCGTCAAACCGCTGCAACGATAAAATGCTGAGTTCCCTATCTCCACAACCTTTATGGATACTCCACCGACCTCCACTGCTCCTGGAATCTTCACAAAACCGCTTATGCTGCCTCTATCCTTTGGCCATATGCTGCACGTTGCGCCTGTCTCTATCTCCTCATACTCCCACGTCACGCCGTTCCTATCCGTGTACTCCTTCTTTTCGCCCCATGCGCTCCCCACGCCAAGCACCGCAGCTAGCAGCACCACTAGAGCCACTCGTAATATTTGTTTCATTTTCATCTCTCCTGTATTATTAGTTGCTACGCAGTCCAACCCCTTTCACTCGCAAAAGTACGTAAAGTTTTTGATGTAATAGTCCTGCATGTTTATTCTTGTTTTTTCAAAGGGTAGCCGTGCGCAGCGCCACGCCAGTCCACTTCCTTCTCCCGTTACGGCAGCAAAAAAAACTGAGCGGCTGCCCTTTACTGATACGGTTTTGCGCTACGGATTACGCAGGAGGCCATGCAGCCCCATAGAAACACCCATGTATATCCTACCGAATTCCCCGCTAGGATCCGGATAAGATGCCCCTCTAGCCCAACCCTAACAGCAATTTCTCGCACCCTCTCCACCGCATTGAGCAAAACGTAACAGGAATGCAATACGAGCTTAATGTACTACTTCTACATACGCCGTAACTTCGCGAAAATTTAATTCGTTACACATTCAAGAGAGGCGCGAGAGGGCAATGCAAAAAAAGACAAAACATCAGCGGCCGTACGTGGAGAGGGATATCAGTTGGATGTATTTCAACCGACGCATTCTCTACGAGGCCGAAAGGGCGGATATCCCGCTGCTGGAAAGGGTAAACTTTTTGGGGATCTACTCTAACAATCTTGATGAGTTCTTCATGGTACGCGTGGCGTCGCTGCGGCGTATCATTGATGCCGAGGGGGCGGTGAGCGCACCGAAGCGCAAGCTAGCGGAGCGGACCCTCAAGGAGATATACCGCCTAAACGAAGAGTACGCGAAGCACTTTTCCGAGGTGATGGAGTTCCTCTTCAAGCAGCTCGGGCAGGAGGGAATCCGTGTACTGAATGAAACGCAGCTCTCCCAGAAGCAGAAGCAGCAGGTGGAAGATTTCTACATGAAAAATCTCGCCACTAGCACCATTCCCCTCTTCCTTAGGCGCGACAACCTCAGCGATGATGAGATTGACGAGTCGCTCTACCTGGCGGTTGACCTCAGCCGAGACGACACCCCAGAGGGGCGGGAGGGCGTTCGTCACGACGCGGCCATCGTGCGGATCCCCGTGGACAGCGTTGGCCGTTTCATCCGCCTCCCCGATGATGAGGAGGGGAACGTTTGCCTAATGTTTCTCGACGACCTACTCCGCGTTTGCATGCCCTACATCTTTATGGGCCTTGGCTATACCCACTTTGAGGCGTACACCTTTAAGTTCACCAAGGATGCAGAGATGGGGCTTAGCGATGATTTCACCCTGGGGCATCTACAGAAGGTGAGCAAGGCCATTCGTAAACGCCGAAAGGGGGACAAGTTGCGCATAGTGTTTGACAAGACGATGCCGAGCCGCATTCGCAACCGCCTGTTCAAGCGGGCGGAGCTTGACCGTTACGATGCCAAGATTTGGGGTGGCCGCTACCACAACACCCGCGACTTCATGCACTTCCCCAGCTGCGGCCGCTACGACCTCCTCAATGCCCCGCAGCCCTCCATAGTGCGTATCCCGAATGGGCAGGCGGAGAGCCTTTTCGACCGCATTCGCCGGGGCGATATGCTCCTGCATTTCCCCTACCATAGTTTTGACATCTTCGTGCGGCTGCTCCGCGAGGCGGCCATTCGCAATGATGTCAAGGAGCTCAAGGTGACGCTCTACCGCGTGGCGCGCAACTCGCATGTAATCAACGCCATGATTGCCGCTGCCAAGAATGGGGTGAAGGTGACCGCGGTCATTGAGCTGATGGCGCGCTTCGATGAGGAGCGTAACATCTCCTGGAGCCAAGAGCTGATCGATGCGGGCGTTAACGTGGTCTTTGGCCCTGAGCAGCTGAAAATACATTGCAAATTGGTGCACATTGTGACTAGCGATGGCGATCTGGCCTGCGTGAGTACCGGGAATATGCATGAGGGAACGGCCAAGGTCTATTCCGACTACATGCTCATGACGGCGGACCGCGCCATCACCTCCGAGGTGGACGATGTCTTCACCTTCATTGAGTCCCCATTTCTTACCACGCATTTCAAATCGTTGCTCGTGTCGCCAAACGACATGCGGCAGCGGGTGGGGCGATTAATTGACCGGGAAACGCGCAACCACCTGAAGGGGCTACCAGCCTACATCAGGGTGAAAATCAACCACATTGTCGACCCAAAAATTATAGCGAAACTCTACGCCGCCTCGCAGGCGGGCGTGCCGGTGGACCTTGTGGTGCGTGGCAATTGCTCGCTCGTGCCGGGCGTGAGGGGGGTGAGTGAAAACATCCGTGTGAATGGAATTATCGACCGCTACCTGGAGCATGAGCGTATACTCGCCTTTTGCAACAATGGTCAGCCCGAGGTCTACATCGGCTCTGCCGATTGGATGGAGCGCAATCTTGATCGGCGTATTGAGGTGATGTGCCCGATCTACTCCCCCGCGCTGCAGGCTGATCTCCTTCGCACCATCGATTATGGGCTACGCGACGTGGCGCATGGGCATTACGTCAATGAACAAGATGGGAAGCCTAGGCGTTTCACTGCTGAACAGCCCTGGTTCGCGTCGCAGTCGGAACTGTATAGGGTGTACAAGGACGAGGCGCAGAACGAGGAGTAATAGAATAATAACCATGGATGGCCGTAAGCATTTCGCCGCGATTGATATTGGATCCAACGCCGTCAGGCTGCTCATAAAATGCGTTACCAACGATGCAAAGAACCCGCTGGCCAAGGTGCAGCTGCTGCGCGTACCCCTGCGCCTCGGTGAGGATGCCTTTCTCCATGGGGTTATTTCGGCGCAAAAGCGGGAGCAACTGCTATCGCTCATGGTGGCCTACAGGCAGCTGATGGATATCTACGCGATTGACGGCTACCGCGCCTGCGCTACGAGCGCCATGCGGGAGGCGGCCAACGCTGAGAATATTATCCGTGAAATACGTAAGCAGACGGGCATCGCGGTTGAGGTTATCAGCGGGGAGGAAGAGGCACGGCTCGCGGCGCGTAATCGCATTGAAGAGATTGTGGGCGATAGCGGCCGTTACGCCTTCGTAGATGTGGGGGGCGGCAGCACGGAAATCACCCTCATTAAGAATGGGGAAACGGTGAGCCGGGAATCTTTCAACGTGGGTACCGTTCGGCTGCTGGCGGGCGTGGTGCAGCGGGGAACGCTGGAGGCCCTCGAAGAGGCGGCAAGGACTATGCGGGAGGACAAAGGACTCACGATAATCGGCACGGGCGGTAATATTAGCCGCTTGGCGCGCATCGCGGGGAAGCATGAGAACGAGGCCTATCTGTGGAAACTCGATGTGAAGGACCTAAAAGAGCTGTACAAGAAGCTTGCCCCAATGACCATAGAGGAGCGCATGCGGGAGTACGACATCAAGCCCGACCGTGCAGACGTTATTGCGCCCGCTGCCGAACTCTTCATTATGCTTTCCGATGCGCTTAACGCGGATAAAATCCTCGTGCCCACGGCGGGCATCTCCGACGGTATCATTGAGGAGCTGTACCGCAAGAGCCTTGCTTAGCGCTAGTTCCATGCAAGGATTACCCCCGCATGGAGGAGACCTGCTACGGCTGGGGGTATAGCGGTGAACCGTGGGACGGCTAGCTGTGTCTGCCCCGCGGGCGGAGCGTTCGTGCCTGATTTTCAGGGATGCCATCGCAGACGCAATCGTTGCCTCTCGGCGACGCCGGAAAATCGGCGAATCGTTACCGATGGGCTGATTTCGTTCCTTGCAGCTACGCTCCGCCCCTTGCATGGCAAAGAAGAATGCAGTGCAGCTGCTGCCTGAGTGCTTTCCTCCATAGCCTGCAAACTTCCCCCATACTCCAGCATAAAATCTTTCCCGCAGTGCAGCCCCATCCGCAGGACGGTCTTTGAATAGCCGGGGGTTTTCAAACCCCCAGTAACCTCGCCCCCAGGGCGAGCCAGTCTGAAAGACTGACCCTGACAGCCATGCGCGCGCCAATGCCACCGAAGGCCATCCATTCTCGTCGCAACCTTAGTCAACGCCCCTTGCCTGTGCATAACTTGTGCGCTGATGTAGCCCCGTCCGCAGGACGGTCTTTCAATAGCCGGGGGTTTTCAAACCCCCGGTAACCTCGCCCTCAGGGCGAGCCAGTCTGAAAGACTGACCCTAGCGGACTATTGTACATGCAAATTCAATGTGGGGATTAGCATGCAACGGCAGCGCGGGGTCAGCCCTACTGAGGAACCATCCGTTGACCGCAACTTGTTAGGAAGTTATGAATATCTGAGGAATTTTTCCCCGAACAGCTACACCCTTTGCACCAAACCCAATTATTGCCGGCGATAATTGGGTTTGGTACGACCCATTTCCGTGCAGGGACAGAGCCGCGCATTACCTTTGCTGTAGAGAGGGAGCAACTTTAAAACAAAAGCTATGGCAGTATACGTACCGATACGCCCCCGGTGGAATCCCCGGGGCGTGGTCATTAACTACGTTTCATGCGAGCAGCTCTGCGTGCGCAGCTGGCCCAAAGAGTACCGCGATGCAAACACGGCTGCGCAGCGGCGGCAGCGAAGCAAAATGGCGCAGGTGTGCGGCGTGTTGCCCCACCTGAAGGTGCTACTCGCCGAGGGGTACTCCCCGCAGACGCGGCGCAACGGCCGAAAGGTGGGCAGCTACCACGCGGCGGTGGCCACAGCGCTAAGGGAGTGGTTTGAAGACAGCATGCATGGGCCGCAACTCGACACCTCTAGGCTACGCCTGACTGACGGCGTAGCCGCGCTGCCAGAGGGGCTCGCAATAGCACGCCTAAATTGTACACTACGCGTATCGTGGCGCAGCACATTGCGCTGGCAAGGAGCTAAACTCCTCATTGCGGTCCACGGGCCAAAGGGCAAAGAGTGGGTGTGCAAAGTAATCCCGCTAGCGACAGGCGCAACGAGCGCCACGGTGCGCCTCCCCGCAACGTGGCGCAAAGGAACCATTGAGGCGTGGGGTGCATTCGTGGGTAACGGCGGGCGGATACGTACGCAGACGCACCGCGCCACGCTACTATTCACAAGGGGAGCCGCGGGCGCAACGGGGGGCAGAGGAAGGGCATGGGGGGGGAGCATAGCCGAAACATCTAGGGTGCGCCGCGAAATGGCTGAGGAGCAAGGGAACCAAGCGGCGCCAATAGAACCGCAGCCGTGTGGGGGCAGTATGCCAATGGACGATGGGTAGCTACTAACTGTCAGTACTAACCCAATGCGATTTCAACGCAAGGATTGGTCGGCAGGTCATGCGGGTCAGTCTTTCAGACTGTCTCGCCTTTTAGGCGAGAATCTGGGGGGGTGAAACCCCCCGGCTATTCAAAGACCGTCCTACGGAAGGGGCTGCAAAGGCGGAGAAAATCAATGCGTTTTTTGGGGGGAAGGAGTATAGGGTTATACGGGTTCTAAAGGGCATGCGGGAAGTTGTGGTCTTGCATGGTTGCGCGGTGATCGTGCATGCGAAGGTCATGCGGGTCAGTGAGGTTACCCGGAGTTTGCCCCCGGCTATTGAAAGACCGTCCTACGGACGGGGCCACAAAGGCGGAGAAAATCAATGCGGGCGTGGGAGGTACGCTGCGTGCGGGTTCCACATGGTCTCCCCGCCCCATTCCTAACGTAAAATGCGCTTTCCCACACAGATAGCCCGCTTACGGCTATCGCCAACCACCAATTGCTATTCGTTTTTTTGTACCTTTACCGCCTAGATGCATGGTGGGAGCTACGCAGGGGCGGGTGCGTGTCACGGCGGGCGGGAAATAGCAATCGGGGGTGCGCATTGGACTGTAAAAAAAGGTAAGCAATGGTTGAGGTGGAGTGCAAGACGATGGACATGGCGACCCGCAAGGCGCGGGTGGCGGCGCTGGTGGACATCTTTGGACGGGATCTAGACTACTATAAATCGAGGGCGTTCGTGGAGTCGGAGTGCCGCGGCAAGTTTATAGACCCCTTCCTGGAGTGCCTCGGGTGGGACGTACGGAACCAGAAGGGGGCGCGGCACAACCGGCTGGAGGTGATTACCGAGGATCGGCTCGCGGTGGGGGACGCGGTGAGGCGGCCCGACTACACGCTCTGCTACGGGGGGCAGCGGGTGATGTTCGTGGAGGCCAAGCAGCCAAGTGTGCCGCTTAAGATAGACCCCGCGCCGGCATTTCAGGTTCGCCGCTACGCCTACACGGCGCGGATGCCCATCGCGGTGCTAACCGACTTTGAGGAGCTGGCCCTCTACGATGGGCGCGTAAAGCCCAAGCGGGGCGACTCGGCGGCCACGGCGCGGGTGGCGTACTACACCTTCCGCGAGTACGAGGCGCGGTTCGAGGAGCTCTACCACCGCCTCAGCTGGCAGGCTGTGGACCTCGGGGAGTTTGATGCCTTCGCGGCGGAGAGCGAGCAGAAGCGGGGCACAGCCGCTGTGGATGTTGACATCCTCAAGACGATAGAGCAGTGGCGCGCCGCGCTGGCGGAGGCCATCGCGCTTAAAAACGGGGAGGTGGACGCCTTTAACCTCACGGGGTGCGTGCAGAAGCTGATTGATCGCATCCTTTTCCTGCGTATCTGCGAGGACAAGGGGATAGAGCCGGAGCGGCAGCTGTGGAACACGGTGATGGGGCGGGAGATGGGCGTGCGGGTGTACGGGCTGCTGCAGACGCTCTTCGCCGCGGCGGATGCGCGCTACAACGCGGGGCTCTTCGCCCGCGATGCGTACCTGGATGGGCTCACGGTGCCCGACAAGGTGCTGGTGGACATTGTCCGCGCGCTGTACTACCCCGAGTGCCAGTACGAGTTCAGCGTGCTGCCGGTGGAGATTCTAGGGAGCATCTACGAGCGGTTCCTAGGGAAAACGATCCGCTACAACCGGCGCACGAAGTATGGGCACAGCGTGAGCGTGGAGGAGAAGCCGGAGGTGCAGAAGGCGGGAGGGGTGTACTACACGCCGGCGTACATCGTGCGCTACATCGTGGAGCAGACCCTTGGCGCCAAGCTGTTGGGCTGCACGCCGGAAGGGGCAGCCGGGCTGCGGGTGGTAGACCCTGCGTGCGGGTCGGGGAGCTTTTTGGTGGGGGCGTACCAATACCTGCTCGATTGGCACCTGGATTACTACACGCAGCCGGAGAACGTGGAGGTGGCGGAGCGGAGGGATGCCATATGCAGCGCGCCGCGCGGCGGGGGGTATAAGCTCACGCTGGCGGAGAAGCGGCGCATACTGCGGGCAAATATCTTCGGGGTGGACATTGATGCGCAGGCGGTGGAGGTGACCAAGCTGTCGCTGGCGCTCAAGCTGCTGGAGGACGAGGGGCATTCGCTCGGGGCGGAGGGGCAGCGGGTGCTGCCCGACCTCTCGGAGAATATACGCTGCGGCAACGCGCTCGTGGGGCCGGAGTTCTACCGCAGCAAGGACCTCGCGGCCATCACCCTGGAGGCGCAGCGCGCCATGAATGCCTTCGACTGGCGGGCGGCCTTCGCGAAGGTCTTTGACGAGGGGGGATTCGACTGCGTGATTGGCAATCCCCCCTACGTTTCTGCCCCTAACCAGGTGGAGCTGTTCCCCGAGCAGCGGCAGGGCATAATTGAGGGCGGCCGCTTCAAGACGCTCTACCAGAAGTGGGACCTCTACGTGCCCTTCGTGGAGCTGGGACTGCAGCTGCTCAAGGAGGAGGGGTTCTACGCGCAGATTATCCCCTACCCCTTCACCAATCAGCTCTACGCCATGCCGCTGCGGCGCATGGTGCTGGAGGATTACGATTTGCTGCAGATGGTGGACCTGCGTGGGGAGAAGGTGTTTGCGGGGGCCACGGTGAGCAACTGCATCCCGGTGGTGCGGCGGAGCCGCCGCGAGGGGGTGGTGCGCATAGCGCGGCAGCGCGCAAGGGAGAAAATCGCAGTGGTGGGCGCGCGGGGCAGAGAGGAGCTGCCGCTCAATGGGAAGAGCTACGTGTGGCATCTTGGGGACAATGCGCCAGACGCGGCGAGGCACGAGGGGATGCTAACGCTCGGCGATTTGTGCTACATAAGTAAAGGGATGGTGCTGAACGCCGATGAGCGGACGGCGAAGGGAAAGTTCCGGAAGGGCGATTTGGTACGCGATGCGCAGGACGACGTGCACTGCAGGGCGTACGTGGAGGCGAAGGATATAGGGCGGTACACGGTGCGAAGGGTGCGCTACCTGGAGTACGATACGGAGAGGGTGCCAGGGCAGTTGAGCAGGCCTACATTTCGGGAGCTGTACGAGCGCGATAAGCTCATAGTGAATCGTTTGGGCGAGCTGCAGGTAATGCTGGACGAGGGGGTACACTACTTGCAGAGCGACTCTTCGTTCTGCGTGGTGCTGTGGCGGGACTTGAAGGGGGTGGAGAATAGCAGCATAGGCAACAGCGTTGCCAAGTTCTGCCGTTTCCCCCAGAGCGAGATGGAGGAGCTATCGGAGGGGGTGAGTTTGAAGTACCTGCTGACCATTCTGAACTCATCGTACGCAGCGCGTTTGCTGGGTGGGCTGCGGGGCGGCGATTACCACATTTACCCGGCGCATCTGCGCGGCATACCAATCCCCCACGCCTCTGCGGAGGAGCGGGCGCAGCTGGAGCGGCTGGCGGAGCAGATGCTGGAGGTGCAGCGGCGGCTGCAGCGGCAGATTTCAGCGGCCGATAGGCAGCTGCTGGAGCAGCGGGCAGAGCTGCTGGAGAGGCAGATTGACGGGGCGGTGGAGCGGCTGTACGGCGCTGGCGATTAGGGTAAAATTAGCATGCGGGTGCAACCCTGTCCGCAGGCCGTTCTTTGAATAGCCGGGGGGCAACCCTTCGGTAGTCTTGTCTGAAAGGCAAGTCAGTCTGAAAGACTGACCCTAGCAGCCCATCGGCTTATAAAAGCACGGGGCCTTCTGCTCCGCCACCCGTTAAAAACTTTTTTCTTACCTTTACCTAGTGAATGAAGAGAGGAGGGCAATAGCATGGACCAAATGATAACGTACCCGATTGGGGAGGCAAGCTTTACGAATCTACGGGAGGATAACGCCGTCTACGTGGATAAGACGGCGCTGATTTACCAGCTGGTGAAGCAGGGGCGGTACTACTTCCTGAGCCGCCCGCGGCGGTTCGGCAAGAGCCTGCTGGTCTCCACGCTGGAGGCGTACTTCCAGGGCAGGCGGGAGCTCTTCAAGGGGCTAGCGCTGGAAAAGCTAGAGAAGGATTGGGTGCAGTACCCCGTGCTGCACGTGGATTTCAGCCGGGATAATTTCGCAGTGCAGGGCGTGCTGGAGAAAACGCTCAACACAATTTTGGGCAACTGGGAGCGCCTCTACGGGCGGGAGGCGGACGATGATACCTTTGCCGCACGCTTCGTAAGGATGATTGAAAATGCGCACGCGCAGACGGGGCGGCGAGTGGTGGTGCTGGTGGACGAGTACGATAAGCCGATGCTGGATGCCATCAACGACGAGGAGCTCTTGGCGCGCAACCAGCAGGAGCTGCGGGCCTTCTACGGGGCGCTCAAGGGGGCGGGTGATCACCTACGGTTCGTCTTCCTGACGGGCATCACCCGCTTCGCGCACCTCAACATCTTCAGCGGGCTGAACAACCTGCGGGACATCTCAATGTCAACGGCGTACGCCACGCTCTGCGGAATCACGGGGGAAGAGCTGCGGGCCAACCTCGACGAGGGGGTGCGCCGGCTGGCGGAAGGGAGCGGGAAGACCCTCGCCGAGGCCTACGACAAGCTAGAGGCGATGTACGACGGCTACCGGTTCTCGCCCCGGGCGGAGGCGGGCGTGTACAACCCGTTCAGCCTGCTCAACGCGCTGAACGAGCAGGAGTACGGCTGCTACTGGTACGAGAGCGGGACGCCGATGTTCCTCTTC
>CALHSW010000073.1 GCA_938038735.1 uncultured Bacteroidia bacterium | reverse complement strand
GGCGGGGTGGCGCGTAAGACGCGGGAGACCATTGTGCTATGCGAGGCGGCAGGTTTTGACATTGTGTTCATAGAGACGGTGGGGGTGGGGCAGAGCGAAACGGCCGTGCATTCAATGGTGGATATGTTCCTGCTGATTCTGATTTCTGGAGCAGGGGACGAGCTTCAGGGGATAAAGCGCGGCATTATGGAGATGGCCGACGTGCTGGCAATCAACAAGGCTGATGGGCAGAATATTAAGAAGGCGCTGATGGCGAAAGCGCAGTACCAAAGCGCACTGCGCCTGTTCCCCATGTCGCAATCGGGGTGGTCGCCGGTGGCCACCACCTGCTCTGCGTATACCCGTGATGGGCTGTTTGAGCTTTGGGATACGGTGGAGGAGTTCTTTAAGCAAATCAAGGAGAATGGCTATTTTAATCGCCATCGGCAGGAGCAGTCGCAGTACTGGATGCGCGAGACGATCAACGATGAGCTATTGCGCAGTTTCTATGAAGATGAGAAGGTGATACACGCTGCGAAAACGCTTGAGGAGTCGGTGAAGCAGGGACAGGTGAGTCCCTTCGTGGCGGCTCAGGAGCTATTGGATTTGTTTTTTAAGGAGCTGCGGGAGTCAAAGTAGCGTTTAAGGTAGGGATATAGATGAAGGATTACGGGGTTCGTAAGGCATTGCTTTGGTCTGTGGCCTTCGTTGCGCTGGCGTTGGTGCTGGGTGCAGCGATTGGCGGGTGCATGCGGGGGGCGAAGGGGACGCAGCCGCTGCAGGGGGAGTTGGAGGATGCGGATGGCGTAAAGATGTCGTTGTACGTTCCTTTTCGGAGAGAGCTCGGTGCGGTAGATAGCGCGGTGTTGAAGGATGGTAGATTCAAGTTTACCAATGGGGAGCTGCGTGGGGTGTACGTGTTTGGTATTCCCAATGTGGGGGAGTGGCTGGTCTATCTGTCGGAGACCCCCACGCGCATGGTTTTTGAGGAGAAGGATCCATTGCTGGCGCAGCCCTATGGGGATACGTTGAATTGGCTGCTCCGTGAAAACCATCTTCTTGTGCGGGATGTGGGGGCGAAAATGCAGGAGCTTTCTCAGGAGTACGCTGCCTCCACTGTGGATGGAAATAAGATATCCAAGGCTAAGTTGGATGCGCTGGATGCGCTGTGGGATAGGGCGAGTAGTGAGTTTGAAGGGAAGATTACTGCATTGATATCTGACAACGTGGAGAACCCCGTGGGGATTTTTTTGCTACGACAGTATAAAGAGATGTTCACCCCAGAGGGGTTGGAAGAGCTACGCGGAAAGGTAGAGGCGTATGCAGGAGCGCATGCGGAGGATGCCAATGCAGCGGCGATGCAGACGTACCTACAACGGAATGCGAATTTGCTCGTGGGGGCGTATGCACCATCGGTTAGCGGGGTGTTGGTGGAGAGCGGGAAAGAGGTAAGTTTGGATAGTTTACTTAAAGGCGAGGGAAAGGTTTTGGTGCAGTTTTGGAGCCTTGGCGATGAGGGGAGCGACTCGTGCGTGTTGGCGTTGAATAGGTTGCTTGAAAAGCATGGGCGCAGAGCGTTCAGAGTGGTGGGGATGTGCTTTGCGCCAACGCGCGAGGAGGCGTTGGAGTATTTGGCTGCACATGGGGTGGAATGGCCGAATATCTTGGTTTACAGCGAAATAAGCGAGCAGTACAATGTGTGGGGAGGTGCCAAGAATTTCTTGTACGGAGGGGATGGTAGGCTGTTGGCGCGCGATGTCACCCTCAACGAACTTGAGGAGCGTCTGGGTAAGGCGCAGTAGCGTATTCTTTAGTCTATGGAGGGGTCACAATCTCGAGGCGGAAAGGTTCTAGTTTACGGCGCAGGGAACGTTGCATTTTCGTTAGTTCCTGCGTTGCAAGCTGTCTTTGGGGTTGGAGGCGTAGAGGTGTACAGTCGTAGCGAACGTTCGGCAGAGGCGTTGGGCAAGGCGTATGGGACGTGCTGGCACTGCGAAGAGTGGAGACCGGGCGTTGAGTACAGCTTGTGCGTAGTGGCAGTGCCGGATGGGGCGGTGAGGAGTAGCGTTTTACAGTTAGATATAGCGGGGCGACTAGTGGTGCATACGTCGGGCAGCGTACCTTTGGAGCCGTTGAGAGAAGGGAGAGGTGGGGTACTTTACCCTTTACAAAGTTTTGTGAAAGGGGAGCGGTGCGATTTGAGGGAGGTACCACTCTACGTGGAGGGGCAGGATGGCGAAACGTATCGTGAGGTACAAGCATTGGCTTCACAATTGTCGAATAGGGTGCGGACGCTGGATAGCGATACGAGGGAGCGTCTGCATGTTGGCGGGGTGGTGGTGAATAATTTCGTTTACCGTCTGCTGGCGTTGGTCCAGGAACTTTGCAGCGATGGGGGTGGGATAGACGTAAGCGACTACAGCGCATTGATATCTACAACGATTAAACGTGGGCTGAGTAACGATGGCGGAAGTCGGCAGACTGGGCCGGCGCGTCGGAGGGACTTGGAAACGATAACCGCTCATTTGCAATTGATACAGAGAAAGTACCCACGGCTTCTTGGCCCGTATATCGCCATGACGGACAATATATTATCAAGCCTAGGGGAAGAGCATTGCAAGAAAGGAGAGTAAGAGAATGCCGATGGAAGCGAAGAATTTTCGGGAAGCGTTGCGGGCCGTGAGGGCTTTTGCCTTTGATGTTGATGGCGTGCTAACCAACAGCAGGGTGCTCATTAACGAGCGTGGCGAGTTACTTAGGAATGCCAACACGAGGGATGGTTACGCATTGCATCAAGCCGCGCTGGCTGGGTATCCGATTGCCATAATCACGGGAGGTTTTCAGGAGGGCGTAGGGCATCGCTACGCAGCGTTGGGCATTACGGATGTTTACCTCGGGGCATACGATAAGGTGGAAGCCCTTAACGATTTCTGTAAAAAAAGGATGGTTTCTGCCGAGAGCATACTGTACATGGGGGATGATTTACCCGATTATGAGGTAATGCAACGTGTTGGCATGCCGGTGTGCCCCCTCGATGCGTCCTCTGATATATTGAACATCTCTAGGTACGTGTCACCCTACGCAGGGGGCGAGGGGTGCGTGAGGGATGTGGTGGAACAGGTGATGCGTTTACAAGAGAAATGGAGAGTTGGTGGAGAAGAGGGTGCGGATTAGGGGAATTAACAGAGTAGAGAAGGAATGAATAGGTGGTTGTCATATATACGTCTAGTACGTCCGCTGGAGCTATTGCGAATAGCGTTGCTACTAGTGGTGGCGCAATGGAGCATTGTGCAGGTGGGGATTCCCGCGGAGGTGGGCAGGGAGAGTGTAGGTGGGTATTTTTATTTCGTGCTCTTTGCAGTGCTGTTGATTGGTGCGGCGGGCTTTGCATTTAATGATTACTACGACGCAAAGCGGGATGCCGAGGAGCAGGGCAAAAAGGTTATTGTAGGGAGGAGGATTGTGCGCCGCTCCGTGCTGCAAATGCATATAGCGTTTACGTTGCTGGGTGTTCTCTTTGGCATCGTTGCGTCGTTGATGGTGCACAACCTATGGCTATTGCTGCTTTTCCCTGTGGCGGCGGGATTGCTTTGGTACTACTCTACCCTTTACCGTCGGATTTTTGTGGTAGGTAATTTTCTGAAGGCTGCTTTGCTGGGGGGGTGCGCCCTGCTTCCAGTCCTATTTGAAGTGTTTTACCTGGAGGAGAATGCGTGGAGAAGTTTCGCAATGTCTGAAATATCCATTACTCCCATGCTCATGGTTAGTGCATGTTACGCAGGGTTGATAGGCTTTGGCGCGTTGTGCGAGCAGCTTCTCATTGACCTGTACAACTTTGTGCGGGGCGTACATAGAGAAAAGGACACGTTGGCTTTCCGCTACGGTACGTTTACCGCGAAAATGGTTACGGGGGGCGCCTTGCTAGTCTATCTCTCGCTATCCATTGTTTTTTTTATTTCTCTAGTAAGGTTCTATAGGTTACACTTTATGTTGTGGCAATCTGCTATTTGCGGTATTGTGCTAGTTGCGGTGCCGCTGCTGATTGCGTTGATGGCACTTCTCGCAGCGCAAAATGCATCGCACTTTAAAGTGTCAAGGCTGGCCGCTACGGTGGGTATGTTTGGGACTCTTCTGCTCCCCGCTGCGTTGCATTTATTGGTATAGCGATGGAGCGAGGGTTTTACGATGGATTACCGCCAGTGATTTTGGCATCGAAGTCGCCTCGTCGCGCAGAGCTGCTGCGTGGAATGGGGGTTCGCTTTGAGGTGGTGGGGAGTGATGTAGACGAGGGAGAAGCGGGGAGGGGAGTGCCGCTGGAGAGGCTCCCAGAGCGATTGGCGAAGTGCAAGGCGGAGGCGGTAGCTGCCCAGTGCGTCGGAAAGATGGTGATAGGTGCCGACACGCTAGTGCTTATGGATGGAGAGCCGTTGCATAAGCCGAGGGGCAGCACGGAGGCGTGCGAAGTGCTTCGAAAGTTATCGGGAAGGGTACATAGGGTGCTGACAGGCGTTTGCATTTCGTACGATGGGGAATGCGAGAGTTTTACCGCATGTACGGAGGTGTGCTTTAGAACCCTCTTACCGGTGGAAATCGATTACTACGTACATACGTTTAGCCCGTACGACAAGGCGGGAGGGTATGGCATACAGGAGTGGATAGGCATGGTTGGGGTGTCGTGGATTAGAGGGTCGTACACGAACGTGGTGGGTCTTCCGACAGAGGCGTTGAGCGAACGACTGTCACATCACATTATGCAGGATAGATAGAGAGTCGACGTATGCGTGGAGTACGGCTTGCTGTAGCGTTGTTCGTGTTTTCTCTATTTCCCTATTTTGTTTGTGGGCAAAGGGTTGAGGGTATCGTGGTTGATACGCTAGGGCGTGGCGTAGGTGCTGCTGAAATCTCCTTGGCGGGCGGAAGTAGGCCGGTGGCGATTACGAATGGGGAGGGGATGTTTAAGTTCGCGGTAGCGCAGTGCGATAGCGTCTGTTTTACGGTATCTACGTTAGGGTATCATCCCGTGGCTCGGTGCGTGAAGATGGTGGCTCGGGAGAGTGTACACGTTCGTGTTGTGCTGGAGGAGCGGGAGATAGCCATTGAGGGGGTCGGCGTGGGGGGCAAGGCTTCGCCGTACGCAACGATGCAGCGGATTGACGTGGATGATTTGCTAAAGCTACAGGGTACCAGCGGGGGCGTGGAGTCGCTGGTCAAGCTTATGCCGGGGGTGCATTCGAGCAATGAGTTGAGTTCCCAGTACTCTGTACGTGGCGGGTCGTACGATGAGAACTTGGTTTACATCGATGGCGTAGAGGTGTATCGTCCGCAGCTTGCGCGTAGCGGAAGCCAAGAGGGCATGCCGATAGTAAACCCTGATATGGTGTCGGCGATAGAGTTCTCATCGGGGGCGTTCCCAGCTAGCTATGGGGATAAGCTATCGTCGGTGCTTAACGTACGGTATCGTACTCCGCAAAGATTCGGGGCGCGGGTGGACTTGAGCCTAATGGAGAATCGTGCGTACGTGGAGGGCGCAACGAACGATCAAAGGGTGTCTGGGATGCTAGGGGTGAGGTATAAAACTACCCGTTTACTCCTAAATACAACCGAAACGAAGGGGGATTACCTCCCCTCCTACCTTGACATCCAGGGCAAAGGGATGTGGAAGGTACGTCCTAACCTAGATGTATCCATGCTGATGGGTTTTTCTCGTAATCAGTACGACTTCAAGCCGCACAAGAAAGTTACCCGTTTCGGGGCGTTGACTGCTGATTTCCTCCAAATGAACGTCTACTACGAGGGGCAGGAGCGTGACTCCTACATGACTTACTTCGGAACGTTGCAAACGGAGTGGCGTGCAACGCCGACTTTCACGTTGCGCGGACAGTTGGGAGCCTACTGGATGCGGGAGGAAGAACGTTTTGACATCCTCAGTGAGTATTGGCTTGCGGAGCTACGTAGCGTAGATGAGGTGAAGCCAATAGTTGATAGCGCGTCTAATGTGGGAATAGGAGGCTTCCTGGAGCATGCGAGAAATCGTTTTGAGGGGGTAATGGCAACGGCAAGGTGTGTAGCGGATTACCGTTTTAGCTTGGGCTCTGTGGAGGGTGGGGTAGAGGTGCTGCCACGATATTTTCAACATGCAACGAGCGAGTGGCACATAGTCGACAGTGCAGGTTACGCTATGCCGCTCACCCATGATGGCGTGCCGGTTCAAGATTTTGCTAAAGGGAGAGGGGATGTATTATCAGTGCTCTACTCTGCGTACGTGCAGACAACGCTCCGTTTCTCTTTTTCTTTCGGAGAAATGACAACGGTGTTCGGGGTGCGGGGGTCCGGTATGGATCGGTTTCAAAACCTTCGTGTTAGCCCCCGTTTGTCGGTATCATTTGTACCCGATGGGGCAAGGAATGTCCGTGTGTATGCAGGGGGCGGGTTGTACTACCAGTATCCTTTCTATCGGGAGATGCGCGATAGGGCGGGGCGCATGCATGGTGGATTAAAGCCGCAACGGAGCATCCATGCGCTGGGGGGCGTGCAGTGGAGTTTTTTAATTGCTGAGAGTCCGTTCAAGCTACAGGCTGAATGCTACGCGAAGTGGGGCGGGGATTTGATACCGTATACTATTGACAATGTACGACTTCGCTACGAGGCGCAGAACGCAGCGAAGAGTAGAACGTACGGCATGGACGTGAAGGTTAATGGGGAGCTAGCGCCCGACGTTGAGTCGTGGTTAAGCCTCTCCGTGATGCGTTCTAGAATGCGCATTGTCAACCAACTGTACGATTTAAGTCGGCAACCGTTTGATGACTCGTACTTTCTAGGTCCGCAGGACCAGCTCTTCAGCGGTGCTCTATTCCTGCAGGACTACCTCCCCGGGGTGCCAGGCTTTAGAGTCTCCTTGCAAGGGAATTATGCATTGGGCGTTCCGTTCACCCCGCCCAATGGACGCTACGGGCAGCAGGCTCGTATGCCGTCCTACAAGCGGGTTGACATAGGGTTTTCATACGCCTTTAAGGACAGCAACTACTGCATCCGTTGGTTGAGCAATGCGCAGTGGCTGAAAAGTCTCGTTCTGTCCGTGGAAGTACTCAACCTTCTCAACTTCTCCAACACTGTGTCGTACATGTGGCTAAAGGTGCAGAGCCCGCGGGGCAATAGCACCCTTATGGCGGTGCCAAACTATCTCACCAGTCGGTGCGTCAACGTGCGCCTCGTGATGTCGCTATAGCGTGGTTGTAACCTATGCGGAGTGACCGGAGGTGTGAAAATCGGATATTTAGTGTAACTTTGCAGCGCCTTTTTCAAGGCGTTATGTTGCATTTGAGTGATAACTAGAAAAGTTGTTTGGCAATGAGGAGGTATACAGTAGCGTTGATTGCAGCTGCTTTGTTCGGGGCGGTGGCAATTAGCTGTCAGAATGGAAGCAAGGAGAATGGAGCGAAGGGAACGGATAGTACGGTATCGTCAACTGTGGCGAGCGAGTCGGAGAATGCGGTGCAGGCAGGGCGACAGGTAGTATTCCCTGAAGGAAGCTTGAAAATCGTGTGGGTTAACATGGACTCTTTACTTGCGCATTACGACTACTACTTTGACCAGCAGCGTGAAATGGGCAACATGACTAGTCAGGCTGAGAAGGAGTTGCAAACGAAGGGTCAATCTTTGGAGCGTCGAGTGGCAACCTTCCAGGACAATGTGCAGAAGGGGCTAATGACGCGTAGCGAGGCGCAGAAAGAGCAGGAAGCGCTGCAGGTGGAACAGGGACGTTTCCTACAGCTACAGGAGCAGCATCGGCAGCGGTTGATGGAGGAGGAGCAGGTGCGTACGCGGAAGGTGACAGCGGCCATCACGGAATTTATACAGAAGTATAACGAAGAGCACGGCTACGATTTCATTCTAAGTGGCCCGATGCTATATGGGTCCCCGTCGTTGAACGTAACCAACGATGTGCTGCAAGGGCTTAACGAGGAGTATGCCGCGCAGCGCAAAGCGAATGCAGCAAAGGATAAGTAAGTTTCTAACGGAATAGGCAGGAGGTGATGTAGTGGAGGAGCCACAAGTACACCAAGAGCCACAGTCAATGGCGCAGCGAAGCCCTCTAGCACGAGGGTTTCGCTACGTTCGTACCCATAGCTTTGCGATTATTTTAATCTTTTTGATTGCCTACCTAACGTTCTTTAGTGAGAATAATTTGGTTTCCATATTCGTTGCGAAGCGTAGGATCGCTAAGCTTGAAGAGAAGTGCGAATACTATCGTAAAAAAATTGACGAGGATAGGGCGCATCTAGAGCAGCTGCGTACCGATAATGTCAACCTTGAGAAGTACGCACGGGAGCAGTTCTATATGCACCGTGAGGGGGAGGACATATACATTGTTGAGGAGTAGGTTACAGTTTTTGGCTTTAGAAGGCAGCACGAAGTGTTGTAAACCCTGAATGGACAAGCGGAGCTTGTCCATTTTTTCTAACTGCATACGTGCAGTTGAGGTCTAAATAGCTGGTTATTTTATAGCTAAGCGTGGCTTCGGCGTTGAAGTTGTTTCCATTGGTTCCTCCTCGGAGAGCCTGGTATGCGAGGGCATGATGCCCAATGGCATCTCCGTTAATTCGGCAGAAGCCTAGTTGGGCGAACCCCTTCCATTTTGAGGAAAGGGGGATTTCCAACTTGTAGGCATAGCGTTGACTTTTCACCTTCTGCTGCTTAGGCAGTAGCGTAATCCAACCGAGGGTGGTGCTAATTTCGTGGGTTTGGTTGTTCTGACCTCGCCAAAGTAGAGCCCCTTCTCCCTGCCAGAGGGCTAGCGACTCAGAGGGTTGCGATGCGTAGGGACGCTGCTGCTCTTGATTAGAGAATTCGCCGCGTAGGCGGCCGCCAATCCCTTTTCGGCGAGGGGTTTCAAGCGTGAGAAGATGGAGCTTTGCGGTGTTTGTGCTAACCCCTTGGGCAATAGTTTGTCGACTGTCAGACAGGGTTAGACTGTAGGTGAGCGATAGGGGCGATGCGTTCTGATTTAGTGCCACGGTCAGGAGTAGCGCACGGTGGCGTTCGGGAAGAGATGAGATTGGGTCAGGAGAGCATGGGTTGAGGAGTTGCGCTACACGTTTATCGGTACGCTTTGCCGAGTGCTCGAGTGAGAGGAGAAGGTCAACCCGTTGCCACCAAAGCGTGGAGGAGTCTATGGGACGATTGTCCATGCGAGGGGTAAAGGAGAGATCCATGTGCGTGGTGGCCGCGATGGCTTTCTGCTGCTCGCTGCTGGGCACCATCTGCTTCACGTAGAGGGCTTTGTCAACATGTTGCGCTGGGAAAAATTCGTCGAGTTGAGGTTTTCCATCGCCATTTACGTCTATCCATTCGTGCGTACCCTGCCCGATGGCGACCGGAATGAAATGGAATTGCCATTTTGGAAGCTGCTCTGAGGAGAGGGAGAGATGCGCATTGGTGTGTAGTCGGCGGCGCGCAATGGCCTGCGAGTAGGAGATAGAGGAGAGGAGGGTGAGGTTCGGTTGCTCTCGCTCGTAGGTTTTGTTGGGAATTGTTGCGCGTGCCGTGGCGTTGCCGTTGAGGAGTCCAAGGTGACCGATTGGTACAGCGGCCTCAAAGGTAGCCTCTAGGGCATCGTTGCGATGGCGCAGCGTGGCCTGCTTGGTGGAATCCCAGGTGCCACGGTACGTGGTTCGTAGCGATGCTTTCGCTGCAAGGGTATCGGAAAGGGCAAGGGTAATGCCCCCTTCGGCAAAGGCGTACGGTGCGAAAGAGTTAGGGATACGTTGACGTGTCGCCACGAGCCATTCCCCCTTGGCGTTACCCGCGATGCTGACTATTGGGAAGCGGCGCATGATGGAGGTTGAGACGAAACCTCTTGACGATTGCGCCGAGTCGGCGTTGCGGATGAGCGCAGAGGCGTTGAGCCGGTACTTCCAATGGGCTGCGTTGACGTTGAGGTTCGTAGCGCCGCGCCACGCCGTAGCGTGCGGTCGCCATAGCATTTCGCTTTTGAGGAGGGCAAAGGTGTTGACCGTGCGGGATGAGAGAGAAATCTCCGCATCGGCCCATGGGCGCTTAGCTATAGGTGTATTTTCGCCCCAATCACGGTTGAATTCGAGTGGGAGGAAACGATTGATGGGGGCGAAAGCATTGGCTACCCATCTGCCGCGGGAATGGATGTAGAGGCCATCGTTGCTGTACTCAGCTATGCGTGCATACTGCGACAGCTCAAGGGCGTACGACTCACGTTTGTTAGACTGCACCAAAGTGTTATCGCTCTGCGATGTATACGCTGCGGAAAGCGAAATTGAGGCGGGCGTTTCGGTCCAACGTTTGGTTACGGTTGACTCAATCATGGCGTGGCTGGCGGGCGGGGCTACACGAATGCCCGGGGAGTAATCGCCCTGCGGCGTGCCGCCGTCTGGTGCAACCCATTGGAAGACACGACCGTTAACCGATTTTTGGGTGAGCTGATAGTCCCCTCGATTTGGTCCCACGTAGGTAAAGGGGAGCGAAAGCAGCGTATCGTTCGTGCTGACCGAACGGTACTGAAAAATGGAGTACTGTTGCCCATGCACGATGGTATCCACCCTAACGTACCCATCCTGCGTTCGGCTATCTGCGCTGTTCCCATTTGGAACGATGGTTACCCCCTCCTGCGATGCGTTCTCGTTGCTTAGCCTTTCAATGGCGCCCGCTCCCTTTAGCTCTGCGGGAAGCGAGGCGGCACGGTCGTGCGCTATGTACCCTTTGAGGTCAAACTGCCACCCGTTGCGGTTGCGGGCCGCCATGCTGATGTTTCCCAGTAGCCTTGTGTAGCTTCGTTTTGTGGTTTCATACTCCACGACGATACGCGATTCACGATTGATGGGACGTTTCGCAGTGAAGGTGACGGAGCCAAGGTTGTAGTCTATAGTATAATCGTTATTCTCTCCCCGCGTTAGCAGCTCCCCATCGAGGTAAACTCTCTCTGTACCCGCACGCACCACGATTTGCGTAAAATCATGTTCCCCCATTAGGGCGTATGGTCCCTGGATTCCATCAATTGGAGAAATATCGGTACGTTCATTTTCGCCCTTCGCCGTGCCGAGCGTGGCGTTAATGGCGAGGGAGTCCCAGCTTTTATGTTGCCCTCTATACGCCCCCCCGATGCTCTTTGTCTCCTCGCGTTGACGAATAAAGTTTCCGCGTTGCTCTTCAATGAGGATGTCCCCCGCCTCGATGCGCCATGCGGTGTCGAATACCCGCAGAAATAGTTTGTCAACGTTCTCAATCCGTTCCGAGGTGCCGTCGGGTTGGAACGGCAGAGAGTTGTCAACAATATGCGTTTCAAAGCGTGTGGAGCGGTAGAGAGGGCCATGGATGGAGAGATTTATCATTCCGCTGGAGGGGGAAGCATTCGACAGACTTCCTGCGCCGAGGGTGCGCTCGGCAACGCCCTTGATCACGATAGGGGGCGCAGGGGGTGGGGTGTTTTTTGGGGGTTCTTCGGTTAGAATCGGTATGAGGGTGCTATCGGGCGAGAGAATGTTGAGTAGCTGTTTAGCTGAAAATCGGCTATGCAGCTGGATGTCAATGGTTCGGAAAGCGATGGTCACCGTGTCGCCGTATCGGTTCTGCGGAGCGTAAAATCGGATGGCCGTCAGCGTTGAGTCAAGGCGCCAGGCAAGGCCAGCGGTATCGCCCTTCAGCTGTAGGGTGTTCGGGAGGATAGGGAGGGGGGAGATGGTTCGCAGGTGCGGCGAGATGGCTACTGATGCGTGGTGAAGGTTGGAGGGGGGTGACGCAGCGTTAACCTGAGCCGTTACGTGATTGGCTAGTAAATGCAGTCCCACTGCAAGCAGCAGCGCAATGGTGTTGCGCCTGATGGAGGCAAAAGCGTGTTGGATTATTGCCGCCATGCAGGGCTGGTTAGCGTGCGAGGATCGCCTAGCAATGCTGGGAGTAAAGACGGCGATGTGGCACGTACGGGCGAAATGTCAATGCCGCCACGGCGGGTGTAGAGGGTGGCAACCATGAGGCTACGCGGATTAAGCCATTCCATGGCGCGGGTAAAGATGAGTTCGCACATCTCCTCGTGGAAGTGGAACTCGTTGCGTAGGGGTAAAATGCGCTCCAGCAGAGTGCGTTGCGATAGATGCGTGTCGGTTTCTGCGGAGAGGTATAGGTTGCCCCAGTCGGGCTGTCCCGTGATACGGCACCGACTTCTCAGCAGCCGGGTGTGAAAACGCAGAACTGAGTCCTCGGCGGAAACATCAGCGTCAAGGTTCTCCTCCGCGGGTACAAAACCATTGAAATCAAAACCTCCCGAGTAGACGGTGTGCGGGGCGCATTGCACCGAGGTCTCTAGAGCCTGGGCGAGGTCTGCGGCTACCCGCTGCGCCAGCGCATGGCGGGCATCCGTTTGCGACTCCCCCAGCACGGTGCTATTGAGCGAATGAAGGTAGAGTTTGAGCGACTTACTCTCCACGAGGAAGGGGCTGTTGGCGGGGTATACGATTTTCAGCACGCACTGCGTGGGGATTCCCTCCGCCGTGAGGCACGAGGCCTCGTAGGCTTGCCAAACATCAATCCCTACAAATGAGAGCGGGGTGGGAATGTTTGATTCCTTACGATTTACCTCTCGTGGCACACGCACCAGGAGCGAGGGGTCGTAGCGTTCGGGCAACGGGGAGCGGTGGCCGAGGTGCCGAGATTCTGGGAGATTTTCAAGAGCGTTTTGCGTAGTAGCCATACCAATTGATTTTCAGCTGTATACCTAACGAAGCGTACCGACGGCATGCGATGCGTTGCCGCATTGAGTACCGTCACGTAGCACAGCTGCGAAGGTACGTAAAATTGGGGGCGTTTGATGAAAATACTACTTGAGCAGGTAGCGATGTCGCTGCACTTGCTCCGCCATGACGCTGTCGATTCGCTTACGCTCAAGGCTGTCGTAGGGAGGGGCTGGAATAAGCTCACAGTTGGCGTTCAGCCCATCACGCGATGCATTGGCATGGTAACTGCGAGAGGCAAGGCTTAGGGTGGAGTCAAAATCAGGTCCTACGCAGTGCATAAGGTGCTGCACCGTATGGAAAACGGCTATGGTCTGTACTGGTTTGGAAAGGTTGCCCACGAGGGCGCTGGCGATGCCTGGATAGCGCGCAATGTACTGCTTGGAGAGCCATACGAAGCAGGGCACGTGGGCTTCTCCGTGGCTGAATAGCATGGTGCCGTGGTAGTGGTTTTGTCCATCAATGTCGTAGAGCGTTTCTCCATGGTCCGGCGTAGATGAGGAAGGCTGGTTTTCCGGTCGCCTCCAGCAGGGAAATGAGCGAATCGTGCACACGGTCAGTGTGGACGATGGTATTATCAAACGCATTGAGTTCATTGTTCATATTCTTTTTATTGGCAGGCGTAAACACCTCATCCTGCTGCGGATAGCGGTCTGTGTAGTCGTGATGTCCCCCGTAACCCCAAAAGGTAATAAAAAGTGGCGAGCTATGGCTCTTCAGCATTTCATTGACTGGTGCAATGAGCTGTATATCAGGAACGTGCGGTTCTACTCCATAGCTGGTTATTAGCTCGCTTGCACTAGAAGTGGCTGTGAGGAACACAAAGGAGGTGGCTCTCCATTGCGAACGGTAGCCCTGCGAGGTTACTAAGCCTGTGAATATGCCTCGGGCGTTGAAAATTTCGTTTAGGATGGGCGAGGATTGCCAGGTGCGGATTTTTTCAGGTCTATCGTTAGAGAAGTACATCGGGGCTGAGAATTCTGTGAGGTTTGACCCGCTGTATGCGTCAGCGTAGAAGAATAGGTCTTCCCGTTCGATAAGTCTTGGATTGGTCTGCCTTTCGGCGCCAGCCAGCTGCCAGCGGCACGCCCGAGAGGTTTCACCGATGGAGAGGATGCCGATACAGCTGCTGTCGAAGCCTGGAAGCTTTTTGAAAAGGGAGTCAGGGAAAGGCTGTCGGGATATAATTTTTTCTTTGATTTCTCGCTCATCCTTCACGTATGCCGAGATTAGCTTAGCATCCCGTATGGGGAAGAGAAGGAGAAACGACTTGTCAGTAGTAGCTTGAACCGCCCTGTTCTTCGTCTGTTCTGTACGGTTAGCGTAGGGGATTGCGGCAATGGTCGTAATGGTTAGGGTGCAAGTCAGTGCGGCTATAGGCGCGGAGAATCTTGCCGTAGGAGACAGTTTGAAGCGCCAGGGAATGTAGCGGAAAAGCACGATGAAATACGCGGTGATAGCGGCAATGAAAAGAATGATAAAATGGAGGTTCACTTTTATCTGCGCGAAGGCTTCGGGGGGAGTCGTCTTTAGGGTGGCACTAATCATACCGTAGGAGAGGGGGCTGTTCGTGCCGATGATGCTTATGGCATCGAACGGGAAAAGGAATAGCAGGAGGATGCCGTACACGAGTAGCGTAATGCGGGGGCGTAGAAAGGCCAGGAGCACTACGTAGAGCGTAATGCCTTGCGCCGCAACGCATGCTGCGAGATGGGCTGGCGATGCCACCGATGCGGTGAGAAGGGTGGGTACGTTAGCTGCGAGGGATAGCGCAGCAAAGGCGATCCATGTGGAGCGTTGGGAAGAAATCGTTTCTTTTGAAGCGTTTAGTCGGGACATAGTGCGTTGTTTTTTGCGGTAATACCCCGTTGTGTTACTCCGATTTTGCGTGCCCAATGTACACCTTGAAAACAGGAGTACGGATATATATCAAGCAGTGCTTTATTCAGAATTCGTGCGTGGGTAGTATCGCGATGCACGAGAGTACCCAAAAAACAACACTGGTAGCGCGTGAGGAATGCAGCTTTGCCATAATCTCACTTGGAGTAGACCGTAGTGCCTACCCACTGTTTCGTAGTGCCTACTGCTACGCTACGCTATAAGTCGTATGATATGGTACTCCTTCTTCCCGCGCTGGGCGAGGATGTACTTTCCATTGATAGCGTCTGCCCTCGAGACCGTGGCTTCGGGCGTATCGACACGCTCCTTGTTTATGCTTACGCCACCGCCCTGAATGGTGCGGCGTAGTTCCCCTTTCGACGGAAACACATTGGTCAGCTCCGCGAGCAGGGCGACAACGTCAACCCCGTTCTCAACAGCCGATGCGGGAACATCGTGCGTTGGCACCCCATCAAACACCGAGAGGAAGGTGCGTTCATCTAGCCGCATGAGCGCATCGTGGGTGTTCTTTCCGAATAGGATTGTGGAGGCTTCCTTGGCCTTGTCGAGCTCCGCCTTCCCGTGCACCATCTCGGTAATCGCATCGGCGAGCGCATTCTGTAGGATGCGGCGGTGCGGCTCGGCGCGGTGCTGCTCTATGAGCGACTCAATGGTGGGTTGGTCAAGCAACGTGTATATTTTGATGTAGCGTTCGGCCTCATCGTCGGCGGTGTTGAGCCAGAATTGGTAGAATTTGTAGGGCGAGGTGCGCTCAGGATCGAGCCAAACGTTGCCTTGCTCCGTTTTGCCAAATTTTCGACCGTCCGATTTTGTGATGAGGGGGCAGGTGAGGCCGTACACCTGGTCGCCCGTTATGCGGCGGATGAGCTCAATGCCCGTGGTGATATTGCCCCATTGATCCGAACCGCCCAGCTGTAGCGTAACGCCGTGGTCTCGGTGGAGGTGCAGAAAGTCGGTGGCTTGCAGGAGCTGGTACGAAAACTCCGTGAACGATAGGCCCTGCGCGCCGCTCGTGGCATCGAAGCGTCGCTTCACGGAATCTTTGGCCATCATGTAGTTTACCGTGATGTGCTTCCCGATGTCCCGAATGAACGAGATGAAGGAGTATGGGGCAATCCAATCGTAATTATTGACGAGCTGGGCGTGGTTCTCCGTGCTGTCGTTGAAATCTAGGAGCGTGGAGAGCTGCTTTTTGATACCCGCAATGTTAGTTTCAATTTGCTCTTTGGTGAGTAGGTTTCGCTCCTGCGACTTACCTGAAGGGTCACCAATCATGCCCGTGGCGCCGCCGATGAGCACTACGGGCTTGTGCCCACACGCTTGGAAGTGCTTGAGTATCATCACGGAGACCAAGTGCCCGATGTGCAGCGAGTCGGCGGTGGGGTCAATCCCAACGTAGGCCGCCCGCGGGGCTTCCTGTAGATGTTCCTCCGTGCCGGGCGTGAGGTCATGGATCATTCCTCGCCACGTGAGTTCCTCGATGAAGTTTTTCATACCAATAGATACAAATTAAACCGTGGCGGCGCAAAGCACCCACGGTGAGCTGTACGGCACCCCTCCCTCGCTCGTAGCCCCACTAGGAATCGAACCTAGATTTAGAGTTTAGGAAACTCTCGTTCTATCCATTGAACTATAGGGCCGTCAGGTACGGAGCGCAAAGGTAGGGAGAAATGGTAAGAACTCCAAGAAGCGATAGGAAAAAATTGCGCCGTCTCTAGAGAGAGACGGCGCAAAAGCCTTTCGCATGCTAGCAAATGCTACTCCCCATCGCTGTCCGCTGTGCCCTCTTCCCCCTCCGTATTCTCGTCGAGCGGTTCGGAGCCGTAGGCTTCGCCCTCAATGAAGTACGATGGTGTTTCGCCGTAGCCGCCGGTAGTGATTCGCTTGGTAATCAGCACCACGATGCCGCCCTTGGCTACGCAACGCTTCTTTATACGCGTCTCCGCGCTGCGCTGCGCCGACTGCTTGGTCTTATTTGATGGGCTCGACTTGCCCGACACAACCCCCCGTGCGTAGAGACCCTCCACCTGCTTGGGGTCGTCAACGAGCATCACGATTCGCCAATCCTCCTCCGACACATCGCTCACCGCCTTCTGGTTGAGTGTCTGCGTGCGACCGTTGCTATATATAATGCGGTGCACGTTCCGCTCCTTCAGCGAATGCTCCTTACCCAGCGTATCTATATAGTATACGTTGCTTCCAAAAATATTTTTCAGCGTGCCCACCTTGACTGTTCCGGAGGTGAGCACAATGCTGTCGAGCGGCTGCTTCTTTGCAGTCTGCGCGTTCACAGACCGCCCCGCACCCAGCGTGCCTACCATGATCAGCACGGCTATAAGTGCAAAGAGTTTGCTCCGCTGCATAGCCAAGCTACTTCTTCTGGCCGTTGAATTCGTCAGAAACCGTGAGCTTATGACGCCCTTTTGCCCTTCTTGCGGCGAGTACGCGTCGCCCGTTCGCCGTTGCCATACGCTGCCTAAAACCATGCTTATTCCTCCTTTTGCGTACCGATGGCTGGAATGTCCTCTTCATGAATGTATCCTCTTTGACTTTGAATTACTATGGTCACCCTGGCTGTGCGCCGCAGGCAAAACCGCCGCAAAGTTATGAATATTTTCTGAATTCAAATCGTTCGGAGCGCATTCGGCTGAAGATGGCAAAGAGCTATCGGTACTAGTTATTTTTGTTGACCCGCACCGAGGGTCAACATTTATAGGTGCAAAATACATGCCGTAGCCCAAATTTACATTTCTGTTCAGTGCGGCACGGTGCGGTTTTATTGCATTTGCATCCGGTTTGCAAGGCGTATCCACGCTTCCCCTTTTTGGCTAATTGAACTGTAAGTGGCTGAATGTTATATTGTTGAGTTGTTGTAGCTGCGGTGGAACGGTTTGGTGCGATTTTTTCGTAGTGCGTTTTCGTTTTTAAACGGTCATGGTTGCCCACGAAAGCGACCCACGTTTCTATCGCTTTCCCTTTCCATGCCTCTGGCAGTTGGATTATCATGCACGTAGCCCCCTGTTCGGGGTGGCAGGGAAGGCTTATCCATTGGTTTGAGGCGATTTCGCGGGCGGCCAGCAGGATGGCCCCCCCCTGCCACGGGATGGCGCATGCCCACGCAATCTGTAAGTCTTGCCCTATTCGTTTCACAGATAGCCCCTTAGGAGGTACGTGTATGCCATCGGTGAGGCGCATGCGGCTGAGGTCAAGGGTATTGCCCTGCGGCGTTTGAATAAACCAGCTGCGCAGGGCGGTGGAAACGGCTGCGTGGTAGCTTCCCACGGTGCGCCCATTGCGCTTGGTGCGGGGCGAATAGCCCAGGGCCAGTAGCTCCTTTACGAAGGGCAGGGCATTGCACACCTGCGCCATCCTACCCCGCTGGCGTTGCTGCGCGGCGGTGTTGGCATCGTGATATTGGCTCGGCCAGCTTCGCACGCAGAGCTGGCCGCAGGCAACGTAGTTGACCACTACGCCGCGGGGGTTCCATTTTGGGCGGATAGGGATGTAAACTGCCATGGTTGAATCAGTTCGTGGTTAATTCTCTGCTTGGCAAAGATAGCACGCCGTAGCCATGAAACACGGAAATAGAAGGCTACCAAACCCAATTATTGCCGTCAAAAATTGGGTTTGGTAGCGAAGGGGGCGGAGTGAAGGTGGGTAGTAATGGGTGGCCAACCGTTAGTTGCCTAGGAGGCAGGCTACGCCGTTGCTAGGTATATTTTACCGTTACTATTGGAGATGTTATACCGGTATTTAATTGGTATTTAGCGCTTTATCGCCGCATTCTGCAGTCAGCTTAGCTAGCTAGAGGCAAGGCATAACGATTGCGCTCCACGCTCTGCGAATGGGATGGGCTGCGGAGCGGCGTGGTAAATGCGCACGATGCCCCATCGCTTTGACCTACAGAGGCAGTGCGAGGGGCGGTGAGGGCCTAGAGGTCCTTTTACTACGTTGCTACTCTAAATTTTTTACGAGCTGATAGGTAACCTCCGGCAGGTGTTCATGCTCTAGGGCGTGGATGCGTGCGGCGAGCGATTCGGGGGTATCGTTCGGGAGCACGGGGCATGTGGCTTGGAAGATGATTTCTCCCTTGTCGTATTCTTGGTCTATATAGTGTATGGTGATGCCGGAGAGCGTTTCATGGGCAGCGATTACGGCTTGGTGCACCGCATCGCCGTAAAAACCTTTACCACCGTACTTTGGTAGCAGTGCTGGGTGAAGATTTATGATGCGATGGGGGTAGCGCGCCACGATTTCGCTGGGTACCTTCCATAGGAAGCCCGCCAGGACGATGAAATCGATGGAGTTTTGCTCGAGGGCGCGGAGCGTTTCGCTTGTGAAATTGCGGCCGCGCGGAATGTAGAGGGCGGGAACGCCATGATTCTTGGCGCGCTGCAGCGCAAATGCGGTGGGTTGATCGGAGAGCAAAAGTGCGATTTCTGCGTTTTTCTCGTTTTCAAATCGAGAAAATAGACGTTCTGCGTTAGTTCCATTGCCCGAGGCGAAAATAGCTATTCTTTTCATTATCAGTTTGTTGTGATTAGTCTTATCCTTTAGGCGTGATTAAACTTTCCCTTTTGATGGCAAAAGTAAGAAGAAAACTCTTTACCTTTGCGCTTGCCTTCGGGAGGTGTGCTTTAACAAATACGCTCCGTGGAGGTGTGTTTTTTTCAGGTTGTTGAATCAAAAGAGGGTTTCAATCATGGATGTAACAGGAAAGGTGAAGTCGATTATCGTGGAGAAGCTAGGGGTGGACGAAAGCGCAGTGGTGCCGGGTGCAAGCTTTGCGAACGATTTGGGCGCAGATTCGCTTGATACGGTAGAGCTGATAATGGACTTTGAGAAGGAGTTCGGGATACAGATTCCTGACGAGGACTCGGAGAAGATTGCCACGGTGGGCGATGCGATTTCGTACATCGAGGCGCATGTGGAAAAGTAGGCGTTACGGACGTTTCTAGAGTAGCGATTTGCGAATAATGCCGAGAGCTATGGAATTGAAACGCGTGGTTGTGACCGGTGCGGGGGCTCTCACGCCGATAGGAAATACGCTGTCGGCGTTTTGGGAGGCTTTGGCCGCTGGAAAAAGCGGCTGCGCACCGATAACGCACTTTGATGCCTCGAAGTTTAAGACGAGGATTGCGTGTGAGCTAAAGGGATTCGACGCAAAGGATCATTTTGATCGTAAGGAGGCGCGTAAGCTTGACCTCTACGCGCAGTACGCGATGGTTGCGGCGCATGAGGCGATGCAGGATGCGCACCTTTTGGATTCGGAGGTTGACCTTGAGCGAGCAGGCGTGGTGTGGGGGTCGGGCATAGGCGGCATCGGAACGTTTTGGGAGGAGGCCGAGGGCTTCTTTAAGGGGGATGGAACGCCACGTTTCAACCCCTTCTTCATTCCCAAGATGATTTCCGACATTGCGGCGGGTCAGATTTCCATTCGGTATGGATTCCGTGGGCCGAACTACTCGGTAGTGTCGGCCTGCGCATCATCCACCCATGCCATCATTGATGCTACGAACCTTATCCGTTTGGGTAAGGCAGATGTGTTCATCACGGGCGGTTCGGAGGCGGCTATTAATCAGCCGGGCGTTGGGGGCTTTGGTGCCATGATGGCACTTTCCACCCGCAACGATGATCCGCAGGGGGCCTCTCGGCCCTTTGACAAGGAGCGCGACGGCTTTGTGATGGGGGAGGGCGCTGGGGTGCTGATCCTGGAGGAGCTTGAGCATGCGCAACGTAGGGGCGCGAAGATCTACGCTGAGGTTGCGGGTACGGGAATGACGGGCGATGCCCACCATTTGACTGCTCCACATCCGGAGGGCCTTGGGGCTGCAAAGGTGATGCAGCTGGCGCTTGAAGAGGCGGGCGTGCGGCCGGAGGACGTTGATTACGTCAACGTGCATGGTACGTCAACCCCACTGGGCGATGTGGCGGAGATAAAGGCGTTGGAAAGCGTATTCGGCGAGAGCGTGTACGGCAAGGTGAGCATTAGCTCTACGAAGTCCATGACCGGGCATTTGCTGGGCGCGGCTGGTGCTGTGGAGGCGTTGGCTTGCCTGTTCGCGATGCAGAAGGGGATTGTGCCGCCCACGATCAACCTGAATAACGTTGATGAAGCGATAGATCCGCGCATTGATTTAACGCCCAACAAGGCGAAGGAGCGCAAGGTGAATTGCGTGCTGTCCAACACGTTTGGCTTTGGCGGGCATAACTCTTCGATAGTGTTTAAGCGCTTCGAGTGAGAGCGGATGCGGCATTGAGTATACGAGCGTGGTGCGCGTCGTGGCGTAGGAGGAGCAAGTACGCTAAGCTGCGAAAGGAAGAACCCGAGCTTGTGGACTTTTTGGTTCACAGGCTCGGAGTGTATCCGGGCCACTTGGATTTCTACCGGGTTGCCTTTACGCACCGCGGGGCGCCGATGGAGCTTCAATCGGGGATGAAGGTTACGAATGAACGGCTTGAGTATCTCGGCGATGCAGTTTTGGAGCTGATTGTGAGCGATTTTCTCTTCCATCGCTACCCCCTGCGCGATGAGGGGCGGCTCACGCAGCTGCGTTCATGCATTGTGTGCCGAAAGAGTTTTAATCAGCTTTCCGAGCGGATCGGGCTGGGCGGGCTGGCGGTGAGGATGTCGGGGGGGCGGAACTTCTCCATGCGTATGAAGGGTGATGTGCTGGAGGCGTTCTTTGGCGCGCTCTTCTTGGATGTTGGTTTTGAGGCGACACGACGGGTATTTGTGGATAGGGTCCTGAAAGACAATGTGGATTTCACTGAGTTGGAGGCGCATAGCGTAGACCCGAAGTCGCAGGTTTACATGTGGGCCAAAAAGAAGGATTTGCCCGTTGCGATAGAGGTGATTGCAGATCCTAACGAGGCGGGGCGTTTCCTAGCCAAGGTGTCGGTTGGGGACAAGCTTCTCGGCCAAGGCACGGGGGTGCGAAAGAAGCTTGCGGAGCAAGCGGCATGCGCGCAGGTGTGTAGCGCGCTGTCGATGGATTCTGATAATGAATGATGGGGCTTGGCGATGCGGAGTGGTGCTAAGATGCTGCATAGGTGGTGGATTGGGGTACGCGAAAATCTACGCGTGGCGTGGGGTGCTATAGTCTCCAACAAGGTTCGAAGCATCCTGACGATGGTCATCGTGGCGGTGGGTATCGCGGCGCTCATGTCGATGCTGACGGTGCTCAACGCCCTACAGTCATCAATTACCTCAATGCTAAACATGCAGATGGGTGCGCCGGTGATGATTACTAGCTGGTCGGTATCGGTTTATTCCAATGGGGAGCGTAATGTGTGGGGTGGTGATTTCCAAGCTCTTAGTGCCCAGCAATGCTCGGAATTCATGCAGTGCATTGCCCCGCATGGGCGCGCAGCCTTTTTTATATTTGGTACGTCGACGCAGCTGTCGCACGGGGGCAAGCAGACGCGCCCAACCATGCGCGTGTCGGGCGTGTCGACGGGCTACGCAGATGTGACCGGGAGGGCGTTTGCGCTTGGACGCGATTTCACACCGCACGAGATGCAGCAAGGAAACTTTGTGACGGTACTTGGCTGGGCACTCTACGAAAAGCTTTTTGATGGGCAGGGGGATCCGATAGGGCAAACGGTGACGATCGGTTCAATCCCCTACACGGTAGTTGGGGTACTTGCGAAGCAGGCGTCAAGCTTTGGCATGGATAGCAATGACGATGTACTCATTCCTTACCGCAACGCGTTGGTTACCTACCGCAAAAAGTCACCCGATTTCGTGCTGCAGGTTACTCCCCATGCCATGGGAAATCTTGACCGGCTCGTGGAGCACTGCGAGGAGCAAATGCGGCGGGTGCGGCAGCTCCGCCCGGCGCAGCCGAGCAATTTCAACATTACGCGTTCCGACCAGATATTGAAGGTGGTTATGAGCTCGATGGCTTCTGTCAGTATGGCATCTATGCTTATCGGATTGGTTACCCTATTCGGATCGGCCGTGGGGCTGATGAATATCATGCTGGCCTCGGTGAAGTCGCGTACGCAGGAGATTGGTGTGCGAAAGGCGATCGGCGCAAAGGCGGGGGCTATACGTAGGCAGTTCTTGATCGAGTCAATATCAATAACGTTCATCGGCGGGGTTGCGGGGATGCTGCTCGGCACGGTGATCGGGAGCGTGTTGGCGAACGTGATGCACCTGTCCTTTGTGGTGCCGGTGATGTGGGCGCTGTTTAGCCTTGCGCTCGCCGTGGCGGTGGGGCTGCTGGCGGGGTACGTACCCGCGAAGCGCGCTGCATCGCTAGATCCTATTGAGGCGCTGCGCTACGAGTAGACCTTGGGGGGTGCGGTCAGAAGATTTTTTTTGGTGGTTTTAGACGTGAAGTCTTTGCTATTCGCCGTAGTGCGGAGGGCAGGGGCGGAAGCTGGTGAATAGTGGGCGGGCGGAGCGCGGTGGGTGTTAACTATCGGAGTTCAGGGAGACAGCATTTCGCTGCGATCTTTGCTATAGGAAGAGCTCTGGGAAGTAAATTCGGTTGAGCTTGTCGCAGATGGTATTGGAGAGGGCGATGGGGTAACGGCTATCGTTTACGCCGAGAACGCTTTCTATGCCATTGGCTGAGGAGGCGATGAACGCTTCTGAGGCGGTTTCGAGTTCTTGGAGCGTGAGGGGGCGTTTGATGGGGCTTTTGCCAGTGGCGGCGATGCAGGCTTCGTCAACGTAGGGCCGTATGGGGTCAAAGCGTACCCCCTCGGAGAGGCTGGGGGTGATGATGTCGTTGCCAATGAGGCAGTAGATCATACCGCCGATGGCGTTGGTCACCCTGCCTACGCTGTTCAGCAGAAGGTGGTCGCCCCAAAGATTATCCTTTAGGATGCGTTGGCTAATCCATTCGGCGGGGTCGGCCAGCCATTGCACGTTGGACCTACGGTTTAGTGCCTTAGTGCAGTCCTCTAGCACCTTGACGAGAAGCCCCCTCGTTCTCGGAGCGAAGCCCATTCTCCCCATATTATAGGCCTCAAGGAGTATGGAGCTTGCCATGGTTTCGCCGCTGAAGCTGTTGGGGGAAGGGGTGGGGAAGATGGAGAGGCGCAGCAGCGCGTCGTTAAAGAGCATATTCTTGTTGAGAATGCCCACGCATGCCTCGTATACGGCTTGCTCCGTTACGTTCGCCAAGGGGGGGAGCATGGCGATAGCGGCGGCCTCCGTTAGCCAGGCGTAGTAATCTGCGAAGAATCGGGGTTGCGTACGCAGGGCGTGGAACTCCGTGTATACCCCGCCCAGGGTGGCCATGCGCCATGCTGGAAAGCTGCGCGGGAGGTCGTTCTCCTTGATGAATACACCGTCGAACCAAATTTTGGGGTCTGGGGGGTAGGGACGCCCAGGGCGGCGTTTCCCGCCCTGGGGGGCTAAATTGGCTGAGAGCGGGAGGTCGTGTCGCCTATAGCCACGGGCCATGGATAAGCGAACTTATGAAATTGGTGAAGGCGCCGCGCATGGTGATCATGGGGTAGACGAGGCCGAAGATGGCGCCGTAGAAGTGCGCCATATGGTCAATGTTTTGCCCCGCTTGCTTGCTCATGTAGTAGGAGTAGACGAGGTAGGCAACGCCGAGCGCGATGCCTGGAATGGGGAGTACGCCAAAGAAGTATATCGGGGCCCAAGGCTGGAAGCAAATGCTCGCGAAGATGAGTGACGACACGCCGGCCGACGCACCGATGGAAAGGTAGTAGGCATCGTCTTTTCTTCGGGCAGTACTTACTAGGGCTGAGGCAACGCCGCCGCCGAAGTAGAGCATGATGGTCTGCCAATATCGTCCGCCCGGCGCGTAGGCGAGGTAGTACTGTAGGGCCCCTGCGAAGGAGTAGAAAACGAACATGTTGACCAGAAGGTGAGTCCATCCGCTGTGGACAAACATGTGGGTGATAAGGCGTTGCCATTCGTTGTAGCGGACCATGCGGTAGGGCCATAGGGCCAGTTTGTTCACGAGGTCGGGGCGTGAAAAACAGTAGTAGGATATGAGGGCGGTGGCAACGATAATGGCAAGTGTCATGCGTTGATTTATTTATTTCATTATTCTGATTATGAGCTCTTTAAGCATCTCCTCCTGGTCGGGGGTATCGCCGTAGAATCCTTTGCTCATCATGTCAATGTAGCGTAGCCAGGTGAAGATTTGGGGGATCTTAGCTATGGGGTAACGCATGGCTGCGTTTTGGAATTCTCGTAGGAAGTATGGATGTACGCCCATTCTTTTGGCTACCTCATCGCGGGGAAGCTTACTGTCAAGCGTATGGAACTGTAGAATTTGGTAGAAGTAGTGCGCGATGCGGTCAAGGATGGAGGGAAGGCTATTGCTTTTGGCCTTGGCGGCCATGTAGTGCGCGATTTGCATGGCGCGGGCCTTGTCGCCCATACCGATGGCCTTGGTGAGGTTGAAGACGTTGAAGTCACGGCTCACCCCGATGGTGTCAAACACCTTCTCTTGTGTCACCCTGTGTTCGCCCTCGCCCATGGAGAGGCGTAGGGTTTCGATGGCGTTTTCAATCCGATCGAGCTCCACGCCTACGTTCTCCTTGAGAACTGTAATGGCCATGGGTTGGAAGTCGAGGCCCTTGCTCTTGGCGCGTTCCTTTATCCAGCTGTCAACTTGGTATTCCTTAAAGGCCTCTGACTGAAAGATTACACCATTCTTTTTCACGGCGTTGAGTAGCGCTTTGTGGGCGTTGGTGGTTTGCTTGAGCACGCTGCGGAAGTTGAGGACTAGGATGGTTGACGGCGCGGGGCGGTTGGCGTAGTCAGCGATGATTTTTAAACTTTTAAGCATCTGCGCTTCCCGCACGATGACCAGTCGCTTCTGTGCGCCCATGGGCACCTGTTTACATTGCTGCGCCACGGCGCTGTCGTTCGTGTCGAGGCCGTAGAGTATGGATAGGTTGAAATCCTTTGCCGTGGGGGGCAGCGCATGCTCAATGAAGTAGTTGCAGAGGTCGTCGCAAAAGTAGGGTTCGTTGCCGTGCAGAATGTATATTGGTTTCGCTTCCCCTGCGTCGATGGCGGTTTTGATTGCTTGAACCTCAGCGATAGATTTATTGGGTGCGGCCATGGCTAGAATCGCAAATGTTTTACGGAATCGCCTGACGCAGCAATGTTTTTAAGTGTGGCAATACCGATTTTGAGGTGGCTTTTTGTGTAGAGTGCAGAGACTTTCATGTCGCTTTCGTGGGTTTTGATGCCAGCGGCGATCATGGGTTGGTCGGAGACGAGAAGCAACGCACCGCAGGGGATGCTGTTGTAGAATCCCACGCTAAAGAGCGTTGCGCTTTCCATGTCAACGGCCATGGCGCGGATGCGCACGAGGTACTCCTTGAAGTCGTTATCGAACTCCCACACGCGCCGGTTGGTGGTGAGCACGGTGCCCGTCCAGTAATCAACGTTGGCTTTTTCGATTTCTTCCGCTGCGGCGCGCTGTAGATTGAAGGAGGGGAGCGCAGGGACCTCGGTGGGGAAGTACTGGTCGCTCGTTCCCTCGCAGCGTATGGCGGCTAGGGGGAGAATGATGTCTCCGAGTTTGTTCACGTGTTTAAGGCCTCCGCACTTGCCGAGGAAGAGGGTTGCCTTGGGCTGGATCGCAGTAAGGAGGTCCATGATGGTGGCGGCGTTTGGGCTCCCCATGCCGAAGTTGATGGCGGTGATGTTGTTGGAGGTGGCGCACGGCATGTTGGCGCTGGGGTTTACTACAGTTGTACCCTCCATTGCGCAGAAAGCTTCGAGGTAGTTGCTAAAGTTGGTGAGTAGAATGTACTCACCGAAGTCTGCCAAGGGTTGTCCTGTATAGCGTGGCAGCCAGTTAGCAACAATTTCCTTTTTAGTTTTCATTCCGTCTTGTGCCATAGAGCTAATGTGTTATGAGCTACGTCCAGCTATGCAAAGGTAGTTACTTTTTAGTGTAAAGGGGGTCTGTGCAGGATAAAAAATGGGGCAGCCTATTGGCTGCCCCATTTTTTTATCGTTATCTCTATCTGCTAGTAGCCGAAGAGCTCTTCAGGGGTCAGCTTTTTCACTGGCCCTAGCTTCTCCATCACTTTAAGGTCTACCTTGGTTTCGTCACCCACGAGGGAGTAGTTGAACGTCTGCCCAGCGATGTAGGTGTTGAAATGCGACTCAAGGTCGTTCAGCGTAAGGGCTGGGATGTTTGTGAAGATATACTTGTTGGGGTCTTCAGTCAGTCCGAGCTTCTTTATCGCGAGATATCTAAAGGCATAGCTACGTGGGTTGACACGTATGGTGCGTATCTTAGTCATGACAGCCTCCTTTGCAACATCAAATGCTTTATCTGATTTAGGGAAGGTTGTTAGAATCCCATTCATTGCATCGATAGCGTCCGGAAGTTTGTCAATTTGCGTACTCATTGAGCTAATCACGCTGTATTTTTCTTTAAGGTCGTTCACTCCCATATGCCCCGCGTAGCAGGAGTAGGCAAGCGAACGAGATTCACGAATTTCTTGGAAGACAATGGAGTTCATGGATCCCCCAAAGTATTCGTTAAACATCATTCTAGCAGGTTCAATCGACAAATCGTAGCCTTTCCTATTGTTTGCGAATTGCCCGATAAAACATTGGGCAGCCGGGAAACTAGCAAAATAGACCGTGGTGCTTTCGGGCTCCACCTGTTTGAAGTCGTATAGTTTTTCAGGTAGCTGCAGCGCAGTTGCTGGAGCACTGTGGGTTTCTGTTAGCACCTGTTTCGCTGTGTTTTTGTCGTCAGGTGAGTAGTACGACACGTAGTGGGGCATGGCGAACAGAGATGCCACCTCTTCAACTAGTTTTGCAGGATCCATCGTCTTTAGCTCTTCGTTGCCAAGCAGTGTGTTGCCTGGATTCTTTGGCCCGTAGCTGGCGTACTCACGTACCATGTCGTAAACGGAGTTTGGGTCCTTTTTTGCATCGTCACGCACCTTGATCAGCGTGGGTACAAAGGTCTCGTACACCCCCTGGTCTGGCTTCAACGTTGTGAGGTGGCGCTCCACGAGCTTTAGCGCTTCGCGGATGTTCTCGTTGAGTCCCTGTATGGTGATGTACGTTTGGTCACTACCAGCGTGCATGCTGTAATCGCACCCGAGGGCGAAGAGCTTTCCTTGGAAGTCTTGTAGCGACCCATCGGCATCGCCAAGGTATGAAGCGTAATCAAGGGCCGTTTCAATGGTCTTTGAGTTTTCTGACCCCATATCGAAGATGTAGCTCACTGAGAAAAGGCTATTGCGTGAGTTTTTCGTTTGTAGCACCTGTACGCCGTCGCGGAGGTCGTACTTGGTGAGGTCGTGCTCATAATCAACGAAGAGAGGCTCAATAGGCGTCGGCTTTGAGGCTTGTATCTCGGTAACAAAAGCACTCACCGAGTCTCTGTTCATCTTGATAGGATTGATGAGAGGCTTCTCAAACGCTTGCGTTGAGGGTTTTTCGCCCTGCCGTTTGTAGATTGCAGCGTAGTTGTTGTCGTTGAGGAACTTCTTCGCAAAGTCTACTATCTGCTCCTTGGTGATTTTTTTCATGAGCTGCTCGCGATGGGCTATCGTTTCCCACGGCATGCGGGCTATGAAGGCATCGCCCATGGCTTCCGTACGATTCCTATTCGATTCGTAGCCACGGATCATGCTGTAGCGTTCGTTGGTGATGATGGCCTCAAGCATTGACTCATCGAATTCGCCGTTGCGTATCTTTTTCAGCTCATCAAGCAGGAGGTCTTGTACCTCTTCAAGCGTTTGCCCAGCCTGCGGAGCACCACCCATTACGAAGGCATCGTGGTCAACCAAACCATACGTGGCTGCAAAGGAGTACTGCACCTTCATCGGCTGGTTCAGATTAACGTCGAGAAGCCCCACCTTGCTGTTGTTGAGAACGTAGCTGAGGATTTCACCCGCGAGGTGCTGCTCGTCCGCTATGCCAGGGATAAGCCACGATAGCATTATAGCCGCAGGCTGCGGGCCGACGATTTCCACCTTCTTCACCGATGTTTTCTCTGGGATCTTCACATCGATAGGGGCGGGTATATTCGGGTTCGCTTTTAACCCACCGAAGTACTTTGTGATGATTTTCATCGCCTCTTCTGGGTTGAAATCGCCCGAAAGGCATATCGCCATGTTGTTGGGGCGATACCACGTGTCGTAGTGCTTCTGGATATTGATGAGCGAAGGGTTCTTGAGGTGCTCCTGCGTCCCCAGCGTGGTCTGCGTACCGTAAGGGTGCGGGGCGAATGTGGCAGCCATGAGCGAATCAAACATGGCACTCCTGTCGCTATTGAGCGACATGTTCTTCTCTTCGTACACCGCTTCAAGCTCCGTGTGGAAGCCCCGCATCACCATGTTTTGGAAGCGGTCGCTTTGGACGCGAGCCCAGTTCTCTATCTGATTCGAAGGGAAGTACTCCACGTAGACCGTCGCATCGTTTGAAGTGTAGGCGTTGGTGCCCGTGGAGCCGATGGTAGCCATGAGCTTATCGTACTCATTCGGGATGGCGTAGGTAGACGCCTCGTACGAGATGCGATCAATCTCCCTATAGGTGTTGGCGCGCGTGGCGGAATCGGTTTGGGTACGGTAGACCTCGTAGAGCTGGACTATTGAGTCTAGGTACGGCTTTTCAAGGTCGTAGTTCGAGGTGCCGAATTGCTTCGTACCCTTGAACATCAGGTGTTCGAGGTAGTGCGATAGCCCCGTGGTTTCGGCGGGGTCATTCTTGCTTCCCACGCGAACGACTATAGACCCTTGAATCTTAGGCTCATCGTGGTTAACCGACATGTAAACCGTTAGTCCATTGTCTAACGAGTACTTACGGGTATTGATGGGGTCATCTTTGACCGATTCATACTTAGTCGTTGACCCTCCGCATGACAGCAATCCGATTGCCATCAGCCCGGCAGCAAGCATTGTTGCTACGTTTTTAATCTTCATTACTACTAGATTTTGTGTTCTGTTACAAATTCTTGCGCAAAGGTACAACATCTTGTTGAAAGGGGCATCGTTTTCTTGATGAAACCAAGTGCCAGTCAGATACATGGTTACTCTTTATGGCTACCAGTGTTTCTTGGTTTTGACTCGGTAGCTATCTCCAACAGTATGCTTGTGTATTATACTAACGACTTGATTAAGAGTATAATTAAAGCTAACGCTACGAAGAGAGGCTCTAATCTTAAATTGATTTGCGAGGCAATGGTAAGGTCTCTCATATCTACGGGATGATTGCTGCTTTCTTGGTGCGTTTCCATGGTGTCGTTCTCGTTGTTAGCCCCTGTAGCGTTGCCCTGATGATTAAGGATTTCCCATAGCGCAGCAGAGGGGTAGCCCGCGTTGGAGGGGAGTTGTTTACGTCCGTTTTGCCATACGATTGTGATTCTATTCAACTGTTTGGACGTAACAAGCATGAGTAGCGCAACAATTTGTGCCGGCAGGAAGCCAAGAATGTTGTCTAACCGATTGGCCATTCGGTTGAATCCGTAATGGGTGGCATGCCCATCGTTCTCTGTTGAAGATAGGGTGTTTACCAATTTGAATAGAACCAATCCGGGCATGCCCAGCATGGAAAGCCAAAAGAGCGGGGCTGCCACGCCATTGTTCAGGGCTTGTGGGAGCGTTTCAAGGGTGGCAGTGCGTATTTCTTGGTCAGTTAGTTCTTCTGTTTTGTTTGGGATAATACGTTTGGCACGCCTGCGACCGTCCTCTATACTCTTGTCCAGCGCGTAGAAGATGTCGTGCGCTTCACTGACATCCACGCAGAGGAAAATAAGAAGCGTAGCGATACCTATTTTCGCCCACACGCTAATAAGCCCCGCGAGGAGAAGGAGAACCATCGTTGCCCCCAGCGTGGCTAAGGCTATGAGGGTAGACAATGCCACTACCCTCACCGTACTGCTTTCCCCCTCTTTTCCCCACTTTTCCGCATTGGGCAACATCTTACCAAGCCATGCCGCGCAGTGCATGTGGCGTTTCGATGAACCTACGAGCGCATCGAGCGCAGTGCCTAGCAGCAGGGAAATAGGGAGCCAAAAAGAATTTAAAAAGTCATCCATTTTTTAGTATAGTCACCCGTTCTTTATCGTGCTATATGTGAAGAGACGTATTCAAGTACATAAATAAACCCCCAAGCTGTCAATTGACAACCTGGGGGTTCACACATGCTACTCGTCTACGGCACTACTCCTTTTCAACCCCAGTGCCGTGCTCCTTTTCAAACCTTTTTATTGCGGTCACGCATAGGAAATAGCTCAAGGCTATCATTATGGGCCACAGTAGGAATGTGATTACTTGCATTGCCATCTTTATATCCTCCTTCGTTTAGTAAAGTGCGCCTGCGCCCTTCTTAGGCTCTTCGATTTCATTGGTCGTCATCTTGTGCAGGTCAATGCTGCGCCAAGCGTACCATATGTAGGCGAGCACGAACGGAATTAGCAGCGACACGTAGCTCATCACCTTCAATGTAAACTGGCTAGAAGAGCTGTTGTAGATGGTCAACGAACTCTGTAGATCCGTTGACGAGGGGTAGTAGGCGGTGTTGTTGTATCCCGCAATGAGGAATAGGGCGAGCACCGCGAGTACCGTTCCTATGCCTGAGAACCAAATTCCCTTGCGCCCCTTGGTAAATAGCGTATTGGCAATGCCCCAAAGCACACCCACCACGCCCAGCAAGAAGACGACAAGCACAATCGGCATTTGGATGAGGTTCGTGAAGTACTTGTAGGGTTCTAGGAATACCTCCCCGGTCTCTGGATTTACGGCGTAGCCCTTGCTCAGCAGGATGGAAACAAGGAAGCTGAGGAAAAACACCAAGAAAGCTACTGCATCGATACGAAGCATTTTACGGCAGCGGTCTGTAAGCGACTCATGGTCAATTGAATTGACAAAGTACTGCAACGCCAGCGTCCGTGCGAGGAAACACACCGCGAGCCCTAGAAGAACATTTCGTGGGTCGAGAACCGCCTCTAGGCCGTGCCACGCAGAACCCCAGCTCGAAATCGTGGTGAACCCCTCATCGATGTTGGTGAGGTTCATCTTCGTCACCGTGAAGTCAGAGCCCGTGAAGAATGTACCCACAGCCGTTCCTAGGAGAATGGTGCCTAGGAAACCGTTGAGTACTAGGAATACATCAAACGTTTTTCGCCCCAGCACGTTCTTAGGCTTCGCCCGGTACTCGTACGACACGGCCTGAATGACGAAGCAGAGAAGAATGGCGATCCACACCCAGTACGCACCGCCGAAGCTGGTGGAGTAGAAGAGCGGGAATGAGGCGAAGAACGCACCGCCAAAGGTTACCAAGGTGGTGAAGGTAAATTCCCACTTACGCCCCAGTACGTTCACCAGCATGGAACGCTCGGTGTCATTTTTGGGTAGGTAGGGGATGAAAGTTTGCCCGCCCTGCACGAACAGAAGAAATACAAGCAGCGCGCCCAGCAGCGAAATTAAAAACCACCAGTACTGCTGCAAAAGGATGTATGTGCCATCTAATAGTACCATTGCTAAACCTCCCCTCTTTTATTCTTTTGGCCCAAGTTTAATTTGTTTGAACATGATGCTCAGCTCCGCTATCATCAGCAGCGTGAAGAGGATAGCGAAAATGATAAAGGTGATTTGCACCGCGCTGGCATCAATTCGCGAGACGGCGGCCGTGAGCGGCAGCACGTCTTGAATAGCCCAAGGCTGACGGCCAACCTCCGCCACGATCCATCCGGCCTGGCTGCAGATGTACACCAGTGGCACCATCACGATGGACGTAATTAGCAGCCAACGGGTGTGCATCTTGTTCTTGAGGCTACGCATCAGCACCACAATGAAGAATATGAAGAACAGCATCCCCAGGAACACCATGATACGGAAGGAGTAGAAGGTGAGGGGTACGTTCGGCACGAGGCTATTGGGATCGTTCAAGTAGCCGTAGCCGAAGTATTTGAACTTTTGGTTCAGCTCCGTTCTTGCAGCCTCCATTGTCTCCGAATCGCCAGCCTTCTTGGCTTCGTTGTACGTTTTTAGCGCAGCAATGGCTTCACGGCCTATTTGAATTTTCTCCTCAGCAGAGGGTTCGGTTACGGTTTCACCGTTCTCGTTGGTGTAGGTGTAGCCGCCGTTGATGATGTCATTGACCCCCGGCACGAAGGCGTTAGCATCACGATACCCGAGCCACGATAGCATTTTAGGGATTTCAATTTTGAAGTGGAATGCCTCCTGGTCGTCGCCCGGCTGCTTCTTGGAGTTAACGAAGCCGACACCGACAAGCCCTGCGCCCTCAGAGCCATCGTAGAGTCCCTCCATCGCCGCAAGCTTCATGGGCTGCTTCTGGGCCACCTGGAACGCAGAGCCATCGCCCGTGAAAATCACAAAGCACGTGGAGATTATCCCGAAGACGCTCGCGATGATGATGCTTCGCTTCGCGAGAAGCTGATGCCGTCCCTTCAATAGAAACCATGCACTGATGCCGATAACCACGATTGCCGAGAGCAAGTAGCCCGAGGTGGTGGTGTGTAGGAACTTATTGATAGCCACCGGCGAGAAGAGTACCTCCCAAAAGCTCGCCATCTCGTTACGTGCGGTGTCGGGATTAAAGTGCATTCCCGCGGGATACTGCATCCAGGCGTTGGCCACAAGGATCCACAGCGCCGAGAGGTTTGCACCTATGGCTGTGAGCCACGTGGCGGTGAGGTGGAATTTTTTGCTCACCTTGTTCCAACCGAAGAACATGATCGCGATGAAGGTGGCCTCCATGAAGAACGCCATAATTCCCTCGATAGCGAGCGGGGCACCGAAGATATCGCCCACGAACCATGAGTAGTTACTCCAGTTGGTGCCAAACTCAAACTCGAGGATAAGGCCTGTGGCGACCCCGATGGCGAAGTTGACCCCAAAGATGCGCATCCAAAACTTCGTGGCGTTTTTCCACCCCTCATCGCCCGTGCGCACGTATAGCGTTTCCATAAACGCGATCATAAATGTTAGCCCCAGCGTTAGCGGAACGAACATCCAGTGGTACATGGCCGTCAGCGCAAATTGCGCCCGAGACCAATCTACCAACGACATAAGTGCTTCATCCATAGTTGTATAGACGTTTAATCATTTCCTCTAGTCAACTCTTCGATCACGTATTCGCTACGTTGCTCATTCGTGTCGCACTGCGTAGCGATGTGATTGGGGAAGAAAAATACTTTTAGTATGGCAAACATGATGAAAAGCTTAACCAAAATAATAATCCACACGACCCGCCACGTGCGGTTCATGTTGCGGAATCCATCGTAGTAGAAGCGAAAAATGCGTACGAAAACATTGCGTTTTGGAGTTTCCAACGCCGCCGCTCCTGCCGTAGGGCTGTTGATTTCGGTTATATTTTCTTTTTCCATACTAGTGACGCCGGGTAAGCTGGCCCAGCTGCCTCCGGCGCAAAGGTACGAAACTATTTTTATTTAAAAAATCACGTGCCTATCCATAAAAATGGGTCTAGGATGAGGAAGAAGGCAAGAAGAAAAAGACCCCGCATTGCTCCTGCTTGATTATTGTCCACTGCCAGAGGTCTAGTAGCTGCCCCCTATGGCATAGTACTCGTGCTGCTATAGCACATCCAGAAGGGTATAGTGTTTTCTCTTGCCTTGGATGCCACTGTAGAATTTACAGCCCTGATGGCTACGCGGGTGGCACTACACGCATGCCATAATAGCGTGTTGTGATGATGATGTCAACAGAGTTGAAGCCTCTAACAAAAGGGCCGCTGCGTTCTTGATTAACGCAGCGGCCCTTGCCCAATCTCTACTGCCCAGAAACTACTCGAGGTAGCTTTCTATCGGTGCGCAAGTGCATATAAGGTTGCGGTCGCCGTAGCCATTGTCAATGCGGCTCACGGTAGGCCAGAACTTGTTGAGGCGCAGCCACGGTAGAGGATACGCGGCCTGCTCTCGGCTGTAGGGGTGCGTCCACTCGTTGGCCGATACCTCCTCGGCGGTGTGCGGCGCATTGACCAGCAGGTTGTCGTCCTTGGGCATCTTGCCGTTGCCTATTTCCTTCATCTCCTCCTTGATGGCGATGAGCGTGTTGCAGAAACGGTCAATCTCCGCCTTTGATTCGCTCTCGGTAGGCTCCACCATCAGCGTTTCATGCACAGGGAAGGAGAGCGTTGGCGCATGGAATCCGTAGTCCATCAGTCGCCGTGCGATGTCTGCGGTTTCCACACCATACTTCTCGCGGCAGTCGCGGCAATCCACAATGCACTCGTGCCCCACGCGTCCTGTTTCGCCGGTGTAGACCACGCCGTACGAATCCTTGATGCGGGCGGCGATGTAGTTGGCGCTGAGGATGGCCGTTTCGGTGGCGCGGGTGAGGCCCTCCTCGCCCATCATGCGCACGTAGGCGTAGACGATGGGGATGACGTAGGCGCTGCCCCAAGGGGATGAGGCAACGGCCGTTATGCCATTTTCGCCCCCCACGCTAACCATGCTGTGGTTCGGGAGGAACTGGGTGAGCTCTTTGCTCACGCTCACGCTGCCGATGCCAGGGCCGCCGCCTCCGTGCGGGATGGCGAACGTTTTGTGCAGATTGAGGTGGCAAACGTCCGCGCCGATGTAGCCGGGGCTGGTGAGGCCCACCTGGCCGTTCATATTGGCGCCGTCCATGTAGACCAACCCACCGTTCTCGTGGATAATGTCCATCATTCGCCGGATCCTGCTCTCAAATATACCATGGGTTGATGGGTAGGTCACCATGAAGGCAGAGAGCGTATCGGCATTCTCCTTCGCCTTCCGCTCCAGGTCATCCACGTCAATATTGCCGTTCTCATCGCAGTCCACAATCACGATTTTTGCGCCGGCCATGGCAGCCGAGGCGGGGTTCGTGCCGTGGGCTGAGGAGGGAATGATGACCGTGGTGCGCTGCTTATCGCCACGCGAGAGGTGGTACTTCCGTATAATCATTAGCCCCGTGTACTCGCCCGCCGCGCCGGAGTTAGGCTGGAAGGTAGTGCCGGCGAAGCCGGTGATTTCCGAGATGTAGGCTGCAAGGTTGTGGATAATCTCCGCGTAGCCCTCCATTTGGTCGGCCGGCGCGAAGGGGTGAATTGACGTGAACTCAGGCCATGAGAGCGGCAGCATGGAGGCCGCCGAGTTGAGTTTCATGGTGCAGCTGCCGAGCGGGATCATAGAGTGGTTCAGCGCAATGTCCTTGCGCTCCAGCTGCTTGATGTAGCGCATCATCTCCGTCTCGGAGCGGTAGAGATTAAATACCTTCTCCTCCAGGATAGGCGTTTTGCGCGCAAACTGCTTGTTGAAGGCGGGTTCGCTGAGCTCAATGCAGCTCACGGGCACGGCGGGCTTTCCGATGGCCTTGGCGAAAATGCTGATTATCTTCGTCAGCTCCTGCGCCGTGGAGAGCTCATCGAACGAGATCGAAATGGCGCCGCAATCGGTGTAGTAGAAGTTGAACCCATTGGCGAGAGCCTCCCTGCGGACGCTCTCCTGCGCGATGCCCTCGGGCAGCTTGACGCGGATGGTGTCGAAGAAGTTTTCGACGCTGATGGTGCATCCGAGGCTCTTGAGAACCTCCGCCGCCTTTACCGCGGCACCGTGCGCATTCATCGCGATGCGGCGTAGCCCTTCGGGGCCGTAGTAGACGGCGTAGAAGCTCGCCATGGTCGCGAGTAGCGCCTGCGCAGTGCATATATTGGAGGTAGCCTTTTCGCGCTTGATGTGCTGCTCGCGCGTTTGCAGCGCGAGGCGTAGCGCATGGTTTCCATGACGATCTACCGAAACCCCCACGATGCGCCCCGGCATGTTCCGTTTGTACTTATCATGCGTGGCTAGGTAGCCCGCAGACGGACCACCGCAGCCCAACGGAATGCCGAAACGCTGCGTTGACCCTAGCGCAATGTCGGCGCCCCACGCCCCAGGGGCTTCGAGCAGCACGAGCGAAAGGATGTCGGCGGCCACCGCCACGAGGGCCTCATGGCTATGCGCAGCATCCGCGAGTGCCATGTAATCGCGAATTTCCCCCTTCGAGTCGGGGTATTGCACAATCACGCCGAACTCCTTGCCAGTGAAGGTATAATCTCTGTAGCATCCGCGTACCACCTCAATGCCCTGCGGCTCGGCGCGGGTGATTATCACATCGGCAGTCTGCGGGAAGATATTGTCGTCTACGAAAAGCACGTTGCGTCCCTCTTTCTCCGCCTTGCGGCTCCGGAGGCTAAACATCATGAGCATGGCCTCGGCGGCGGCTGTGCCCTCGTCGAGCAGCGACGCGTTCGCCATTTCTAGCCCTGTGAGGCTGCTCACCATCGTTTGGAAGTTGAGGAGTGCCTCAAGGCGGCCCTGGCTAATCTCCGCCTGGTAGGGCGTGTAGGAGGTGTACCACGAGGCATTTTCAAATACGTTTCGCTGGATCACGGCCGGCGTTTGCGTGCCGTAGTACCCGCGGCCTATCAAGGAGCGGAAGATTTTGTTCTTGCCCGCCAGCGTGTGTATGTGGGCTAGATACTCGGCCTCCGACATTGGGGTCGGTAGGTCCATTTTCTTAGGAAGACGAATATCGTGCGGTACGGTTTGCTCAATGAGCGCGTCGATGGACTGTACGCCTATCGCCGCCAGCATTTCGGGGTAATCGGTTTCACGGACCCCGATATGACGATTTGAAAAGACATCCTGACTCATAGCTTACACTTTGTATATACAGTTCAACATATTGCGTTTGCCTTCGGCAATGCGGCGCAAAGATAGAAAAATAATGGCGCTAAAAGGTACATATTGCATTTTTGTTCTACGTTTCTGGTGGAATAGCGTGGAGAGATGGGGTGCGTATGGCGTGGCGAGGCGTATGCGCAACAGGGGTGCGCGGGAGGTACGCCACCAAAGGCATCGGGGCGCATGGGGCGGTAAGGATGCGCATTGCAGCATTAGGGTTGGCTTACGGAGAGGGAATACGGCGCATTGAGAAAGAGTGAAGATTTGGTTGGATTTTGCTTTTTGAAGCGAGGGTGTATTACGCCGCGTTCTGTGTTTCAGCGTGATACGGTATCCTTTCTATGCAGAAAGAAATAATTTTCATTTTGAATGCCCGCCTATAAATAATTTTAGCTAACTTTGCAAATACTTAGAGCGTAATTAGTGGAGTAGTCTGCGGGGGCGCATCGTAGGATAGGGAGGGCAGCGGTGGGAGGAGACGGCGTGGGACGTGCAGGCGTTGAGGGGTGAAGGGCGTGCTTTGGGTGGAAGGCATTAGGACTAATAGAAAAAAGTGGAGGCGCATGGGAAAGATTTCAACAAAAAAAACTACAGGAGAGGGGCGGAGCGCGAAGCGTCCGTACATAGCGTTTGAGCAGCCTGAGCTGGTGAGCTTGAGCCGTGCGCTCACGCACGAATTTTTGAGTACTAACCACAGCGGGGGGTATATGAGTACCACCTGCGCGCTGTGCAATACACGGAAGTACCATGGGCTGATGGTACTCCCGCTGGAGCATTTTGGCGGGGAGCGCCACGTGTTGCTCTCCACGCTTGACGAGACGCTCACGGTCAATGGTCAGGAGTTCCATTTGGGGGTGCGCCGGTTCCCGGGGGTGTACGAGCCGCGGGGACATAAGTATTTGGTGTCGTTCCGGCTTGCGCCGACGCCCACATTCGTTTACCGAGTGGGCGATATCGTGCTGCAGAAGGAGCTTCTCTTTGCGCACACCCAGGAGCACCTCATGGTGCGCTACACGCTGCTGGAGGGGAGTGGGACGCTGAAATTCAGCATACGCCCATTCCTGTCGTTCCGCAACAGCCATGCGCTGTCGCATGCGAATTTGGACGTAGACGTGAAATTTACGCCGGTGCCGAACGGTGCGAGCGGGCGGATGTACCCCGGCTTCCCGACGATTTATTTGCAGACCAACGTGGCGAGTGAGTACGTGCATGCGCCCGATTGGCACTACAACGTGGAGTACTCCGAGGAGTATAACCGGGGCTACGATTGCCACGAGGATCTGTTCGTGCCGGGCTACTTTGAATGCACCCTGAAGTCGGGGCAGCCGCTGGTGTTCTCGGCGGCGACGAAGGAGTGTAATCCCCGGCAGCTGCTGCGAAGCTTTAACGCAGAGCTGGAGAAACGGCCGCGGCGAGACGACTTTATCAGCACGCTGCAGGCCGCGGCGGAGCAGTTTTTGGCGGACCACGGCCACTCGATGTACGTGGTGGCGGGCTACCCATGGTTCGGCCGGTGGGGGCGCGACACGCTGATTGCATTGCCGGGGCTGACGCTGCCGCTGGGGCATGTGGACTATTTTGAGCGGGTGATGACCTCGCTGGTGAAGGAGATGAAGGACGGCCTGCTGCCCAATATGGGGCGCGTGGATGCGCCGGCATTTAACAGCGTGGATGCGCCGCTGTGGCTTTTCCGAGCGGTGGAGGAGTACTGCGGCTACACGGGGGACTACGCGCGGGCGTGCAAGCTATGGGGCAGAGCGCTCCGGAGCGTTTTTGATAGTCTCACCAGCGATGGGCAGCTCCCCTTCTCCATAGGGGTGCGCGAGAATGGCTTGCTATGGGCTGGCGAGACGGGGCAGGCGTTGACGTGGATGGATGCCGTGGTGAACGGACGGCCGGTGACCCCGCGCACGGGGTTTGACGTGGAGATAAATGCGTTGTGGTACAACGCGCTGTGCTTCATGCAGCGCCTGTACGCGGCGATGGGCAAAGGGAAAGATGCGGCGAAGATGGAGGCGTTCGCGGCGCGGGTGCGGGAGAGCTTCGTGGCGGAGTTTTGGCTGCCGGAGAAGGGCTACCTCGCTGACTACGTCGATGAGCAGGGGGCGAATACGTTCGTGCGCCCCAACCAGCTGCTGGCGGTGTCGCTACCATCATCGCCGCTGACGGCGGAGCAGCAGGCAGGGGTGCTGGAGACGGTGCGCCGGGAGCTGTACACGCCGCTGGGGCTTCGCACGCTTTCGCCGAAGAGTCCGAACTATAAGCCCCACTACGGTGGGGGGCAGGCGGCGCGCGATGAGGCATACCATCAGGGTACGATATGGCCGTTCTGGCTGTCGGAGTACCTTTGCGCCACGCGGCGGGTGAAGGGGGAGTACGCGGCGCAGACCGTGGGGCGGCAGATTCTGGAGGCGATGGAGCAGGAGATGCAGCGCTATGGGCTAGGCACCATCGGCGAGGTGTTTGATGGCGACCCGCCGCATACGCCGGGCGGGACGTACGCCCAGGCGTGGAGCGTGGCGGCAGTGCAGCGCGTGGCGGAGTATATGCATCCGGAGCGGTTCGTGAGGGAGCAGGAAATGAAAAAGGCCTAAGCCATGCGAGTATTGATGTTTGGATGGGAGTTCCCGCCGCATATTACTGGGGGACTCGGCACGGCGTGCAAAGGCATTACCGGGGGACTAGCGAAGGTGGGGGTGGATGTTACCTTCGTGATGCCCAAGCTGTTTGGCGGCGAGGGTGGCGATCGGCTGCGGATGCTTTCGGCCGAGGAGATAGGTTTTTCGCTAAGCCAGGAGGAGGCTTTGACGCTGAGCCGCTACGTGCAGTTCCTCGCGGTGGATTCCTTTCTATACCCCTACTGCACGGAGGAGGACGTGATACGAGAGTTCGGGGCGAACTACAAGGAGCGTATGGTGCAGAACCACTGGGCTTCGGGGCATTTTTCATTCAGCGGGACGTACGGGGCGGATTTGCTTGCTGAGGTGCATCGCTACGCCCTCATTGCCGCGTCGATTGCCCGGCAAACGCCGCACGATGTAATCCATGCGCACGACTGGCTCACCTATTTGGCTGGCGTGGCGGCGAAGCGGGCGTCGGGGCGGCCGTTGGTGGTGCACGTGCACGCCACAGAATTTGACCGCAGCGGGGAGAACGTTAACCAAACGGTCTATAACATTGAGCGTTACGGCATGGAGAATGCCGACCGCGTGGTGTGCGTGAGCCATTTGACGCGCAGTATCGTCATTTCGCGCTACGGCATTGACCCGAAGAAGGTGGTGACGATTCATAATGCGATAGATTTCACCGGGGAGGTGGAAAGCAACCGTTCGGGGCGTCCCTTCCCCGAGAAGGTGGTGACCTTCTTGGGGCGCATTACCTTTCAGAAGGGTCCCGATTACTTCGTGGAGGCGGCCCAGCGGGTGCTGGGCAAGATGGATAACGTGCGCTTCGTGATGGCGGGGAGCGGCGATATGCGCAACCGTATGGTGCGCCGCGTGGCGGAGCTGGGGATCGCGAGTAAGTTCCATTTCGCGGGCTTTCTGCGGGGGGAGGAGGTGGACAGGCTCTATAGCATGAGCGACGTCTACGTTATGCCGTCCGTTTCGGAGCCCTTCGGCATCACGCCGCTGGAGGCGATGCGGAGCCAGGTGCCGGTGATTATCTCGAAGCAGTCGGGCGTGGCGGAGGTGCTGAAGTACGCCATCAAGGTGGACTTTTGGGACGTTGATGCGTTGGCGGATGCCATTCATGCCATATTGACCTACAAGGCGCTGAGCCCATTCTTCCAGAAGTACGGCACCCATGAGGTTACTAATTTGAAGTGGGAGAGCGCGGCATCGATGCTGCTTGAGGTTTACCGTTCGTTGCTCGCCCACTAGAGTAGACACCACAAAAAGAATTGACACGTAATATGCGTACACTTTGCTTTTATTTCCAAGTACATCAACCCTTTAGGCTTCGCCGCTACCGTTTTTTTGATTTAGGCGTGGCGCACGACTACTTCGATGCGCAGGCGAACGCTTCGATCATGCGCAAGGTGGCTGAGAAGTGCTATCTACCCACCAATCGGCTTTTGCTAGACCTTATAGCGCAGTACGGTTCAAAGGTGAAGTTTTCGTTCTCCATTTCGGGGGTGGCGCTTGACCAGTTTGAGATGTATGCGCCGGAGGTGCTGCAGACCTTCCAGGAGCTGGCGCGGACGGGGCAGGTGGAGTTTTTGGCTGAGACCTACGCGCACTCGCTGGTGGCCCTAAAGGAGGGCGACGCATTTGAGCGGCAGGTGCAGGAGCATTGCGATAGGGTGAAGGGATTGTTTGGGGTTACCCCCACCACGTTCCGCGATACGGAGCTGATATATAGCGATTTAATCGGGGCGCGCGTTGCGGCCATGGGTTTCTCCCAAATGCTGGCCGAGGGCGCAAAGCACGTGCTGGGGTGGAAGAGTCCCAACTTCTTGTACCATAACCCCATCAATCCTAAGCTGAAGCTCCTGCTCAAGAATTTTCAGCTGAGCGATGATATCGCGTTCCGTTTCTCCAATAGGGGGTGGAATGGGTGGCCGCTCACCACGGAAAAGTATGCGGGCTGGCTCAATGCGCTACCCAGCAAGGACGAGGTGGTGAACCTCTTCATGGACTACGAGACTTTTGGGGAGCACCAGTGGGCCGACACGGGGATTTTCGATTTCATGCGGGCGTTGCCAAACGCCATATATGGGCAGACGGATTTTGAGTTCCGTACGCCGGCCGAGACGGCGAAGCTGCACCAAACCGTTGCGCCGCTGCACGTGCCGTACCCCACCAGCTGGGCGGACGAGGAGCGGGACCTCACGGCATGGCTGGGCAACGAGCTGCAGGATGAGGCGTTCAACACGCTTTACAGCCTAGCCGATAGGGTGGCGGAGATAGATGACCCCGATTTGCACCGCGATTGGCTCTACCTACAGACGAGCGACCATTTCTACTACATGTGCACGAAGTGGTTCAGCGATGGCGATGTGCACAAGTATTTTAACCCCTACGATTCGCCCTACGATGCGTTCATAAACTATATGAATGTATTAAGTGACTTCATGCTGCGGGTGGAAAGGTACTAGCGGATTGAGAGACCGTCCTGCGGATGGGGCGGCATTGCATGCAAACGAATGTTAGGCTGCGCCGCCGAATATGGAGGCAGGCTGCGGTGTTTCTGCCCGATGGTCACGCGGGTCAGCCTTTCAGATTGGTTTGCCCTCTTGGGCAAGGATCTGGGGGTTTTCAGACCCCCGGCCATTGAGAGAGTGTCCTACGGACGGGGCGGCATCGGTTTGCAAAAATTTATGCGGGCCGAGGGGATTACGTGCACAGGTTCTAGCGAGGGAGCATGCGGGTCAGCCCTTCAGACTGGTTTGCCCCCTTGGGCAAGAATCCGGGGGGGGTTAAAACCCCCGGCTATTGAGAGACCGTCCTTACGGACGGGGCGGCATCGGCGGCGAAATAATGCAGGTTGCGGATGGTTGGAGGATTGTACGGGAATGGTTCTGCAAGGCTGTGGGGTATCAATGTACGCAAGGTCGCAAAGGTTTGCTGGCCGAGGGTCTAAAGCCCCCGGCTATTGAGAGACCGTCCTGCGGACGGGGCGGCGTCGTGGCTGTTAGAGGCGAATATCTGGCGGTGGTTTGGGCGCAAGAGAAAAGTTTCAGCAAATTGGGTAGTCGTGCAGGGAATATTATCTGAGTGTTCCATTGATTGGTAGGACGTTTTGGCTGTCTTGTAGCAACATTCTAGATGTATGGTACGTATCAACGGGTGGAGGGAAGTACGCTTGTGGGTCGTTTTGGAGTTGCGGCATGCGGTAGGGGGCGGAGAAAAAGAAGAGGAGGATGTGGTTATGGAAAAGAGATTTACATTCCGAACGGTGAGGATGGTAGTAGCAGCGGTCATGCTACTGCTTTCGCCGCTATTTGCTTTTGGGCAAGGCGACAAGAAAATAGAGTTCAAGTTTCGGCTTGTTGATGAGAGCGGTCGGGACTTGGTGCCGGATCGCTACGCATACGAATTCCGCGTGCGGGTTGGCAAGGCGGGAACTAATCCTCGTTATGTGGGCGGCTACAGGGCATGGAAAGATGAAGACGAATACCCAGATGCTGCGGAAGTTTCTGAAAAACTATGGCAGTTTTTTCCTGAAGTTTCGCCAATACTGTGCAGCGCGGGTGACGAGGTCTTTATCGATTGGTACGACCACGTGATGACCTCGGCTCACTGGTCTACAATGATTCCGAATTGGAATATCTACTATCCGAAGGTGGGGAAGGTAACGATAAAGAAAAAAAATGGGGATTCCTATACTAATTGTTCAAACATACAGTTTTTTGGACCCATTGTGAAAGGAGCTCGCGATGCGGAGGTAAGGATCCCGTGGCGACACGTGCAGGATGTGGACGAAGCAATATACACAGTTCTGAATCAGGCGGGGAATAATGCCAACTTCTCCTTTACATTGCCATCAGACCTTGAAGAGGGTAGCAACACGGTGGAGGTGACGCTGACGATGGCTAAAAAGGAGTGGAAGACCCTCAAGTTTGGACAGAATACAGAAGGAAAAACCTTTGATGGCTCGATGCGCGTACGTATGAAGTCCCCGGGTGACCAACACTTTATGTTGAACTATTTGAATGGGTTTAGGGGCGGTCCTGATAAGATAAGTGCAGGCCCGTTTTACGAGGCGTACCCCTACCCCAATACGTTGCATCCCGGTGCTATGCCTCTCATATTGGAAGGTACATTGATGGTGGTGGAGGCGAGGTCGTGGGCAGCAGATGGGGTGTGCGTGGATGACAAGTGGGACGCTCGACCTGTGACGTTGGCAAACCCTGGAGATATAGCTAACCTATGTGATGACGCAGTAGGAGACGATGGTAAGGATTACAGGGACAATTATTGGCTCGTGCCGCTGTGGGGTGAGGGCCATACGGTGACGGTGAGGCCGGGACCATGCCCAGGAGGAAATGTAACTATCAACTGCAAGGACTCTCGCATATCACTGTATACCAAGGATGGCGTAAAGGTGCTAGATGGTAGCGTGGTGGAGAGCAACAGAAAGCTTTTCGGAAGGTTTACCCCCAATCCCAATCAGGCCGAAGACCACTGTTTAAAGCCGCCAGTAGTGCAGTGGGGTGTTATGCCAGACAGGATTCAAAGTGTTCCAATAGATGCAACAACGGGTGAGTTTTCCTTTGTTCCGGGGGGGCAGGAAGGGGAAACGATAAGCGTTTGGATACACAGTGAGAAGCGCATGACCGAGCTCGACTATGATGATGAAATATATTTGGTTGAGTATTACGGCGCGGCGAAGAATGATGGGGAGGTTGTGCCGTGCGGAAGCGATGTGATGGTGAAAGTGCAGGGTCCGTCAAAAGTGGATGGTTGCGTGGGGAAGATAAGGGTGGATGTGGGGGGAGCTTCACAGTTCATAGAGAAGGTAGGTGGGGAGTGGCAGCCGGTCCAGGTGAAGGTAGAGGGTGAACAGGCGAAATTTACATTTACACAGGAAAAAAAGAAGTATACAATACGCTGGACGCTGGGTACCGATTACTCAATAAAGGTGGAAGCGGGCGAGTCGGCTACTCAGCTGCACGTGATCTCGGTAGACGGAGAAGCCCCATGCGGAGGTGCGGTTAAAATAACGGTTACGCCAGGCAGTGGACTGAAGGTGCAGGGACTCAAGGCTGTGTACGATGATGGTACTTTTAAGGAGGCTGCCCCTGTGGGGAGTAATACGTTGGAGATCGCCTCCCTATCGCAAGGGATTCAAAAGATAGAGGTGAAGGTGGGGACCGATCCGCAGGTGACTGTGGATGAAACTTTCAATGGAGAGAGAGTGGCGAAGATAACGGTTCACAACGTAACGCAGGGTAAGGATATATGGGCTGGTGGGAAGTTTCCGGGGGGGGATGGAGTATTCGCCAACGGCGATGAGTTAGAAGTGAGCCTAGAGCCGATGGGTGGGTGCGTTGATGGGGATAAAGTGGAAGTGGAGGTGGTGTGGAACGCTGGGACTACTGACAGAAGGGGCACTGTAAAAGCAGCCAGTCCCCTGAATATTCCGGAAGCACATGATAAGGTTACGGTGAAGGTGTTGCACTCGGAGCCTAAGCAGTTTGCAGTGTCGTGGAGCGGGACCGATTTTAAGGTGCAGCAGGGTGGCGTTGATTTGACATTGGGAGGTTCAGTTGCCTGCGGGAGCAGCATTGAGATTGTGCCGAATCTATCGGCGTGCGAGCAGGTGAATGAGGTAAAAGTCAATGGGGGACAACCCATTGCGGTATCGCAGGATGGGAATTACTTGCACGAGGTGAAAGAGGAGGTTACTTCCATTGAGGTAACTGTGGAGCAAAAGAAGATTAGCGTGGCATGGGATGGCGTAGCGAACGTGGGGGTAGCGGTTAATGGGGCGACAACGCCTACTATGAAGTCGGAAGTTAATTGTGGGGATGAGTTGACCGTGGTGTTTACGCCCGAGGCTGGCGATGGGGCAGTGCAGGAGGTGACGATAGCAGAGGAGGGGAAAGGGGATGTGACGCTGACTCAAGGTAGCGTCCCTAGAGGATATACGTGGGTTGATGGTAAGCCTGCGGCTGGGCAGACAACTGTGAAGTGGAGCCCGGAGGGGAATGTGACGATAAAGTCAGTGGTGCTGCCAGTGAAGTATAAAGTTACGTATAAAGCTGGTTCAGGGTATACGGTGGCGGTAGTGGAAAAAGGTGGAACGGCTGTGACCTCAGGTAGTCAAGTGCTGGGAGGGGCGGAGTTGACTGTGAAGGTCACAGTAGCTAACCCTGCGGAGTGGAAGGTGGTGAAGGTGAATGGAGATGCGAACGTGACAGGGGGGGGAGGGGTGTATACGTATACATTTACACTTGCGCAGGACACGGAGGTGAAGGTGGAGCTGGGTAAGCAGATGTATAAAGTGAGCTACGTACAGTCGGCCGATGTGAAGGAGATGAAAGTGTGCAAGGGGGAGCGAAATGGAAGCGAGATAGCTTCGGACAGCGAAGTGGAGTACGGTAGCGTAATATACGTTTACGTTGCAGTGGAGAAGAAGCAGGGGAGTGCTGTGCAGGGGGTGAAGAGCGTGACCGTAAAGTATAAGAATCTCCCTAATCAAGCTCTCGTGGAGGACGGAGATGGGTGGTATAAACTTGGGAAGCTGGAGGGTGAGATTGTCGGGATAGATGTTATAGTAGAGAAGCTGAAGCCAGGCGAAGTGTTAATTGTATATAGCGAGATGGCGCAAGGGGGCGAGGACGAGCAGCCGCGCGGCGCGAAGGGGAAAGTGACGTGGAAGGATAAAGATGGGCAGACGATAGCGGCAGGACAGAAGAAAAAGGTGAGGGTGGGCGACCCCATTACGTGGAGTTTAGCTGCGGCAACGGGAGTGGAGGATAACAAGCTGCTCGCGGTTTGCCTGGCGGTTAATCGTGGCTATGCGCAGCGTTTAGAGGAAACCGATAGAGAAAAGGCGTACGGATCGCTCGAGGAACTGCTGGATTTAGTGGAGGGTTTGAAGGATAAAGTGACGGCCCAAGAGGTGACGGAGGTGAAGCTGGAGACCTATGTGACTGTGAAGGAGGATCCGAAGCCGCTGCTCGTACTCACCGTGCGCAAGCCGCAGCTTGGCGACGACCTGAAAGTGATAATGCCGGGTGCAGGCGGTGCGTGGTTGGAATATGACAAGAGCTATCGGGTGAGTGGGGAAGGAAAAACCGAGGTGACCCTAAAGGCTGAGGCGAAGAGTCCCGTGGTGCTAAAGGAGATATACGTAGAAGGGAAAGAGAGACTAGGATTGACGAAGGAAATGGAGTCTACATACAAGTTGCCTCCATACGATCCGGCTAGTCCCAATGGGAATCGGCTAACCTTCTATGCAATTTTTGCGCAGGAAGATGCAGACAATTGCCTACTGACGTTGCAGGCTAATCCTTCAGAGGGAGGGGCGGTGACGGCGTTGCGCAAGAGCAATAAGGAAGAGCTGTCAAGCGGGCAGCAATACCAGAGGGAGCTGGATGTAGAGGTGCTGGTGCAGGCGAAGAAGGGGTACTACATAAAGAGTGTGATCCAAAATGGGGCGGAGCTGTATGGGAATGTGCAGTCTGACACCACGAAGGTGATGCATTCGTTTTCTATCAAGCTTCCGGCCAAGGAGTTGCTGGTTCAAGCTGACTTTTCACCGATACCCCGTGGGGGCAAAGAGGGGAAGACCAATGCGGTGGAGAGCGCGGCGCTGCGCGGAGTTGAGATTTATCCGAACCCCACCGATGGTGCGATAGAGGTGCGAGGGGCGAGCGGGGTGGCGCGGTACGCGGTCTACGATGTGACCGGACGCGAGATGCTGGGCGGTGTGCATGATGGAGGAGCGCAGCTGCGTATAGACTTGGGCATGCTTGCATCGGGGTTCTACATCGTGCAGCTGCGCAGCGCGGATGGGGGGATGCGGGCTGAGGGGGTGCTGCGGAGGTAGATAGGAGAGGAAGTCTAAAGGTTAGTTAGAAAGCGGTAGAGGTAGTGCTGCCACTGTGAAGACCCGCCGTGCGCTATGCACACGGCGGGTCTTTATTATGTTTAGGGAGTCTTGGTCAGCTTTTTGCTGCGGTATTGGCTGACTTCGGCGGTGCGAGAGCGCCGCGTGGCTAATTTAACCTACGGGAATTCGGGCGGTGCAGAGAATATAGGTAGGTGTTGAGGGTGGGCTATTTGTTGGAGGTAATGTTTTATTTGTAACTTCGCGGTGAGGAGGAGGAGAGGGGAAGGCGATGCAGCGAGTTGTGTTTTGAGAAGCAAAAAAGAAAGGATTTGCGAGCAATGAGAAAGAAAAGCGTGGCGTTAGCACTCCTGCTATGCCTATTGACCACGGTGGCATGGGGTCAGAATGAACGATTCAAGGCGTTATTCTTGTACAATTTCACCCGCTACTTGGAGTGGCCATCGGGTGGTCAAGAGGGAGATTTTGTGATACTTGTGATAGGTAAAAACGCCAAGATTACTGGGGAGCTGCAGCAGATAGCACAGAAAAAGAAGGTTGGAAACCGGACGATGGTTGTGCGGGAGTCTAGTGATGCGAGTGGCGTGTCGCGCTGCAATCTAGTGTATGTTCCCTCGACGGAGAATAGCTTGCTGCCGAGCGTGGTGGCGGGTGCGAGCGGGAATCATGTGGCGGTGGTGTCGGACAAGGCTGGTGGAATAGCGCAAGGCGCAGCGTTTAATTTTACGGAGAATGGCGGGAAGACGCAATTTGAGGTGAGTCCGTCGACGCTTGAGAAGCAGGGGATAAAGGTGTCGAATAGTCTTCTTAGTTTGGGCGTAGTGAAGTAGAAAACGCAGGAGGGAAAATATAGTTATGAAGAAGTTGGAAATGCGATTATTAGCGGCTACGGGAGTTGTGCTGCTGTTTTTAAGCATGTTGCTTGCGAGCGGTTCGGCGTGGGGGCAGGACAAGGTGAATGTGAATGCGATGACCCCGGATGAGATTAAGAAGCTGAGCTACGAGCAGCTGTTGGAGTTGGATTTGCCCGATTTGATGGTTCTAGCCGACAAGCTGGGCGTATCGACGGATGAGCTATTGGAGCAGGCGTTTATGGTGAAGACGACCACATCGTCGAAATCACGAGAGACTGTATTTGAGGCACCCACATCAACTACGGTGATCACGAGCGATAAAATAATGCATAGCGGAGCCACGACGATTGCCGAGCTGTTTCGGCTGGTGCCGGGTATGATAGTGCGGGAGCAGACGCCGGGGATCTACGATGTGCATATGCGGGGATTGGATAATGTTCCTCCGGGTAATTTCAACCACTTCTCTGTGAACTCATTGACGCTGGTGATGGTGGATGGTCGACCGATGTACAGCTACTCAATGGGGGGAACGCTGTGGGAGACGTTGCCAGTGAGCCTTGAGGACATAGAGCGCATTGACATTGTGCGGGGCGCATCGAGCGCTCTATATGGGGCGAGCGCGGTGACAGGGGTGATAAATATCATAACGAAGCCGTTGTCGTCTGTGCTGTCGGCGAGCGGTCGGGTTCGGACCTATGTGCAAGATAAATCAACGTTAAGCTACTCGGCGAGCGGTCGGGCAAGCGTGCCGTTGGCTAAGGGGTGGCGCATAGGGCTGCGTCAACATGCAGAAATGCGGAAGGTGGTAGATGAGATGGCATACGATTATTCGTCAGGAAGGTACATGCAGTACGATTTGCTCCCGGCGATTAATGGGGGTTACTATAACAGCTGGGATAGGATGCGTCGCGAACATGATAGGGACGCAGAGGATTTGGCGTACAATGGCAGCCGGAGTTTGGATGTGCGGGGCATAATGGGCGATGTCAACTACGATGGGCATGGGGTGAATTTTGCGATGACAGGAGGGTATTGGTATTCGAGGAATAGCTCGGTGATGATGGAGAACTACGTAACCCCGCTATCAATGCGAACGCAGCAGGCAGGTCATGTTGCGGCGAATTTGCAATGGAATGGGTTTTCGTTTATGGGATCTTACATGAATGGGATGTACGATGCGGGGGTGGGACAGTCGCATCCAGGGGTACGATTCGATGTGCAGGATTTCAACGGTAACCTAGAGTACTCAGCGACGCTATGGGATCAATTGACGATACGCCCTGGTTTCTTTTTGCAGAACGTAGTCTATGACGACAGTAAGTGGGATGCAGTATGGAAGGAGCAAAGCTCGTACGTGGGTGCGCAAGGGATTCTAGGCGGCGAGAGTAAGAAGATGTTGAGTATGGCGTTGACACTGCGTTTGGATTGGAGGCCGATAGAGTCGCTGCGTGTTATAGCCGCGGGACGGGTGGATAAGTATAGTGTGCCATCAACGTACTATCCCACATGGCAGTTTGTTCTGACGTATAAGCCGCATGAGGATCATTTGTTGAGAGGCGTAGTGGCACGCGCCAATAGGTCTTCCTTCCTTATGGAGAATGCCATCCATGTAGAAAAGATGGGTATTGCGCGCTTCGGTGCATTGAAGGGTACGAAGGCCATAGCAGGTTTGGCCGGGATGCTACAGGCGGGAGGTTTAGCTCCGTCTGACGATGAGTTCTTCCTTTTCCAAGAGTTTTATGGCAGCCGTACGTTGAAGCTTTTAACGAGCGATTTTGCGGAGATAGGGTATCGAACACAGCTGGGACGCGTGTCGCTAGACTTTGAGCTATTTGGCTCTAGGACGTTCAACTTTAGCGATTTAAGGCCCGTGAATACGGTGCTGACCTTTGAGGCGAGCGAAACGGATCCTGCGGTGAAGGTGCCCCATTTGACGCAGACCCTGCAGTATAAGAATTTACCGCTCGTTGCGTGGCAAGGGGGTGCGACGCTATCTTTGAACTACGCACCGGTTAATAATCTGCTCTTTAATCTTTTTGGTACGTGGCAGACGACGAAGATGGATCATTACCAGCAGGGTACTATGTTTACCGCTACGCTAGGAGACGAGGAGAATGGAGTAACGCATACGTGGACGCCCGCAGTGAATATGGGATTGTTGACTGAATATCGTTTGCTAGATAAGGTGCATTTCTTCTTGGAAACCTACTTTAGGTCTGCACAGAAGTACGCGCACGGCGTAATGCCAGGCGTGCCGGAAGAGTATGGGAAGGTGAGGCTGTCGCCGTATGGACTTTGCAATTTTACGATATCGTACGATGCGTTGTCCAACCTTTCCGTACAGGTGGGGGTGCGCAATCTCTACATCACAGGCAAGGATAACTACAACCATGGATTTGCGGGGCGGGAGTTCGGGTTCACGGATCGTTTGCGCCCGCTGTATCAGCTTGGGGTGCGGATGTCGTTGTAGCAGGGTTTAGTAGATTAGACGCAATAGGACTACGACCGATGGGGTATTCGTTGGGTGCGATAGTATGGAGTGTGGATCCTACGTTCTTCACTGTAGGGCCGCTCTCAGTGCGCTACTACGGCCTTTGCTGGGCGGTGGGGATTCTACTGGGGTATTGGCTGTTAGGGTACATGGGGAAGCGAGAGGGAGTGCCGGAGGAGGTGATAGACAGGATGGCGTTGTGGTCTGTAGTGGGAGTGTTTATCGGGGCGCGTTTGGGCCATTGCTTCGTGTATGAACCGGCATACTACTTTTCGCACCCCTTGGAGGTGTTTAAGGTGTGGGAGGGAGGTTTGGCGAGCCATGGCGGAATTGTGGGTGTATTGATTGGGATGTACTGCGTGGCGCGGAGGGAGAAGCTGTCGATGCTGTGGGTAATGGACCACGTGACGATACCGATAGCCCTGATTGCCACGTTTATCCGCATCGGGAATCTGATGAACAGCGAGATTTATGGAATTGAGACATCGCTCCCGTGGGGAATGATATTTGTCCGCAATGGTGAGGTTGTGCCGAAACATCCCACGCAGATATACGAGGCGCTGTCGTATTTCACGGTGTTCTTGGCATTGCTTTTGGTTTACTTCAAGTGGGGGGATTTTAAGCGTAAGAGGGGTTTACAGTTTAGCATAGCCATGGTGGCGATGTTTACAGCACGAATACTGATAGAGGAGATAAAGAACGTGCAGAGTCCCTTTGAGGAGGGGTGGGCATTGAATCTGGGTCAGATACAGAGTTTGCCGTTCTTGGCGGTTGGGGTAGTGTTGCTGGTTTGGGCGAGTCGAAGGCCTCCGGAGGAGTTGCCTCGGTGGGATCGCAATGGGAAGAGAATAGTGGGTGGTGCGTCGAAGTAAGAAACGGTTAATTATTTTGTGCTTGGTTTCGTGTATCTTTGCTAGCGTTTTGGGGCGAGCATAAAAGTAGGAGAGACGTGTGAGAGGGATGGGTGCTAAACGTATGGGTATACTAGTGCTGCTGCTTGCGGTGTGGGGGGGCGGTGCGACGCTGTATGCGCAGGTGGAGACGAGTGCGCAGCGAGAGTGCACGCTGTATGATGATGCCTATGCGCTGTACCAAGCGAAGCTATATGCTGCAGCAGAGACGGCGTTTGAGAAGGTGATAGAGGCTACGCCGTCGGATGGGAACTCTAGGCGGGCCGATGCTGCGTATTACAAGGCGGTGTGCGCCTTACGTTTGGGGCGTAAGGATGGCGAGTACTGTATGGAGCGTTTTTTGGAAGAGTACGTTGAGAGTCCGTACGCTGAGGCTGGGTTGTTTGAGCTGGGGTTACAACGCTTCCGTGAGGAAGACTGGACGGCGGCGATTGAACGGTTTGAAGGGGTAGATGCCTCAGCGTTGGATAAAGAGGAGGCGGCAGAGCGGGATTTCAAGCTGGGATACGCCTACTTCTCCTTGGAGCGCTACGATGAGGCATCGTCGTGCTTTGCAAGGGTGAAAGACACGAGGACGTACTACAGTGCGTACGCTACTTATTTCTATGCCCACTTAGCCTACACTCAGGAAAACTATACGACCGCGCTAGATGAGTTTGAGCGGATTGCCGATGACCCCTCCTTCTTGGCGATAGTTCCCTACTACGTGGCGCAGATATACTACAAGCGGCGAGAGTATGAGAGGGTTGCGCAGTACGTTCCTTCAATCATTGAAGGTGCGGCTAAGAGCCGTCAGCCGGAGCTCCTTAGACTGTTGGGGGATTCTCAGTATAAGCTTGGGGAGGATTCTGCCTCTTTAGTTACATGGAATAGATATCTTGCTACCACTGAAACTGTTACGCGGGAGGAGAACTACATCGTGGGCATGCTGAACTACCGGCTTAGGCATTATGACGAGGCGGCGCAGCGGCTGGAGCGGGTGGCCACTGAGGACGATGTATACGCCCAAAATGCTAACTATTACCTTGGGGATTGCTACCTCCGCCTAGGGGACAAGGTACGCGCAAGAGCGGCTTTTGAGATGGCTTCACGACCGCAGTACGACAGTGTCCTACGTGAGGATGCGCTGTTCACCTATGCAAAATTAACCTACGAACTGCAGAGCGGTTCGCTATCTGACGCTGCGGATGCCTTTACGCGGTATCTGAACGAATACCCCAATTCGGCACGTACAGCAGAAGCGTACAACTACCTCGGCATGGCATACGCCTCGACCAAAAACTACCAACAGGCGTTGGATGTGCTGCAAAAGATAGATCGTCCCGACATTCTTACGCAGCAGGCGATTCAGCGCGCCGCGTACTACAGGGGGGTAGAGCTGTACCAAAATTTAAAGTACGAAGAGGCTGATTCCCTCTTCGCGGAGTCTCTATCGGTTGTTGCGTATACGCCAGAGTTGCGAGCTAGCGCATTGTACTGGCGTGGTGAGGCGTTGTATCGTATGGAGCAGTACCCGTTGGCGGCGAAGTTTTATAGAGATTTTCGGGGAGCAGCGGGGGCATTCTCGCAGCGTGAATACGCTCGGAGCGCCTACAATTTGGGGTATTGCCAGTTCAAAATGAAAAACTACAAAGAGGCAGGGGAGTGGTTTCGGCAGTACTTGGCGGGGAGCGGAGAGAAAGAGTCGTTAGATATGCGTACGGATGCGTATTGCCGCATGGGGGATTGCCACTATGTAGAAAGGGCCTACTGGCCTGCGATAGATGCGTATGGCCAGGCGGTGCGGCTTGGAGGCGTAGGAGCGGACTACGCATTGTTCCAAGAGGGTTTTGCGTATGGGTTGGTGGAGCGTCCCAAACGGAAAATTGAGGTTTTGGGGCGTTTTGACAAAGAGTATGTCGCCTCTTCCTATCGCCCTGAGGCGTTTTACGAGCTGGGCGTGACGCTGCAAGCTGTAGATAGCTTGAGCGCGGCGCAGAGCTACTACGAACGTATCGTTAAAGAGTACCCCACATCGAGCAGGGCAGCATCGGCGTTGGTGCAGCTGGGATTGGTGGCCTACGCACAGCGGGAAAGCGAAAGGGCGATAGGCTACTTTAAGCAGGTAGTGAAGGATTACCCCAGAACGCCATCGGCAGAAGAGGCATTGCTTGCGCTGGAGAGGGTATACCAGAGCGAAGGGAATGTAAATGACTACTTTTCGTACCTGGAGAGCCAGGGCATTGAGAAGCAGTATTCTCAGTCGCAACGCGATTCAATGGTGTATACCGGGGCAGTTGAATTTTATTTGCGTGGGCAGTACCCAAAGGCCGTGAAGGCTCTAAACGAATATGTTGCGCAGTATCCGAATGGAAACTATGGGTTGCCGGCGAGGTTGTATTTGGCAGAGTCGCTGTGCGCTCAGCGAGATTCAGCGGCAGCCATCCCCCCGCTGCGATATGTGGTGAATGTTCCGGCGCATAAGTGGAGAGTGCGAGCGTTGCAACTGCTCAGCGGGGTGTATGAATTTGAGAAAGATTGGCAGCGTGCCTTGGAGACGTACGCGATGCTGGAGGAGGCCGCGAGCAGCGTAGAGCTGCTAACGGAAGCGCGGGCAGGGCGGTTACGCATGGCGGTGGCGTTGGGGAGGTCTGATGAAGTGATTGAGTGCGCCAATAGACTATTGTCAAGTGAAAAATTACAGCCAGAGTTGGCACTTTACGCTAGCTACCAGTTAGGAGGGGCACTTCGGAGGAAAGGGAGGTTGGATGAAGCGTATGCAGCCTACTCAAAGCTGGGGGAAAACACGGGGTCTGTAGTGGGTGCTGAGTCGCGTTACCAAATGGCGTGGATACGCTACGAACAGAGTAATTGGAAGGGTGTTCATGATGAGGTTACAGGGTTTGCCCGTCAGAATACGCCCCATCAGTACTGGTTGGGTAAGTCTTTTATACTGTTGGCCAAGGCGTACGCCGCGCAAGATGATTTTTTTCAGGCTAAGGCAACGCTACAAAGCGTAGTGGATAATTATGCCGTAGCTGATGACGGCGTGAGGGATGAAGCGAAGCGAGAGATGGAGCTGTTGGTAAAGGAGGAGAAGGAAAAGCAGGCGAAGGAGAGCGGGGACACAATACGATTTGAGTTTAAGAAGGCAAGCTAAAACTGTAGGAGAGAAGGCAATGAAGAGTCGCAGTTTGGGAGGTTTGATTGTCGTTGTAGCGTTGCTTACGAGCGGTCTTGTTGTACCTGCGCTGGGGCAGGACACCTACTACGATTATAGAAATAGTCGGGGCGATGATTCTTACTACGCGCAGTTTGACTCCGTTGCCCGACTGCAAGACACGCTGAATCGGAGCGTGATGATTGCCGACACGGCACTGATTGACTCTTTGGCATACGGGCGAGCGGAGCGAGCCTACCTGGCTAAGAGCTATTCATTGGCAGAGGGCTACCTGATTGATTATACGACACGCTTTGCCAGCAGCCCCCATGTGGCCGATGCGCTGCTTATGCTTGGCACTGCGCAGCTAAACTTGGGAAAAGAGGCAGAGGGGCGCTACAACATAGAGCAAGCGGTGGCTGGGGAATGTGACAGCTTGGTGCGGGTGCAGGCCAATAAGTTGTTGGCACCGATTTACGAGAAGAATGGAGATTTGGAGAAGGCGTATGTCGCGTACATGAGTGGGGTCGCCGCGGCGGAAACCCCCTCAGCCTTGTACGAAATGAGGCGTAAGTCAATCCTTTTGGCGGGGAAACTAGATGATCAGGAGAAGGTGGTGGATGCAGCAGATGCGATGATTTCAACGCCTGGGGTGCCAGCTGGGCTGGCTCAATTTGCTAAGTATCAGAGGACGTATGCGCAGCTAAAACTTGGGCGGCTTGATGAGGCTTACGCTGGGTTTAGCGAGTTGGGGAAGAACAACAACACAGAGGCTGGGGCTGAGTGCCGCTACCGCATGGTGGAGATTCTGCTGATGAAGGGGGAGCATGACAAGGTACAGCAGATGACCATTTGGGCTGCGCAACAGGATCGGGGCGGGCATGAGTACTGGGTGGCTAAAGGCTATATAGCCATGGCGAGAAGCCTTCTGGCGCAGGGAAAAACATTGGATGCTCGTCAAACGCTTAACAGTCTGATACGTGGCTACGCAAATGATAATGATGGTATTCGTAAAGAGGCGGAGGAGGGGATGCGTGCCATCACGCTGGGAGAAAAAGATTGGTAGTCGTTAATTTTTTGAAAGTAACGAAGTAAAGTGCGGAAGGGTTTGGTAGGAATGCAGCTGAAGTGCTGGTGCATATTGTTGACCCTTTGGGTGTTAGCCAGCGGGGCAGCGTTTGGGATGTGCGCTGTACAGGTTGAAGATACTGCTCAGCTTTCCAATAAAGTGGTGCAGGTGAGTAGAATCTATACCCCGACAATAGGTGATGCGGACAAAATAAGCGAGATGCCGAGTCTCTCAGATACGTTGGGTACAGTCTTGCGTCCGATGAACTATAATCTTTTGCAACGGAGCGTACAGGTAGACTTTCCGATGCGTCCGGTGCCAGCAGCGCGCGTTGGAAAAGAGGCTATGCCCCAATTGTCGAATTGGTTTGTGAAGGTAGGATATGGCAATTACATTTCCCCCCTGCTAGATGTACGCTATTCAAGTGGGCGGTCGGAGAGTGTTACGTATGATGTTAGCCTAGCCCATAATAGTTCGTGGGGCAAGGTGAAGCTTTTTGATGGTGAGAAGGTGAGGGCGGCCTACTCTAATAGTTCGCTAGCGGGGAATGTTCGGGGCGTGGTGGGGAAGGTTGGAATGCAAGGATTTGTAGGGTATCATCACGACTACGATGTTTTTTATGGTGCCGACACGCTACGCTCGGTAAAGTATAATCCGCTTTGGCAGGAGGGGACGAGCGCGCATTTGCTTGATGCGTTTTTCCGTGCGAGAAGTCTTTACATGGATTCTTCAAAGTTCCAGTATGTGACGGAGTTGAGCTATGGGGGGTACTACGACTCGCGTGACGAGAATCAGTCTCGCTTTACAGTTTTAGCCCAGGGGCAGCAGTATTGGCAGCACACATGCTTTGGTGGCGAGATACAGTTTGATTATTTCAACAAGGCTATGCAGCCCGCCATAGGGGACAACTTGGTAGTGAGCGTAATGCCTTGGGCACGCATATTCGGAGAGCGGTGGCGTGTGCAGGTTGGAGTGCAATTCACGTACGATTACAATAATGAGAAGGGGATGCCCTACTTCTTTCCGAAAGCGCATCTGTCGTACGATGTGGTAGAGGGGTATGTCGTTCCCTACGTAGAGGTGCAGAGCGGGTTGGAGATGGCGGATTATCGGACGATACGCGCCGAGAACCCATGGATTACACCTGGATTGAGGGTGCGGAACGCCGCGAAGCGAATGGATATCGTTGCAGGGGTGAAGGGTAAATTTAGTAAGCGATTTTCGTATAACTTCAGAGGGTCGTATGCAATATATGATAGTGCGCACTTCTATGTTAACCGTGTTGCGGATATTAAGGACTCCTCAGGGGCAGTGTTGGGGCGGGGGGTGCGGTCTGATTTTGGGGTTATCTACGATAATGCGGACGTTGCGCACGTGAATGGCGTTCTAGATTACAGGATAGGCCAGTATTTGTCGATAGGGGTACAAGGGGACTATTGGCATTGGTCTGCACGGCACATAGGTGGCGCATGGCATAAGCCGCAGTTTATGGTGACGGCGAGGGCATCGTACAGTCTGCAGCGAAAGCTGTACGCCGGGATGGAATTCTGTGCTCTAGGGGGGATGAAGGCGAGGGGTGTAGGAGGTGAAAGCATTTCGCTGCCGTTGCTTTACGATTTGAATCTGCACGCTCGGTATAGGTTCGTTTCTGATTGGTCTGTTTTTCTAGACCTACGAAATATTATAGCGTGTCGGTACGAGCTATTCTATCGCTACCCTGCGCAGCGTTTCAATGGACACTTGGGGGTAATTTTTGAGTTCTAATCATTGATTTTCAATCTAGTTCATGGATAGTGTAATTAGGGTGGGCAAGATATCAGTGAACATGGCTTTGCTGGAAAGGGTGCGCCAAGTGGTGATGTGCATAGCCATTGCGCTGTTAGTAGTGTACGTTAAACCATTTCCTGTGGCGATGGCGGTGGGGAGTTTATTGGGGATAGTATACGTTGCGTTGGCATGGCGGCAGATAGAATGGAGGGATTGGTGGGTGTTGGTCCTGTTAGAAGTCTTTTACCTCATTGCGGTGCTAAACGTTCGGGGAGAGTTAGACCCCAATATGCATTTCAACACGAATTGGGCAGAGCTACAGCTAGGTTTTTTGCTTATACCCTTCATGTTTATCGGGCTTCGGCCTAAGAAAAGTTGGGGAACAACGTGGGTCTTGGGGAGTGCCGCAATTTTTACGGCAGCGTTAATGGTGGCGACGTTTCGATCTTTTCAAACGGTTGACGGTGTGTTACGCTTCATACCCTATCCGGTGGATTTCTGCGGTAGGGAAGGAGTGACGTTTTGGAAGCTTTTACGTGCTGGGTATACATATTTTTCTTACGAGGGATTGTCGCGGGGTGTAGCAGTATGGCCAATGTACATGAGCTATTGCTTTGTAGTTTCTATGCTGATAGTGCTGCATAGGTTATATAGGGACAAAAATAGAGTATGGGTTCGCATTCTGCTATGCGTTTACTTTTCAATAGGGGTTTTTCTGTGCAATGCGAGAATGATGTATGTATGTTTGGCACTGCTTGGTGGCATGGTTTTTCTCCGCATGTTGGTGAAGAGGAGCTATAGACCCATACCGATGTATGCTTTGGTTGCATTGATGGTAGGCGTTGCGGGTTTATTTCTTTTCGGTTCGAGAGGTGGCGTTGTTCGTATGTCTACGGCAGAAGAAGTGTCAAAGAAAACGGTAGCGAAGCTGTTTGAAGCTATGGTTCTAAAGGACTATCGGATCAATCTATGGGTTCGAACTTGGCAGGAGCGGGATGCCTTTTTGCCGTGGGGACTAGGTAGCGGGGAGTGTGGAACATTCATTAAGGAACACTACTACGACAAGTACGGAGACCTGTACGGGAATCATTACGAGAATTTGGAAGATAGGAAGGAGTCTACGATTGTCAAGATGCATAACATGTGCATCGATACGGTGGTAGAACAGGGCTATGTGGGATTATTGTACCTACTTTTTATGCTGGTCTTGCCGCTGACAAAAGCGAAACGCATGAAGTTTGTGCATGTGCTGCTATACGTATCGCTCTTGGTACTTATAACGTTTGAGTCGGTAGTTTATTCGGACCTTGCAATCTACTATTTCTGCATGGTGTATTGTGCGGTGATAGCCTATTCGGTTGGAGAGTCCCCAAAGAGGGCGACCGCGGCTCTAGATGTTGATGGGAAGGTGGCCATTTAGGAGAACTTTCAAATGCAAGAGAAAGGGAAATCGGGAGGCGAGGCGTGGCACGGGGGAGCGTACTAGGACGGATAGATTGGCTAACAGTAGTGATGTATTTACTGTTAGTCATCTTGGGCTGGCTAAACGTGTACGCCTCATCGTATAGCGAGGTGCATAGCAGTCTGTTTGATTTTTCAAGCCGTCAAGGTTTGCAATTCATTTGGATAGGAGCGGCGTTAATCATAGCGTTCGTAGTGCTGCTTGCCGACGCACGGTTCTACTACGTTTTTGCCTACCCTATATACATAGTCATGATGCTTATACTGGTGGCAACGCTGGTATTAGGCAGCGAGGTGCATGGGTCACGTTCGTGGCTAGCTATAGGTTCTTTTCGAGTGCAACCCTCCGAGTTCGCGAAGTTTGCGACAGCGTTGGCGGTTGCAAAGCTCATGGGACGTTTCGATTTTCGCATTGATCGTGGGCGCAGCTGGCTACAGCTGGGACTACTCATAGGAACCCCAATGCTCTTGATTCTCTTGCAGAACGACATGGGGTCGGCTTTGGTGTATTCATCGTTCGTCTTGGTGCTTTACCGAGAGGGGATGCCCGGCAGCGTGCTTCTTGTGCTGCTGGCCTTTGCGATGGTGTTCATCGCGGAGTTACTTTTTGATCGTGTTTATGTTCTACTAGGGATAATGCTACTCGGCATTTCGCTGTATGCCATGCTACGTCGTGACGTGAAGAATAGCGTACGCATGTTCGGGGTGCTGGTGGTAGCAACGCTGCTCCTTTACTTTGCGAATGAATGGTTCTCTTTTGGGATGCCGCTATACATAGTATGCCTTATCCCTTCCCTACTACTCCTACTACTGCTAGCGATTGTGGGGATGGTGCGGCGCAACCGCGTTTCTGTGCTGCTCTCCCTTTTTGCTGGGGCGTGCATTGCGGTTAGCGTGAGTACCGACTACGTGTTCACACGCTTTTTAGATGCGCACCACCGCGATAGAATTAATGACCTGTTGGGCATAACGAATGACCCATTGGGGGCAGGGTACAACGTACACCAGTCAAAGATAGCAATAGGGTCAGGGGGATTGTTCGGTAAGGGGTATCTGCAGGGAACGCAAACCAAGTTCAATTTCGTTCCAGAGCAAAGTACCGACTTTATTTTTTGTACCGTGGGCGAAGAGTGGGGCTTTGTGGGAACACTCTTCGTGCTCATTCTTTTTGGAGCTTTTCTATACCGAGTGCTGAAACTAGCCGAGCGGCAGAGGGAGGATTTCCACAGGATCTATGGGTACTGCGTTGCGTCGATAATATTCATCCATGTGGTGGTGAACATATCAATGACCATTGGCCTTTTCCCCGTGGTGGGGATTCCCTTGCCCTTCTTCAGCTATGGGGGATCTAGCCTTTGGGCGTTCACGATCCTACTATTTATACTGATAAAGTTCGATAGCTCTCGCCTTCGACAGTGACCAACCGATAGGAACAATGTCGAATTGCTGTGACATGGAGCTCACGATGTCGGGGATGAAGGTGGCCACCATGCGGTTAATCCGATCGTAGTGAGTCTCAATAATGTCTTTCACGTATCCGCTTGCGTCGGGTAGCGAGGTGGTGTGCGCCATGATGTCGAGCGACTCGCAGATACCCTCGGAGGAGCGATAGCGAAGAATACGGTTGTCATCAATGAAACCGGGGAGTCGCTCTTTCCAATACGGTGGTAGTATAGCCCAGTAGCGCACAAGCTGTAGGTAGAAACGGTAGATAAATGGTTCGAGGGGGAGGGGGGAGTATTTAGACCAGTCGTTTGCGATGAAGTGGTCTAGGAGAACGTCGAGAACTACGCTGGCGTACTTACGGTAGCCCGGGCGTAGAAGGGCTTTTGCCTCGAAGAGGAGAGGGTAGGTGTCGGTGAAGTAGTCAATGGCGCGGTGCATCATGATTCCCTTCACCACGCTGGGCGGGAAGCTGGTTAGAGGGATGCCCTTGATATGGTCGGCGATAAAGTTTCCAATGCGTATTTCGGGGTTAGGGCCAGCGAGAAGGAGGTGTCCGAGAAAATTCATACGGGTGTTAGGAACTATTTTTACGGTAAGGTTTCGTTAGTAAACGGATACAAAAAACGTGCCTATATGCGTTTTAATCACCGTGGCAAGGCAGCAGCGCGATGTGTAGGCGTTGGGGGGCTTGCAGCGGTATCTAATTTATATGGGAAGTTGTTACCTTCGCGAGTGCAAAATGGCAAAAAATAGTTGAGGAAAGACAGTGAGTTTGCAGAGTTGCTGGGGCGATCGGCTTGTGGAGCAGGCGGCATTTCCCGAGGAGGGTGCGTGGGGGCGCATGGCTCTGCTGCTGATGAACAGGGTGAACGGCGGCACGAGCCGATGGCTGCTGCGCCGGGTGATGAAGTTGCGTGGTGGGAAGGAGGATATTTTGGAAGTGGGGTGTGGCGGTGGGCGACACATGGCATACATGGTGCAGCGTACGTGGGGGATGGTTTGCGGGGTGGATCCATCAAGCGCAGCGGTGCGGAAGGCTAGCTGGGTAAATCGTTTTGGAATAGCGTTAGGGAGGGAAGAGGTGAAGCAGGGCGGGGTAGAGGCGTTGCCGTATGGAGATGGGCGGTTTGATGTGGTAACTGCGATAGAGTCCACGTACTTTTGGCCGAGTCTCTCGCTTGGGTTGATTGAGATACAGAGAGTGCTGCGCCCGGGCGGTAAAGTGTATATCTGCAATAGTGCAACCGAACGTCAGGGGAGTCTGCAGCTTCGTAAAGATTTTTTAGTGCCGATACACACGCCGCTGCAAATTGAGGAGCGATTACAAGAGATTGGGTTCGAAAATATTGACAGGCATAGACATCCGCACGACGCGCAGTTGGTATGCGTGGAGGCGCAGAAGAAGGGAAGGGTTGAGTAGCGGTGGCAGCAACGGATGCCAGAATATTGGACTAGAGTAGGGCTGCGATGGGAATTCGCGTTCGCTAGGATGCAGAAGGATAGGTGCAGCTAATTATTGTAACAGGAGAGTTTTGGGGAAGTAGGGTATGAAGCGTATTAGATTTGGCATACGGGGGCGGGTGCTGGCTGGCTTTTTAATTTTGGCGGCTATGGTTGTGGTGTCGGGGGCCCTGTCGATACATGAGCTGAAGCGGATGAGCCAAGAGGTGCGTTCTATGATGCGGGATAGCTATCGAAGCGTACAATTCGGTCAGGGGATGCTAGATGCGCAGGAGATGGAAAATGAGGTGTTGCTGCGCTTTGTGGCAGGAGACTATGGGAGTCGGGAGGAGGCGGAGCGTGAGTTTGCGCATTGGCACGAGGAGTTTTCTAGCAGTAGGGTGCAGGCGCATGGCAATGTGACGCATGAGGGGGAGAAAGCATCGTTAGACTCTGTGGATGCTGCGAGCGGTGCGTATGTACAGGCGGCCCACAAGCTTCTGGCGATGGAGCAGCCAGCGTTGCATGATTATATGCAGCTGATCAAGCCTGCCCACGAGACGGTTAAACGGGCAGTGCAGAAACTTCTTACCCTTAATCAGGAGCATCTTTACAACGCTTCGCACCTAATCGATTCTTTCCCCGAGCGTTCAATTCGTCCGGGTCTAATCGTGATGATTGTAGGCGTGCTATTTGCGTTGATGTTTATGTATTTAATCTCAACGTTCTACCTACGCCCGGTGATGCAGATGCGAGATGCCACTGAGGGGTACTTACGTTACCGCGATAGGGGTACCGTGCGGATAATCAATGATGATGAGCTGGGAGAGCTATGGCGGGCCATTGAACGCCTGATGGAGCGTTGCGATGAAAAGGAGGGGCGGCACCGCGGTCTATGAGGACGTACGTGGTAATGCGTTACGTCGGGATAACGCTAGTACTCCTGGCAGGCGTTATGCTCCTGGTTCTAGCGTACTCCCTGGTGATAAATGATGGTGCGGGGCCTATCTTTTTGTATTCGGGGCTCATAACATTCTTCACGGGGCTTCTTCCCGTACTTTTTGTGCCGCATGAGCGACAGCTCTCCGAGCGCGAAGGGTATTCAATAGTGGTGTACGCATGGCTTGCGGTTTGTTTTTGGGGGATGATACCATACGCTCTATACGGGAAACCCTTTGATTTAGCATCGGCTTGGTTTGAGTCGGCATCTGGATTTACAACGACGGGTGCTACGATGCTCTCGGAGGTGGAAGCACTTCCGAAGAGCGTGTTGCTGTACCGTGCGTTGACCCATTGGGTGGGCGGGATGGGCGTAGTGGCGTTTGTGTCGATCGTAATACCCGCATTGGGCAAGGCGCGCATGACGCTTTCGCGGAGCGAGATCTCGGTGATTGCCCAGCAGGACTATCGGCAGCGCACAAGTCGAATTCTTGAACAGATGGGGCTGGTATACATCGGCATAACCGTGGCGGTGCTGCTGTCGCTGCTACTCTGTGGAATCCCCCTATTCGACGCATTCTTACTGGCGTTCTCCACGGTGTCAACGGGGGGCTTTGCCCCAACCACGATGAGCGTAGCCACCTATCAGAGCGTGTCCGTGGAGGTGGTGCTAATGCTATTCATGATTATTTCTTGCTTGCATTTCGGCCTACTGTATAGCGCCCTGCGGGGAAATTGGCGAGGGGTGTTCCGTTCGAAGGTGGTGCGTCTGTTCCTGCTGGTGCTAGCTATAGCTGTGACGGCGGTGACATTGAATTTGCATTTCACGAGCGGTAAAGCGTGGGGGGCAAGTCTGCGGGAGGGATCGTTCATGATAGTCTCGCTCATGTCCACGACTGGTTTCGCAACGGCCGATGCGAGTTTATGGCCGCAGTTTTCGCAGCTTGTGCTAATGCTGGTAATAATAGTAGGCGGGTGTTCAGGGTCAACGGCTGGAGGCGTAAAGGTGGATCGGTTGGCGGTGATGCTATCGGGCGTACGAGCGTACGTGGGTAGGTTAATGCATCCGCAGGGGGTAATCCGTGCCCGTCTAGGACGAGAGGTAATCTCGGAGGAGGTGGTGAACTCGACGTTCGTTTTTATGATGATCTACATTGTGGTTGCTCTGTTCCATGCAATGCTAGTTATGCTCGCAGGCTTTGATATGAAGACATCGTTGAGTGCCACGTTGGCTTGCATTGCGAATGCGGGGCCTGGCTTAGGGCGATTAACATCGTTTGATACGTATGGCATTTTTCCTGGCTTCATTCAGGTGTCGTGCGGAATCTTAATGATTGTGGGACGTTTGGAAATTTTTGCCCTCTTGGTGGCGTTAACGCCGCATCGGTTCAGGTAACGGCGTGGGTGAGAATAAGTAGGTAAAAAGGAGTAGGAGAATGGGTTGGCAAGGTGTCTTTGTAGGCTTATCTGTGTTCGTGATGATAGGGGTTTGTCATCCCTTGGTGGTTTGGCTAGAGTACAGGGCAGGGCGGGGCGTATGGTGGGTCCTAGCTGTGGTGGGCGTTGCATTTTTCGGGCTATCGCTTTTCGTTCGGGGGGTGGTGTCAGTGCTACTTGGAGGCGCAGGGGCGGCGATGCTGTACTCGGCTTTGGAAGTGTGCCGTCAGTATAGAAGGGTGGTGTTGGGGCGGGCTAAAAGGAATCCACGGCGTCCTGAATCGTACTATATTCCGACCAGGGGTACGGCTCGGAGATTAAAGAAGGGGGAATGATTTCGCAATGAGCTATGAGGGATTGGCCATCGGCATAGGTACGCTTGCGCTGTTTGCGCTATCGCGTTGGTCTTGCGTTGCCGGTGAGTACTATTTTACAAAGCGGATTTGGGTGCTTTTCTTAATCGTTGGCGTTGCAGCCATCGTGGGGGCACTGTTCGTGAAGAACCTGGTGCTATCCAGCCTGTTGGCGGTGCTGGGAGCGTGCTATCTGTGGGGGATAGGGGAGGTGATAAAGCAGGAGAAGCGGGTGGAGAAAGGGTGGTATCCCCGCAATCCCAAAAGGCAGTAAAAAGCTGAGTAGCAAGGAGGCGTTTTTTTGTGGGAGGTGAAATCGCTACCTTTGCCCCTCCCAAGGGGGCGTAATAGGAGGCTATTCTGCGGTGTAGCAAGGGGATGGAGGTAGCTATAGGCGAAGGAGATGACGAGTAAACGAGAGAAAACAACCCGGAGAGGGAAAATGCCAGAGACGGTGTCGGCGAGTAGTAATCGGGACTTGCTGGTGCTGTCACTTTTTATCATTTTAGTGGCGTTTGCGCTCTACTTGGCGGCAGCCTTTATAATACATTTTTTCACTTGGGCCAACGACCAAAGCCTAACGTGGGTGAACTTATGGTCGGATAGCGGGGCGACGGCATCCAACTGGATGGGAACGTTCGGCGCAACGTTGGCCGCGATGTGCGTGAGTAGAGGGTTCGGGGTGGGGGCGTTGGTTATACCCTTTATGGTAGCGATGCTTGCCGTGTGGGTGCTTGGGGTGCAGGTAAAGCATTACTATCGTAGGCTGCTGATGATGGCGGTGGGGATGGTGGTGGCATCGATATGTTTTGGCTACCTGTTCGGAAGTGCGGGAGGCTACCTTGGCTCAGGGCTCGGGGGGGATTATGGGCTGTTTGTGAACCGTTGGATGGTGACTAGGATGGGGTATCCCTTGACGGGCGTGTTGGTGGCCGCCGTTGCGCTGGGTTACCTTATGTGGGTGAGTCGTGGCTTTAACCACTGGATTCATAACCGCGCCAATAGCAATGTTGACAAGGCGCGTAGGGCTGCGGAGCGATTGCTGGGTGTAGGGAAGCCAGAGGTGGCTACCACGGTGGAGGGTACGGCGGAGCAAGATCCTTCAGTGAATGCAGCTGAAGAGGTGCAAGCGGAGGCGCAGGAGGAGTCTACGGCAGTGGAGGAGGAGACGTCAGAGGTGATGGAAACCACGGGGGAGGATGATGTGCCGACAGAATATGTCGATTACGAGGAAGAGGCCCCGGGGCAGGAGGTATCTGTTGAGGAACAGCCGACGGAGCGAGGGGAGGAGGAGCGCGGGGGAATAGAGACAAGCGGGGAGCAAGCGGAGCAGCGTACGCAAGAAGGGGCAGCGCAGCCAGCCGTAGAAGAGGATGCTGCGAAGGGTGAAGAAAGCGAGGGAAGTGCCAGCGTAGAGGCGCAGGAGCCGCTAGAAGAGAACGATGGCGGAGCAACCGATCCGCAGGATGACGACATAGCCACCACGGTGGTGGAGGTTCCCCCAGAAGAGCAGGCCGTAACGGGGTGCTACACGACCGATGGGTGCTACGACCCGAAGCTGGAATTGCCTGGTTACCAGTTTCCCCCGCTCGATTTACTTGACGACCACAGCGATGGGCAGCAGAAGGCTACTAGCGCCGAGCTTATCGAGAAGCGAGCGGAGATTATCAAGGCTCTGCGAACCTACAATATTGAGATTGCGAACATTAAGATTATACAGGGCCCCACGGTTACCCTCTACGAGGTGGTGCTGAAAAAGGGTATCCTCATAAAGAAAATAAAGAATCTAGAGGATGACATTGCGATGAGCCTCGCGGCGCTCTCGGTACGTATCATTGCGCCGATGCCGGGGCGTGGCACGGTTGGGATAGAGGTGCCCAATGCGCACCCCTCCACCGTGTCGATGAAAAGCGTGCTCAGCTCAAGTGCCTACCAGCAGAGCGGGGCGATTCTACCCGTGGCGATAGGGCGTACGATTGACAATCAAGTGTACGTTTTTGACCTCGCCAAGATGCCGCACCTTTTGGTGGCTGGGGCCACCGGGCAGGGTAAGTCTGTGGGTCTAAACGCCATCATCACCTCGCTGCTCTACCGCAAGCACCCATCGCAGCTCAAATTTGTATTTGTCGACCCCAAAAAGGTAGAGCTGAGTTTGTACTCCAAGATAGAGCATCACTACTTGGCGAAGGTCCCAGGCAATGGGGAGGCTATTATCACCGATGTTGACCTTGTGGTGGAGTCTTTGACCTCCCTATGCAACGAAATGGACAACCGCTATGAACTCCTCAAAGACGCTATGGTTAGGAATATTGAGGAGTATAACGAGAAGTTCGTTTCAGGAAGGTTGGACTCTGAGAGCGGGCATCGCTACCTCCCGTACATAGTGGTAGTGGTTGACGAGTATGCCGATTTGATCATGACGGCTGGGCGCGATGTGGAGCAACCCATCGCACGTTTGGCGCAGCTCGCACGGGCCATCGGGATCCATTTGGTTATAGCTACGCAGCGACCGACTGCGAACATCATTACGGGAACGATAAAAGCTAACTTCCCGGCGAGGATAGCCTTTAGGGTGAGTTCAACGGTAGATTCACGCACCATTATAGACCAAAGCGGTGCTAACCAGCTCATTGGGCGAGGTGACATGCTTATCAACGTTGGCACGGAGCTCGTTCGCCTCCAGTGCGCATTCTTAGACATGCCGGAGCTGGAGCGAATAACCGATTTTATCGGGAATCAAAAGGGGTACGAAAGTGCCTACCTTCTTCCCGATTCGGTGGGTGGCTCCATTGAGGAGTACGCTGCGGGCGGGTCTTCGCTGTCGGAGCGCGATGGCCTCTTTGAGGAGGTAGCCCGTATGGTGGTTGAGGAGGGGCGCTGCTCCACCTCTTCCATACAGCGAAAGTATGCGATAGGCTATAACCGTGCGGGGCGCATAGTAGACCAGCTAGAGGCGGCGGGCATCGTGGCGGCGCAGGTTGCGGGCAAGCCGCGTGAGGTGTTGCTGAGCGATAGAGTGGCCCTGGAGCGGGTGCTAGCTGAGCTTTCGTGAATCAATTCTAGAGAAGGGCTCCGCGGCGCTACTTTCGGAATGGTCGATACGTCATGTTTTGGTGAGTTGTTTACTGCGGCGTGTGGGCGAGTGTAACCTTTCGCCACTACCATGCCGCTGTAGTGCTGAGTCTTTTGCCAGCTCTGTAGCATTTCACAGAATAGCCAACAGAAGTGATGGTTGTGTGAGGATGTCCACCGCGGCGATATCCTTATCGGGGCTCTTCGCGCCGATTGTTCCGATGAGTGGTGCTTGAGGTATTGCAGTATTTGGTATGGAGTTTGCTTTGCGTGCAGGGCAATGGGCGATTTATAGTTGTAGAGTAAAGGCGGATAAGGCGTTTAGTGAAATGAAAAGAGCGAATCGAGTTGGGCTACTTATAGCGATGATTTCAGTGCTGGTGCTTGGGATGGGGAACGCGGGGACGTGGGCGCAAAAGGATAGCATAGACGAGGGGCATCCGGCGGTGCGTGAATTTGCTAAGCGTATGGCGGGTTTGAAGTCGATAACGGCTGACGTGGAATGCACAATTAGTAGGCCGGAGATGAAGATGACCGCTCCGTTTACGGGGAGCCTTGAGGCGAGAGGGGAGAGCTACGCGCTGAAGATGGATGGAATTGAAATATACAGCGATGGCCAATCGCGTTGGCAGTATATGCCTGAGGAGAAGGAGGTGACGGTGACCACGCTTTCAGATGTCTCCACCTCGCCGCTCGATCGGCCCATGCAGCTGTTCCAAGAGTATAGCACCCTGTTCAAGGTACGCTACCGCGGGGAGCATGTGAAGGACGGCGCGCGCTACCTCGATTTTACGTTTTATCCCCGCGATCTACGTCAACCCTATACGCAAATCCACGTATCGGTGGTGGCTTCCACCTATATGCCGTATAAAATGACCTACATGGGAAAAGACGGTGTCTCCTACCTCTTGACGCTAAAAAACGTTAAGCCAAACGCCCCTGTGCGGAGTAGCTTCAATTTCGAATCGCAGGGATATAAAGGGGTGGAAGTGATTGATTTACGATAATGATTTAAGAAAATATGTTTCAGCAGAAGGGACAAATTCGGGTGTTTGGGGTGTTGCTGTGCGCCGCCGTTATGGCGTTGCCCATAATGCTGCAAAGCTGCGGGGGATCGCATGGAGCGGAAGACTTTGTATTTATAGGCGACACGGCGCAGGTGCGGGGCATTTGGCTCTCTCGCAGGCTGGATGCGTTGTGGTTGCGCAAGACGAATGATGGGCAATGGTTGGTGGGCGAGCAGGGGGCGGCGAATGGGGATCAGGTGCGCTCGTTGCTGGAGATTTTGAGCGCGCTGCGTCTCGATGTGGCGCTTTCAGATGAGGGAAGCGACTCGCTGCGTAGCGGCCTCTCGGAGGATGGTTTGCAGGTGTGCGTGGAGTATAATAGCGCAAAGCGTGATGCATATACCCTATTCTTACCCGAAAGGAAGAAGCCCTGCGTGTATAGCGAAGCATTGAAACAGGGGTGGACGATTGACGTTTTGGGGTTTGATGAGCAGTTCATTCGGGACCTATCATTGAGTAGAGACGACTGGACTCCCTTTGAGCTGGGCGTGGAGAAACCCTCTGATCTACGCACCGTTGAGTTGATTTGGCGGGGGGATTTGCCGAGCTCCTTCTCAATGGAGATAGGCGATGGGTACGCCACGAGGGTGGTTTCGCTCGCCGATACCGTAGCGGTAGAGAACTATGACACCGCGCGGGTATCCGTTTTTTTACACTCGCTAACCGCCCTGCGTTCGTACCCTTTATCTGGACAGGAACTTGATAGCGTGAATCGGTGGCACGCAGAGGGCCGTTACGATTGTAAACTGTTGATGCGGCTTCAAAGCAACGATACGCTTTCCTATTCAATTGTGCTTCCCCCTGCGGCGGTGCAAGGCGCTGATACGATTGGTAATAGGAATGTGGGGTATTTGATAACGGAGCGGGGCGAGGCGAGACGTTTAGCCCTTTCGGAGTGGGATGTGACGCTCCTGCCTCTCTCAGATTTACTCCGGTCGGGGAACTAAGGGGCAAAAAGTCTCTGCCGAGGGGTAGACGTAGGTTGCTATTTAAACTTCTGAGATGGGCGTTGCCCCAAAAAAGATCCCGGCTTTAGGCGTGCACCTAAAGCCGGGATCTTTCGTTATTGTCGTAACTATTTCTCGCTGTGCGGGTATCCCTTACTCTTCGTTGGCTAGGGCTTCCGCGAGTTCCTCGGTGATTTCAAGGTTGTGATATACGTTCTGTACATCATCAAGATCCTCAAAATCCTGCTCCATGCGCATAATTTTCTTCGCCTCCTCTAGCGGGAGTTCCTTTGTATCGTTTGGAATGCGCTCCAGGGCAGCATTCTTTGGCGTAATGTCCAATTTTTCAAGGGCGGATTGCATCGCGCCAAAGTTCTCCATCGCGGTGTAGACGATTACCTCTTCGTCCTCTACCTCAATTTCATCTGCGCCCCCCTCGATGAGCTCTAGCTCTAGCTCCTCCGCATCGAGACCCTTGGCCGCAATGGATTCTTTGGTCAGGGTGAAGACCCCCTTCTGCTCAAAAAGGAAGCTTAACGAGCCGTTGGTGCCCAGGCTGCAGCCGCGCTTAGTGAAGATGGAGCGCACCATGCTCACCGTGCGGTTATTGTTGTCGCTCAGGCACTCTATCACAAAGCCGATGCCCGATGGCCCATACCCTTCGAAAACGATGGGCTGCAGGTTATCAGGCTCCTTATCGGCACGGTTAATGGCACGCTCAATGTTATCCTTGGGCATGTTCACACCCTTGGCATTATTGACCGCCAACCGCAGCCGCGGGTTGCCCTCAATGTCGGAGCCCCCCTCCTTTACAGCCACGGTAATTTCCTTGATTATCCGAGAGAACTCCTTGCTCCGCTTGGCATCGGCAGCTCCCTTTTTGTGTTTAATGGTAGACCATTTATTGTGTCCAGACATAAAAACTCCCTCTTGCTTTTCAGGGTGCAAATATAGCAAGAGCAAAGCGAATTTTTGGTTTTTCGGGGGATTTTATGACTTCGTAGCGGGGAAGCACTTTTGTAAGTTTTCTTATTTGCTTGATTTTTAGATATTTATCTAAAAGTATGGCGGAGTTATTTTCAAAGGATTTATTGAACAAATTTCGCCATATGGCTGAGAAAAAGGAAGGGCTTTAACCGTTTCGCCGTTCAGTTTTGCAGCATTATCGTTGCACGCAGCCTTCGCTTACCCTGTTTCCCCAACCCATTTATTCCTCCTCGTAATGCCTTGCGTATGTACCCTTTTACGGTATCTACCCATGGGGCAAATCCTCCTTGGTGAACCCGCCGTGCTCGGCGTTTTGATTTTAGTCCAACCCCGCATCTGGTAAGGGTTCGGTTCGCATCAAACCCAATTATCGCCGCCAATAATTGGGTTTGATGCGAAGGGGGTGGCTATGGGATAGAAATTAAGTGATTGATTGGTAGTACTTTATAGAAAAGTGCGATTCGTACCGTTCCTTTTGGTCTAGAGGAGGGTGAGCGTGCTTGCGTAACGCTCCCTACGCCCCATCTTTTGCGCAATATTCACATGAGTGGGGGCGAATATTTGGGTTTGAGGCTTCCGTATGTAAGGCTGCAAAGGATTGTCGTTATTTCAGCTAAATTCGCGCAGCTACGTGTCTAGGAGGGGAGGATTTCTATGTGGGAAGGGTTGAGAGGATGAAGTGAGTGTACGTACGTTTTGCAATTTGATTTGAAGGCGATGGGAGGTCAAAAACGAAGGGTGTTGATTGTGGGCGCGGGGCCCGCGGGGCTGATGGCTGCGCTGCAAGCCACGAAGGCGGGGGCGGAGGTTACCGTGCTGGAGCATTCGAAGTATGCGTGCATGAAACTGGGGCTTACGGGCAAAGGGCGTTGCAACATCACCAATGCGCGCCCCATGGAGGAGTTCGGGGAAAAAGTGCCGCAGGGGTACGATTTTTTACGGCCCGCGTTTGCCCACTACCCCAATGCGGCGCTGCGGCGAGACCTGGAGATGATGGGCGTGCCAACGTTGGTGGAGCGCGGCGATAGGGTATTTCCGAGCAATGGGAATGCGCAGACGGTGCGCCGGGCGTTTATAGGTGCAGCGGAGCGGGCGGGCGTGGAGCTGCTTACCGGGGTGAAGGGCGTAGGGGTTGCGCATGGAGATGGCGGCTTTACCGCAAAGTTTATAGACGTCAAAGGGGCTCAACGGAGCGTTGCGGGCGATGCGCTAATCCTCGCCACCGGGGGGAGGAGCTACCCCTCCACGGGGAGCGATGGTAGCGGGTACGCATTGGCGCGGAGCTTTGGACACACCGTGACCCGGCTTTGCCCCTCGCTGGTAGGGCTGCGCGTGGCCAATGGGCTTGCGGCGGCCGCGGGAGTAGAGCTGCGCAACGTGAAGGTTGCCTTGCTGCAGGATGGCGTGTTGGAAACCGAGGAGCAGGGGGAGGTGCTATGCACGCGGGATGGTTTTGAGGGGGCGGCCATACTGCGCCTGAGCCGGCTAGTGACAACGGCTGAAGCGAACAAACGATTTGAGCTTTCAATTGATTTTAAGCCGGGGCTTAACCGCTCCAAGCTGCGCGGGCGCATTGCCAGGGAGCGGGCGGCACGGCCGCACGAACCCCTATCGTCCTCGCTGCGTGCGCTCGTGCCGGCGCGCCTAGTGCTACCCATCGCACGGCGGGCGAAAATGCCCTTGGGCAAGGGGTGGGCGGATTTGCAGGAGGCAGATGTGGCGCAGCTCATTGAGGTGCTGAAGGGAATGCGCTTCAACGTGGTGGGCAACGAGGGCTTTGAGCAGGCGGTGGTGACGGCGGGGGGCGTGTCGCTGGGGGAGGTGCGGCCGGAGACGCTGGAGTCAAAGCTTGTGCCCAAGCTGTACTTCGCAGGGGAGCTGCTCGATGTGGATGCCAACACGGGGGGCTTCAACCTACAGATTGCCTTTTCGACAGGCGCACTGGCGGGGACCAACTCGGTGGTTGGTTGATTGCGGATAGTGGCTGTGGCGTTTGGCCTTTCATAGTTGCCCGATACGGTTAGCGATTGCCAACGATATTGCGGTGGCTTTGCATGCAGCACCATTTTTGTGGTAGGCTTTACATGGAGCTCGCGATAGCCGAATACGTGAAGGCGGGGCGGGTGGGGTTTGCAATGTAACGTAAATTTATCTACCTTTGCCCTGCGAAAACGATACCAGGGAAGGTGAGCAATGATGGAAGCAAGCGAGGTGGCGTGGGGGCGCGAGGTGGAAGAGCTGACGAGGTCTGTGGCGCAGCTGATAGCTCAGTGCGAGTCGCAGCGTCGGCAGTTGCTTGAGCGCGAGGGGGAGATGGCGTCGCTGCGGGAGAGGGTTCGTAGCTTAGAGGCGGAGCTTGCGGCAGTAAAAGAGGAGAGCAGCACGGCATCGGCGGGGCGAGCGTTTGGACCCAATTCAAGGGATTCGCAGGAGGCGAAAAAAATGATAAAGAGCATGCTGCGGGAGATTGATGCTTGCATAGCATTGCTGCGGGGGTAGAGTCGTTTTGGCGTTGGATGAAAGTGTGCAATGGAAGGAGCGCGGGAAATACAGAGCGTACGTCTCTCGATAGAGATTTCAGGGACAACGTACAACGTGGAGGTGCCTGAGGCGTCTGCGGAGCTGACACGGGCGGCGATAGAGCGCGTGGAGAAGGAGTATGACGTGTTTATGGACCACAATAGGGCTGTGTTTTCCGATATAGTTATGCGAAGAATAGCATCGCTGGTCATGGTGGCAATAGCGAGCGAGGTGCGTGCGATGGGGGCTGAGGGGCGGCAGATGGCTAGCGGAGCATTGTTTAATGAGTTGCGAGGATTGCGTTTGAGCATCGATGAATTTCTTGCACACAGCAGGGGAGAGCAGGAGTAGTTCTTTGGAATGTGGAGTTGCCCGCATGCTGCATAGCGACAATTGCGGAACTCAGCACTAATGAGTATAGGGCGACGGACTTAGCTGCATGACGACAGGCCTAGGTTACCACAGCGTGAGCCGTGGGATTCTGCGCAAGCGGGACGTTGGAAGTCGGATTGGAGCGGCCACCCTAACCATATAAATTTTGGGGTTACCAAAATTTTTGCGTGCGGCTGCGGGCACTTTTTTTACTACCACATTCAGTTGGGATTGAAGGTGTGTGACGAAATTTATAAAGCAATGGTTCTGAATATAGTATATGCATTGGTAGGCGTAATAGCGGGGGGCGTTGTATCGTTCTTTTTGTGGGATAGACTACTGAAATCGCGGCTGCATTCGCAGCGTGATGCCGAGCGGGAGCGGCTTGAGGCGTACCGAAAAGAGAAGGAAGTGGAGGCGCGGGAACACTTCAACGAGCTTAAGGAGGCCAACCGCGCTGAGTGCGCGGCGCGGGAGCAGAAGGTGAAGCAGAAGGAGCTGGAGGTGCAGAAGCGTGAGGGGGATGTGCGCTCGTTGCAGGGGAGCGTGCAGCGCAAGCAGAAGGAACTCGATGCGCAGCGCAAACAGCTGGACGCGCAGCTCCAGCAGTGTGAGCTGCGTGCTGCGCAGAATGAGGAACTCAACGCGGAGCTGCAATCGCAGCGTAAGCAGCAACAGGAGGCGTTGCAGGTTGTGGCGGGCATGAGCGTGGAGGAGGCGAAAGCGCAGCTGATGCAAACGGTGGAGCTAGATGCGCACAAAGAGGCGTACGAGCTGAAAACGCAGATACTTGATGAGGCGCGCCTCAAGGCCGACTCGGAGGCCCAGGTGTTGGTGTTGCAGTCAGTGCAGCGCCTCGCCACGGAAACAATCATCGACAATACGGTTACAACCTTCCACATTGATAATGAGGAGGTAAAGGGAAAAATTATCGGCCGTGAGGGGCGTAATATCCGTGCGCTTGAACAGCTTATAGGCGTAGACATCATGGTGGACGATTCGCCTGAGTCAATTGGTATCTCCTCATTTGACCCTGTGCGCCGCGAAGTGGCTCGCCTGTCGTTGCACCAATTGGTGCAGGATGGCCGCATTCACCCTTCGCGCATTGAGGAGGTGGTGACGAAGGTGAAGAAGCAGCTCGAGGAGGAGATGCTGGAAACAGGGCGGCAGACGGTGATAGACCTTGGGCTGCAGCCGATGAGCGTGGAGCTGACGCGGATGGTGGGGCGTATGAAGTACCGCTCGTCCTATGGGCAGAATTTGCTACAGCATTCAAGGGAGGTGGCGAATCTGTGTTCAATAATGGCGCAGGAATTCAAGCTTAACGCCAAGCTGGCCAAGCGTGCAGGGCTACTGCATGACATAGGAAAGGTGCAGGAGGATAGCGATATGCCGCATGCGCTTTGCGGAATGAAGATTGCAGAGCAGAACAAGGAGCACCCCGATGTGTGCAACGCGATAGGGGCGCATCACAATGAGGTGGAATTCACATCGCTCATAGGGCCGATTGTGCAGGTGTGCGATGCCATTTCGGGGGCACGCCCCGGGGCGAGGCGCAACGTGCTGGATGCCTATATAAAGAGGCTTGGCGATTTGGAGAACTTGGCGTTGGCGTTCCCGGGGGTGGAGAAGACCTACGCCATTCAGGCGGGGCGTGAGCTGCGGGTGTTCGTGGGGAGCGAGAAGGTGAGCGATGCAGCAGCAGCAGAACTCTCGGCGGCAATCGCCCAAAAGATTGAGAAAGAGATAACCTATCCGGGGCAGGTAAAGGTGATTGTGATTCGTGAGATGCGCTCTGTGGCCGTGGCCAAGTAGAGGGGTTGGTGCGCAGCGCGTCGGTGTGGTATAGGAATGAGGGGCATCTAGGCGTGTTAGGGGAAAAAGGGTAATAGTTTGTGAAGTAGCCTTGGGGCGTTGTAGTTAGTAGGTGCGGTATGACGGTACTGGAGGAGCAGCTATCTACGCTGAATAAGGAGCAGCTGGAGGCGGTGACCACGGTGCAAGGCCCGCTGCTGGTGATAGCGGGCGCGGGGTCGGGAAAGACGCGCGTGCTTACGCTACGCATTGCCTACCTGCTGGCGCAGGGTATACCCGCGAGCCGAATATTGGCGCTGACCTTTACCAACAAGGCGGCGGATGAGATGCGCAGCCGCATTGCCTCTATTGTGGGCTATGAGGAGGCGGCGATGGTGAACGCCGGCACCTTCCACTCCGTGTTTTTGCGTATTCTTCGGCGGGAGGTGGCCTTTACAGGGTACGATGAGAATTTCTCGGTGCGGGATACCACGGCGTGCCTGCGCATGCTGCGGCGGGTGATGCGGGACATGCATATTGATGATAAGGCGTATAAGGCGGAGCGCATGGCCCGGTTTATATCGCTCTGTAAGAATCAGCTGGTGCTTCCCGAGCACTATGTAGCCGATCCTCGCACGCTGGAACGTGATACAAAGATCGGTCTCCCCCTGCGGGGAAAGATTTATCAGGAGTACGCGATGTACATGAAGCGCGAAAACGCCATGGATTTTGACGATTTGCTCTTCAACATGTTCCTGTTGCTCTACAACAATCCTAGCATTCGGAAGAAGTACCAGAATATCTACCAATTCATTTTGGTGGATGAGTTCCAAGATACCAACAGCGTGCAGAATGTTATCCTCACGTACCTTGTGGGCAGTCACAAGAACATTTGCGTTGTGGGTGACGACTCGCAGAGCATCTACGCATTCCGTGGTGCGAAGGTGGAGAACATCTTGAATTTCAGAAGGGACTATAAGGAGGCGAAGGAGGTAAAGCTGGAGTTAAACTACCGCTCCACTGCAAATATTGTTAACTCGGCGAATCGGCTCATCGCGCACAATCGGCTCCGTTTGGACAAGGAGTGCCAGGCAACGGGGGCTCCGGGGGAGCGAGTGAAGATACGCCGCTATGCAACGCAGGAGGAGGAGGCGGCGGCGGTAGCCTACGAAATCAAGGTGCTTGCTGAGTCGGAGCGGCTTGACTACGCCGATTTCGCGGTGCTCTACCGTAATAACTTCATGGCGCGAACGCTGGAATTCATGTTCAAGGCGCAGCGTATCCCGATCCAAATCTATGGTGGCAATTCGGTTTTTGAGCGGCGAGAGATACAGGATTTGTTGGCCTATTTCCGCTTGGTTTGCAACCCCGATGATGATGATGCCTTTCTGCGCATAGTGAATACGCCCCGTCGTGGACTTGGAGATAAAAGCCTGCAGCCCATCCTGAATGGTGCAAGCGTAGATGAGGTGTCCTGTTGGCGCTACCTTAGCGACTTGGATTTTGGCTACGAATTTTCGGCCAAGGCTAAGGCATCGCTGCTTACCTTTCGGGAGATGGTGAAGGTATGGGTTGCGAGCGAAAAGGTGTTGGAGGCTGCAGAGCTGGCGAAAGTGATTTACGTGGATAGCGGATTGAAACAGTATTTCGCCGATGAGAGCGAGGAGGATACTGATGGGGAGGGGCTGGGGCGCATGGGCAATGTGCAGGAGCTGTTTGCGCAGATAGAGCTTGGGCACCAATCGTTTGTAGAGAATGGGAATGATGGCGTGTACCGCCTTTCAATGTTCTTGGACGAGATATCCCTCCTTTCAGAGCAGGATAGGGTGGCGGCTATGAAGGGAAAAGGCAAGGACAAGGATAATGGGGAGGATGCAGATAAGGATAAGAAGGAGAAGCCCTCAAAGCGGCATAGCGTTACGTTGAGTACCGTTCATAGCTCCAAGGGGCTGGAGTTCAACTACGTCTATGTAGTTGGCATGGAGGATGGTACGTTTCCTTCGCAGCGGGCCATTGATAGTAACGTAATTGAGGAGGAGCGTCGGCTGTGCTACGTGGCCATGACGCGCGCGGCGAAACGTTTAACCATGACGTATAGTGAGAAACGTGAAATACTGGACCGTGGAGCCTTGCGTACGAAAAGGCTACCGCCAAGCCGTTTTTTACGGGAGATACAGCCAGACTACCTTATGGAGGCAGGAAAGACGGTAGATACGATTGATAGCGAGCTGTTGGGCTTTGAGGATACGCCGAGCGGGGAGAGTCAGGAGTACGCAGTGGGTGACATAGTGGAGCACAGGACGTTCGGGCGTGGACGAGTGGCGCGCATTATGGGGCGGGATTCGGATATGCGCATGGTGGTGGAGTTTGAGGAGAAGGGGCAACGGACGTTGATGCTTCGCTACGCAAAGCTCGTGGTGGTGTCACGTGCAAATCAAAGGGAGAGCCATGAAGAGTAATCAATTCGGGAAGGCTACGTTGGGCCGACTATGGAAAAGGGTACGAGGGGGCATGATGTTGGGTGTCTTTCTCGTGTGGCTGCCTGGGGTGATAATGGCGCAGCATTCAAGTGAGGGGAGCTTACAAATGGTGAGTGCTGCGGCGGACGGGTGGCAGCGAGAGCTTTACGGGTTGATGAGGGGTGGAGAGGCGCAACGTTCGTTGGCGTTTGTGGATAGCGTATTGGGTAGCAGTGAGCATATAGAGATAGTGAGTCGGAGCGAGCAAGGGGTGGTGGCTCGGCTTCGCGGCGATCGGCCAGGTAGACGAATCGCCTTGCGGGCTGTGATCTCTCCGATGGATGCGATGCAGAAGGCTCCGCATTTCGTGCCGCAGCGGGGGCAACTATTGGGTTGGCATCATGCGGAAAGCGCGCTGCTGCTAGGTGCGGCGAAGATGTTGGAATTAATGCAGGGTTCACTCCGCGGGGATGTCTATTTTATCTTTGAGATAAATGCGGGGAAGGGGGCATGCGAAAGTGCTGAGGTTTTGGCGCGGGTGAAGGAGTTGCAAAGGGTGGAGGCCGTGTACTCTATGGCTCTAGAGGCTGAGGTCCCCGATGGTAGCGTTGGGATACTCCCAGAGGGAGTGGTGTCGCCTGCCGAAGATTATTTTAAGTTGCTACTGTATGGACGTGAAGGGGATGGGGCTACCCCCGAGCGGTGTGCCGATGCCCTAGTGGCAGGGGCGGCGTTGGTGGGGGTGCTGCAGACCTTGGTGTCGCGCGGCGCGGCGCCCCACGAGGCTACGGTGGTTAATGTGGGCAAGATGGCGGCGGGTGAGTCGGCTCGATTGGTAGCGGGGCAAGCGCTGCTCGAAGGCGCGGTATATACGCATAGCATTGCGGAAAGGAAGCGTGTGGAGTTGGGGATTCGGGAGCAGGCCGATGGTATCGCGAAGGCGTACGGCGTGGCAGTGCGCTGTGACTACGTGAAGGGACCCTCCCCGCTGCGCAATGATGGAAAGCTAATAGGCGTGGTGCAATCTGCGGCTGTAAAAGCTGTGGGAAAAAATGCGGTGCGGCAGAGAGGAAGTGTGAATAGGGGGGAAACCCTGTCGTGCTACGCTTCGGTAGCTCCATTATGCCTATTCACGATTGGGGCTGGAGACGTTTCAGAGGTGGGGGCTGCCCCTTACGTTCCATTGACCACCATGATGGGTGCACTGAAGGCAGAAACGCAGCTGGTTTTGGAGTTCTTGGGAAGGCGATAGCTCGCTAGCAACACATTGGTGGCAAGGCTGTTTTGCTGGGTCTATTTGCTCCTCTTTACCGCTCTTCGGGTAGCGAAGATGCCTTGCCCGCCCACAACGTTGGTGAAGAGATACACCGGCTTGCTGAAAATGCCGTAGTCTGCGTTTTGGTACAGCTCCACTTTGTGAAAATACTTGTAGGCGTTGTGATCAAACTCGTAAACGAAGCAGGTGTCTATGGTCAGCGATTGATTGGTAGAGCCTGACATCATATCTCCGAATTGCTCTCCTAGCGTAAAGAAGATGGATCCATTCGCCAGAGTCTCAGCGTTAACGGTACTTTCTGAGACGATACTCATTCCCTCTCGCACCTTTTGCTCCACGTGGATGAAGAAGTAGCGGTCTTGGCTATCAACGTTGTGGATTGTTACGAGGGCCTTCCGCCCTATCGCTTGGCAGTCAAAGGAGGCTTCGCTCAAGGGGGCGCAACGGCAGCGTGCCGATGCTGGTTGTATATTCTTGTAAACGGCGCGTATTTCGTATTCGTGCCCAACGACTATTGGAAGCTCAACGTGGGGCACCATGTATAGCCCAGTGTAGGTGGTGGCACCTGGGGTGTAGTCGTTAAAGGCTTGGGCGGATTGCCCTGTGGTGAGGTCGGTTAGGGTAACGTCAGCCCCCTGTACGCATCCGAGCTGATTAAAAACCGAGAAGTCACCACCCTTTGCCGGTAGGGCCTCCTCAGGGGTGCTTTGCGCAACAAAGATAAAGGTGGTGTCGGCATCGGCATCAAGGAAAGAGATAAGCGTGAGGTAGGGGGAGAACTCAGGAAGTTTTATGTCGTCAACGAGAGTGTTGAAGAAGTTGCAGGCGTTGAATACGTATAGAATGACCGTCGCAATGGTAGAGAGAGCTATGGATTTGGCGTATTTCATGGTAGTCGTGGATTTAGAATTTTAGGCCGTAGGAGATGGTTGGAATGATGGGGAAGAGAGAGAATTTGTAGAGTCTAGATGTCGTTTTCCCTTTGCTGTTTACTTCAGTGACGGGGTAGTAGAAGAAGGGATTTCGGCGGCAGTAGACGTTGTAAATGTCAAAGGAGAGGCGGTGTTCCACGTACTTTGCTTGCTTACGCCACTGCGCCCCGATATCAAGACGATGGTAGTTTTCCATACGGAGCTGGTCAATAGCCCCATACTTCACAACGTTTTCGTAGCTACCCTGGGTTATGGCGTTCCCGTAGGCTGCAAGGGGAGGGGTTTTTGGTTGGGTCACGATGGGGTGGTTGCTTTCTGGGATGACGAAGGTGGTGCCGGTGCAGAACACGAAGGTGGCAGAGATGGACCAGTTGTCATTGATTTCGTACAGCACAACCGTTGATAGAGCGTGCCGCCGATCATGGGGAGCCCAAAAGCTATTTCCAAAGTTTATTTCAGGGAATTTCATTCTAGTGAAGGCGAGGGTGTAGCTCACCCAGCCGGTAAGCGCACCGGCTTTGCGCTGGAAGAGAAGCTCTAGCCCTGCGCTCCAGCTATTGCCCTGCGCAATTTTGTCTTCCCAGTAGTACTTATCGGTAGAAAAGAAATCGAGTTCCCCAACGAAGGAGGCCCCCTCCTTGTAGTGGGTTGCCCCATGGGCCTGTTTATAGTAGCCTTCAAGGGAGAGGGTGGAGCCGATCTTATTGATGTCGTAGGTGAGTCCTAGGGAGGTTTGCCAACCGGTTTGCAGCGGGATTTTTCGGGTGGCGGGGATCCACAGGTCGGTAGGGAGGCCGAAACCGCTGGAGGAGAGGAGGTGTAGCTGCTGCCCCATCATTGAGAATGCAGCCTTGAGCGATACCTGTGGGTGTAGGTATACCGCAAGGGAGGCGCGCGGCTCTGGGCTTACACGATGGTAGCCGGGGGCCGCATAGTACGAGGCGCGGAGGCCCACGTTGGCGCGCCCCCAGTCGGCAAGGCGCATCTCGTCTTCTATGTAGAGCGCCGCTTCGAGGGTGTACACCCCTATGCGGCTCACGGTGTCAATATTCAGCTCGGTGTGTTTCTCCTCAAGGGCTCTAGGCTCAAAGAGATACCCTGTGGATGCTATGCCGGCGCGGAGTTGGTGGTTTTGATGGGGGGTATAGTTGAGATCCCATTTAAGGCTAACGTTTTGGATACGGGAGGCGTACCGCATGCGGTATTTTATGTTCTCAAATTTTCCCTCATTGAGGATATTCAGGCCGTAGTAGCTATAGACCGCGGAGAGATTGGAAAAGAGCGAGGGGTTGATAACGCAGTTCCAGCGTAAAGCACCGGTGGCGTTGCCCCATCCGAAGTTCATCTTTTCCATGGCGCCGAGGTCTTTCATGTACATACCGAATTTATCTTGGCCGAGGTATCCGCTTAGATAGAGCCGATTCGCACCGTTGATTTTCCAATTTACTTTACCGGTAAAGTCGTAAAAGAAGACGGTTGGAACGCCCTCTTCTACCTTTGCCCATGGGCGCAGGAGCGCATCAACGTAGGTGCGACGCCCCGTAACGATGAACGAGACTTTATCTTTCACAATGGGGCCCTGCACCATCGCAGAGGCGGAGATAAGGCCGATGGAGAAGTCGCCGTGGTAGCGTCGCATGTCGCCTTCGTCCATTACCATCTCAATGACCGATGAAAGGCGGCCGCCGTAGCGTGCGGGGAATCCGCCTTTAATGAGTTCCGTGCTCTTTATTGCGTTGCCGTTAAAGAGGGAGAACATCCCCATGAGGTGCGTGGCGTTATATACGGGCGCACCGTCGAGGAGGATGAGATTTTGGTCGGGGCTACCCCCTCGCACGTATATATCGTTGCTCCCCTCGTTGCCTTTCTGCACCCCCGGCATGAGCTGCACGATGCGAAGCACATCGTGCTCTCCAAAAATCATGGGTACGTTCTCAATGGCCCTCTTTGGGAGTAGGTGGCTACCCATGCGCGGGCTTCGGCTGGCTTCGTGGTTGGCTATACCAGAAATCATCACGTCCTGGATGGTGATGTTGCTTCCGAGCATCGCATCGATGGTCGTATCGGAGCGTAGCGTCAGCGCAACTTGGCATGGGGAATACCCTACGTACGAGTATTCTACGGTGTAGTCACCGCTGTCGAGGGGAATGGAGTAGAATCCGTAGTTGTTTGTAATGGTCCCCTGCGTGGTTCCCATGATAACGATGGAGGCGGCGGGCAGCGATTCGTGGGAGAGGGAGTCCATCACGAAGCCGCTAAGCACGTAGCGTTGTTTTGACGGCTGGCATTGGGTGCGGATGGGGTAAAGAAGGAATGGGAAAAGGAGAAGGAACGTAACGAGCGAAGGGAAGAAGGAACGTTTTGTATAGGTAAGCATAGCGAGATGCTCTTTTGCGTTTAGTTTACATTCAACCGAGATCTCCTGTTTCTAGAACCGCAGGTTGAATGCGCAAAGGTATAGAAATTCAGAGAAGCCGAAAGATACTTCATTAAGAATGTACTATGCAAAGAGAGGGCGAAAAAGGAATTATGATTACCTTTGCTAGGTATGAATTCTGCGTTTGACACCCCGATAAGCGAGATCGGCGGGCTTAACAAACGGCTAGTGCAGCTGTTGGAACAGGAGCTACACATTAGGACGGTGGAGGATGTGTTGCTCTTCGTTCCGTTCCGTTATGTTGACCGTCGCTTTTTCGTGTCGGTAGACGATGTGCATTCTGTCGGGGAGCTGGTACAGGTGGTAGGCGATGTGTCGGGTATGCAGATTGTAGGGCAGGGGCGTAAGCAACGGTTGGTCGTTACGCTGCAGGGGGCGCACCGACAGATGTCGCTCGTGTGGTTCCAGGGGGTGCGCTACTTCTACGGGAGGATACGAATAGGCAGTAGGTACGTAGCGTTTGGGAAGGTAGATCGGTTTGGATCTACGTTGACCATGACGCACCCAGAATTTGACTTGTACACTGAGGAGCTGTTGAAGAGAGCGAGGATTGAGGGGGTGTACAGCTCTACGGCAAAGATTAGTCGCATTCCGCGTAGTCAGCAGGCCGTAGGGGAGTTGGTGAGAAACGTGGCGCAGTGGGCGTGGAACGATGTGGAGGACCCTCTAGACGAAAGGTTCTACGCTCGCTACGACTTGCTACCGTTACGAGAGGCTCTGTGGAATGTCCATTTCCCGAGTCAAATGACGGACGTGGAGAAGGCGTTGCGGAGAATAAAGTTTGACGAGGTCTTCTTTTGGCAGTTGCGGGTGCAGCAGTCGAGGGTTCAGCACCATACGCAGAATGTGGGTGCACCTTTTACGAAGGTAGGGCCACTGTTCAATAGGCTCTACAGGGAGGACCTACCGTTCGATTTGACGAATGCTCAGAAACGTGTACTGCACGAGATACACGAGGATATGCGTAGCGGCCGGCAAATGAATCGTTTGTTGCAGGGGGATGTGGGGAGCGGGAAGACCCTAGTGTCGCTCTTCTCAATGCTCCTGGCGGCGGACAATGGGTATCAGTCATGCCTCATGGCGCCAACGGAGATTTTGGCGCAGCAGCATTTTACAACGATATCAAAGTTCACTACGAATCTACCGGTGCATGTGGGGTTGCTGATGGGGAGTACTAAGAAACGTGAGCGAGAGATACTGCATGCTGGGTTACAGTCTGGACAGATTGATATTCTCATTGGTACGCATGCGGTCATAGAGGACGAGGTGTCATTTCGGAATTTGGGTCTCGTGGTGGTGGACGAGCAGCATCGTTTCGGGGTGCAGCAGCGCGCCAAGCTCTGGGCGAAGGGGGCGCATTGCCTTCCGCACATTCTGGTTATGACCGCTACGCCGATACCGCGAACGCTCGCCATGACGCTCTACGGTGACCTTGACGTAAGCATTATCGATGAGTTGCCCCCAGGACGTAAACCTATCCAAACGATACACGCATACGAGGAGCAGCGTTTCGCAGTATACACGAGCGTGGCCAAAGAGCTAGTGCAGGGGAGGCAAGCGTACGTTGTTTACCCCTTGATAGAGGAGAACGAGAAGGTAGATCTAGCCTCCTTGGAAGAGGGCTTCATTGCACTAAAACGTTTTTTTGAGCCGCAAGGGTTCTTCCTTGCCATGCTGCATGGGCGGATGAAACCCGATGAGAAGAGGGTGGCGATGAAGCTCTTTAGCGACAATAAGGTGCAGATATTGGTTTCAACCACGGTCATAGAGGTAGGGGTAGATGTGCCGAACGCCACGGTAATGCTTATTGAGAGTGCGCAGCGTTTCGGTCTTTCGCAGTTGCATCAGCTGCGTGGAAGGGTAGGGCGGGGCGGGGATAAGAGTTACTGCATCCTCATGACATCACAAAAGCTCTCAACTACTACCCGTATGCGGATCGAAACCATGGTGCGTACGAATGACGGCTTCAAAATAGCCGAGGCTGACCTACAGCTCCGGGGCCCAGGGGATGTGGAAGGAACGCAGCAGAGCGGTATCGGGGCGCAGTTCAGAATTGCGAGAATTGAACAGGACGGTCAACTCATTGAACAGGCGAACGCCATAGCGCAAGCACTTGTCATTGCCGATCCGGCTTTAGCTTTAGAGGAAAACGCACGGATAAAGGCCGAATTACAGCGGCGTGCGAGTGGGTTACGCTACAGTCAGGTGGGTTAGCGGCTAAATGTATCGATGTGGCGCTCCTTTTTTTCAGGAAGGATGTCGCCGACTGTTACTAGAATACCCGTCTCCTCCACTGCCCCGAAGCCAGGGTTGATGGCAGTACCAAACATCTTCATCGTATCGCTTAGGCCAACGTACGACTTAATGAGCGGTGGAATTCGTTCCCCTCGTTCTGTCAGGTAGCGCATGAGAATTTCCTTATTCTCTGCCCTATCGCTTCCCGTGAAAATAGATTCTAATTGTTCCTTCGTAAGTGCCGATGGAAGCGGGGTGATGGGACGCACCAAGGTCTTCGTGTCGGGGTAATACTTCTCGATGTAGTACAGAAGGGCGCTGCGCGCCTCGACGTTGTAATGCGGATACATCGTGACCTTCCCGAAAAAGTACTTCATCCAAGGGTTGAGTACTACGAGGGCACCAAGCCCGTCCCATAGGTTGTCAAGGGCGTAAATCCCTTTCCTTCGGAGTCGTGTCGATTGATAGGCAGGCTGTACGAATGAACGCCCTAGTTCAATGGTGTAGGGTAGGTAGTCTCGGATAAACTCATCAGAAAAATTAAAAAGTTCTCCTGTGGCGAAGAGTTTACTCGGGTGTACGCCTACGTTGCCTGCTATGTAGCGATATCCCCCAAGAATTTGACGCTCCTCGGGATCCCAAACAATGAGCTGCGAGTATGGGTGGTCGTTGGTATCAAATTCATCAATGTCTAACTCCTTGCCTGTGCCGCCGCCAGCCTCACGAAATGAGAGTTCTCGCAGGCGTCCAAGCTCTCGCATCGTGTAGGGGGCTTGTGTAGCTGTGAAATGGTATAGGAGGGTATTGCCATTGTTTGACTTACGTAAGAAGAGTTCATCGGTGAGTTCTTGTTCAATTAGTTGCGGGTCAACGGGGGCAATTATGTTCTCCATTGCAGACAATTTTTACTCCTTCACTTTACGCCCTTTCTGTTAGGGCGGTCTTATCGGCTTCGCCAAATAACGCTGCAAAGGTACAAAACCTCTAGCTAAAAAACTGTGCGTGGGGTTTTATGCTCTATTTCAGGCGTTTCAAGTAGAATGGAACAAGGTGGCCTTAGTGGGAAGCGTTGAAGTGAACGCTAAGAGCTTTTCAACAAATAGCAGACATCTCAGCAATAGTAATCAATTGATTTTTAGCGTACTATGATTACATGCAACGGAATAAATCCTATTGTTTAGGCAATGATGGTTTGAATTCAGAAAAATACACTATTATTGCAGCCGAAAAAAGGAGAAAAGTAGAGATTAAACGGTAGGCATGACAACACCAAAGAAGCATATTTTGACTAGCTATGACAGGCTGTCTGACGAGTTGCTCGAAGAGTTTAACTTGGCATTTCCTGGAGGGTATGAAACCTATGCCAACGAGGTTACGAAGCCTAATGGGGAGAAGTTTTATGCAGTGCGCATGGAATGTGAGGATGCCGTCTACTTGGTTAGAGTAGAGCTTCACGCGGACAAATGGGAGGATGTTGACGAAGAGGACGAGGAAAACGACGAGTTGGATGAGGAGTTAGAGGAGGACGAGAAGGGGGGAATGGACGTGGACATGATGGATGATGTTGAGGAAGAAGAGGAGGAGGAACAAGCAGACGGTGATGCTGACGCAGACGATGAGGAGGCGGGTGATAAGCATGATGATGACGATTACGATGTGTAGGGTCCAATCATAGACCTAAGCAGAGAAGAAATTAAAAAACGCAGCTAGCGGGCAAGCCCGCTAGCTGCGTTTTTCTTGCATTATTTCCACCTTGAACTACTTCACACAAGCCAGTTGGGAATTTCGTCCCGATGCTCTAACAGGTATTTGTTGATACGGCGTGCGGTCTTAGGACCCTCGTATATAAAACCAGTAAATATCTCCACGAGCGATGCTCCCGCCTGAAGCATTGCGAGTGCCTCCTTCCCATTGGAAATTCCCCCAACCCCGATGATGGGAGTAGACGGTGCAGCGTTCGCCCGAATATTCTTCACCAGCGCAAGTGCTTGTTCAAAGAGCGGAGCTCCGCTTAACCCGCCGCGTCCGATTTTTTCTAGTTTGGCTTTTGAGGTTTTTACGTGCTCACGACTGTTGGTGGTGTTGGATGCAACGAATGCATCTATACCGAGTTTCTGAGCTGTGCGAACCACATCGCCAATGGTATCTGCGGGGGCATCAGGCCCTAGTTTGAGTAGGATAGGGCGGTAGAATCCCTGTTGTATGCGGAATTGCATTATAGGTTCAAGGAGAGCCGTGAGCGAGTCGGCACTCTGCAAGTCGCACAATGACTTAACGTTAGGGCAGCTTACGTTGATTACAAATAGGTCAACTATAGGGTAAAGTCGACTGAACACCTCTAGGTAATCCTCTTTCGCATTGAGATTGTCTGTGGCGGTGTTCTTCCCAATGTTCCCGAGTATAGGAATTCGGTGCGTACGCATCTTCGCCAGTCGTTTCTCCACGGAGGCAACGCCGGGCGAATTGAACCCCATACGGTTGATAAATGCACGATCCTCCGTCAGTCTAAACAGACGAGGCTGTGGATTACCCGGTTGAGGTCTCGGCGGGACTGTCCCAACCTCTATGAAAGAAAACCCAAGGCAGTCAGCATCATCGAGCAGTACGCCACGCTTGTCAAACCCTGCTGCTAAGCCTACGTACCCCTTGAAAGGAATGTCCCATAGCTCAATGGTTGGCATCGCTTTAGGTACTCCAAAAAGACTCCTTAAACACGCCTTCCCAAAGGGAAAACGAAGCACTCCTCTCAGGCTCCCCAGTGCAAAGCTGTGCGCTCGTTCTGGGGGAAGACAAAAAAGCAATGGCTTAACAAACCGCTTATACATACTCATGATGCTATTACAACGGTAAACGTTGCGGTGTGTTTAAGCTTTCTTGTCCATGGCAGCATACAGACTAGGGAACATCACTTCTATCAACTCGTCAACCGAATCAATGTACGAGAATGTTAAACCCTTTATGTATTCAGGCTTTATCTCTTCAATGTCCTTTTGGTTTTCTGCCGGCATGACGATGTGTTTGAGATCTGCGCGCTTTGCGGCCAAAATCTTCTCCTTAATCCCCCCCACAGGAAGTACACGACCGCTGAGCGTTATCTCGCCTGTCATGGCTATCCCCGCGGTCGGCACTACGCCCGAAAGGGTGGAAAGAAGTGACGTGACCATCGTAACGCCTGCGGAGGGTCCATCTTTAGGGATTGCGCCTTCGGGTACATGTACGTGCACATCGGTGTTTAGGAAGTCTACAGTGAGCTTTAGCCTATCCTTCATGCTTCGTAGAAGCTGCAACGCAATGGCGGCAGACTCCTTCATCACATCGCCCAAATTCCCGGTAAGGTTCAAGGTCCCTTTCCCGTTTGACATGGCCGACTCTACGTAGAGTATCTCGCCCCCCACCTGCGTCCATGCCATGCCTACGGCCACGCCAACGTTGTGACGATCCTTGTAGTGTTCATTGATAAACTTGGCTCTCCCGAGGCGTTCCACTATATCCTCCTTTGTGAGTTCCACGTTCATCTCCTCCTTCATGGCGATCCGTTTGGCTTGCTGCCGAATGAGCTTTGCGATCGTTTGGTCAAGCTTTCGGACTCCGCTTTCTCGGGTGTAATCCTCAATAACGCACTGTATTAACTCATCGGAGAGCACGAATTGCTCAGGCTTTACGCCGTGCGCCTCCAGTTGCTTTGGAATGAGATGCTTTTTGGCAATCGCTATCTTCTCTTCCAATAGGTAGCCAGTGATTTCCACCATCTCCATCCTATCGCGTAGGGCGGGGGCTATCGTACTGATGTCATTCGCCGTGGTGACGAATAGCACGTTTGAGAGGTCAAAGTCAACCTCTAGGTAGTTATCGTAAAACGACTTATTCTGCTCTGGGTCAAGCACCTCTAGGAGGGCAGATGCCGGATCTCCCATCATGTTTGACGTCACCTTGTCGATCTCGTCAAGCACGAACACTGGGTTTGAAGTCTTTACCTTTCTCAGATTCTGTATGATACGCCCTGGCATTGCGCCCACGTAGGTTCGCCGATGCCCACGTATCTCCGCCTCATCGTGCATGCCGCCAAGGGATATGCGTGCGTACTGCCTGCCCAAAGCTTTTGCTATTGAACGTCCTAGCGATGTTTTCCCTACCCCGGGAGGACCGTATAGACAGATAATTGGCGACTTCAAGTCCTTTTTTAGCTTCAGCACTGCCAAAAACTCCAATATCCGCTCTTTCACCTTTTCCAGCCCGAAGTGATTTTCATCAAGGCACTCCTGAGCATATCTTAGGTCGTGGTTGTCCTTTGAATAGACACCCCACGGAAGTTCGGTGAATAGCTGTAGGTATGAGAGCTGGATGGCGTAATCGGGGGCAGCGGAGTTCATCTGTTGCAACCGGTTAACCTCGCGGTCAAACACCTCGCGCGCTTCCTTGGAGAGTTTCAGCTTCGCGCCCTTTTTTATTATCGCTTCAGCATCGTTCACCTCCCCGCTGTTCAGCTCCGATTGTATCGTTTTTATCTGCTGTTGCAGCATGAAGTCGCGTTGCTGCTTTTCAAGGTCTTCGTGGGTCTTCTTCTGCATCTCCTGACGCAGCTCTAGGCCCTTGATGGCAAAAACGATCTGCTCCAGCAAGAGGTCTACACGATGCTCAAAATCGCTACTCTCTAGCAAATCTTGCTTCTTGTCAACGGGCATCTCTAGCAGTGAGGCAATCGTATTGACAAAGAAGAGTGGAAAAACATCTACCCCATTGACCGACATGTCCGACACGAATGCCACGTTGTCATTGGCGAGTTCTGAGTACTGTTTTGCTAACCTCCCAAGCTCCGAAAGCTTTACTGCCATGCTCTCCGACTTCAGGTCGCCTATCTTTTCCTGTAGCGGCTCCACCTTCACCGTGAAGTAGGGCTTGGATTGTACAAATTCTGTAATCTTCACCCGCATCAATCCCACCACTACGAGAGCCGTGTGCCCCGGTACGGGGATGGACTGCCGCACCTTCGCCAATGTAGCCGTTCGGTACAGCCCGCTCTTCGTGGGGTTATTCGCTTCCGGATTCTTTTGTGCCGTAATCACTACCAAGGGGGCATCGCCCTCAAGCGAGTCTACCAGCCGTTTGGTTCGTGGACGCCCTACCGCAATAGGCAGCATCGTGAATGGGAAGCAGACGTTATTTCGTAGTTCAATCAAGGGCAATTCGTCAGGAATATCCTCTTCCGATAAGGTTACCCCTTTATCAGTTACCGAAAAGCTCTCCTGTAGGATTTCTAGTATCCTCTCTGCCTGGTTGAAATCGTCTCCCTTTCTCTTTTTCATCTCTACACGCTATCAATCTCTCATCTACCGCTGCATAACCGGCAGGGTACTTTGCACCTATAACGTTGCAGTATCCGTTTTGTTTATAGAGGCATCCACCCCCTCCGTGCATTGCGTGGAGAAGATGGATGCTACGCTGTATGCGTCTAAACGTATCTATTTTTTCAGCTCCTCCTCGGCCAGCTCCTTCACCTGCTGCGATGTTCGCATAGAGCAGAACTTCTTCCCGCACATGCTGCAGAAGTGTTGCTTCTTTCCGCTCTCGCTAGGAAGAGTCTCGTCGTGGTATGCCCGAGCCCTATCAGGGTCTAGGCCGATGCTGAACTGATCTTTCCAGCGGAACTCAAAGCGAGCCTTGCTCATGGCGTTGTCGCGGTACGTTGCGCTGGGATGCCCCTTGGCGATGTCAACGGCATGCGCCGTGAGCTTATAGGTTATCACGCCCTCTTTTACATCGTTAGGATTGGGCAGCCCGAGATGTTCCTTCGGGGTTACGTAGCAGAGCATGGCTGTGCCAGCCCAACCAATCAGCGCGCCGCCGATGGCCGAGGTGATGTGGTCGTAGCCGGGGGCAATGTCTGTCACGAGTGGTCCTAACGTGTAGAACGGCGCATCGGCGCATATCTCCTGCTCACGCTCCGCATTGACCATCACCTTGTGCATCGGCACGTGCCCGGGCCCCTCTATCATTACCTGAACGCCTTTTGCCCACGCCGTTTGTGTCAGTTCGCCTAGCGTGTCGAGCTCGGCGAATTGGGCCGCATCGTTCCCATCGGCGATGGATCCAGGCCTTAGCCCATCGCCCAGCGACACGGCCACGTCGTAGGCGGCCAATACGTCGCAAATCTCGTCAAAGTGAGAGTAGAGGAAGTTCTCCTCCTTGTGAAGCATGCTCCACTTCGCCATGATGGCGCCGCCGCGCGATACGATACCCGTCAACCGCTTTAGCGTGAGCGGAATGTACTCCTTGCGCACGCCCGCATGGATGGTGAAGTAGTCAACGCCTTGCTCCGCTTGCTCTATTATCGTGTCGCGGTAGATTTCCCAGCTCAGGGCCTCCACATCTCCATTCACTTTCTCAAGTGCCTGATAGAGAGGAACCGTGCCTATCGGTACAGGCGAATTACGGATAATCCATTCCCGGGTCTCGTGTATGTTATCCCCTGTTGAGAGGTCCATCACGGTGTCAGCGCCCCAACGGAACGCCCACACAGCTTTTTCCACCTCCTCGTGGATGCCCGAAGTAATAGCCGAATTCCCAATGTTTGCGTTAATCTTCGTCAAGAAGTTCCGCCCTATGATCATAGGTTCGCTCTCGGGGTGGTTGATATTTGCCGGGATGATGGCTCGCCCCGCAGCCACCTCCTGCCGTACGTACTCCCCCGTAATGGGGCTGGGCATCTCGCCACGCCCGTACGCCTCGTGCATGGTTGTAAAATTCTGATTCTCTCGTACCGCCACAAATTCCATCTCCGGGGTGACGATGCCCTGCTGGGCATACTGACGCTGCGTCACGCATTTCCCAGCCTTTGCTCGGCGGGGCTTACTGTTCACGTGGGGAAAGCGTAGCGAGTCGAGCGTTTTATCGGCTAGGCGCATCCGCCCATACTCGGAGCTGAGGGTGGGCAGCTCTTCTGTATCGTTGCGCTCCGCGATCCACGCCTCGCGTATGCGTGGAATGCCCTCGGTTACGTCAATCTGAATGGATGGATCCGTGAAGGGGCCACTCGTATCGTACACGTAGAGCGGGGCGTTCTCCTCTGGGGCTTTCCCCTCGCGCTCCGTTGGTGACATTGATATTTTACGCATAGGAACCCTAATCCTACCATCGCTGCTTGAGGGTATGTACACCTTTTCCGACCCCGCAATGGGGGCTTGCGTAATGTATTCGCACTGCTCTTCCCGCAGATTCTGTTCGTTCTTTATTTCTTTCTGTCTCATTGCTCTACCTTCCTTAATGCTTGCCTCTTCGTTCTGCCGTACCCTGTGCTTCTTCACCCCCCCTGCGCAGCCGTGAGAAGCATTATTACATCGCCATCCGCGAGCGTTGTGGTTATCCAATCCCGACGACGAATTACCTTTCCATTAACTGCTATCGCCACTCCCTGCTGATTGCCTAGCCCCTTGCTCTCCGCGTAGCTATCAAGAGTGCTACCCGCTTCAAGCTCTTGGCTTGTACCGTTTACCGTAATATGAATCTTTGCCATGACGCTTTTCCCCCACCTTCTTTTCCTGCAAATATACCCAATTTAGACGGATTGGCAGAAAACATTCATGCCTACCACTCTTCATTTGTACCACTTGTGGTGTCGACCGCTGGCACTTGCATCTTCTTTTCGGCTAGGTTTAAGAGAGAGTCAAGGGTGACGCACTCCCGAAAAAAGGCAGGGAGCAATGCGCTGTCGAGCGGTGCTACCGATGGAGACTCCATCCGGAGGGGGTTCATGGGCGATCCGTTGCGCCATACCCTAAAATCGAGGTGCGGCCCTGTGGCCAACCCCGTGCTCCCCACGTAGCCAATCACCTGCCCCTGCTTCACGAACGACCCCACCTGTATGCCCTTCCCGTAGCGGGATAGATGCATATACCCCGTGGTATAGACGCTGTTATGCCTAATCTTCACGGTGTTACCGCCTCCGCCGTTATACCCTTTGGCAATCACCTTGCCATCGCCTAGGGCCAAAACCGGTGTGCCTGCCGGCGCGGCGTAGTCAACCCCAGTGTGCGGGCGAACGATCTTTAGAATGGGATGCTTGCGCCCGTACGAAAAGCCGGAGGAAATTCGAGAGAAGTGTAAAGGTGCTTTCAAAAAGGCCTTGCGCAGGCTGCGCCCCTGCTGGTCCCAGTAGGAGCGGGTAGAGTCCTGCGTAAAGCTATAGGCCCCGATGGTGTCCTTCCCGTGTACAAACCGTGCTGCGTGGATTTTCCCTATCCCTATTGCCTCTTCGTCAAGCAGTTCCTCATCGTAGCACACGAAAAACTGATCGCCTTTGGCTAGCCCAAAAAAATCTACGGTCCATGCGAAGATGTCGGACAAGCGTAGGGCTAACGACGGAGAGGTATTGGCGCTAACCATCGCGTTCCACAGCGAGGACTCAATTACCGTATGCACGCTTCGCCGCTTGATTTCTATCGGTAGATTTTCAATTGCTGCCGAGAGCGTGTCGCCCGTGAAATCAAGATGTAGGTAGTCCGTTGGGCTTTGCTTATATACCCAGTGTCTTGCGATGCTGTCTTCCCCATACCAAAAGTACGACTCGTTGCCAGCCTTGATTTTACGCGGGGAAAATATCCCTTCCAGCGCACCCAAACCGATTTGTTGAATGTGTGTAGCCGTCACGCCGTGCTGCCGCAGCAGCGTGGACAGTGCCACCCCGCTTGGTACTACTATCGTATCCACACGCAGGTCTTGGTCTAAAAAACCGTAGCGGTTCGCGGATAGCGTCACTGTACTGTCCACCGCGGGGCCGCGCTGACCCTTCCTATCTGGCTCCAAGCACGAAACCAGCAACGCAGCCACGCACACTATCGCTGTCGCTGCTAACGTCTTTCCTCTTCGCATCTTTTCGCTCTTTGGCTCTACGCCGGGTCACGGTTTGATGGCCTCAAAGCCGCGGCCAAATACGCCGCTCACGTTGGCCGCCGAAATGAATGCCGCTTGGTCTTCCTCTTTGATGATTCTATACAGCGTACTCCTTTCGTTGCTGCGCACCACCACGAGCAGCACCTTCCCCTCTTCCTTGGAGTACCATCCTTTGGCATCAAGAACCGTTACGCCGCGATTCATTTCGCTGTTTATCCTATCAGAAATAGCAGCGTAGTTCTTAGAGAAAATGAACACCTGTAGCGATTGCTTTCGCCCGTTAAGGTATAGGTCAATCACGTACGATGTGGTTACCATTGTGATGTAACCATACATCAACCGTGCAATCCGCTCAATAAAAGGCAATTCTTGCAGTGAAAATAGTGCTGATGATACAATCAGTACATCTACCATCAAAAGAACTTTGCCTGGACTCATGTTGCGGTACTTAAGGACCAGCATCACGATGATATCGGTGCCCCCTGTGCTGCCCCCTTGGCTAAACGCTATCGCAATGCCGAGCCCCGACATCGCTCCTCCGATGATGGCGGAGAGCAGGATGTCGTTCGGCATTATCGGCACGTATTTCGTCAGCAGTATCTGTTCCACGTAGAGTAGCACGGAAGCGAGCCCTACCGCAAATATGGTTTTCACGCCGAAGTTAGCTCCGATAACCTTCATCGCAATGATTATCAGAATGGCATTGACTACGAGGTACGTCACACCCACTGGCACTGCACCCCCTGTGAGGAGGTACACCATGGTGCCAATACCCGATGCCCCGCCGCCGGTAATCCCCATCGGCACAAGAAAGCACGTCCAGCCTAGCGTGTAGATTATTAACCCAAAGATTATCAGCGCATACTCCTTGACGAGCTGCCTTGTTTGCTTTTTATCTAGTTTCTTTGCTCCCATTGTTGTCTTGCTAATTCGTTTTAGCTGTTTCAGATTACAATATTTACGATTCTTCCGATTACCACGATAACCCGCTTGGGCGTACGTCCTGCAAGCTGCTCCACCACGCGGGGGTCCGTGAGTACCTCTTTTTCTACCCCAGCAGCATCGAGCGATTGCGCCAGCTCCATCGTGAAACGTGTTTTCCCATTAAACGATATCGGGTAGTTGTAGCTCTCCTCCACGAGGTAGCGTTCATCAACCGAAGGCCAAGCCTCAGCTACCGCGAAGTCCTTGTGTCCAAACCGGTGCCAAAGCTCTTCGCACATGTGCGGAGCGAAGGGGCATAGTGCCAGCACTAATGGCTCCAGCACGCTGCGGTGACGGCTTTTAGCCTTCTGCACCTCGTTCAGCGCAATCATAAAGCCCGAAACGCAGGTGTTAAAGCTGAGCCGCTCGATGCCCTCCTCCGTTTGCCTCACGCACCTATGTACAGCGCGCAGCGCCTCCTTCGGGGCTTCGCCCTCGCTAAGTTCGCCCTCCGTGCAGTAGCGCCATAGCTTGCGCAAGAACTTGGAAGCGCCGTCAATCCCATTGGTGTCCCATGGCTTTGACATCTCCAGCGGCCCTAGAAACATCTCGTACATGCGCAGCGTGTCTGCCCCGTACTCCTGCACGATGCTGTCGGGGTTAACCACGTTCAGCATCGATTTGCTCATCTTCTCCACTGCCCAGCCGCAGCGGTACTCCCCATTCTCAAGCACGAACTCCGCGTCGCGGTACTCCGCGCTTGATGCTCGCAGCGCCTCTACGTCAAGTATGTCGTTCTGCACGTAGCAAATGTTCACATGTATCTCCGTTGTGTCGTACTGCTCCCGCTGCGTCACCGGCACGTACCGTTGCGTGCCCTTAACCCGGTAGATAAAGCTTGACCTTCCCTGGATCATCCCCTGGTTCACCAGCCTTTTAAAGGGTTCGTCTTTCACCACGTACCCCAGGTCGTACAGCACCTTATTCCAAAAGCGGGAGTAGATGAGGTGCCCCGTGGCGTGCTCCGTGCCGCCTATGTATAGGTCTACGTCCTGCCAATAGCCGTTGGCTTCGGGCGATACCAACCCCTTACTGTAATCGGGCGACATGAATCGCACCGAGTAGGCTGACGATCCCGCGAAGCCAGGCATGGTGGTAGTCTCTAAAGGGAATCCCTCCTTGGTTCTCCAATTCTTGGCGCGTGCCAGCGGTGGCTCGCCGTCGGGCGATGGCTTGAAGCTATCTATTTCGGGGAGCATCAGCGGGAGTTCGCCTTCGTCAAGCCCATGCGATGCGCCCTCAGCGTCGTAATATATTGGGATTGGCTCGCCCCAGTAGCGTTGCCGGCTAAAGATGGCATCGCGTAGCCGGTAGGTCACCCTCGCCTTGCCCCTGCTTTCCTTTTCAAGTATGCGGCAGGCTTCCTCTATGGCCTGCGTGGTGGGTTTCCCCTCCCAAAGCGGGCTATTTACGGCTATGCCGTCTTTCGCTTCGTAGGCGTTTTCCCACGTGGCGGGGTCGCTAACCTTTTCGCCTACAGCGCATACCACCTGCCGCAGCGGAAGCCCGAAGTGGCGGGCAAAGGCAAAGTCGCGCCCATCGTGCGCCGCCACGGCCATAATGGCCCCCGTGCCGTAGCCCATCAGCACGTAGTCGCCTATCCATATCGGTAGCTTCTCCCCGGTGAGCGGGTGGAGGGCGTAGCTCCCGGTGAATGCACCGCTCACCCGCTTGGTCTCGGCTATGCGCTCCCGCTCGGAGCGGTGTGACGTCACATCTACGTACGCCGCTACCTCGGCCCGCTGCGCCGCGGTGGTTAGCGTTGGCACTAGCGGATGGTCGGGGGCTAGCACCATGAAGGTCACCCCGTAGAGCGTGTCGGGGCGGGTGGTGAATACCTCTATATCTATGCCCTTTTGCCCCTCCACATCGAAGTGTACCGATGCGCCCTGCGAACGCCCGATCCAATTGCGCTGCATCTCCTTCATGGAGTCGCTCCACTCCAAATCTTCCAGCCCCGCGAGTAGACGTTCAGCGTAGGCTGACACCCGTAGGTTCCACTGCATCATGCGCCGCTGCGTCACGGGGTAGCCTCCACGCACGGAGAGCCCCTCCTTCACCTCATCGTTTGCCAGCACCGTGCCGAGCTCCTCGCACCAGTTGACCGATGTCTCAGCGCGATATACCAAGCGGAAATGGTGTAGTATGGCATCGCGCTCTGCCGCGCCCATCTTCTTCCACTCCTCCGCGGTGAACGCCACCTCGGCGTTTGTGTGTGCCGTATTCCCCTCCGATCCGTGCTGCTCAAAGTACTCTATCAGCTCCTTGAGCGGCCGTGCCTTCTGCTTTGCCGCATCGAAGTAGGCGTTATAGAACTGTAGAAACGCCCATTGCGTCCAGTGGTAGTAGTCTGGGTCGCTCGTGCGGAATTCCCGTGCCCAATCGTAGCTCAGCCCCAGCAGCTCCAGCTGCTGGCGGTAGCGTTCGCAGTTAATGCGGGTGGTTTCCGCGGGGTGCTGCCCCGTTTGGATGGCGTACTGCTCCGCGGGCAGCCCAAAGGCATCGTACCCCATGGGGTGCAGCACGTTGAAGCCCCGCATACGCTTGTAGCGGCTATAGATGTCAGAGGCGATGTAACCCAGCGGATGCCCCACGTGAAGCCCCGCCCCAGAAGGGTAGGGGAACATGTCCAGCACGTAGTATTTCGGGCGGCTCTTGTCAACCGTCACGTTGTATACGCCCGATTCGCGCCAGCTCTCCTGCCAGCGCGCTTCTACCTCTCTTGCGTTGTACTCTTCGCCCATCCGTATTGTCTCCTGCCGCTTTGCTATTACTTCTGCACTATTAACGCCGCGAAGGTAGAGAAATTTGTAGTGTTTTTAAAGAGTGTAGAGAGTCGCCCCCTATTGGGGAAACTGGGATAAAAACCATTTCGCGCTGCCTCCCTCCAAACCTAATCCAGCTACACGAATCTATTATAACCGCCGCCCTACGGACGGAAACCCAGCGGCTGCGCTGCGTCCTTCTACCTATCAACGTGTGCAGTAGCGCATGCAACCGTGCGTGGGCATGCCTGCAGATTATGCAGGTTGGGAAGAACATTGCGTTGATGGTCACGCGGGTCAGTCTTGCAGACTGTTTTGCCCTTGTGGGCAAATGTACCGGGGGGTTGAAAACCCCCGGCTATTCAAAGACCGTCCTACGGACGGAAACCCAGCGGCTTCGCCGCACCCTTTTAAATGTCTGCGTTTTCAATAGCGCATGGGCAACTGTAAATGACCGCCAATACCGTTTCACTACCCGATGAGGTGGGTGTTGCGCATCATTTTGCAGCGGCCATAATCAACCAAACTTCCGCAATACCCTGCGCACAACGCCAATTTAAACCCGCATCAACCTGCACGCACTGCCACCGCCCTCGCATATACAATACGCCCTATCCCGCACAGATTTTCGCCGCCATTGCAGCCCCGCCCGAAGGACGGTCTCTCAATAGCCGGGGGCTTTAGCCCCCCCGGATTCTTGCCTAAAAGGCATGCCAGTCTGAAAGACTGACCCGCGTGACCCTCCGCGCATTATAGTTCCCGCAAAG
>CALHSW010000072.1 GCA_938038735.1 uncultured Bacteroidia bacterium | reverse complement strand
CACATTGAATTTACTTATGCAATAGCCCGCCAGGGTCAGTCTTTCAGACTGTTTTTGCCCTTTGGGCAAATGTACCGGGGGTTTGAAAACCCCCGGCTATTCAAAGACCGTCCTCCGGACGGAAAACGCAGCGGCTGCGCCGCGCCCTCCTAAATCCCTGCGGCTTCAATAGCGTAGGCAACCGTACGTGGTCCCCCTACATCTCGCTACCTGCAGCGCTATGGTTCTTGCACATTATTTTGCTACAGCCATTGCCAACCGCCCGCCATAACCGGTACGCAATACCCCGACCCCACCCAAATTTTTGCAAACCAATGCAGCCCCGTCCGTAGGACAGTCTCTCAATAGCCGGGGGTTTTTAAACCCCCGGATTCTTGCCTGAAAGGCAAGCCAGTCTGAAAGACTGACCCGCGTGACCCTCCGCCACCACCTGCAACGCTAATGCGCATCCCCACTTCGCAGGAGCGAAAAGCAAAAAAAACGCGGCGTTTCCTCCTCAGAAACGCCGCGCGTAAACATCACGTATATCCTCAGCCCCTACGCCGCAATCTCGCTACACCACTGACACCACTCTCACAAAACCATCGTCCCGTCCGCTGCGCGGGTCCACCGCAACCGCGAACTCTACTTTTCCACTACTAGTAGTTATCCCGATTACGGTCACCGTAGCCACCACGATGATCGCCGTAGCCGCGGTCATTGCGCGGACGCGCCTCACGCTCCTGCGCCTTGTTCACCGCGATCTTACGACCGCCCATGTCGCTGCCGTCCAGCTCGTCTATGGCACGCTGCGCCGCGCTATCATCCGGCATCTCCACGAAACCGTAGCCCTTGCTACGACCAGTCGCCCGATCTTTGATGATCCGCGCGCTTGACACCTCGCCATACTGCGAAAACAGCTGGCCCAATTCCTCTTCCCCAACTCTGAACGGAAGACTTCCCACAAAAATGTTCATAAGTACAGAACTATATTGATAAAACAACGGCGCAAAGGTAAACCTATTTTTTCAATTCAAAACCACTACAAGACAACAATGCAAAATAGCAACGTCTATCAATTCATTAACTACCTATCAATCAATAGTTAGCCATTAAAAATAGCAACAAAAACTTTTTTAACGATTGCGCATCTCGCCTCAAAAATCCTATCGCAACGAGTACTTTTTCCCAATTCAAACCGCCCTGCTAGCCGCATATACCGCAACAATAGTGACCGCCGCCCATTGACCACTCTAGCCATCCCGCCCCCGCCCCTACATGCTTTCCGTTTTTCCCAACAAAAAGCGGCGGGGTCAACGCCCCGCCGTTACCTACATCCCTAACCTTAAATCGCTACTCCTCGTCCACCGTCCACGAGAAGACCCGCAGCCCCTGCTGCGGACTCTGCGCGTCGATTGCCCGCAGCGCCTTCTTCAACTCCTCGCTCGCCCCATCGGGCGCCATAATCAGCATGGCCATATTCACTGCAGGCCACGTGTGCGTACCCAAATGCGGCTCACCATCCCGGCTCCCGCTCCCGCGCACCCCCTGCCACTGCGTATACCCGCGAAGCCCCACTCGCCTCACCGCGCGCGCCACCTGATCGCTAAGCGCCTGATTATATACCACAAATACTGCTTTCATCGCTACGCCTCCAATGCTGCTTGTTGTTCTCTCTTCAAGGCCTTTACTTGCTTCCGTCTGCTACGCCGCACGCCGCCCGCCACGAAGCTCGCGTACACCGTGGGTATAACCAGCAGCGTCAGTAACGTCGAGAAGCTTAGCCCCCCAATCACCGCCACGCCCATCGCGCGCCACATCTCCGACCCCTCGCCGTGGCTTATCGCCAGCGGCACCATGCCGAGAATCGTTGTTAACGAGGTCATAAGCACCGGGCGCAGTCGCGATTTACCACCCTCCACCACGGCGTGCATCGTCGATAGGCCCCGTGCACGCAGCAGATTGGTGTAGTCCACCAGCACAATCCCATTCTTCACCACAATCCCTACCAGCATAATCGCCCCAATCATCGAAATCATATTCAGCGCATTCCCCGTCAGCCACAGCGCCAACAGCACCCCGCTAAACGCAAAGGGCAACGAAAGCATGATGATAAACGGCGCCCGAAACGACTCAAACTGCGAGGCCATTACGATGTAAACGAGTACCACCACGAGCACAAGGAGCAGCATCAAATCGCTATTGTTCTCGGCTTGATCCTTCGCCGTTCCGCCCACCCCGATTGAGATCTCTTGCGGAATCGACACCTCCTCCGTAGCCTTCCATACCGCGTCTACCACCTTATCTATCGAGGCCTGCTGCAGCATGCACTGCACTTTCACCACCCGCTGCCGATTCTCCCGCTTGATTGATGGGGGTGAGTATATCTGCCGCACCGTGGCCACCTCGCGCAGCTTGAAGGGCTGCCCCTTCTTGGTGTAGAGCGTTATGTTCTCCACGTCCGCCACCGACTGCCGAAACGGCTCCGCGTAGCGCACCAGCACATCGTACTCCTTCCCATTCTCTCTGAATTTGGTGGCCACCATCCCGTTGATACGATGGCTAACGAACTGCGATGCCGTTGCCGTATTTAGCCCCATAATCGCGAGCCGCTCGCGGTCAAACTCTATGTTGAACTCCCGCTTGTAGGGGTCACGCTGCACGTCAACATCGCGCACCCCCTGCACGTGGCGCATCTTCTCCGCGAGGGCCTCAGCCACGCTCGTCATCCTGTCCAAATCGTGCCCTATCACATTGATATCCACGGTTTGCGCCCCGGTGCCCCCACCGCCGCGCCCGCTATTCACCTGCACCTTCATCTTCTCCACCTCCGGGTACTGCGCCAAAATGGCGCGCACCTGGTCGCAAATCTCATTCGCATCGCGGTGGCGGTAGCGCGACTTTACGAGCCGTACATCCATGTTGATGATGTGCGACCCATTCGCATTGAATGCGGCGAACAGATTATTCGACCCCGCCGACCCGTAGCTCGTGGAGAGCAAGTTAATCTCGGGGATCTCCGCCTCAAGCTGCTTTTCAATCTTCTCCACCAGCGCGCCGGTGTACTCCACGCGCACGCCGTTGGTAAGATGTATCGTGGCCTGCACGCGCGCGCTATCAGTCTGCGGCATGAACTCCTTGCGGATGTTCGGGAATAGGAACAGAGATGCCACAAACACCAGCGTTGCACCGATTATTACGCCCGCCTTATGCCGCGTGCAGAAGGTGAGCAGCCGTGCGTATCCGATGTCTAGCTTGGAGAGAAACCAGTTTATGCCCCGCTGCACTATGTTCCCCTCTGCACGGAAATGCTTGCTACGGGCCTTCAATATGCGCGACGCAAGCATCGGCGTGAGCGTTAGCGCCGCCGCTATGGAAACGCTGATGACTATAGTAACGCTCATACCCAGCTGGTTAAACATTATTCCGCTAAAGCCGGATATCATGGTCAGCGGGAGGAACACCGCTACGATGGTCAGCGTTGATGCCACCACCGAGAGCGCCACCTCGTTCGTGCCGTAGATGGCCGCCTCCTTGGGCGAGCTCCCCCGCTCCAAGTGGGTAGTGATGTTTTCTAGCACCACGATGGCATCGTCCACCACCATGCCTATCGCGATGGATAGCGAGCTGAGCGATATGATATTCAGTGAGTTCCCCGAAAAATTGAGGTATATAAACGCCGCAATGAGCGACACCGGGATGGTGAGTACTATGATAAACGTGGCGCGCCAACGCCCCAAGAAAAAGAGTATCACCAGCACCACGAACAGCGCGGCGTAAACTACCGACTCCGATAGGCTATTGACGCTATTCTGAATCTCTTCGGCCGAGTTGAAGGCCTCTTGCACCTCCACGTCGGGTGGCAGGTTGCGCATCAGGTGCGGCATGGCCGCCTGCACAGCCTTCACCACGGCCACCGTATTAGCACCCGACTGCTTCTGGATGGATATACGCACCGCCATATGCCCATTGCACCGCGCCACGAAATCCTGCTTGGCCAGCGAGTCGTTTATCTGCGCCACATCGCGCAGGTAGACGGGCTTACCCTGAAACTGCCCCACCACCAAGTCTTTAATTACGCTGCTACGCGCAAACTCGCCCTGCACGCGCAGCGCGCTGGTGGTGTTGCCAAGGTCAAGGGTACCCGCAGGAACGTTGGCATTTTCGCTCGCCAGCACCGCGCCGATGGCCTCCACTGTGAGATTGTACGCCTCCAGCTTGATGGGGTCCACGTCAACCATCACCTTGCGCTCGCCACCACCATCAATGTTTATCGCCCCGATGCCGTTTATTCGGTTCAGCGGATTTGCCACCACGTCCTCCAGCAGCTCGGGCAGCACGTCGTAGCTCTCATCGGCCGTCACCACGTACTGCAATATGGGAATCATGCTGGTGTTAAACTTGAGCAGCGTGGGCTGTTCCACCCCATCCGGCAGCAGCCGGGTAACCCGCGAAAGGGCATCCCGAATGCTGTTGGCCGCCTCATCGAGGTTTGACCCCCACTCAAACTCCATGGTCAGCATGGAGACATTATCCATCGATGTCGAGGTAAGCTCCTTGAGATCGGACACCGTATTGAGATTATTCTCCAGCACCTTGGTGATATTCGTCTCAATATCCTCCGCGCTCGCCCCAGGGTAGAAGGTTACCACGGAGATATACGGGGGATCGATCTCGGGCAGCATGTCAATCGGCAGCCGCGTCATGGAGTAGAGCCCGAACAGGATTACCCCGATAAAAATAAGGATCGTTGTAATCGGCTTACGAACCGACGCTTCGTATATTTTCATGACCTATAGCTACTTACCATTTCCGAAACTAACGCCTTTCGACCACCCTTATTGGAGCGCCCGCCCGCAGCGATGCCGCCCCCTCCACCACCACCTCTTCGTTGCCCTTCAGGCCCGTAAGCACCTCCACCCGGGCGCCGTAGTGCCGCCCCGTGATCACCTCCACCCGATTCGCCTTGCCGCCCTCCACGGTGTAGACGTAGCGGCTGTCAGACCCCCGCTGCTCGTTGACCGCTAGGTCGGGCACCATCACCCGGGCGTGCCGCCCGAAATCCACCTGCGCGCGGGCAAACATCCCCGGGCGGATTTTCCCATGGCCGTTCGGCACGGCCACCTCCGTCACAAACGTATGGGTGGCCGGGTCAATGCTCGGCGCGATGCGATAAATGTGGCCATAGAACCGCTCGCCCTCGTAGGCATCCAGGGTAATCTCCACCCGCTGGCCCTTCTTGAGCTGCGTGTAGAACGCCTCGGGCGCACTGAAAAGCACCTTGACGGGGTCGATCTGCATCACGGTAAGAATGGCCGCCTTGCCGCCCGCCGCGGCGCTCGGCGCCATGGTGAAGAGGTCGCCCTCGCTCGCGTAGCGCCCCGTCACCACCCCATCAATCGGCGAGGTGAGGGTTACGTTCCGCTCCAAGTTGGCCACGGCCGCCTTCGTCACCTCGTACTGCGTTTTCACCTGATCGTACTGCTGCTGCGATACGCTCCCCACCTTGCGCAGCGTGTCAATGCGCTGGTAATCGCGGGTCAGCGTGGCGAACTGCGCCTGCTGCTGCAGGAGCATGGTGGGGTCCATCTGCACCAGCACCTGCCCTTTACGCACCGGGTCCCCCACGTCCACCTTCAGCGACATGATGCGGGCCGCAATGCCCGCGGTGATGCTATTCTCCTCAAACGGCATCACCTGCGCCGCGTAGCTCTCAAAAGCCGTGACCGTATCAATGGTCGCTCGCTCCGTCTTCACCAGCCGGGCCGTGGTGTCCTGCTGCGCCACGAGCACCGTGGACCCCGTTTCGTTTTTACCTTTTCCGCCGCACGCCGCCGCGCCCAACAGCACGGCCGCAGCCCCGAGCGTCACCACCGCCCGCTTTACCCCTATTGTACCCATGGTTTCACACCCCCTTCTTTTACTTTCAATCCTACTGTTCATGTCTACCCCATTCTCACATTCTGCCAACCGGCGCTCCCTGCCCCCGCTACGCCTCTTCGCCGCGGAGCTGCATGTACTGCACGAAGGCCTGCACAAAGCTATACTGCGCCTTATGGTAGTTAAGCGACGCCTGCGTAAGCGCCATCTCCGCGTCGTTCAGCTCAAGCAGCGTGCCCGCCCCTGCGGCGAAACGGGCCTGCGCAATGGCCACCCCCTGCCGGGCCATCGCCTCGCCCTCCTGGCTCGCCAGCATGGACTCCCGCGCGGCCATCATCTGCTGCCGCGCCGTTACCACCTGCACCCGCATCATGTCGCGCGTGTAGGCGGTCTGCTCGGCGAGCTGCCGCTGCCCTATCTTCACCTGCTGCATCTGCCAATGCTTGCGCAGCCCCGAAAACAGCGGCACATCGAGCTGGATCCCCACCACGAACGAGTTGACCCAGTTGTATTTTTCAAAGTCAAAATTATTCGCCTGCGTATTGATCTGGTAGTTTGCAAATGCCGCCAGCGTCGGCCATAGCGTCTCGCGCACCGCTTGGTACTGCCTATGCAGCTTCTCGCCCTGCAGCTCCATGAGGCGGAGGTTGCTGTTATGCTCCAATGTATTCTCCTCTAGAAGAGCCGTCTCATCAAACGCCTCCACCAGCGCGTCGAGGGTGCCCGTAAGGTCCACCGCCACCGTGTCGCCCACCCCTAGCAACGTTTTGAAGGAGAGCCGCGCCGCCTCAAGCCCCTGCTTCGCTTGCACATGCATAGGCTTAAGGTTACTCACCTGCACCCGCGCCCGCACCAAATCATACTCCGCCGTTACGCCCTGCCGGGTTAGGTTCTCCACGTTGCGCAGCGTACGCTCCGCGGTGGCCATGCTGGAGTCCATCACCTCCAGCGACTTCTCCGCGAGCAGAATGCCGATGTAGGCCAGCTTCACCTGCCCCGCAAGCCCCACCCGCGCATTGCGGGTCTGCTCCTGCGCTATTTCCCTATCCACCTTGCTGCTCTGGATGCTGCGGTAGGCGGGCATGGCCAGTAGCGGCAGCGTGGCGGTGATTGCCCCCGTATAGCTGTTGTCAGAGCCTATCTCCATGGTTCTATTACCCATTTTCGCCATGGGGGAGTCCTCCGGAAAAAACATCACCGGTTTTTTCACCTGCCTATTGTAGGTGCCCTTGGCGCTGATGGTCGGCATGATGTTGCTCCATTGCTGCAGCTCGCCGTAGCGGGAGGTCTCCTCGCCGTGGCGCGAGGCCTTGAGGCCCAAGTTCTGCTCCATGGCAAGGCTCACCGCTTCGCTGAGCGACAAATGCAGCGTGTCGCTACACATAGGCGCAGCGCCGGCCGGCTGCGCGGTGGCCATGCCGCCCCCCGCGGCGCAAAGCCACACGGCCACCGCTACGGTTCGCCATCGCCCTAACCTGCACTTTCTACTATTACGCATTCCAATCTGCATGTTTTACTGTTGTTTTTCTATTCGTTACCCTTCTCGCCCCGCTGTTTGTAAATTTCCTGCAGCTTCTGCTGCCCCGCCTCCGTGAGAAGCCCTTTAAACAGGAGCTCCTGCATGGCGAAGCGTAGCCGCTCCGGAGAATAGCCAAGGCTTGCCACCCGCTCATTATGGAGCAGCATGTCGGGAAGCTCCGTCAAGAGGTCTACCACCACCTCCCTATCAATATCACCCCGAATATCCCCATCCCGTTCGCCCTCCATGAGCAAATTGCCTATCTCCCTATGGGCGTACTCCCGCCGGCGAACCAAGAAGTCGGAGAGAAGCGTTGGGTAGTACCGTTTCAAATCCTCCGAAAACTGGGGGCAAACCGCGTGGTGCTGCTGCACCTCTTCCTGCATACGCACCAGCAACCGTTCAACGGGGCTGCTATGCTCCGCCGCAGCACCCCTCCACTGCTCATCAAAGTGGGCCGCGAAGATGGCCTCCACAATCTCATCCTTGTCCTTGAAGTAGGCGTAGATGGTCTTTTTTGACATCCCCAGCTTCGCTGCGATTTCATCCATCGTAACAGCCCGGATGCCCCTCGCCAACATCTCGTTGCCCGCCGCAATGAGGATCTTTCTGCGCTGTTCTTCCATATCCATTCCACCTGTTTTACACTCTTTCTCGCTACCCCATCACCCCTTTTCGTCCCATCAAACCACCGCGAAGGTAGCAAGAAAACTCAAAAACCCAACAAAGTTTCCTAAGTTTTCACAGGCTTAAACGTATAAAGCCTCTCAATGTTGCACTGTAGGGGAGGAAAAATCATTACCCGTTGATTATAATTTGATTACAGCGGAGCTGGCACAGCGTAATCCCTGCATTGGGGGATAATTCGGGTTGCCTCAGGGTCGCACCCCCTTCGCATCAAATTCGGATTTCTCCGGAGAAATCCGAATTTGATGCGAAGGGGGTGGTAAGTAGGTGGCTAGTTGGTCGGGGATAAAAGGTAGCCCAGGGGAACAGCGGACGGCAAGGAGTTCAGGATGTGCAAAAACCGTAGAATATCCATTTTTTTTGTATCTTTACGCCACGGGAAGAAATAGCTTTAAGGAGGAGACAACCATGGAAAAACAGATGCAATACCCGATGGGGCAAGCGGATTTTGAGAAGCTGCGGAGAGACGGCGCAGTGTACGTAGACAAGACCGAGTCGCTATACCGTATGGTTCAAGAAGGGATGTACTACGTCTACAGCCGGCCGCGGGGTTTCGGTAAGAGCCTGATGATCTCAACGCTAAAGGCGTACTTTGAGGGCAAAAAGGAGCTCTTCGAGGGGCTGGCAATGGGGCAGCTAGAGAAGGAGTGGACTAAGCACCCCGTGCTGCTGATCAACTACGATGGGGTAACCTTTACCAAGACGGAGGAGGTTAACGAGTACCTGAAGACGCTCATGGCGCAGTGGGAGAAGGAGTACGGCGTGGAGGAGGTGATGTACGAGGATGTTTTGTCGATTCGGTTCAGACACATTATGGAGGCAGCGCACGCGAAGACGGGGCAGCGGGCGGTGGTGCTGATCGATGACTACGACCGGCCGCTGCAGGATGTTTTTACCAATAAGGATCTACTGGAGAGCCTTCAGCGCGATTTGTGGGGCACCTATGGGGTGGTCAAAGGCTCTGAAGATCATCTTGAATTCGTTCTGCTAACGGGCATTACCCGCTTCACGGTGCCCGGCATCTTTAGCGGGTTTAACAACCTGAACGACATTAGCACTACAGACAGGTTCGCAGAGACGTGCGGCTTCACGGAGCAGGAGCTGCGCGAAAATTTTGCAGCCGGGGTGGAGCAGCTGGCGCAACGCCAGGGGCAGACGCTGGAGGAGGCCTTCGCGCAGCTCGGTGAAATGTATGGCGGCTATAAATTTTCATCCCGGTCCGAGGCGCCCCTCTTCCATCCCGCCAGCCTACTGTCGGCACTCAATGGGCAGGAGTACGGCAACTACTGGTACGCGAACGGCGCGCCCGCCTTCCTGCATGATATGATTGTGCAGCAGGAGGAGTTGACGATGCACCGGCTTAGGAGCCTTAGACTGGATGACAGTGTGCTCCGTCCGTGGGAGCTTCGCTCTATAAGCTTGCTACGGCTACTCCTCCAGATGGGATTCCTAACGATTAAAAAAATTGAGAGATTGGAGGGTATGTCAATGTTTGAGCTTTGCGAGCTGTGCATTCCGAATAGGGAGGTAGAGGCGGCGCTGCGGGAGCTGGGCGTGGCTGACGCAGAGTGATTTAGGGGGTAACCATGGGCGAGTCTCCATTCCGCGGCACTCAGCCGGTCGTGCATGGAAGACTCGCCTATCAGCCCCTACACGGCGAAGGCAGCGCTAGGCAACCATACCCTCTTTCCAAATGCTACTCCTTCGCCTCGTCCCGCTGTATCGCCTGCATGGGATTGTGCCGATACTTTCGATCCTTCACGATGAGGGTGGTGGTGGGCACCTTTGAATGGCCGCTGAAAAGCATATCATGCCCCAGGCATAGCCCGATGACAACGTTCAGCTGACTCCCCCACTCCTCTAGCATTTTCACCTGCCCGATGGGATTGCAGGCCAGGCTCGTGCTACCATCGTCAAGGAGGTCGCCCAGCGGTATGCGCCCCACCTTGCAGCCCGCCAGCATGACCTCAAACTCATCGGATAGCATTTCCTGCACGGCGGCGGCCTCTCGGGTTAACGCCGCGCAGTGGGCAATGCCGATTCGCTTTATCCCGGCGTTACGCGCCCAGGCCCGTATCTCCTCAATGCGGTCCTCATGCGCCCGCATGGCATCGCGCGCTTGCTCCATGACGGCAATATCGCCGGCATCATACCCATAGCGCGCCGCGGCCTCCGTTACCGCCCTTTTATTCTCCTCGTGATTTTCCATAGCTCTACGCCCAATAACCTCTATATGAAACCCATCAGCCCAATGTTTGTTTGCTTTAAACGAAGAATTCGGGTGGGGGAGGAGATACCCGCTGGCTATTGGGAGGCTGGGCTACGGGCGGGCTACTCTGCCCCCCTTGCGCCGAGGTTACGATGCATTCCGCAGCTCGCGGGGTGGCGGTGCGGCAGATTTTTCCTAAATTGCTGCGGGAATGGGAAAGGCAACGGGGCAAAAAACGTAGGGGGAGCTGGTATGGATTTCAAACGATTGGGGCGCGAGACGGAGGAGGACGCGGCGCGCCGGGTGGAGGCGCTGGCGGCGGTGGCGCCCGCGTCGATGATGGCCCCGCGCTTCACCACGAGCCCTTGGGCCTCCAGCTGCCGGTTGATCTCGCGGAGCACCTGATCCAGCGCGCCGGCCTCGGCCATGGCGCGGCGGAACCGAAGCACCGTGGTGCTGTCGGGCGCGGGCGCCGCGAGGCTCAGCCCCACGAAGCGGCTGAAGGAGATGCGGTCGTTCACCATCTCCTCCACCCCCTCATCGCGCAGGCCGTACCAAACGCGCAGCAGCTCAGTCTTGAAAAGCATGAGGCCATCGTAGCTCGGGCGGCCCGTCGGGGCTCTACCCTGGGTGTACACGGTCTCGATGACGGCCCCCACCGGTGCCCAGTCTATGACCCTATCAATCTGCGCAACCTTGGTCAGCTTGGTCCCCCGCACCTCGGATAGGATGTCGAAGAGGGATGTGGTACTCATTGGCTTTTTCATGGTGCAAAATTGCTGAATAAAAGCAACTTAGATAACACATCCTAAAAATAGTTTTGCTGCGGTCTCAATCTAGAATTAGCCTTAAACCGTCATCCTTTTTTCGTCCTATTCAATATAAGTTCATATCTTTGTGGAGAAATAAGATATACCATAGCATTATGGCACAGAGTAAAGAACACTGCAACCTCATCAAGGAGCATTTGAAGAAGCGAGGCATCACACAAACATGGCTCGCCAAAGAATTGGGCATGAGCTTCAGTATCACCAATGCATACGTCTGTAACCGAAAACAACCAAACCTCACTATCATCTTCAAAGTGGCGGACATCCTCGAGGTATCTCCAAAAGACTTGATTAAGTAAATGGCAAAGAAAGAAGCACAAACCGATTTATGGGTTTATGAGCTACTGAAGTCAGCTCATATAGATTTATGCTATCAAAGCTCGGATATTCCTGAGATAGAGAAAGCATTGAAGACTGGTTCAAAAGCAGGTTCGGGGAATGTAGGCAAGCCAGAGTTTGTAGGGGTTGTAAAAGATTTTGTACTGGTTATCGAGAATAAAGCCGACATTACTTATCATGATCAAAGAGATGAGGAAAACAATCTTCTCGAAGACATCGCAAGCAAAAAAGGGTATGCTGTAAATGGTGCGTTACACTATGGACGGCACATAATTCAACATACAAATTACAAGAAAGTCATTGCTATTGGCGTTTCTGGAGACGAAAAACGTCATCGTATTACCCCGATTTTTTTGGATGACAGTCTCTACCCTAAAGAGTTGGCAGATGTGGAAACTTTTATCTATTTCAATGAAGATAATATAGATCGTTACTACCATCGTGAGATTTTACAAGAAGAAAGCGAGGAGGAAAAGACCACTGCCGAGATACTCAAAGACGCAGAAACGCTACATGAGATGCTTTGGAAAGGAGGTCTGACTAATCAAGAGAAACCGCTTGTGGTTTCGGGAATCCTGCTAGCTCTTCGAGAGGAAAGCTTTAAGGGGTTTTCCATTGACGACCTTACTGGTGACACGGTTAAATCCGATGGCAAGAAGATATATGATGCCATCGAAGCCAATCTTACTCGTGCTAATGTTTCTCCCACTACCAAGCGAGATAAGATTTTGGCACAGTTTGCAGTTATTAGAGATAATCGTAAGATTAACGATAAGGATCCCAAGAGCAAGAAAACGCTTCTGCGTGAATATACCGAATTTTTAAGAGAGAGTATTCATCGTTCCATCCTTTATTCTAAGTCCGCTGATGATTATTTAGGTATGTTTTATGGGGAGTTTATGGCTTACTCGGGTAAGGATGGGCAAAATCTAGGGATCGTTCTTACTCCAAGACATATTACAGAATTATTCTGCGACTTGATAGGATTGAAAACCTCAGACAGAGTACTCGACCCTTGCTGTGGAACAGGAGGCTTTCTCATTGCAGCAATGCACTCAATGTTGCAACAGACGGGTGACTTAGACCTACAACGTTCTATCCGCAAAGAACAATTGATGGGCATTGAACTGCAAGACTATATGTTTACTATTGCTACAACCAATATGATATTGCGTGGTGATGGCAAGAGTAATTTGCACAACTTTGATTTCCTTGTTGAGTCTGCGAGTAAGCTTCAAAAAGAGATGCACTGCACAGTCGGAATGATGAATCCTCCCTATTCACAGGGGAGTAAAGACGATCCTGATAAGTACGAAATCGCTTTTACCGAACATTTGCTTGACTCCCTAAGCGAGGACGCAAGGGCAATTGTCATTATACCGCAATCTTCTGTTACGGGAAAGACCTCCACTGAGAAAACCATCAAGCGTAATATCCTCAAGCATCACACGCTGGAAGGGGTGATAACGTTGAATAATAATACATTCTACGGTGTCGGTACAAATCCTTGTATCGCCATCTTTACGGCAGGCGTGCCACACCCCAAGGAGAAGAAGTGCAGGTTCATCAACTTCGAGGACGATGGTTTTGTTGTAGCTAAGCACGTGGGGTTAGTGGATAATGGTACTGCCAAAGACCGTAAACAGCATTTGCTTGATGTTTGGCACGGAAGAACCAAGTCAGAGAGTAAGTTTTGTGTGGAAACCACCATCGAACCGGAGGACGAATGGTTGCATTCGTTCTACTACTTCAATGATGAAATTCCCTCCGAGGAAGACTTCCGCAAAACGATGGCGGATTATCTCACCTTTCAGTTCAATATGATTACTCACGGAAGAGGCTATCTCTTCGATAATACAGCAGGCGAGGACGAACTTTTGTCGGAAGTTCGTCCCAAGTTGGAAGCACAACTACTTGAGCATATCATTACTCTTGGTGCATTGGATGATAGAGAATGGAAAGAATTTACTCTTACTGATTTCTTCAATCCTATTAAAGGAAATCAAAATAATATGTCTTCCTTAGTCGATGGAGAGCTCCCTTTAATTTCCGCAAAGAAGGGGGATAATGGTGTTAAGGCTTTTGTGTCTCCGAATGAAAAGGGTTTGTTCCCTCAGCATTGCATCACGCTCAATTTGGATGGAGATGGAGGAGCAGGTTTGGCTTTTTACCAAGAGTATTCATTTGCATTAGATAGCCATGTAGTAGCATTATATCCTAAGCTCTCATTTGATAAGTTTTGTCTGTTATTTATCGCACGTAGCATATCTGCTCAGCGTTCTCGATTTGGGCATGGCAGAGCAATCAATAAATCCAGGCTCAATCACTTCTTGTTGATGCTCCCTATCCAAGCTGATGGTACGCCTGACTGGGAGTTTATGTCTGCCTTTATGAAGAAAGTAGAGCAAGATACGCTTAGCGAGGCATTGCACTACTTCAGACCCAAAGAGTGAAAACAGATGTTAACGTGGGGGGTAAAATGAGACCTTTCTTTATGGAAGATATTCTACATATTGCTAATGGGGTAAGGCTTACCAAGGCTAATATGGCAGTAGGTAACCGCCGGCTATTGAGAGACCGTCCTTCGAACGGGGCTGCATTGGTTTGCGAAAAATTTGGGCGGGCCATGGGTATTACGTGCGCAGGTCATGGCGGGGAATGGTCACGCGGGTCAGTCTTTCAGACTGGCTTGCCTTACAGGCAAGAATCCGGGGGTTTGAAAACCCCCGGCTATTGAGAGACCGTCCTACGGACGGGGCTGCATTGGTTTGCGAAAATGCATGCGGGCCGTGGGTTATGTGGGGACGGTTTTGCAAGAATGCGGAGGCGGAGTATCGCGTACCGGTTATGGCGGGCGGTTGGTCGGCAATGGCTGTAGCAAAATAATGCGCAACACCATGCAGCGGCAGGTTGCGAAATGAAGGGACTACATACGGCTGCCCACGCAATTAAAAATGCCAATAGCTAAAAGGGCGCGGCGCATGCCGCTGCGTTTTCCGTCCGCAGGACGGTCTTTGAATAGCCGGGGGTTTTCAAAC
>CALHSW010000071.1 GCA_938038735.1 uncultured Bacteroidia bacterium | reverse complement strand
TAGACCCCCGGATTCTTGCCTGGAAGGCAAGCCAGTCTGAAAGACTGACCCGCATGACCCTCCCTGCACATATCTTCACCCACAGCCTCTCAGAACCTCTCACGCACAACAAACAAACATACCCCAACCATAGCATGTATACAATTACCAAAAATCCCACATAGGTTTTCGCCACCCAATCGCTCTAGCCCCGCTGTACGCTCGCGCAATGGCCGTGGTTTCACCCCTACCGATGGGGAAACCTTCTGCCCTGCTGTTTAAACTTCGGCTCCAGCAAAAAGCTCGCAATCATTGCGCTTCTTATATCCCGCAACGCTTCGCACCCCAAACTAACTTGCTCCTCCGATTGCGCCATCTGCATTGCCAACTCCTCAGCCCGCAGCTCTTCAGCCCTCTTCGCGGCTAGCCCCTCGCCTCCCTCCTCTTCAGGCACCGAACCCAGCCACGCAGTAGGATCTACTGGAGTACTTTCAGCCACCGCAACTTCTTCACAGAAAACTCCTTCTTCTCTTTTATCTTCTACCGTTGGCTCCACGCTCCCTGTCCCTCTCGTTGCCCCATTCAGCTCTTGCACAGCCCTTTTTATCTGCGTAAGCAAATCATCCTCATCATCGCCCTGCAAAGGTTCCTCCATATTGCGTTTTTTCCCTAAATCCTCGCCTTCTATCCGATCCGCAACCTCTACCGGAGGAAAGGGCGCACCCTCAAGTTCCCCCTGATTCATCTCCGCAGGCACACCTTGCCCCCTCTTCTTCTTCTTTTTCCTGACACTCTTTACTACCTCCGACACTATAGAAATCGCAGCAAGAGCTAGTATTCCCCAAAACTGATTATCATTCATTATATTTTTCTCACTTTTGTAGACCCACTCACTACCTTACCCTACAGCATCCCAATTACTTGTACGAAAACGAGCTACCTCCCAAAAATTCTCGCAGCAAAGAGGTAGGAGGGATGCTCCCATCCTCTAGCGGCGCAAAAACCTGCAAGAATCGCTGTAATCGCACCGCCTCGCTATGCTCCGGCACGCTCGATGGCACCTCGTTGAGCAGCACCTCTGCGTAATTTTTTAACACGTTAAACTCGTACGGCAACGCAGAGTTAAACATCACATCCGCCTCCTCCTGGAATGGGAAAATATTCTCCTCCTCGCCCCTTCTCACGCTTTGCCACCGGCGTATTGTTTCCACTGCGCTGTAGCCCCTATACCGCGAATCACGCACCATGCGCCTTAGCAAACGATTATCAGACGATGAAATCCGATTGAGCCCATCAAGCGATATTGAGGTCAAGGCAGAGATGTACACTTTGTACTTATTCTCCGCCGGAATATGCGGCGTAAGGATAGGATTTAACGCATGAATACCCTCCACGATGAGCACATCACGCGGACCAAATTTTAGTGTCGTTCCATCGTAAAAGCGCTTCCCATCAGCAAAATCAAACTTCGGTATCTCCACCACCTCTCCCCGCAGCATCGCCAGCAAATCTTTATTGAATTGCTCCACGTCTAACGCCCCAATCGACTCAAAGTTATACTCTCCATTTGCGTCCCGCGGCGTTTTTTCCCTATCCACGAAGTAATTATCTAGCTCTAACGTATGCGGTTGTAAACCACATACATAAAGCTGAACAGCTAAACGCTTAGAAAAGGTTGTTTTTCCAGATGACGACGGCCCTGCCACCAACACTATTCTCGCCTTGTCAATCCGTTGCTTTATCGCGTCCGCAATCTGGCTCACCTTCTTCTCATGCAGCGCCTCCGACACCTGCACTATCTGTCGTCCCCTGCCCTGCCGTATCGCATCGTTTATCATGCCAGCATCCTCCAAGTCAAGCGCATCAAGCCAACGCTTAAACTCCTGAAAAATGTCATACATCTTAGGCTGAAGCACCATCGTTGCCAACTCCTCCGGCTTCTCACGCTCAGGCACACGTAGCAGTAGCCCCGAGAAGTACTTATAAACGTCAAAAACCTTCAAGTAGCCCGTTGACGGCACCAACCCCTCAAAGTAGTAGTCCCACACCCCAGAAAGCCTGTATAGCGTTGTGTAGAGCTTCGGCCGACTCTTTAGCAACCGCACCTTCTCCTCATCCCCCTGCATCTCAAAGATTTTTATTGCATCGGCAGTCAGGGTCGGACGCGTCATGAATGGAACATCTTTCTCTATCACCTCACGCATCGCCGCTGTGATCTGCGCCGCAAGCTCTACCGTTGTTTCTCCATTCAACCCCTTTATCTTACAGAAATAACCATTTGATACAGAGTGTTCTATTGACAGCCGATACCCGCTATTCAAGCTGCGCACCGCGTACTGCATCAAGAAAAAAAGCGAGTTCACGTACATTCGAAACCCTGCGGGATGGGTTACGTCAAGAAACTCTATCTGCTTCGGTTGGTACACCCTAAATCCCAAATCGCGAAGCCTATTATTCACCATCGCCCCCAGAATAGGACGCTCGACCTTAAAGCCTATCTGCTGTAAAATCTTGCTCAACGACAGCCCTGGCTCCACATGGTAGCGTGCCTCAGTGTTAACTACTATTATCTCTATCTTGTCTTCCTGCATAGCTCTTCGTCCGTTTTATCGTTGCAAGATACAACTTTTCCCAATCTCAATGGCCTCAATTGGCTCATATTTTGTACCTTTACCCAAAACCTAGATAACTATTAGAACGATGTCACACAGAAATCTTGCAATTTTCTACTCAGTTGCTCTCGCCGCTGCGCTTTGCTTCATCAGTACCACAAATACCTTTGCGCAGTACGAAAGGAAAAACGTACGCTATGGTGTCTCTTTTGACCTCCCCATTAATACCAACGAGGCCAGCCCCATCAACTGCGACCTTGAAGCCTTCAACACCATGTATGGTAACTTCTGCGTAAAGGTCTTTCCGCTGAAAGACTTCTACGGGAAGGACAAAACAGTAATGCAGTGGGCTGAACGATACAGTCGTAACCGTAAAATGTGGAAATCGCTTGACACTACTGCAAAAACTGTTCTAAAGCAGCTCACGGTGCTTGATAATCTCAATCCTGTACACGGCGTGAACACCTCTTTTAAAAAAATAGGCAGGTACGAAGCCTACTCCATCACGTTCATGAAAACCACGGACGCTGGGCAATATTCTGGTGAATGTATCGGTATAATTATACCCGATAAATCGCTCTTTGTAAAGGCAATACATTACATGCCCGAGGAGTACTTTGATGAAGAGGCGCAGAAAATACGAAACCACTTCTTTGAATCGCTAAAGGTGAGATAATTTACAAATTCTCCTACTAAAAGGTGAGTAACATGCATTACTCACCTTTTTTATTTACATTAATATTATTTATATAATTTATTTAGTAATAATAAGCACTCTTACATACAAACAAAACGTTTGCTATCTTATCTATATTTAATAGCAATACATAAATAGTAATTTATTGAAGCAGGCATAACAATACTCTCCTCTCTTCGTTTCACAAATGACTTAATAGAGCAACCATGGTACGCATCGATGACAGTTTTCTAAAACTTATTCCCAAACTTCCGGGCGTTTACAAATACTACGATGAAACCAAGCAGATAATCTACATCGGAAAGGCCAAAAACCTTCACAACCGCGTGTCATCCTACTTCGGCCGCAAGGAGGACCTTACGCCAAAAACGAGAGTACTAGTGAGTAAAATTGTTTGGATGGACTACATCGTGGTGAACAACGAGGAGGAAGCCTTTCTCCTTGAAAACAACCTTATCAAAGAAAATCAACCCAAGTACAATATCCTCCTGAAAGACGACAAAACCTACCCTTGGGTAGTAATTACGAAAGAGCCTTATCCACGCGTATTTACCACACGCCGATTCAATCGGCACTACGGTGAATACTTTGGACCCTTCACCTCCAAGCACAACATTGACTACATGCTGCACGCCATACGGCGCATTGTCCCCTACCGCACCTGCAAGCTCGCCCTCTCAAATGATAAAATTGAGGAAAATCTCTTCTCCGTATGTTTGGAGTACCACATACACAACTGCAAAGCCCCCTGCGTGGGAAAACAATCCCAAAGTGAATACGCCGAGTCCATCGACCAAATCAGGCAAATCCTGAAGGGCGAAACGAAGATTCTTCGCCAAAAGCTGATCGAAGAGATTGAAACCTGCTGTGAAAAGCTAGAGTTTGAAAAGGCTGATTCTCTGAATAAAAGGTTAGAGTACCTCAAAGAGTACGAGAGCAAACAAATCATAGCCAACCCAAGCTTTGGAAACTTTGATGTTATTACTATAGCCGACTGGAAAAATCGCACTGCGACCAACTACATGCAGATACGCAACGGATTTATCACGCTATCCGTCAATCTGGAAATAAAAAATCCGCTGCAAGAGAACCATTCAGAGATGGTTGAGTACGCACTATTTAGGATGCAAAGCACCTATAGCAGCTCTGTCACTTCTGTCATAACCAATGTGGAGGGGTGCGACATTGCAGGAAAAAAAATAGAATGGCCGCAACGTGGCGAAAAGAAAAAGCTAATAGAGCTGAGCATTATCAACTGTCGGGAGCTAATAGAGCAAACCACGGTGCAGCGAAGTGGAGATGCCACACCAATCCTAAAAAATTTACAGCAAATCCTACGGCTAAAAAAATTACCCATTCGCATAGAGTGCATTGACAACTCCAACATGCTAGGGCAGAATGCCGTTTCCTCCTGTGTGGTCTTCATCAATGGAAAAGCCGCCAAATCTCAGTACAGAATCTACAACGTTAAAACAGTTGAGGGTCCCAATGACTACGCTACTATGGAAGAGGTCATAACCCGTCGCTACGGAAAAATGGAAGAAAGGGAACTACCCGACCTCCTCATTCTTGACGGTGGAAAGGGACAACTCCACGTAGGAATTGACACCTTAAAAGCGCTGCAACTTTTTGATAAGCTACCCATCGTGGCGCTAGCCGAGAAGCTTGAAGAAATTTACATTCCAGGCGACCCCTACCCTATCTATCTTGACAAGCGGAGCGATGAGCTGAAGCTTATGCAAAGCCTGCGTGACGAAGCCCACCGCTTCGGTATCACCCACTACAGAAAAAAGCATCAGAAGGAAACCAAAAAATCAATCCTTGACGACATTGACGGCATAGGCAAAGCCACCATTGAAAAAGTATACAAGGAGTACGGAAGCCTAGAAAATCTTAAAGCGAAAGGCTACGACTCATTAGAACAACTGCTGGGTACAAAAAGGGCGACCCTCATTTGGGAGTTTTTAAAAGACAAGTAAGCCACTTCTATTCTAGTTCGGTCGCTACAATCAATACCTACCCATCTACTCTCACAAACCTATCCGTAGAAAACTTTCTCAACAAAAAAATAAATTTAGAGCCTCTAACTCTTACCTAATAATTAACTAGGCAGAAGACCGACCATAGCACATACACTCAAACAGGCTCACTGCTAATTTACACCCCATTGGTTCACCGAACCACAGTCATGGTTATAAAAGAAAACCGATCGAAGCGCTGCAACGTTCCACGTGAAACACTACTCTAGCCACTTCTTACATGAAGAGAAAATAGCTTAAAGACCCGCCCATTTAGACACACTGAAAACCACCACGCTAAGTGGCCACACCAGCCCCTCACAACCAAATATTAACTCAACCCCCTACCCTAGCACACCACCACATTATTAATCCATCAAATACACACAGCAAAAGCACACAAGCACCAAGCAATGTTTCACGTGGAACATTAGTAAAACCACTGCGTACTTGGAAAGAGAAACAATTGTAAAGACTCGCCCATTTAGACACACTGAAAATCACCGCGCTAAGTGAGTACACCACCCCTCTCAACCGAAAATCAACGCTACCCCCTCCATACCACATCATCACATTCCTTATCTCAGAAATACAGATAACAGAATCATATCAACCATAGAGCAATGTTCCACGTGAAACACCACCACAACCGCTGTGTAATTGAAAAGAGAAACAAATGTAAAGACTCGCCCATTTAGACACACTGAAAGCCAACCATCTAAATGGCCACACCACCCCACCGCAACCAAACATCAACACCACTCCTTCCCCCAGCACATCAACGCGCTTTTCATCTCGCAAATACAGACAGTAGAAACACATAAAAACTAGAGTAGTGTTTCATGCGAAATACCTAACAGACCTCCGGCTTTTTTTTTTATTTTTTATATATAAAAAAAACTAACCACTAATTACCTCACCATATAACTAAACTATCTCCCAGTTGAGGAAAATCCATTGTAATTACTACTGCAAGAATTCACCCTTACACTCGCATTTTTTTAAAAAATCATCGCCACTACCAAAATCTGTGAACTATTTTAGCACTATCAGATGCTGAGTCTAAATGAAATGCAAAGCAAAGCACAAACCCACTAATGCTACGCAGTGTTTCACGTGAAACAAGAGGAAAAAATTGCACGAAATACGTACAGATAAAATAAGTAAAGTTTAAGTTAAGAATAAAAGAATACCTAGTAAACGTAAAGTGTAAGCTCTACCTATTTATTAGTTGCTATTTAAATAAATACCTAACGGTGGTAGAAGTAAAAGTTTAACTGAACAGCAGTGTATAAAACTTAAATGGGATTTAAAATAAAACAGCTTCAAGTGTTGAAGGCTAAAAAGATGTTTCACGTGGAACATGGGGTAAGGGTGGTTTAATTCACTAAAAGAATTTAAAGAAACCCCTCATTTAGTCTAAAGCATGAGAAGTGGTACAATAACTGGTATTCTAGCGAAATGAACCAACGCACCAAATTACTGCTAGATAGCCAATAACTACTTATAATGGTTAATTGAAGCGCATACTATAGTTAGACTGCTCTTCTTTTTAGAAAGCATAGTAGAGCATAAGCGACACTAAAATTTTAAGCCCCTTTGACTGTTAGAGCTAAAACAGCCAATAATTTATTTTGTACTTAAAAATAACTAGGGTTGCAACCTCAAACTCGATATTGAAGAGAAAGCTAGCAAAGCGTAACTATCCAAACCCCAATAATGGAAACTAAAATAGTAAAAGGGTCTGCACTCCGCCCGCATATCAAAAGAAAAAAAGCTAGGCACGCCCCTACTCTTGTAGACTCCTAAAACACTTCTTGAATTGGTTGGAATGAAAAAACGATCAACATCTTCTACACAAGTAGACCGCGCAGAGGTTTTCTAAAAATCATCAAAAAGGGTCCTTTGCCTGGCTGAAATTACCCGATCAAAATGCTCATACGCCAAAGAAGTAACCTCCCTACCCCTCGGGGTACGTTTCATAAATCCCTCCTTGATTAGGTACGGCTCGTAAACATCCTCTATCGTACCAGGGTCCTCGCTCACCGCGGTGGCTATCGTATTGAGACCCACAGGTCCCCCAGCAAACTTATCAATGATGGTGAGGAGAATTTTTCTGTCCATCATGTCCAGCCCAAGGCTATCAATGCTGAGCGCATCCAATGCGTACTGGGTAATGGGCAAATCAATATCACCGCTCCCCTCAACCTGCGCAAAATCCCTAACCCTACGCAGCAAGGCATTCGCGATTCTAGGCGTTCCCCTACTCCTGCGGGCAATCTCGTGCGCTGCGGTTTCGTCAATCCCAACATTCAGTATTGTTGAGGAACGCCTCACAATCGAGGCAATGACGTTAGCATCGTAGTACTCCAAAAGAAAGTTAATTCCAAAACGTGCACGTAGCGGCGCGGTGAGAAGTCCGCTGCGGGTAGTAGCCCCAACCAAAGTAAAAGGATTTAAGTCTATTTGTATGCTACGCGCAGACGGCCCTTTGTCAATGATGATATCAATCGTAAAGTCCTCCATGGCGGAGTAAAGGTATTCCTCCACCACGGGCGACAGCCGATGGATTTCATCAATGAATAGCACATCCCCCTTCTCAAGATTGGTAAGCAGCCCCGCGAGGTCACCCGGCTTATCAATGGCAGGCCCACTCGTAATTTTTATTCCAACCCCAAGCTCATTCGCCACAATATGCGCCAGCGTGGTTTTTCCAAGCCCAGGGGGACCATGGAAAAGAACGTGATCCAACGGCTCCCCGCGCTCCTTCGCAGCCTGAACGTATACTTTCAAATTTTTGAGAATTTTCTCCTGCCCCGAAAAGTCAGAAAATTGCTGCGGACGAATTCTATTCTCCGTATCCTCGGCAAACTCCTCCTTAATGTACCGAGTCTGCTCTTCTCCTTCCCTCTCCTTCTGCCCTTTTGCTTTCATGCCTTTCCGAACTACTATATCTTTTAATTCTTTTTTATAAAAGAGAATCTAATGATACTAATACCCTGTTAAAACGGTTAATCACCCCATTGCTACGAAGTAATCTAATTGTCTTTTTATTATCTAATATGAACTGGTAAGCTTTCTTTCTACTACTTACTTTCCTTTTTATTACTATTTTATTCTTTAAAATTTTTAAATAGTAAAAGTACACTACGTAACTAAAAATTCTCATTTTGCTGGTCATAAGCTGTTGAAAAGTCTCGCGAAAAAAGTAACACCTTTCCTTGCTTATAGCGCTAGAATTTTCATACCGTGCAGCGGATGAACTTTCCAAGAAAAGTTGGCCACGTTTTTCAGAAGTTATTAACAGCATTATTGCCGCGTTATTGAAAGAGTTATTATCACCCACCCTTCGGTCCCCCTCATTGCTGGTTTACCCTATTGAGGAAGCAGAATTGCTCCCCGTATTGGTTCCAAAGCTCGTTAAGCTTGGCCTGCGCATGGGGAAGGCTCGTATAGTAAGCGATATACACCTGGTAGAACTCCTTTTCTTGGCGGATTTTTGGATCCTTAAAGCCCATGTTGAGAAGCTCTTCCACCTGCTTACGTGCATTTTCTTGGCTTCTGAAGCTTCCCGCAATAATGTAGTACACCGTATTGTTTTCAATGGGCTGCAGCGCGCTGCGCTGGTGTAGCGAACTATCGACCAGGGTGAGCGTTGATTGGGGTTCCGGTGGTTTCACCACGGAATCTATCTTTTTCGGGGGAGTGGTGATTGCGATTACTGAGTCCTTGTACGATGGTGTAGCAGCGGCTATCGGCTGGGAATCCTCGCTATTCCAAGGGAGCAACGAAATGATGTAGGGCCAATCGAGAAAATGGTACGCTGCGTAGCCTCCTCCTCCGAGAAGGATGGCCAATAGGGGAATAAGAATTGCGCTTCGTCTTATTTTTTTATTTTTCTTTCCCTTCGTCTTGGCAAGGCTGGGCGGTAGCGGTACAGAGGTAAGCCCAAAGCACCCTGTAGCGCGTTTTTCTGCAGGGAGAGGATCAAAAGAGACTACTCCATTCGTGCTGCAGAGGCTTCCAATGCCGTCAAACTCAATGGTTTCCCCCATGGCGAGGCGTGCCTCAACCGTGGAGATCCATTCCTCTATATTTCGTTTAGCACTCTCATGACTAACGCCATAGGTATTAATTAGGTAAAAAAGTATGGCATCATCATTGAACGTTCGGGTGCTGTCAAAAATAAAATCGTAGTACGGAGGAAAAATAGCACCATGCTCCCTATCTATGCGAGCGGGAGTGTATATTTTGTGAAAACTCCCGATGCCAGGAATGGCTACATAGCCATGCTGCCGCAGTATTTCTCTAAAGTGTTGCTCTATTTGCATTGGGCACGTTATTATTCCCCCTTCGCGAAGTTACCATTTTTTGCAGTATGGAAGGGAATCCGTTGCGTTTTGTGGTTGTTCACGTCTCTTGGTGCGGAATCGATGGGGTAGCATACCTATAGTAAAGAGCCATAACTAAATGCATTCAGAGAAGGTCATTTTGACTATGGCGTAGTGATGTGTTTTCGAGACAATCGCCCAATGAAAGTGGATTGAATCATGTAATTAATCAAACTCCTCGTAGTGAGTGGTAGATTTGAGCGTAGAGCCAACGGTGAGGAAGGCACACCAGGTTTCTAGCCTCTCATTGTGCCACGCATTGGGAAGTTCAATTGCTGCGCGGTTGCTGTTTGGGGCAATGGTAATTACTCTTGTAATCCAATCGTTTTTATCGTGTGTTTTGGCTGCGAATAGCAATGTTTGTTCCTTTTCATTGGTCAATCGCTTCCACGTGACTGAAAGTAGGTTGCCAGCCCTTTTTATCGTTAGCTGTTTCGGGAGTAATGCCTCACCATCGGTGAGCTGTAGAAGGGCGAGATTTAGCTGCCAACCCAAACCGTCGGGCGAAAAGCATTTACGCAATGCGTGGCCGAACGCCATTTGGTAGCTTCCAATTTTTCTTCCATTCGGTTTTTCTCCCCTATCGTAGCCCATGGAGAGGAGCGATTTGAGTTTAGGAAATATCTCATTCAGCTGTTTCGCTTTGCTTCGCTGCTCTAGCTGCTTTTTGCTCCGAGCATCTCGGTACGCCTTTGGCCAACCGCGGGTTAGTACCCTTTCCTTCACAATGTATTTTACCTCTTGCCCCCGCGGGTTCCATGCGGGGCGTTGCAGTTTGTAGTATCCCATAGCTGTAAGTGTGTTTTAGTTTACTACTTTGCTTGCAAAGATAGGGTCGGTGCAGAAGGTTCGCAGAAATGCAGGGTAGTCTGTTTATTGGAGGTATACCCTGCTACTCTATTAAAGGCGTATCGGGGATGTACCCCCTTCGCATCAAATTCGGATTTCTCCGGAGAAATCCGAATTTGATGCGAAGGGAACTAGAATTTGATGGTAGAGAAATTCCTATAGTGAAGGTGATACTATGGCTGTCTATTGGTGCGAATACCTATTGAATTTATCTATTATATACCGTTCGTACCGTTCTGTTATAGTGCGAGTCCATCATTGGTTGCTATCGTTTAGGGCTTTGCATTGAAAAAAATGGTTTACTTCGCGTTTCGACTTTTAGGTAAGGGAGAGAGAAGTAGACAATGCGGATTATTGTGGCGGGCGTGGGGGAAGTGGGTACGTACCTTGCGACGATGCTTTCGGATGCCAAGCACGATGTGATGGCCATAGACCCCGACGAGGAAAATTTGCAGCGGTTGCACGAAATGGCCGATGTGGTTACGATACAAGGGTCGGTTACCTCCCCTACAACGCTTAACGAGGCGGGGGTGGATCAAACGGACCTCTTTGTGGCCGTGGCGCACGCTGAGGAAACTAATATAATTGGGGCTACGATTGCTAAGCAGCTGGGAGCGAAACAGGTAGTAGCTCGAATAGATAATAATGAGTACCTAGCCCCAAAAAATGAAAACCTATTCAAAGGGATGGGGATTGATTCGCTGATTTATCCTGAAAAGCTCGCCTCGCAGGCCATTATTAGCATGCTGGGCGAAACGGGGAGCAGGGAGTACATCAACTTTTCGGATGGGAAGCTGGCGTTGGCCTCATTTCGTATAAGCATGGGCATGGATGTATGCGGCATGTCGCTTAAGCAGGTGGATAGGTCTTTTGGCGAGCTGGAGTTCCGTATCGTTGCGCTGCTTCGGGATATGGAAACGCATATCCCGCATGGTGACTACGTACTACAGGCTGGCGATGTGGTGTACGTAATTGCGAACCAAAAGGGGGTGGAAGCTTGGCGTAAAAGGGTTGTAGGGGCGTTGCAGCAGGTGGATAGGCTGATGGTAGTGGGGGGAAGCCGCATGGGGGTGCGTACGTGCATCGACCTTGAAGATAGGGTAAAATCAATAAAACTCATTGAGATTGACGAAGATAAGTGCCGTGAAATTATACCCTACTTTAATCGTACGCTGCTGCTGCATGGGGATGGGTGCGATGTGAAGTTTTTGCAGAGCGAGGGCCTTGACAGCGCCGATGCCTTTGTGGCCGTTACGGGCAACTCCGAGACGAATATTCTGATGGGTATGGCCGCTAAGCAGCTTGGCGTGCGGCAGATTATAGCAGAGGTGGAAAATTTGGAGTATACCAATCTAGCCATGCGGGTGGGTATTGACAACGTGGTGAATAAGAAGCTCGTGGCAGCCTCACGCATCTATAGATACACGCTGGGTGGCGACATCACGCATATGCGTTGCCTCACGGGCACCGATGCAGAGGTGCTGGAGCTGGTGGCGCAGCCACGGTCGGCGGTGACGAGGGGCAGACTAAAGGATTTGAATTTTCCCCGCGGGGCGATTGTGGGTGGTATTGTGCATAATGGTAAGTCGCTGATTGCCACAGGGGAACTTACGCTAGAGGCGGGCGATCGCGCCGTCGTATTCGCCCAAAGTAGCGTGCTGGAGAAGGTGACTAAGTATTTTAGGGAACGTTGAAACGTATATGCTGTCTAGATTAGCTAATTTTATTACCAACGATACCGCTACGGTTTTACGGTATATTTTTTAAACAAACTTAGTTTTGTCATTCCTTTTCTGCCCTGTGATGTATATAGAAGCAGAATTTTCAACTAAAAGTTAAAACCAGTATGCTAATCCTATTGATTGCCTATTAGTTACTTACGAAAAAACGAAACAATGGATGTGTGGCAGCCGTATCGTATGTAAAAGTGTTTGGGTTAGGTAGCAGCGTTGCGATTGCGTGGTATGGAAGGATGCTTGCCGTGGCGTTACGCTTGGGGCGCAATGCTGAATGAGATAGAAGTGTGGGTGTGAGTATTGTTTTAGGATAGGGTAAACTTAGACTGTAGAGTATGAGATTTTCAAATATTAAGATGCGGAGGAAGCTCTTTCTGCTGGTAGGCGTAATGCTTTTCATTGCGTTGGTGGAATTTTTCGTTGTCTATTTGCTATTTGATAGCGTGCGGAAACGGCATGAGATGAGCGTGATGGACATTCGCAGTGAGGTATACTACCATGAGGCGCAGAAATATTTGATGGCATACTATGGGGAGCAGGATGTGGCGAAGGCTGGCGAGATATACAGTGGGCTGATAGAAAATATAGATAGTGCTTTTTTGGTGGAGCGGAGTATGCAGGCTCTCTATGGAAAGTCCTTTAACGCGGAGTTGGAGCAGGAGCTGCGCAAGCATGCTGAGTCAATGAAGCGGATGAAGGAGCGATACTGGCAGCTCGATGACGAGATAACCCCGATTGCCCCAAAGGTGCTTGATGCGCTAGAGGCGGCGGGGGGCAATCAGGCGCATAACATTCGGAGTTTTCAAGAGATACGTTTGCAAAGCGAGCTGTTCTATATATTCCACGATCCCGAGATTCTGCGGAGCGCTAAGGCAAAGCTTATGGAGCTTCTCCCCCACTTACCCCAGGAGGCGCAGGCTTTGGCAACGCCGTACGCCAATATCTACGATCAAATCATAGCGAGTTCGAATGAATACTTGGAGCACGAAGCCGAGGTAAAGAAATATTTTAAGGAGACCATTACAGCCTCAGTGGATCGGCGTGGGGAGATTATGGATATAGTGGAGTACGATATTCATCTTGCGCATATAGCACTGATTGTGGGGGCGTTGCTATTGGCCGTGTTGGGCTTTGCGGTTGCATCCTGGTTTGCCCAGCGGGTGGTTCACCATTTAATGCTATGCCTAAATGGTTTGCTAGAAATAGCTGGTGGCAATCTGGGTGAACAATTTATGGAGAAGGATATGGAGGGGAATGATGAATTCCGCCAGCTGTTGCGTGGCTTAGAGGATTTGCGGTGCAAGCTGCGCAGAGTGATTCAAGATATACAGCATGGGGCTGGCGAAGTGAATCAGGCGAGCGAGCAGTTGAGTACCATTGCTTGCGGCGTAGCCGAAGCCAATGGACGGCAGGCGGCAAGCACTGAGGAGGTGAGCGGTTCGATGGAAGAGATGGCGGCGAGCGTATCGATGAATTGCGACAAGGCGCGCGAAGCGAATCAGCTCGCGGGGCGTATGCGTGGCCAAATAGAGCAGGTGGAGGAGCGGGCAAAGAAATCGGTTGAGAAGGGAGTTGAGATAAATGCGCGGATTGGTGTCATTAAGGAGATAGTGGAACAAACGAATATCTTAGCACTCAACGCGGCGGTGGAGGCGGCGCGCGCCGGAGAATATGGGGCTGGGTTTAGCGTGGTGGCGAACGAGGTGCGCAAGCTTGCGGAGCGTAGCAAGGCGGCGGCTGAGGAGATAACGGGGTTGACCGCCGAGTCGCAGCGTATGGCCGTAGAGGCTGGTGAACTCATGGTGGAGGCGTTGCCCGCAGTGGAGAAAACAACCGATTTGGTGAAGGAAATCACAGCCTATAGCGATGAGCAGCAGCAGGGTGCTACGCAAATAAATACAGCCATTCAAGACTTTAACGTTGCTGTGCAAGCAAATGCAACGGCTGCGGGGGAGATGGCGAGTAGCAGCGAGGCACTCAATGCGCAGGCCCAAATGCTGCGCGATGCGGTGGCCTATTTCAGGCTATAGTGCGCTAGATATATTTTGCGAGGGTCTAACACCTTTGATGCCTGAAAGGCAAGACAGCCTGGAAGACTGGCCCTGCGGTGACCTAGCGGCCTGCAAGGCTGCTATAGGAATTGTTGACGCTACCCATTAACAATTTTTTTGTACCTTTACCCTGCAAAAGGTGCGAGGAGGGCAATGGCGTGGACCAGATGATAACGTACCCGATCGGGGAGGCAAGCTTTACGAATCTACGGGAGGATAACGCCGTCTACGTGGATAAGACGGCGCTGATTTACCAGCTGGTGAAGCAGGGGCGGTACTACTTCCTGAGCCGCCCGCGGCGGTTCGGGAAGAGCCTGCTGGTCTCCACGCTGGAGGCGTACTTCCTGGGGAAGCGGGAGCTCTTCGTGGGGCTGGCGATGGAAAAGCTAGAGCAGGATTGGACGCAGCACCCCGTGCTGCACGTGGATTTCAGCCGGAATGATTTCGCTATTCCCGGCGTGCTAGAAAAGACACTAAACACCATACTCTACAACTGGGAGGTAGCGTATGGACGAGAGGAGGTGGATGCGACCTTTGCCGATCGCTTTATACGGGTCATTGCGAATGCGCACGCGCAGACGGGGCGGCGGGTGGTGGTGCTGGTGGACGAGTACGACAAGCCGATGCTGGACGCCGTTGACGATGAGGAGCTGCTGACCCACAACCAGCGGGAGCTGCGAGCCTTCTACGGGGCGCTCAAGGGGGCGGGTGATCACCTGCGGCTCGTCTTCCTGACGGGGGTCACCCGCTTCGCGCACCTCAACATCTTCAGCGGGCTGAACAACCTCAAGGACCTCTCGATGGCCAAGGAGTACGCCACGCTCTGCGGCATCACGCAGGAAGAGCTGCAGGCCAACCTCGGCGAGGGGGTGCGCCGGCTGGCGGAAGAGAACGGGCAGACCCTCGCCGAGGCCTACGGGAGGCTCAAGGCGATGTACGACGGCTACCGCTTCTCGCCCCGGGCGGAGGAGGGCGTGTACAACCCGTTCAGCCTGCTCAACGCGTTGGCCGATCGGGAGTACGGCTACTACTGGTACGAGACGGGCACGCCGACCCTGCTCTTCAAGCGGGTCGTCAGGCAGCGGGTGCCGGTGGCCGAGCTCCGCCGCTGCCGCATGGGGCTGGACGGGCTGGACGCGTGCGACCTGGGGAGCATCGGGCTGGTGCCGCTGCTCTACCAGGCGGGCTACCTGACCATCGCGAGCTACAGCGCGGCGGCGGGCAGCTGCGAGCTGGCGTTCCCGAACGGGGAGGTGCGCGCCGCGTTCTACAAGGGGCTGTCGCCCTACCTCTTCCGGGTGGAGGAGGTGCGGGGGCTGAGCATCCAGGGGATGCGGGACCGCATGGTGGCGGGCGACGTGGAGGAGCTGCTGGGGAGCCTGCACGCGTTCATCGCGGGGTTCAGCTACAACCTGCAGGGCGACCGGGAGTCGCACTTCCAGGACATCCTGGTGACGATATTCTACGGGATGGGGCTGGAGACGTACAAGGAGCTGGGGGTCAGCGCGGGGCGGATCGACACGGTGGTGCTCACGCCGGACCTCGTCTACATCTTTGAGTTCAAGCTGGACCGGCCGGCGGCGGAGGCGATGGCGCAGATCGAGGCGAAGGGGTACGCGGCGCCGTTCGCGATGGATCGGCGGGCGGTGGTGAAGCTGGGGGTGGGCTTCTCCTCGAAGACGCGGAACATCGCGGAGTGCATCGTAAGGGAGGAGGGGAAGGCGGACGTGCGGATGGCCGTGCAGGATGGGAAGCTGCGGGCGGTAGGCGAGTAGCAGCTAGTTCTTAACTAACTGCAGCCCTGACAGAATGGTACGTCCGTCAAGTCATTGTTTATAGCGCTTGTTATACAAGATAGTAGGGATATTATAGCGTAACGGTGTATATCAAGAAAACATTGCGCTTGTAGGGTAGTGTGTTCAGTTAAAAAATAATGTATAACTTTAACGCGTGGAGCTAGGCTGGTGCGTGCAGGAAATGTAGACGTAAAAATGCTGGCGTAATGGCACGGGTTATATCGATAATCAATAATAAGGGAGGGACTGGAAAAACCACTACTACCATTAACCTTGGGGCTGCGCTTGCGGCTAGACGGCGGCGCGTGCTGCTCATGGACATGGATAGCCAGTGCAATCTCTCCTCTGCGTTGGGGGTGGCGAATGCGGAGCAGCACACCGGGCTTCTATGCAACGGTACGAGCTCCATTAAGGAGGCAGCGCAGCGGGTGGAAAAAATGTGGATTGTGCCTTCAACGCCCCTTCTTCTTTCCTACGAGCAGCAGCTCAACGATGAGCCGGGGAGAGAGTTTTTACTTAAGGAACACCTAGAACCGGTGCAGAATGATTTTGACTACGTGCTGATCGATTGTCCGCCAAGCCTTGGCACGCTCTCGGTGGCCTCGCTAGTAGCCGCCGATCAGTATATAGTACCCATGCAGGCGGAGAATTTTGCGTTTATCGGGCTCGACAGAATACTGCAGACAGCCAAGAAGGTGCGTATGCGCATGAATGCAAAGTTGGAGCTGGGAGGCATCCTTTTCGTGAAGTTTAGCCCGCGTACCAATTTTAGCAAGGCGGTGATCAAGAGCCTTTCGGAAAATGAGGTGACGGAGGATAGGATGTATAACACCTATATACGTCAGGACATTACGCTCATGGAGTGCGGGGCGTTCCAGAAATCAATATTTGCCTACGCGCCGAAGAGCCGTGGCGCAGAGGATTATAGGGCGTTAGCAAAAGAAATTGAGAGTCAGAACAATGGCTAAGAAAAGGCAGACGATTCGGGATATTCAGGCGGCGCTGCAGGCGCAGACGGTGCATTTCAACGACCAGCAGGAGACAGAACCGCAGCAGCTTCTCAATGGGGAGAGCGGCATTGCCATAGGGGAGGAGGCGGCGCAAAAGCTACGTCTTTTGGCGCGCTACCAGCAATGCACGGCTGAGGAGCTGCTACAGATGGCTCTTGATGATTTCTTTGCCCTTAAGCGGCGACAGCTTGAGGCGGCGGAGAAGGAGGAGCAGAATGGTGCGGAATGCGCTGGGTAGAAAAGGGGTAGAGATATGGAGTTAAGGCGCGGGGGAGCAATGCTAGCGCGGCGGGGCATTACGGCAGTGGTGCTGGTGTGGACGATGGCCATGGGCTGCGCGGTGTGTTGGGGTCAGGATGCCGACAGCCTCATGGCGAGGAGCGTGCGCGCCATGGGCAATTTGTCGGGAATAAAAAGCTTTTATATGGAGCAGGAGGTGAAGATGGCTTTCATGAAGCTACCTGTCACGATGTACATAGCTCCTGGTAAGGCGTACTACATGAAGACAAAAGTTCCGATGATGGGCTGGATGATTCAGTGCGCACACGATACGGTGGGTTGGATTGCCATAGGGAAGGAGGGGAAGATGGAGGTAAAGTCGCTGCGTCGGGGCGCTGTGGATAGTTTGTTGAGGTCATCGCTCCCATTTGAGGAGCCCTTTAGCGATATTGGGAAGGGGAGGCTTGCTGGGGAAAAGAAGTTTGATGGTGAGCGATGCTGGGTGGTGGAGCCGGTGGATGAGGCTAAGGGGGAGACGGAGGTATACATTTCAAAGGCTACAGGTTTGCTACGGGGAATGAATGCAGCGGGCGAGGCGAAGGTGACGTTTGATGATTACCGCAGCGTGCAGGGAATGCGGATTCCGTATGTGATGAAGGTGAAGAGCGGCATGCTAACGGTGACGATGAAAACCACGAAGGTGCTAATCAATGAACCCATTGATGGGAAGCTGCTGGAGCGGCCGAAGTAGTGGGCTATGCGTGGCTGCCGCACCGTTGAAACGGGGGAAGAGTTGCGTCGGTCCTTCAGGCTGCCTCGCCTTCTAGGTAAGGTACCAGAGGATTTGAAGATTCTCGGCTACTGAAAGACCGTCCCGCGGACAAGGCGATGGGAAGAAATGAGTGGCTAAACCCTTAATTTCTGCGTTAGCTTGGACAGCTGCAATCGCAAGGATTAAGTGGGAAGAAGTTTATTTTGGGGCGTACTTGGCTTTGGCCAGGAGCTGCTGGGAGTCGGAGCTGAAGTAGATACGCTCGATGGAGGCGGAAGGGTTCGCCTTGAAGTAGCTTTCCACGATGCGGTAGCCTAACCACACGGCCGCACGGCCGGGCGAGTCGTTGCCGAAGGCGCGGGTGAATGGCCCTGGACCAGTAAACTGCGTGACGATAAGAGGATTGGAGTCAAATATTACCTCTTTTTCGGAGAGGTAGCGCCACATGCTCCCCTCACTGGCCTCGAGCCACTCAAGCTCCTCTTTAGAAAAGCCTAGCACAACGTGTTCGGGCAGCTGCGGAAGTGCTTGGCGAGCGATGTAGAAGAGCTTACCCTGGTAGAGCATGTTGTCAAGTACTGTGCGCATGCTGCCCATGGGCATGTACATACCTTCAAGCCACCCAGTGATGGCGGCTGGGGCAATGCGTTTAGGGTCCATTTGGCGGCGGAGGTATTGCGGGATTTGTAGCTTTTCGTAGTATGTGCTCTTTTGACCCAAGAAGCATTCGAGGGCAATGCCGAGCATGGCGGTGTCCATCATGCAGGGGGCGTTAAAGCCGCCGTTGATGAAGTAGATGCGTGGAATGCCGATGGATGGCATATTCCTATGAAGCCAAGCGAACCCCTTTTCAAGGCTTTTCGCGGGGTCTTTGGCGAGCGGGAAGGAGGCCTCGATGGAGTCTTGGAGGCCCTGCATGGTGGAGTCGCTGGCAAAGGCATCGAGATAGTTTGCGTAGCGTTCGGTGCCCTCAAAGTGTAGCAGACGACACCAAAGCACGCCGAAGGTGCTGTCTCGGGCCATAATGGAGGATCCGCCGCCTTCCCGCATGAGCTGGTGGTCAAGGCGTTCAAGGCGGAGCGTTTCGCGCCAGTTGGCGGGCGTGGAGTCATGACGGCACGCAGTTGCGGTAGCGAAAAGGAGCAACAGGAGGAGGTAGGGTAAAACTTTTTCGGAATGGATACGTTTAAGGAAGTGGGTACAGTTACGCAGCTGCGCTGCGTGGCTGTGTCTACGGAGATGGATTGTAAGCATAGTGTTCACGTTAATAATCAAATAGTTGCATGACTGACTTGGAAATTGCGCACGGCGCAAAAATGAAGCCTATAACTGAAATAGCAGAGAAGCTAGGCATTTCGGGTGATGATGTAATTCAGTACGGCAAATATAAGGCAAAAATTCCGTTGCGTTTTCTTGACCCCAAAAAACAGAAGAAAGCGAAGCTAATATTGGTATCGGCGATATCACCCACGCCGGCCGGCGAGGGCAAGACTACCATGTCAATAGGGCTTTCGCAGGCAATGAACCAACTCGGCAAGCAGACGACTGTGGTGCTGCGAGAGCCGTCGCTTGGCCCAGTGTTTGGTATTAAGGGTGGAGCTACGGGAGGCGGATACTCGCAGGTGCTACCCATGGAGGACATAAACCTGCACTTCACGGGCGACTTTGGTGCCATTGAGAAGGCACATAACCTTCTCGCCGCGCTGATTGATAACAATATTCAGAGTAAGACTCGCTCGTTGGGCATTGACCCCCGCACGGTGAGCTGGAAGCGGGTGATGGATATGAACGACCGTTCGCTACGCCATACAATTGTTGGGCTTGGTGGCACGGGGTCGGGTATACCGCGTGAAACGGGTTTTGACATTACAGCGGCTTCAGAGATAATGGCTATCCTTTGCCTCTCTGAGAGCATAAGCGATCTGAAGCGGAGGTTGGGAAATATTTTTGTTGGGTTCACCCATGATAAGAACCCGATTTATGCCCGTGACCTGCATGCGGAGGGCGCAATGGCCGCGCTGCTGAAGGATGCGATTATGCCGAACTTGGTGCAGACGCTAGAAAATACGCCAGCCATCATACATGGTGGCCCATTCGCGAATATAGCGCAGGGTACGAACTCTGTTATTGCGACCAAGATGGCGATGTCGCACAGCGATTTTGTTGTGACAGAGGCAGGCTTCGGTTTTGACCTCGGCGCGGAGAAGTTCATGGACATTAAGTGCAAATCGGCGGGCATTCGTCCTGATGCGGTGGTGCTGGTGGCCACGGTGCGTGCGTTGAAGTATCACGGAGGTGCGCCGATTAAGGACTTGTCAACACCCAATGTGGCAGCGTTGAAAAAGGGTGTAGCCAACCTGCAGAAGCATGTAGAGAACATGGGGCTCTTTGGCATATGCCCTGTGGTGGCGATCAACCGCTTCGTAAGCGATACGGATGAGGAGATACAGGTGGTGCGTGAAACCTGCGAGGAGCTAGGAGTACCTGTAGAGACAGCCAATGTGTGGGGTGAAGGCGGCAAGGGTGCGTTGAAGCTCGGCGAGCTGGTAATAAAGGTGGCGGAGCAGTGCACGAGCCAATTCACTCCGCTCTACGATTGGGAGTGGACTCCGGAGAAGAAGATAGAGACCATTGCGACGCAGGTGTATGGTGCTGTACATATCGATTACACTGCGGCTGCTAAGAGCGACTTGAAGCGGGTGTATGAGTTGGGGCTGGATAAGCTGCCGGTTTGTATGGCAAAGACTCAGAAGTCGCTCTCAGATAATCCGAAGCTGCTCGGGCGACCCAAGGATTTCGTGGTGACGGTGCGCAGCATAGAGATTGCGTCTGGTGCAGGATTTATCATCCCGATTACCGGTGAGATTATGCGTATGCCTGGTCTACCCGAAACGCCAGCCTCGGAGCGTATCGACATTGATGATGATGGCAACATCACAGGGCTGTTCTAGTCCCTGCGGTTCTAGTTGTAGTATGCAATTTGAGTGGTAAGGTAGGGGGAGCGCGGTAGTACGAGCTCCCCCTACTTCATTTTTTTTGAAGCTATGGGAAAGGATTTTACCGTTAATCCGGGGGTGCTGCGTGGGGTGCTGCGGATGCCGAGTTCAAAGAGTGAATTGCTGCGGGCCGTGCTGATAGGGTCAGTTGCAAGAGGGGTGACTTCCTTTTCTTCGGCCAGCTTGAGCGGGGATGTGCGGGCGGCGATTGCCTTGGTGGAGCGTTGCGGGGCAGATGTGCGATGGGAGGCGAATGGGAGCATAAAAATAAGAGGTGGGCGATGGCGGCAAGCGCAAGGCTTGTCGGCCGCAGAGTCGGCGTTTACATTTCGTACAGTTCCCTTTATGGCTGCGTTTCAAGGGTTGGTGGGTGGCATACGGCGGGAAGGGACGCTTAGGGGGCGACCCCAGCGGGAGCTCTACGAGATGATGACAGCCGTAAGGATGCTATACACAGCAACAGATCAGGGGGTGCAGTTTGGCTATCTACTACCAAAAGCCCCCTACGATTTTAGGTTCTCATCGTTAGAGTCATCACAGTTGCTATCGGGGCTGCTCATGGCCTCCCCATTGCTGGGCGAAGAGGTTCGCATAGGGGTAGAGCGTGTGCCGAGCGGCGGATATGTGGAGCTAACGCTGGCGGTTATGTCGCGCTATGGGGTAGAGGTGCAACGGCATGAACGCAGTGTGTACGTGGTGCCTGCGGGGGATGGGTACCATGCCCATGGGGTGGAAATCGGGGGCGATTGGAGCGCAGCATCGGTTTTCATTGCGGCGGCAGCCTACGGTGGGAAAATAGTGCTAACTAATTTGCAGCGTGAGGCATTGCAGCCCGATAGGGCAATTCTTGATGTGCTGCGCCTCGCTGGAGTGCATTACCATTGGGATGAGGGCGGTGCGCTGACAGTGGATGGGGCGAACGGGAGGCCCCAAGGGTTTATCTACGATGCTACGGATTGTCCCGATTTAATCCCAGCGCTCGTGCTCTTGGCATCGGGAGCTAATGGGGAGAGTAGAATAGGGGGCGTATCGCGGCTGCGTGGCAAGGAGTGCGATAGGGCGAGTGCGCTAGAGGAGGGATTTAGCAAGCTTGGAGGCAAGGTGCGAGTGGAGGGCAACGAGTTGGTTGTGCAGGGGGTGGAGTCGCTGCGGGGAGGCGTGGATTTAACGGCCTACGCAGACCACCGTATGGCCATGGTTTTTGGTGCAGCAGGAGTGTTGAGCCAAGGGGGGGCGAAGATTGAAGGGGGTGAGGCGGTGAGCAAATCGTATCCGAGGTTCTGGGAGGATTTAGAGTCTGTGCTCTGTGCTAAATAGAAGGGTTTAGGAAATGGGGAGAAATAGGTGATGGCGAAGATGGTGGCGAGCGAGGTGCGCCCGCATGTGGGGATATATGGGCGTGCTAACGTGGGGAAGAGCGCATTGCTCAATGCGCTTACGGGGCAGCGGGTGGCGATAGTGAGCGAGCATGCCGGCACAACAACCGACCCCGTGCGGAAGGCTGCGGAGATTAGGGGGGGCGGGCCAGTCGTTTTCATCGATACGGCAGGTTTTAATGACCACTCCGCCTTGGGGGAGGAGCGCATGGCGATGACGATTGATACGATGCGTCAAGTGGACCTTGCGTTGCTACTCTTTAGGACTAATGAGTGGAGCGAGCCAGAACAGGAAATCGTTTCACTGTTTAGGAAATATGAAACGCCCTTTCTGCTGGTAGCAACGCATGCTGATGAGGCATCGCTCTCCCCTACCCTATGCGACAAGCTACTGGAGTATAGCCCAATGAAGCCCATTGAGGTGGGCAGTACGCAAGGAATGGGAATAGAGACATTGTTGTCAGCCGTAGCGAAGTCGTTAAAAGCCTATGAGAGGCCGAGGGGCGTGCTCGATGGGTTAGTGGGGGCGGGAGACGTGGTACTGTTGATAGCTCCCATCGATGACGCTGCGCCGCAGGGGCGGCTCATCCTGCCGCAGGTGCAGACGCTGCGGGCTGCGTTAGATTGCAATGCCCTTCCCATAATCGTTAGAGAAACGGAGATAGCTGCGGCGCTTTCGCTGATGCAGTGGAAGCCCGCATTGGTGGTGACGGATAGTCAGATATTTTCCCGTGCGGCGGAGGAAGTCCCTGAGGATATACCGTTGACGAGTTTTAGTATGTTGCTGGCGCGGCAGAAAGGAGAGTTTGAGACCTATCTGCGAAGTGCACCCGCGATAGATGGGTTGAAGAAGGGAGATAGGGTGCTGATTGTGGAAGGGTGTACGCATCAGGTGTCATGCGAGGACATCGGGAGGGTGAAGATTCCTGGATGGATAAACCAACGTGTGGGGGGCGAGTTGAGGTACGATTTTGTGTCGGGCATGGCGAGGCTGCCAGAGGGGTTGTCGCAGTACAGCTTGGCGTTGATTTGTGGGGGGTGCATGAGTACGCCACGCATGATTCGTGGGCGGGTGGAGGAGTTGACAGAACACGGTGTGCCGGTGGTGAACTATGGGATGGCTATAGCCTATCTGCAAGGGGTGTACGATCGGGCGATAATGGCATTGAAAGTGCGAGAATCTTAGGAAAGTAGCTGTTGTGTTTAAGCATATTATTGATTATTTTGCTTTACCTTTGCGCCTTGAGTAGTGTAAAGAGAATTACATACCATAGAAGAGTCATGGCGGATCAGTTTGCTAGTTGTATTTTGGTGACAGGCGGGGCGGGGTTTATAGGGTCCAACTTAGTGCGACACCTTGTGAAGGCGCACCCTGAGTTCCTCGTTGTTAACTTAGATGCGCTTACCTACGCCGGGAATTTGGAAAACCTTAAGGAGGTTGAAGGAGCTGCGAATTATCGGTTTGTGAAGGGCGATATCTGTGATGAGGCGTTGGTGTCGCAACTCTTTGGGGACTATGCAATAGATGGGGTGATTCATTTAGCGGCGGAGAGCCACGTGGATCGTTCCATAGTTGACCCCTTAGCTTTTGCCCGTACCAACGTGTTCGGTACGTTAAACCTGCTGAACGCTGCCCGAATTGCGTGGGACGGACATTTTGAGGGGAAACGTTTTTATCACATTTCCACCGATGAGGTGTACGGTGCGCTCTCCATGGACGATGCCCCTTTCACGGAAAAGACCAGCTACGCTCCGCATTCCCCCTACTCCGCCAGCAAGGCGAGTAGCGACCACTTTGTACGAGCCTACCACGACACGTACGGCCTGCCCACCGTAATTTCTAACTGCTCAAATAACTATGGGCCGTACCAATTCCCGGAGAAGCTCATACCGTTGGTAATAAACAACATTCGGCATGAGAAACAGCTCCCCATATACGGGAAGGGGCTGAACGTGCGGGACTGGCTCTACGTGGAGGACCACGCGAAGGCAATCGATATGATTTTCTGTAAAGGGAGGGTGGGTGAAACCTACAATATCGGGGGAAGCAACGAGTGGAAGAATATAGACTTGGTGAAGGCTCTCATCCGATTAGTGGATGCCTCGTTGGGGCGTTCAGAGGGCTACTCAGAAAAACTTATTACCTACGTTACTGACCGGGCAGGCCACGATTTACGCTACGCGATTGACTCGTCAAAGCTTCATAGAGAACTCGGCTGGAAGCCCTCGGTGACGTTTGAAGAGGGGTTGAGGCTTACCGTAGATTGGTATCTATCGCATCAAGATTGGCTCGATAACGTTACGTCGGGGGCCTACGCGCAGTACTACGAAACGATGTATGCGAAGCGCTAGGCTTGTTGTATCATCGCCTCGTACCGTGCTACGAGCCTAGGCGCAGCGGACGCAGCGTCATACCCTTCAGCCCACCGCCCTTCGGGCAGTTTCCCCTCTTTTCTAGGAGCAGGAGAGAAGTTGGCTATCCAATTGGCCCATGCTACTGCGCCGTCCTCAAGCGGTAGGAAATGGACGAGGTCTGTGCAAACGGTGTCGTTTGGCACCCTATCTTTTGAAGCGAGGACGGTTAATCCAGCCGCTTGGGCTTCAAGAGCGGAGAGCGGCATACCCTCGTGGAGCGATGGCATGAGCAAGAGGTCAAACGCAGAGAGGTAATCACGAACGGCATCAGACATCCCAACCATTCGTATATTGTCGGTGACCCCTAGTTTTTGGGCTTCGTTTCTTATTGTTCCCGCCAGAGATCCATCGCCTACAAGTACAAGAATCCACCCATTGCCGTTACCCTTGAGAATGTTCATGATTTCCACCATGAATAGGTGGTTCTTCTGCTTTTCGAGTCTTGCGATTGCGCCGAGGACAATCTGCGTTGGCTTGATGTTGAGCCGTTGGCGTATAGCGTCTGCAGCTTCCTTACAATAGGTAAAATTGTGGGCAATGATTGTGCTTTTTAGGACCTTAACGATGCCGCTTTTCATGGTTTCGTCACCGTAGAGAAACCGCCCCGCATCGTAGCTGCAGGCGTAGTAGTCGGTAGCGAGGCGGACGAGTCGTTTTTTCAGCCGATTTAACGATGCGGAAGGTTCGTACTGCGAGGTGTTGGTGTTGTGGGAATGGATAATGCGATGTTTGTAGCGTAAAATCTTTGCGAAGAGTAGGGGCCATAGTGCAGTCTGGGGGGCGAGGTGAACATGTATGATTTGGTAGCGGTGCGTGAGAAGGAACCAGAAAAGCCTAATGAGGTACGAGAGCTTACCAAAAGCTGAGTCACTTTGGTACGAAACCCGAAAGATTACTCCCCCGAGTTGCCTTACCTCGGCCTCGTAGTCTGTTTCGTAGGGGAATGAGAGGAGGTAGTCAAATTGCACACGGCTTCGATCAATGGTGCGGTGGTAGTTGAGGAGGAGCGTCTCTGCGCCGCCCCGTTTAAGGGAGTTAATTACGTGTAGCACACGTATGGGTTGTTGTGACATGGAAATCCTCTTACTATGTGGACGCCCGACCACCCTAGGGGTGGTCGGGCGTTGGTACTACGAATCCTATTGAGTCGGGTGTTCGTTAAATTTCTCTCCGCATCTTTTTCTCGCCCACGGCGCGAAGCATGTCCTTCGTCATGGAGGGGAGATCCCATTTGGGTTTCCACCCCCACTCTGCGCGTGCTGCCGAGTCGTCAAGACGATTAGGCCACGATTCCGCAATGGCTTTCTTCACGGGGTCAATTCGGTACTCCATCGTGAAGTTTGGTAGCTCCTTTTGGATGGCGTGAAGAATTTCGCTTGGCTCAAAGCTCATTGAGGCGACGTTGAAGGCGTTGCGGTGGGTCAGTTTGCTTGGGTCGGCTTCCATGAGCTGCACGATGGCGTTCAGCGCATCGGGCATGTACATCATGTCCATGTAGACCCCCTGAGGAATTGGGCAGATGAACTTTTCACCCTTCACGGCAGCGTAGTAGATTTCTACAGCGTAATCAGTCGTGCCGCCGCCAGGGAGCGTAACATTGCTGATGATGCCTGGGAAACGTACGCTTCTCGTATCGACGCCGAAACGGGTGTGGTAGTAGTCCCCGAGAAGCTCTGCCGACACCTTACAAACGCCGTACATGGTGTTCGGGCGCATGATGGTGTCCTGTGGGGTGCCATCCTTTGGGGTAGAATTACCGAAAGCACCTATAGAGCTTGGGGTGAAAACAGATGCTTTAGTTTCGCGCGCCACCTCTAGCGTGTTGAGCAGTGCGCCCATGTTGATTTTCCAAGCGAGCTGAGGATTCTCCTCGCCCTTGGCAGAAAGCAGCGCCACGAGGTTAAAAATTGCGTCGATTTTGTACTTCTTCACCACGTTGGCTACGGCTTGCGCGTCGAGGGCATCAATCGTTTCAAAGGGACCCGCCTGCGCAAGGCGCTCGTTAGGGCGTACATCAGTGGCCACCACGTGGCTGTCGCCGTAAATACTCCGTAGGTGCGGTGTCAGTTCAGAGCCGATTTGCCCACCCGCACCGAGTATTAGTATGTTCTTCATGATTTTGCTTTTTCTCTGTCAAATCTTTACGCTCCCCTCCCCAATCTCCGTACGCGAATTTACTAATTTTACCTATGTTTAGAGGAACTCAATGCTATTCACGTACTATTTCAACCGTCCCATCGGGGCGAATGCGTACAATTCTGGACGCCGCACCGCCCTTCGCGGTGTCCTGGCGTTCGTTTACAACGTAGTCCACCCTATTGCGTATCTCCTCTTCTACATTGGCTAATCCCTTCCCGTGCTGGGGATGCCCAGAGATATTGGCTGATGTTGAGACGATGGCACCTCCTAGGGCTTTCGTAAGCGCGGCGCAGAATGGGTGTTGCGCAATGCGTATCCCTACGCTACCATCGTTCGCTGCCACCCCAACGGCGAGGTTCATAGCGGATGGGTAAATTACGGTGGTAGGGCGTTCGGCGCAGGCGAACGCTTCTGCCGCACGGCAGGCGTCGCTCCCTACGTAGCGCTCCAACATCTCCATATCGGCAACGAGTACGATTAGACTTTTGCTGGCGGCGCGGTGCTTTAGTTGGTACACGGCACTAACAGCGGCAGCGTTTGCTGCATCGCAACCGATGCCCCAAATGGTGTCGGTGGGGTAAAGGATAGTGCCTCCCGCTTTAAGCGTAGCCAGTGCTTTTGCCACATCGTCACGTAACGCTTCTGCGTTGCTTCCCATTGTTTCCTTGTTTTATCACTCGCGCCAACCACTGCCTTATGCGGCATGAAGTTGGCGCGAGTATGCAACTGTAGTCTGTGTGGTGTACGTTAGGCTGAAACGGTGGGGTCTATTCCGTCCGTTCAAAGTAGCTACGCACGCTCTCGCTCACCTCTTTCCTGATGTACTCCCACCGGAGCGCTACCAGAAGAACCCCCATGGCCAGCATCCCGACCAGTAGCCACTCAGAGGTACTTAGTTTACGAGGGGTGTGTTTCCCATTTTCAGCCATCTACTCCGTACGCTACTTCTCTATCCTGATACGGGCATCAACCGCTACGATTCCCTTCTCGTTGCCTAGCAGCGGGTTGAGGTCCATTTCGAAGATCTCGGAGGCTGCCGTCACGAGCGCAGAGACGCGTGTGGCAATCTCTGCGAACCGCTCACGCCCGATGGGTGCTTGCCCCCGTACACCATCAAGAATCTTTGCGCTGCGTAGGTTGTCCACTAGGGCTTTGGCCTCATTGAGGGAGAGCGGAGCGAGCCCCGCCTGAACGTCCTTTAGCACCTCAATGAAAATTCCCCCTAGCCCGCAGAGCACGAGGTGACCGAATTTATCGTCCCGTTTAGCGCCGATGTATAGCTCTGTCCCCGAGAGCATGGGCTGCATGAGGATGGCGGTTGTTTCACGTATCTGCATCATGCGGGTGAACTCTCGCACCACGGTGGCCTCGTTGTCAATGCCTAGCACCACGCCGCCCACATCAGATTTGTGCACAGGCCCTACAACCTTCATCACAATCGGGTAGCCAAGGTTCTTGGCAGCTTCCACCGCGTCGTGCACTGTGGTTACCACAGCCTCTCCCGCGCGGGGGATACCCGCAGCATCAAGGAGTCCCTGAACGTCAGCCGGCTTGAGATACCCATTGCCAACCCTATCCACGATGCTACGTACCCGCTGCACATCGATCGTGGGGAACGCTACGTCTTCAGGTTGAGGTTTTGGCGTGCGCACCACTAGCGAGAGCGCATCGCCTAGCACCACCTCCTCTGGGAAGAAGATATTGCCCTTCGCCACAAAGGTTTTTATCTCGTCTGCTACGTTGACAAGCGATGGTAGCACGGGGAATATGGGCTTACTGCAGCTACGCATCTTCTCGTGTATCACGTCGTAGGCATCGTACACGGGGCGAAGGCCCGGGCTACCGAAGATGACCACCATGGCATCCACCTCAAACTCCCTCTCGCAGGCATCGATAATTTCCCCAAGCTGCTCCGCCGTTCCGGTAGCCAAGAAGTCAATAGGGTTCGCCACGGACGAGCCATCAAAGAGTTTCTCTAGCAGAGCGTCGGCGGCTGGTCCATCTAGCTTTGGCACTTCGAGTCCGCCGTCAGAAAGTGCGTCAGTGAGCATCACCGCGGGGCCGCCGGCATGCGTAACAATGGCGATGCGTTTGCCTTGAAGCTCCGGCAGCATGAAGATAGAGGCCACGGTGAGCAGCTCCTGCCGGCTGCGGCAACGGACGATGCCTGCCTTTTTAAAGAGTGCGTCCACCGCCACATCGCTGCTCGCGAGTGCCCCTGTATGGGAACTTGCCGCACGGCTCCCCGCGGCGGATGTCCCTGCCTTGATGGCGGCGATACGGCATCCCTTGCGTATCAGGGAGCTGGCGTGTTTGAGTAGCTTTTCTGGATTGGCGATGCTCTCCACGTAGAGGAGCTTGACCCGAGAGCTCGTTGCGGGGTCAAATGTCTCATCGAAGTACTCCAAAACATCCTCAACCCCTAGCTGCGCGCTGTTGCCTACGGAGAAGACGGACGAGAAGCTCAGCCCCTGCGTGATCCCCAATTCAATAATAAACACCGCCGTGGCACCGCTGCCCGTGATGAAATCTACCCCTTTGCTATCGAAACGGGGTATAGGCTTCATGAAGACGCTCGTATGGTTGGAGTTCATCATCCCCACGCAGTTTGGCCCAATGAGGCAGGCCTTATGCGCATTTACGGTGTCAACAATTTGCTGCTCCAGCCTAGCGCCCTCCTCTCCTTCCTCGTGGAATCCCGCGGAGAGGATGACGAAGGCCTTTGTGCCTTTATCCCTCGCGAGCACCTCGACCGCATGGGGGCAGAACTTTGCGGCGATGGCCAGCACGGCCAAATCTACCTGCGGCAGATCCTCCACCTGGCGGTAGGACTTTATCCCCTGCACCTCATCGCACTTGGGATTTACAGCCATCAGCGTCCCCTTGAAGTCGTGCGTGCGTAGGTTCTCCAGAGCGCGTCCGCCTGGCTTGTATAGATCGTCGGAACCGCCTACCACCACGATGCTCCGTGGCGCGATCAGCTCTTTGGTTACTTTTGATTTCCTCTCCATCTGCATTTACCCATTTGTAGCTTTCGCGAAGTTAGGTATATTTTTTCTTCTCTTTACGTTATTGCTACACATTGTAAAGCATCATGCATAATGGAGTGTGGAGGGAGGCTCGTGGTATTAGTTTCTCCGAATGCGTATACGAAAGTTGCAGCGAGGCGTAGATGCATTGTTTTACCGCGGGGCGTAAAATCCCCGAATATTTCCGTACCTTTGCCTACGGCGTTTGTAATCAATCGGTAGCGCACCGATGGAAGCAACGTAGGAGAAGAGAAAACAAATGTAATACAGATAGGGTATGGAATTCCGAACTGAGCATGATACGATGGGCAACGTGCAGGTGCCAGCCGACAAGCTATGGGCCGCGCAGACGCAGCGTTCGTTTATGAACTTTAAGATAGGGGCGCCCGCGAGCATGCCGCACGAGATAATAGAGGGCTTTGCCTATCTAAAGAAGGCGGCTGCCATTACCAACTGCGAGTTGGGGGTGCTTTCAGAGGAGAAAAGAGACCTCATCGGCAGCGTGTGCGATGAAATAGTCGCGGGCAAACACTGGGCGCAATTCCCCTTGGTTATTTGGCAGACGGGGTCGGGCACGCAGAGCAATATGAATGTGAATGAGGTGATTGCCAACCGGGCGCATCAGCTCAAGGGCAACCGTCTCGGCGAGGGGGAAAAACTCGTCCATCCCAATGACGATGTGAATAAGTCGCAGTCGAGCAACGACACCTTCCCCACGGCCATGCATATCGCGGCTTACAAGAAGCTCAAGGAGGTTACATTGCCGGGCCTGCAGCGGCTACGCGACTCATTGGCAGCGCGCAGCGAGGAGATGAAGAACGTTGTGAAGATCGGGCGTACCCACATGATGGATGCCACCCCATTGACGATGGGGCAGGAGTTCTCAGGCTACGTTTCGCAGCTTGACCACGGCATTCGGGCTTTGGAGAACGCCCTCCCCCACCTCAGCGAACTCGCATTGGGGGGAACGGCTGTAGGTACGGGCATCAATACGCCCAAAGGCTATGCGCAGCGTGTGGCGGAGGTCATCGCGGAGCTTACGGGGCTTCCATTTGTGTCGGCGAGCAATAAGTTTGAGGCGTTGGCTAGCAATGATGCCATCGTGGAGACCCACAATGCGCTCAAGCAGCTTGCCGTGTCGTTGATGAAGATCTGTAACGATTTGCGCATGCTGGCTTCGGGGCCACGCAGCGGGATAGGCGAAATCCTAATCCCTGAGAACGAGCCGGGGTCCAGCATTATGCCAGGCAAGGTGAACCCAACGCAGATTGAGGCGATGACCATGGTTTGCGCGCAGGTGATTGGCAACGATGCGGCTATCACGTGCGGCGGCATGCTGGGGCAGTTTGAGCTGAACGTGTTCCGCCCGATGACGATTGCCAATTTCTTACAGTCGGCGCAGCTGCTGGGCGATGCGGCCGTGTCGTTGACGATACATTGCGTGGATGGCATAAAGCCTAACGACCGCTCCGTGGAGCAGCACGTCAAGAATTCGCTTATGCTGGTGACGGCGTTGAACACGCACATAGGCTACGAAAAGGCGGCGGCCATTGCGAAGAAGGCGCACAAGGAGAACACCACCCTCAAGGAGGCGGCGCTGGCGTTAGGTTACCTTACCGCGGAGGAGTTCGATGAGTGGGTGGTACCCTCCAAGATGATAGGGAGCCTGTAGGGTTGGGGTTGCATTTGGGATTGATCTAGGCGATACAGAAGCGGCGCGAGGGAGTACCCTCGCGCCGCTCTTTATATGGAAAATTATTTTCGTTCCGAGAATTGCAGAACAGCCAACGATATCTAGCTGGCAATCTGCATTCCCCCTACCCCTCTTCCTTCTCTCCCCGCTCCTTCCTGCCGTAGCCGGCAATTAGGAAGATGAGAATGGCCACGGTGCTAGCCGTCATGATGTAGAAGCGTCCCGGCAGCTGCGGGAGAAAAAAGGCGAAAAGCATCAGCGCGCCGGCAACAGCCCCCACCTTGCCGTACCATTTCCCCCATTCGTCAAAGCCGGTGACGAGGCCGCACACCCCGAGCGTAGCGTTGAGCAGCTGCATCGTGATGCGCCTATAGGCGTGAAGGGATGGCACGAAGGAGGTAAGCACTGCTCCGATTAGCACTGCTGCGATGGCTACCAGGAGCACCTTACGCCCCCACTGCGCCATGGTGCGGGTTGGGCTGAAGGACCTTCGTCCGTTGTCCATTACGTTATTCTCGCTCCGAGGAGATACGCCCCCTACTTATGTTTAGTTGAACGACTGTTTCAGCTTCGCGAGCGGGTTAATGAGCATGACTGGTACATCGATGGTGATTTCTCCATTTGGGAAAAGCCTATCGATGCGGTCGGTCATCACCAGCACGAGGTCGGCATCAATCTCCTTTACGAAGTTCTCAACCTCAAATCGGAACTCTTTATTCCTATCGGCATTCTTGATGCCATACACCACGTTGGATGCGTCGAGGATCTTTTTCGTAAAGTAGGTGTTGCTTGCGATGCCCTGCTTCGCTTCAGCGTTCTTTGCGGGGGCTTTGATGATATTTACGTTGCAATGGTAGTAGCTAGAGAGGTAGGCCACCCAGCGAATTGACTCCTTGAAGTTCTTGTTGAAGTCTAGCGGGAGTACCACATCGGTGTAGTAACGGTGGGTAGGGAGTTGCTTTACTAGGATGAACGGAACAGTAGTTAAACGGCCCGACTTAACCTTGCGCAGCACCGCCAGCATGTTGATCTGCTTCTTATTGGGAAGCCGGTAGTTCGCGGTAGTCACCACCAGGTTGACCCCCATGGAAGCGTAGAGTGCGGCGAGGCTTTTGGTAATGTTTCGATAGACAAGGACGTAGGGTAAGATGGTGACGTTTTGCACCTTGCGATCCTGATACTCCTCCTGCTCCAATGACTGGCGCAGCTCCTCCCGTTTCGCCTCAAACAGCCTGGAGAGTCGATCCACCTCCTTCTTGAGCTTTTCCTGCGCCTCCATCTCCTGCCTATGCAGTTTCTCCCTTGCACCAGCCCCAATAAGTAGCGATGGGCGGCGTATGAAGTGCACGAGCATCACATTATCGCCCACCATTTGGGCGAGTTGATAGGCATGTGCCAGTGCCTTTTCACTGTCTTCGCTGAAATCCCATGGCACCAGGATAACCCTATTTAGCTGTTCTGACATCGCCGTCTAAATTTCGTTTCACACCACACTTACCGCTGCAAAGATACAAGCTTTTTTGTTTATTACGGCTGTGCAGCGGCGGATGTTGCTATTTTTGGGAAAATAGGCTATGGGATTGGCGCATAGCGCTCTCCTTCTCTTGCGCTTTTTTACGCCATTCGAGAAGCTTATTGAGCTGATTCTGCTTGCTCTCTTCACGTTGGTTACTAGCGGTTTGCGTATAGTATTGGTGGTTTTTGAGGAATTGGATTTGCAGGTCAACCCACTCGGAGAGGTCGCCCGCGAGGCCTCGCACCTTAAGCTCTTCGTAGAGCTTATTGGCCACGGGGATGTAGTCGCTGCGCCCCAGGTAGTCGCAATCGGCATCGCAGATGATGCCCTCTAGGAGGGTTTTAGGGTGCACCGGCATTTTTGTCGCCATGATGAGGCTGCATATCTGCTTTATCTGTTCGGGGCTGTAGAGGAAACGCGGCAGCGCCTCGCTGCAAATTTTCACCCCCATCTCTTCATGCGTTTGGTAGTCCGCGATGTGCCCGATGTCGTGGAATAGCGCCGCGGTGCGAAGGAGGAGTAGATCCTCATCACTTACCCCTTCGCTTCGCCCAATGAGTTCCACCTGCGTGTAGACATCCAGCGTGTGCTTCACGTTGTGGTAGTATAGATCCTTAGGCAGCTTTTCCTCAAGGAGGTTCAGCGCGTAGTCCTCCACATCAATCAAACGTACCAGCTGCCGTTTCAGCTCAAAGAGACGATTGGGTTCTATTCCCTCCCCGTTCTCGCTGAGTTCGGGTTTTATACCATCCACGAAGTACATTTTAACCCGTCCCCTATTCTTCACCGGCATTTCGCCGCGGCACGTGCAGTCGAAGAAGTCTTTTATTTGGAAGTAGGTGGTATCGGAGATGTTTACGAATCCCGATTCCCCCGAGGACTCCATGCGGCTCGCCAGGTTAACACCGGAGCCCCAGATGTCGTACGAAAGCTTGTCGCGCCCCACCACGCCGCTAATCACCTGCCCCGTGTTCACCCCAATGCGTAGCCCCCAGGCATCATCGCCGGTGCGGGTGGCAAGGTTCAGACGTTTCATATGGCGCTGCATTTCGAGAGCGGCCAGCACTACGTCGATAGGGTTGGTGCGGTTACGAACTGGGACTCCGCCGGCGCACATGTAGGCATCACCAATGGTTTTGATTTTTTCTAGGTGGTGGCGCTCTGTAATCCCGTCGAGGTCATAAAAGAAGCGGTCGAGGGAGTCGATCAGCCGTTCGGGGTTCACGCTGTCGGCGATCATGGTAAAGCCCTCAATGTCGGCGAATAGCACCGTCACCATGCCGTAGCGCTCGGTGGTCACCTTGCCGCACTGCTGTAGCTCGGTGATGGTTTGCGCGGGGAGCATGCGCTGTAGGAGCTTGTCAACCTTCATGCGCTCCCTGACCAGCTCTTCCGTGCGCTGCGCGAGGACTCCCTCGTAGGTTACGGCGAGGCTCGCCATGATGAGCTGGTAAATTCGTAGCGCGAAGAACCAAAGCAACACTATGGAGCAAACCCCGAAGGTTACCGCCCCGAAAAGCACCGTGTAGCTACTAAACATCATAGCTAAATCCCCCCATGAGTGGCTGCAAATATACGATTTTATTTAACTTTGCTAAAATATTTAACACAAATAGCGTCTCCAATGCCGTACACGAATCGTTTTTTAGCCATAGATGCCTTCGCGTTGCTCTACCGTTCTTTCTATGCCTTCATTAACAGGCCTCTCATAACGCCCGAGGGCAACAATACCTCCGCGGTGTACGGCTTTATGCGTACCCTCATTGAGTGCGTACGCACGGAGCATCCCACCCATATGGCCGTGGCGTTTGACCTCTCGCAGCCCACCTTCCGCCATGAGATGTACCCAGACTACAAGGCCAATCGCGAGGCGACGCCAGAGCCTATACTCTATGGGGCCACCATGGTGCGCCGGTTGCTCCCAGCCCTCGGCATCCCGATGGTTGAGGTGCCCTCCTACGAAGCGGACGACATTATCGGCACGATAGCCGCCCATTTTTCGTCTGACGATACGAAGGTTCTGCTCTTCACCCCCGATAAGGACTACCAGCAGCTGCTCAACGCAAATGTGGAGATGCTAAAGCCCTCCCGCTCGGGCAATGGGGTTGACCGTATCACTGCGCAAGCGGTGTGCGAGAAGTATGGGATTGCCGAGGCGACGCAGTTCCGCGACATATTGGCGCTGTGGGGCGATACGTCAGACAACGTGCCGGGCGTACCGGGCGTGGGGGAGAAGACGGCGGCGCGGCTCATTGCGAAGTACGGTTCTATAGAGCGCATTATGGGCAATCTTGCCAACCTTACCCCAAAGCTCCAAAAGTCAATCGATGAGAATGCAAAGCAGCTGGAGTTGGCGAGGAAGCTGGTGACCATTGATACGAATGCCCCAATTCCTGCAAATTTGAGCGACTACGCGCAGGGAGCCACCGATGCCGATGCAGCCCAGGCCCTCATTGCGGAGCTGCATTTCAACACGCTGGGGCGTGATATAGCTGCTACCTTCCTCGGCGACCACGCCGCGGCCACTGCGCCTATGCCCTCCGTGGAGCATGCCACGGCTGCCTCCACGCCGCACAGCTACATCGCGGTTACCGACGATGCCGCATTCGATTCGCTTTGCCGCGAGCTAGAGGGGGCTGATACCGTAGCGTTAGATACCGAAACCACCGGCTTTACGCTCCATGAGAATCGTATCGTAGGCATGTCGTTCGCCACCGAACCGCGCAGAGCCTACTACATCCCCCTTAAGCGACCTGGCGAAATACCCGAAGCCTGGCGCGAGCGTTTGCAGGCGATACTTAATCGGGAAAACGTTGCCATTGTGGGGCACAACCTCAAGTTCGATCTCTTGATGCTGCGTGACGCAGGGATTACCGTGCGGGGGCGCATCTTTGACACCATGGTGATGCACTACCTCATCAACCCCGATGCGCGCCATGGGCTGGACGAGGTGGCGGTGGAGCTGTTGAATTACAAACCAATACCCTACGAGGCGCTAAACCCTGATGTGAAGCCAGACCAAATCGACCTCTACGCCATCCCCTTGGAGAGGCTCGTGGATTATGCCGCGGAGGATGCCGACGTCACGTTGCAGCTTTTCCATGCGTTGCAAAAGCTTTTCGGCGTACAGAACCTCTCGGAGCTCTACGACAAGACCGAAGGCCCATTGGTGGCCGTACTCGCCGATATGGAGTGGAACGGCCTCGCCATTGACCTCGCCCATCTTGATGGGCTGCGCGCGCAGTTTAACGGCGAAATAGAGGAGCTGAGAGAGAAGGTAGCGCAGCTGGCGGGCACTAGCGATTTTAATATAGACTCGCCCAAGCAGGTGGGGGAACTCCTATTCGATCGGCTCAAGGTGGCTGATAAGCCCAAGAAAACCAAGACTGGGCAGTATAACACCAGCGAGATGGAGCTGCGTAAGTACGCCAATCGTCACCCCGCCATTGAGACGATCCTAGCCTACAGGGAAAAGAAGAAATTGGTGTCAACGTACGTTGACGCACTTCCGGCATTGGTGAACAGCGTCACGCAGCGCATCCATCCGCACTACAACCAGACGATTACCTCCACGGGGCGCCTCTCCTCTAGCAATCCGAACATTCAGAACATACCCGTTCGCTCCGCGGAGGGGAAAAGCATTCGGAGCGCCTTCGTCTCACGTTTCCCCGATGGGCAGCTCATTTCGGCGGACTACTCGCAGATAGAGCTCCGCATCATGGCGCACCTGAGCGAAGATCCTAACATGCTGCACGACTTTCAGCTAGGGCACGACATCCATGCGGCCACCGCGGCGCGTATCTTCAAGGAGAGTATTGACAGCGTCACCCCCTTGCAGCGAAACCATGCGAAGCGGGCAAATTTCGGCATGATTTACGGCATATCGGCCTTTGGGCTCTCGCAGCAGCTAGAGATGGCGCTCGGCGATGCGCAGAGGCTTATTGATGACTACTTTGCGATGTACCCCGCCGTGGCGAACTACATGAAGCAAAGCGTGGAAAGGGCGAAGAAAACGGGCTACGCGGAGACCCTCTTTGGCCGCCGTCGTTGGCTCCCAGACATCCATTCTCGCAATGCCAACCTACGGGCCGCCGCGGAGCGAAATGCAATCAATGCCCCCATCCAAGGGGCGGCTGCCGACATTATGAAGATAGCCATGATTGCAGTAGAACAGGCACTTACGAAGGCGGAGTTAGAGGCGAAGCTCGTGGTGCAGGTGCATGATGAGCTCATTGTGGATGCCCCTGCCGGGGAGGTGGAAAAGGCCAAGGCCATTCTGGTTGAGGGGATGCGCTCGGCGGCGCAGCTGCGTGTGCCGCTCGTGGTGGACGTGGAGGCTGGGCGAAACTGGGGCGAAATATAGCCCCCTTCGCCGAAGGGCTTTCCGTTGCGCTGCCATCGCGCTGTGGGGCATCCATGCACGTTGGCGCACGCCCATAGGTCTCATATCTCGCACTCTGTATCCTGTTCCTTCCTTCACGAGCCTCAATTCCTGAAGGTGAGGGGGAGATCTGTGCAGTTTATTCAAAGGCTTTTCCATACCCCGCGCTGCCCATTGTAGGAAATGGGTAGCGCGGGGTTGGCGTTGTAGCGGGGCCTTCCCCCTTCGTACCATCTTAGCATCTGGTTCGCATCAAATTCGGATTTCTCCGGAGAAATCCGAATTTGATGCGAAGGGGGTACGGATTTGGAGGAAAAGGTGTGTGTCCGTTTCGCGGAATGAGAATGTGTGAAAAAAGGCGGCTAGCACCATGCTAGCCGCCTTCCTAAGTAGGTTAGTTATAGGTATTCTAACATCACTCTTCGGGGACGTAGATAATCTCGCCGTTGTCAAGCTCGTAGGCTATCCCAACGCGTCGCCCCTTGCTTTTGCTCTCAGAGGAGCTTTGGTCCTTGGCTTGGTAGCGTTCTATCTTTTCGCCCTTTTTCACAATGATTTCCATGTTCTCTTTGCCTGGGTTTTTAACGATGGTGTAGTCTTCCTTGCTAAACACCTCGGTCATGTTGAACTTGGTGACCAGCGCCACCATGAGCGCCACGGCAAAGACCATCGCCACGTCAAATAGGTTGGAAAGCAAAGAGGATGGATCTTCCTCTTCGTACGAGAATGCTCTACGTCCTTTTTTCATGGTGTGGTTCTACTCGTTTATGGGTTTCGTCTCCCCTTTGCCCATTTGGGAGGGTGCTGCTTGCTCGGCGAGGCTTTCGCTGAGATAGTCCAGCCAGAGCAGGTCTTTGTGCTGGTATCGGGTAATGAGTTGCAGGTAGAAGTACCCCACCGCGGCAGAGAACATGCCGAGGACGGTTGTGGCGAAAGCTACCTGCATGTTGTAGGCCATGCCAGCCACCTCGCCGGTACTCAAATCAACCAGCGCGGGCCCCATTGGGATGAGCGTCCCCATCAGTCCGAGAATTGGCCCGAACTTGGCGAGGAGCTTCCCCTGCGTGTTGCTTTTTTGTTGCCGCAGCTCGTAGTTGCCAATTAGTAGGTCCCGTTGGGCTTGCGTTGCGCCGAAGAGGGCAAGGGCAACCTCCTCAAAGAATCGTTTTTGCGGGGCATTCCCTAGTGCCAGGTGCAGCTGTTGCAGCTTGGTGCTGCTCCCCAAGTCACGGAATAGCTTTTCGTAGAGAGCCTCCTTCTGCCGTTGCTTTCGCTGCTCGGCTAGCAGGTTCCCAATCATGACGAGCGAAAGCAGAAACAGTAGCACCAGTCCCACCATCACCGGCACGAGTAGGCTGTTGGAAATCCAGAACATTATGTTCGATACGAAATTCATCTCTCTTCCTTCTATTTGTGTTTTGAACTTTTACGTAAATGCAACCAGTAGGCAGCAGCCGTTATGGGGATAAGCGCCGCGATGAGGTAGAGGCTTCCAAGGAGCTGCGTATAGTCGATCTGTTTTGGGGTGAGCGCGAGGCGCATTGCGCCGGGGGCCACGAGCTGCGCGAGGAGGAAGGCCAGGATGGCTGATGCCATTGGGGCGTATGAGATTTCAGACCTTCCTTTTAGCCCGCGTAGCGGCCATGGAGCCAGGCTGCAGAGCGCCAGTGCGAGGGCCATAAGGCCCGCCGTAACGCCTGAAAAGGAGACCCCCGGCCAGGCATATAGCAGTGCCAAACGAATGTACACCAATGAGGCTGCGGGCCATAGCGGCGGGACGTAGTAGGCGATACGGCATGCGGCACGAGTAATGCGCTCCGTGAGGTCCCAAGGGATATGATTTCTTCTAGCCCCGACTGCGGCCTGATGGTTCCAATGCGATATGCTTGCAGCATGGAGCATTAAATCAACCGTGAGGAGCAGCAGTAGGTCGGTCTGCACGCTGGCGCTCGAGAGGTATATATCAAGCGTTTTTTTGCTCGTTTCAAGGAGCATGGGGTGGGCTATCCACAGCAGTGCTGCGTATATCCCCCCATGTGCCAGCCGAAGCCATACGCCCCTATATACCTCCCTAAAGACGAGCGAAACTACGCCCAATAGGCTCAGCGAAAGGAGTAAGTCTGCCATGCCAAGCTTTACCTCTTACGCCGACGGCTTACGATGAGTACGAGCCCGAGCACGATAGCCATTGATGCGAGTACTACCCAAAGGAGCGTATTGCTTTTCTCCGTTTCTTGCACCGCGCTGGTTGCGTTGCCATCCTGTTGGTCCTCTTTGGTTAGCACCTTGGCGCGGTTTGCCTCTTCCTTTGTGAGCGTTTGCTGCTCCCTAACGGCCCTGATAGCCTTCGCAAAGGCCTCTTGCTTCTCGGCTGGGAGCTGCTTGGCGATAAATGATCGGAGCTTTGCGTTGTCGCAGACCATTCCGCTGCATCCCGCTCCAGCCTCCACAACAGATGCGGCATGGAGTTCGCTAATGCGCTGTATCTGTTCGTCTGAGGCTTGCCACATTCCCTTGCGTATGGTTTCGAGCATGGCGGCAGTGTACTCTTGCATGGCGGCAGGATTCTCACGAGAGAAGAAGTCAAGAACGCCGAGTTTCTTATCGTCAAGGACGTACATGCTGTATATGCCGTCCCAAAGCTCTTTATCAATAACGCTTGGTTTCATCACATTCCAGGCGTACGTGTTGAGGATTGTTTCAGCGATAGCGTTGGCTGCGCCGGCGCCCTCCTTTAGTTGTTCACGTACGTAGGCGGGGTTGAGAATTGTTGTTCTAGCCTCAACCCCAACGGCCTGCTTGAGTTCCTGGGTGCGCGCGCGGTGACGGTTTCTTAAATCGCTCATGTAGCCTTCAGGATCCTTGCCCGTTACCTCACGCACGGCCAGCGTGAGGCCGCCCATGAATTCGTAGACGTGATCAAGGCTCAGCGCCCCCCAAGTGTTGCTCTGCCGGGGCTGCACTACGGCATCGGTGTTGAGGAGCGCGGCGGCAAAGGCACCCTCTGCGAACTTGCCCCACTCTTCGCTGCTGCCGTAGATTGCACCCATGTTGTGGAGGTAGACCTTGGCAATTTCGCTGCGGCTTTCCCAGCGGTCACCGGCTTCCACCATGGGTTGGATGCCCGTGCCATAGCTACCATTGAGGCCGCCAAAGACCCTTGCTTGGCTTAGCGCGCGGGCGGCCGCGGGGGTAAGCCCCTTGTCGAGGAGCATTTTCTCAGCATCGGCTACGCCTTGCGCCACCCCGTTAGCCCACTGGCCTTTAGGGGCTTCAGCGGCGAGCTTAACGGCTTTTTGGATGAGGAAGAGGCGCGATGCCGCGATGTCGCGTAGTTGGCCAGATGTTTGCACCACCACGTCGATGCGTGGGCGTCCCAGCTCCGCTTCGTCGATCAAGCGTACGTCAAGCACGCGGTTCATACGGTCGCGTATCGGCTCCACGCCCAGCAGGTAGAATATTTCGGCAATGGTAGTGCCCTCGCTTTCAATAAAGCTGCTGCTCCAGAGCGAGAAGCTCACTTTGCGGGGGAAGGTGTCGTCATGCCGGCGTCGGTAGTCGGCAATCAGCTCGTCGCCTAGGGCTTTTCCCCGCTTCCAGGCTTTCGCGGTGGGTGTGTTTTCAGGATTAATGGAGTATAGGTTCCGCCCGGTGGGGAGTACTTGTGGATCGGAAATGTAGTCGCCGCCTGGAGAAGGCGGGGTGTAGCCGCCATTAAGCGCATTGCGCAGGGCTGCGAGTTCTAGCGCAGGACTTATGCGTAGCATCTGTTCGTAGTGCTTTACCTTCACGATGCCATCGTGTAGCATTTCCAGTGCCTCGAGTTGATTTTCGCTAATGGCGATTTCACCATCGCCCTGCGCTTGGGCTTGCATTGCGGCCTGCGGGGCGGCGGCTGCATGCGGAGGCATAGCGGGGTGGCTCTGCGGCATGGCGGCTTTGGCTGCGGTATCGTTCTCCCCGCTGGGGTGCGTTGGCATGGTTTTGTGGTTTTCCCCATTCGTTGCATTCTTGCTGGAAGCCGTTGCGCCCGTCGCGCCATCTGAATGGCTGTTGGCAGATTTTGCCGTATCTGCTGCCTTTGCCGTGGGGTGTTGTTTGGACGGCATTGCATTGGGGTGTCCAGCCGTGTTGGTGGTTGATGGCATGCTAGCCATTGGGGTTTCAGGTTTTGGAGCGCTCGCCTTAGCGATGTTGCCCGCGAGCCGCGCCATGGCTTGCTGCATGGCCGACATGCCTGAGGGCATGCCCCCTTGGTTCTGTTCGAGAGCCATAAGCTCTTCTTGGGTTACCCCGAGCCGTTGCATTTCTTGCGCGGCATCAACCGTTTGGGCATGCTGGAGCCGTTCCACGAGCCTTGAGGCCACCGGGAGGTAGTGGCGGCGGTAGTACGATTCGTTCTTGTATTGCTCCTCAGTGATTTTTCCCCGCGTGAGATCTAGGTAGCTAAGCCCATAGGCAATGGGGTCAATGCTAAGCAGCCTAGCGCTGCGCATTATGCGGTCTTGGCTAAAGCTTACTCCTGTGGTGTACATGCCGCCGGGAACCTTTGCGTAGATGAGCTCGCTCACGAAATTGTCAACCTGCTGTATGTCGGCGCGGCTGTACGGATTGGTAGGGATGCTATCGAGCTTTAGGTCGCGGTGGAATCCCCGCTTTAACACTTCGGCTTTTATTTTGAGGCTCAGCGCATCGTCATCCTTGCTATTGCTGAGGTACTGTTCGATGAGGTCGTTGATTTTATCTAGGTCGCCCCGAAGCTCCGTGTCCATAAAGGGTACGGCGAGGTAGCTCACGAGCTGCGCGTAGCTGCGCCGCTTGGCAATGATGCCCTCGCCGACATTCGCGGTGGTGTAGTAGTATATGTGCGGGATGTCGTTCACGAGCCTATCGGAAAAGTCGTTGCTACTCAGGGCAATTTGCTTTCCGGGGATGAATTCTAGGCTTCCATGCGTGCCGAAATGGATGAGGGCATCCGCCTTGAAGGCATTCCTCGTCCAGAGGTAGGAGGCGATGTAGGGGTAGCTTGGCACAGCGATAGACCCATGCACCATGTTGAAATCAACCTCTCCAGCCCCCGTGCCTAGCTGCGGGAGAATGGCTACGTTGCCATACTGAATGCGAGGGACCCCGATACCGCTCTGCCCGTTCTGCTCGTAGGCGTAGTACACGCCGGGCTCTTTCCCATAGTGACTCCGGATGCTATCAACGATGGCTGCCGGGAAGGTAGCTTCGATCCATTTGGAGAGGCTATCGGTAGGCACAAATGCTGGCAAGCCGCTCGTGAGGAAGTTCCCCAGGGCGCCCTCGGCGTAGCTCATGTATAGCGCGCCGCGCGTCATGATGTCCTCTTTGAACTTCTCAAGGCTTGCGGGAAGACCGTCAACGTTGTAGCCCGCATTGCGCAGGTCAAGGAGCGTGTTGTAGAGCGAGGGGAGGGTTTCAAGCCCTTGCGCCACGAGGCTGTTCTGCCCCGGTCCCTTGTAGTAGTATATGGCAACCCTTTTCTCGCTGTTGGGTTTCTTTTGCAGGGCTACGTACTTCTTTGCCAAATTGCAGAATTGGGTGAGCCGTCCGGGGATCGTTTTGAACACCTGGAGGCCATTTTCCTCTTCTAGGGCGGTTAGCGCGAAGGGCACAATGGCGCCATCGAGTTCGGGCACAGCAACGCTTTGGCTTAAGAATCCGCCCACCATGCCCTGCGGGTCGGCTTCCCAGTCCTTGCGGAGGGTGGTGAGCGTGAGGGGGGCGAGCATAGGCACATTGCGCTTTTTCATCCAATCCATGAGGGCTTGGGAGTTGCCTAGGGCAAAGCGGCCGTGGGGGAATACCACCACGAGGTCGGGTGATATCTCATCGAGTATCTCAAGCTTCTGCATCCAGGCGCTCACGCCGTATACATTAAAGCCGGCATCCTCTAGCCCTTGCAGGATCTCGTTGAGGTAGCGCCGGTCGCTATTGAAAGGGTTGATGATGCTTGTGAAGACTGCCACCTTGGGTCTGCCCTCTTGCATCCCGTGGTCTCGGTAGTAGGCTTCGTATTCCGCAACGCTGTTGAAGGCTAGATCATCGGAGTCTTTCGTGAAAAGGACATCGCTGCCGTAGCGAATGATTTCCCCCATAGTAGCCCCCTTTCGGAGCTGCTTCCCGAGTACGTTTGTACGTACGAAGTATAGCATGTTGCGAAAGTTTGACGTACCGCCGTTGTCGAGGAATTCCAAAATGGTTTCCTGCTGCGTGGTGTCAAGATTGGAGATGTTGTTGTCGGCGTTGGGGGCCATCCACGTCATGTGTTTTAGCCCCTTCTCCATGAGGTTTTGTACGTCTGCTCTCTCCCCATCGCCCCAGTCGAGACCCATGCCGAAGGTGAGGACGGCATCGCAGTCGGCGTACTCCTGAATGCTTTTTACCTTGCGCACCACAACGTTCTCAGGGTCGGCTGCTTGCGCAATGCGGCTGTACATAAATTCTGGCGTGTTGGCAAATCCTATCACCACTCGGCGCGGATAGGCTAGCCACGTAACAAACGCCCCGATGCACAGAATGCCGCAGAGCGTTAGGATGATAACGTTTCTCTTTTTCATATTCCTTAGTTTTGTAGGTTCGTATGTATGCTTTTTGACTGTAGCGCTATAGACTTCTCCCCTGTGCCCCTTTTTTACCTACTGCACTGGTAGCTGTACCTTGCCAACGATGTCTAGGTATCCGCCCGTGGCGTTGTTGAGGTTTGATAGGATGTGGAATTGGAACGCTCCGGTGTTCCAGTCTATGGTTACTACCTGTTCGGGGAAGGGCGTTACGCCATCAAACTCGCTCACGTATGGGGGGAGTCGTGAGTTTTTTGAGTGGTGGCAGTCGAGGGCGTTTAAATGGCGCTCTGGGAAAGGGGTGGCATCTGTGACAGAACACTCAATGGCTATGGGATTACCCTGCGCAATGAGATTCTCCATGCGGTCCCAGGCGGTGTAGGACCACCAAAATGGCGTTTTAAATTCTTCCCATCGCCCAGGGTCTTTATAGGTTTCGTGGAGGGTGTTCACCCTGGAGATGCCATTGGCATCCTTTCGCCCAATGGCCACGCTGTCGAGCGTGCATTCAAATTCTTCGTGCGATGCTCTATCCCAGTTCAAGAGCTTCATCACCTTTGCGTAGAAAGGGCCGGACCAAGGGTCAAACCAGAATTCATTGTTCTCAATGGTCATTTTTCGTAGGGCGAAGTAGAAGAATTGGGTAAGCCCAAGGGCATTCCAATCAAATTTTAACACCAGCGAGTCCTTGGTAGCTACCCTTGAGAGCGAAAGCATCGTTACCCCCTTATAGCTACTTCTACCCGCATCGCGGAACTCTGCTATGCCCCCGCCGGTGGGCCAGCTCACCGTAACCTCAACGGGCAGACAGGTGCTAAGAATTTTATCAAGCGGATAGCCCTTCTTTACCCAGTGTTTGATTAATTCTTCTTCGTCAGTTGAAGGCTTGTATACCGGCTTTTCCTTGTTCACCGTGAGCTGTAGTCGCTGCGGCGTCAGGCCTGGCTGCAAAGCGAAGGTTAGACTGGGCCAGAAGGTGCTAGCCACCGTTGCTCCGGCCTTTAAGCGTACAAAAAAGCTTACTTTTCTAGCGGTGCCTTCAAATGCAACCCGTGATGGGAACTCAAGTATACCTTCCTGGTTCCCTTCTACCGATATCGTCACCTCCTGCGTCTCCTTGGCTACGGCACGGGCAAGGGTCACCTCAATTGAATCTTTGAGAATGTGTGTTAACGCCACCTCGTCCGCAACAACCATAATCTCATTGCTCCCGGTGTATTCTAAAAAATCATTCCTATCGCGGCATGACGCCCCGCCTAGAAGGCCCATGACTGTGGCCAATGCCATTAGAATGACGTGTATATGATGTAATCTCTTTGTCTCCATCTGCTTGTCTCTCCCCTTTTACATCGCCCAAAAGCTGGATGCCCATTGCCGGCGATATTTACTTCCTAATATTCCCTACCGCGATGCCGTGCGTTGCGCTTACTGTTCAAACGCCCATCCAGGGTTCTGGTGTACCTTCCCACTGCTCGTTCGCACTTCCGCCATGGGCAGCGGCCACACCCAGCGGAAATCGGAGGGTTCTATTCTGACGCTCCCCTTCGTTCCGTCAGCGTTGAAGCGAGCGGCTGCCCGATGCCAGCGCTTCATGTCGAAGTAGCTTGTGCCCTCCCCTCGGAACTCTTGCATCTTCAGGCGTAGGATGTGCTTCACCAAGTTGTCACCCGCCAAAGAGGCTGGTATGTCATGACAGCCTAGCGACTTTAGCCATTCGTTCAGCAACTCGTGCGCTTGCCCATAACGACCGAGAACTGCTAGGCTCTCCGCCGCAATGAAGAGGGCCTCAGAGAGGCGGAGGTCGTAGGTGACCTTAAATTCAATATTGTTGCGGTTCATGTAGTTGTATTTTCCCCATAGCAGCACTGCCTGGCCGCTTGGAAGGGAGAAAGGGATTTCGTAGAACCTTTTGCGCGCATCGCCTGGCTCTAGCTCCGTGCCGGGGGCTATGCTATACAGGTCGCCATTGTTTAAATCGTACTGTATAGCGTTCAGGTAGAGCGAAACGCCGCGCTGCTTCTCAAGCTGATCATGGGCGTACAGGGCATCGCCCGTGCCTTTAGCTGTCCACATTTCTTCGTAGCGCTTGTCTGCTGGGGTCTTAAGGAGTTTCTTTTTTAGGTCAAGAACCTCTTCAGAAGCCTTGAGCGCGGTTTCAAAATCGCTTTTCCAAAGGGCTGTTTGCGCTTTGAGAAGTAGCCCGGCTGGATAGCTCAACCAGTTAATTGCGTTGCTTGGGTTCTCTGATACCACTTCGTTATCCTTTAGGAGGGGCAGCGCCTGATCAATGAGCGAGAGGATGGCGTTTAGCGAAGCCTCGATGCTACTTCTGGGTTGCATTTCAAAGGCAACACTATCGCGAAGTACAATGCCATCGCCGGCTAAATCACCATCCCTCGGCGCGGCGGAAAAGACTTGCAGCAGCTGGAGGTAGCATCGCGCCTTGAGCAGTAGCACCGAGCCCTGCAATGCGTCGCGCTGCTTGCGATCGCTTTCTGAAGAGGCGGCAATATCGTTCACCCTTTCGAGTACGGCATTGCAGAGCATGATGGTTTTATAGTGGTCACGCCATAGGTTTACCGCCTCATCACGGAGGCTTAGTTCATTCCATAGGTAGCGTCGCAAGTCGTTTGACTGCTGCGCTAGCCAAGTGGAGGGTCGGAACTCCTCGGCAAGAATGGAGAAGACGATGTCGTAGTCGTGCCAAGCGTAGGAGAGATAGGCTGCTGCGGTGGCGCGGCGCATAGCTGCGACTGTGGAAATGGCTCGAGGGTCGCTCACCTTGTCCTCTAGGGGGATGTCAAGCGAGCAGCTTGTGCTATGGAGCGTCAGCAGGATGGTAAGTATGAATAGTAAGGATTTCGGCATTCTCATGGTTAGAAGCTGAGCGAGAGGTTGAACGTGAGGACAGGGGCCAGGGGGGCAACTAGGCTGCCCGTTTCGGGGTCGCTGCCAATGAAGGGTGTGATGGTAAAGAGGTTAGCAGCGTGTAGCGCCACATGGCCGTAAGAGATTACATTGTGCATGAGGTTGAGGAAACGCTCATCGAAGCGGTAGCGCAGGGAAAGCCCGGAGAGGCGGATGAAATCGGTACGGCGTACTGTGCGGGTGCTGGGGATGTTTCGCACGTTGTTGTAGCCGAGGGAGAGCATGTTGGGGTCGGGGTACATTTTCCCCTCATCGCCCATTTTCCACCAGGTGTTTTCCACTTGGTTCTTGATGGCGTTGGATTTCACGTTTGATGCGTCGCGCACGTAGGCGTAGGAGAGCTTACGCTTTCCGCCGGCGCAGTAGTAGAAATCGCAGTCAAGGGATAGGTTCTTCCAACCAAGAAAGAAGGAAAATCCGCCGGCGACTGGGGGTGTTGCATGGCCGAGCCAAATGTAGTCCTCTCGTTGGAATGTGTAGTAGACATTTCGCTCATTGCCCGCGCCGTCCCTGTAAGTCGGGTAGCCGTGCAGCGGGTTGATGCCGAGGTCTTCTATTCCCCAAAGGCCGTCTATGGGCTGCCCCACTTCGTAGTCTGGGACTACCGATTCAAGCGATGAGTAGATTCGTTCTTTCCCATTGAGGTATAGCACTTTGCTACGGTTGTATCCCATGTTCGCGGAGAGCGAAAGGCGCCAGCTGTCAATGTCTACCGCGTTGATTTGTGCGTTGAGCTCAATGCCCTCGTTGCGTAGTGATCCGATATTTTGTAGCTGCGTGGAGAAGCCGTGGCTTGGTGCTATCGGCACATCGAGCAGCGCATCGTTCGTGATGCGTCGGTACACGGATACGGAGAGGTTCACTCGGGGTATGCCCAATGAGAGACCTATGTCGTAGATTTCATTTTGTTCTGCCTTTAGCGCTTGATTTGCCAAGGCCTCAAGCGTCATGGGGCGGATGCTGGCGTAGCTTGATGGGGCGTAGGTAAAGGTGTTCACGGTGCTTGCAGCCGACACCCCGTTGAGGTTTGCCGTGTAGCCCATAGAGGCTCTCAGCTTGAGCGATGTGATCCACTGGAAATCGCGAATGCCAGGGTATTTCTTGATGTCCCAGCCTATTCCCACTGCCCATGCCTTGTTCCATCGTTGCTTTTTAGGGAGGAGCGAGGCGGCATCGAATTTTACCGAGCCGAAGACGTCGTACTGCCCGAGCAGGGTATATCCGAATAGGCATCCAAGCCCCACGTCGCGGTGGGTGTACTTCGTGGCGCCCACGGTTGGGCGGCGGATCCCGTCAATGGTATTGTCAATGGCTGCCGCCGACATGATGTTCCCGTAAAGCCCATAGCCCTGCACGCGGAGCGCATCCTGCACGTTGGAGTGGAAGTCCACATCGCCGCCGACGGTGATTTCGTGGATGCCCCACGTCTTGGAGTAGCCCAGGCGGAGCCCGGAAGTAATGCCAAGGTCTACAGATTTGCTCTGCGTGAGGGCGCCGCGCTTTTCGGGGCTTACGCCGCTGTGGAGTTCGCTGTAGGCTGTGGGCGGTGTGATTCGCAGGTCTTCGTTGAGAGAGAAGTCAAGGCCGCAGATGGCATCAAACTCCAACCCCTCCACGATTTGCCAATTGAAATTGGCGAATGCGCCTGCATTTTTTACCGTACAGGACTTTTTGAACTGGTCAACGAGGTCATTGAACTGTCGCTTCTCATACGACCATAGTTTTGGCGAGTCTTTGCGTTCGTAGGGGTTGAGTCTGTACACCATCTCTAGGGGGTTGTATTCGCTGCCCCAGGGGGTTCGCACCCTGGAGTAGCCGCCGCTCAGCGTGAGGGCCATCACGGCCACGGTGCCCAAACGTTGCTCTACGCCGAGCCGCAAGGAGCCTCGCATCATGCTGTTGCCGTCGATTTGCCCGCCCTGCTGCATAAAGCCCGCCGAGAGGCTGTAGGCTGTTTTCCCCTTGCCGCTGCGCAGCGAGAGGGAGTGGCGGTGGTAGTAGCTTGGGCGTATTAGCTCTTTATACCAGTCGGTGTTAATACCCCTGAGCGAGTCTAGTATCCGTTGCCCATTGGCAATGCGTTCCTCCAGGTCGCTCTCGCCGAAGTGCTTTTTACGAATGTACTCTTCGCTGTTGTCGTAGCCCGGCGTACCTTCGGCCTTGAGCAGCCTTTCAAGCTCTAGCTTCTCCTTGCTGTCCATCATTTCCACCGCCCGTTTCCCTCTGAAGGTTACGCCAGCCTCACCGCGATAAGTCACCCGTAGCTCCTCTTCCGTGAAGCGTCGGCTACTCATTTCCACCACCCCGTTCGCCGCACGTATACCGTATAGGGCTGTGCCTACGGCATCTTTAAGCACCTTGATTTCGCCGAGGTCCTCAGGGTTGAGCATGCTAAAGGTCTCGGCAGATATGATTTGCCCGTCCAGTACGTAGAGTGGCTGGTTTACAGCATCGCCTTTGCGGAAAGAGGAGGTTCCCCGGATCCTTATTTCAGGGGGTTCGCCCAGCGATCCCTTAGCGATCACTTGTAATCCGGGTACCATTCCCTGAAGCGCGAGGCCTAGATCTGGCACTGGCTTTGCTTGCGCCGCCTGAAGGTTTACGCTTTCCACGTTCCCCGTGCGGGTGCGTACGTCCACTGCGTTGATGTTGGCCTTTGAGCGTACCACAACCTCCTTAATGTTTTTTGATTCCTCTGTCAGGAAGAAGTCAACACGCGCTTCTCCGTTGTAGGCAAAGCGCTGCGTGCCGTAGCCCATGCATTGGCAAATAATTTTTAGCGAGTCTCCCTCCTTGGGAATTCGCAGCCTATAGCGGCCGTCATGGTCGCTCATAGCGGCGTTGCCGCCATGGCTGAAACGCACATAGGCTCCCTCTACAACACCTTTGCTATCCCTCACAACGCCGGTTACATACTGCGCATGCACCTTGGCTAGAGGGGACGCTGTAAGGATCACGGACAGCAGTAGGAGTAGTAGGGTCAGCCGTGAAATTTTACAATTATGTAATTTTGTACACACCTCTTTGCGAAAACGCTATTAGTTAGTGCCTCTCAATTTTGTATGCAAAGTAACCCCTATTACTTTTGCCGCAGGCTACCCGCTATTCATGATTTTTTGTGGTGTAGATTACTTAAAACCTTGTAGCCACATCTAGACTATTTCTCTTTTACTTCGCGGATTGCAATTCTTAGGGCGTAGAGCCAATGCGGGGTGGGGTGAACTAGACCAGGGGTTATCGGCCTCAAGCCTCCCGCTTTTGGGTCTTCGTCTTTTTTTATCGTATTGGTGTAAACTGAATTGAAAGTAAACTAAAAGCTGTCTGTATGAAGGTTAGCCGTCTTTTTCTCTCTGCCGTCTTTTTTCTAGCCATTCCGATACTCCCATTGCGGGCTGTGCCTCTGCAATCCGAGTCGCTACTTACGCCAATAGGCAGGCACTACACTCTTCCCAATGGGCTTACGATTCTACTATACCCCACGAGCAGTACCCATCAGGAGCGTACAGAAATTCGGCTTGCCTTCAGCGTGGGTTCTACGCACGAGACAGAGAAAGAAGAGGGTGCTGCACATTTCATAGAGCATATGGCCTTTGCTCCTGAATGGATAATGCGCACGCTTACGGGCTATGGAAATCGCTATGGGTCAGACTTTAATGCGTATACAGGCTACGATCGCACCGTTTACTCCTTTTCAATTCCATCGGGATGCGACACAGCTCTTCGTGATGCATTGCGAGTGGTGCGCTATTGGATTACAGGTATGCAATTTCCTAGAGGCCAGGTGGATAGGGAGCGGGGGGTTATTGCGCGCGAGATTGCGGACTTTGCGCCCGATGATCCTCTTGGTAGGGCTAAGCTCGCTGGCAATCCACTTTATGCCCGCTTCCCTATAGGTAGGGTTCAAAAGGTGCAGACCATTTCGGGTGCGACGCTCTCCAGATTCTACAAGCGTCACTACGCGCCGGGTGTCGCCACTCTCATCATGGCTGGACCTATTGATACGGCCGCCTACGCAAGAGCAATTCGCGATGCGCTACAGAGTATTCCCAATCCTATTAGGAAGCCTACCCAGCCCAACTTGGATGTTTTTCTTTCCAACGTTCCGAGCTTTACAGCCGCTCCGCCTGCAGACGATAGCATCTGCAGTCTGTCTCTCTTTTGGCCTTACCGTTTCGGTGTGCAGACCTCTTGCGCCGATTGGCTGCGGAGGGTTTGCGCGCAGGCATGCGCTGCGGTTATAAATGACCAGCTATACTTGCACGGTAGCGATCTAACCTTTAGCGTTGATTGGTATCTGCACCATGAGGGTTTTGTTAGCCTTGTCGGCAGCTCCTCGTCAAGCGCAAGAGATACAGCGTTACGGGATGCCTTAGGGGTAGTATACGGAATAGCGCGCCACTGCGCGGACTCCCTCCTGTTCGACGCACTACGCACGCGGGCACGTGCCATTGTGGAGCGCACGGAGCTGCCCTCCACTGCCGCAGAGGTGGCCGATAGAATGGTTGACGAGGCGCTCGTTGAGCGCGAGGGGGGCGTGAACGATGCAGAGAGGGAGTGGGTTAAAAATGAGATTCAGCATCTTGACACGGCTGAGTGGCGTAGCGTTTTGCGCGGCGTAGTGCCAAACGGTGTTCCGCTGGTTGCCGATATGGATGGGTCTCTATTTACACCCGATCTGCTCGCGGAAACCATTGTGCAGGCGGAGCGCATTGCGTCATCGGACCAATACGCACGATTTTTATCCCCCCTCAAGGGACGCAACGAGTCAAAAATCAGTTTGCCTACTCGTTACGCAAGCCCTCTCCTCCCGGACTCCTTGCCTCAACGCCTTGCGCACTTCTCCAAGCTTAACGCTACGCTCTATAGGGTTAACAATGGGGTTCCCCTCCTTACAAAGCGCATTGTCTCTGGTGATAGTACGGTCTACATTGTCGCCACGTGGCAAGGAGGTTTTGTTGATACTTCCACTTACTCCCGCTCCGCCCAGGAGGCCATGGGGAATGCCTTTGAGTTAAGCCATTCTAAGCACCTAACGTATGCTGTGCAGGATAGCCTGTTGTATCAAGAACGGATCTCACAGCTTTACGCTATAGGGACATCATCGCATAGAGTGATGATGGCAAGCCCCTCCGGGAGTCTAGATCTCGCGATTCGTATGCTTCGGGATAGGTTGGTTGAGGTGGCATGGGATACGGTAGCGTTTGATACGCTACGGGCTGAAGCTATTCGCGATGCGCGGGAGGAGGGTGCGGCCGGCCCTAAAGAGCTGCACCCAACGCAGCGTGTCGATGCTTTCACCATGAGGCTTGTGGATCCCCAGTTTAGCGTTGAAGAACCGAGGAGTGATGTGTGGCGCGATATTGATATAGAGAGCCTCAGTAGCTTCTATAGCTCTCTTTTTGCGCGAGGGCAGGGGCTTCAGGTTGTAGCTGTGGGAGATGTGGATGGGGATACCATTGCCGCTGCATTTGCCCGCAACTTCGATTTACACTGGGAGCGTCCATTGGCGGGGCAACCTTTTCCCCACTGGCATCCCAAATTATCTGAGGTAGCTCCGAGTGCAGGGGCGGCTACCTTTATCTCCTATTGGCGTGGCGATGTTGTAGCTAATGGGCTGCGTGGATCTCTTCTCCTCAAGCTGATGCGCGATGCGCTACAGGATGAGGCGCTCCGTGTGCTCCGTATGGAAAATCAGATTGTTTACTCCCCTTTCGTTTCAATACGGTACGATATGCTAGAGTTGAAAAGCTTCGTTTTGGCTATTGAGGGGGAATGCGAGTCGGCGATGCTACACTCCGCAAGAAAGGCTGCCGAGGATGCCATGCAGGTGTTGGCTACTGACCCGCTCCCGCAGGAAAGACTTAATGCGTACCAACAGGCGTTCCTTGCAGCTAAAAATAGAGATCTTACCCCTTTTGCAGCCACGGCATGGCGCGACTGGTTGGTGGGAGTGCTGGAGGAGGGTGCTGAAGTCTCGGAACTTGAACAGTACGAAGAGGTTCTCAAAAGCATAACGGAGCAAGAAATCTTGGATGCCTTTAGGCGGCTCGTTAATCAACAAGAGCATGGTTTCCTTGCCATCCCTCTTGAAGATTAGTGCGTAGTAACCAAAGCAATAGGCCCCGCCGTGGCATACCACGGCGGGGCCTATTGCTTTAGGGAGTAGTTGACTTACCCCTTATCGTTTTACTGCGCGGATTACTCTTATCCCATCAGTTGCTTCCAGTTTGACAAGATATACACCGCTACTCCACTCCCCTGTGGCAATCTCTAACTTCTCTTCGCCGTGCAGAGAGGCGCTGTATAGTTGCGTTCCAAGAATGCTGTACACTTCAACCCTTATGGCTGTCTCTGTTCCTACTATCGTGAGTCTCTCTTCAAAGGGATTGCTAACGATTTGCGCGGAGGCTAGCGCTAGGCTCTCTACCGCCGTGCTTGGTAGCTTTTTCCAGACGGCGTATAGGGTGATCGTCTCGTTGGATTTCCCCGCAAGGGCTACGTCGGCCTGGCCGTCCGTGTAGGCGGGTGCTGCGGCGCCCTGCACCTTGCTCCACCCAAGGAACTCGTACCCCTCCCGCTTGAACGTATTGGCTGGTAGGGTGATGGAAGCCCCCACCGCTACGCTCATGCTCTGCATGGCGCCCTCCGTGGCGTCACTGCCGTTGAAGGCGAGGGTAAAGGTTGCCTGTAGCTTCTTTTTCCAGACGGCGTAGAGGGTAATCGTCTCGTTGGATTTCCCCGGAAGGGTTACGTTGGCCTGGCCGTCCGTGTAGGCGGGTGCTGCGGCGCTCTGCGCTACGCTCCACCCAAGGAACTCGTACCCGTCCCGCTTGAACGTATTGGTTGGTAGGGTGATGGAAGTCCCCACCGCTACGTTTATGCTCTGCATGGTGCCCTCCGTGGCGCCGTTGCCGTCGAAGGTGAGGGTAAAGGTTGCCTGTAGCTTGTTTTTCCAAACGGCGTAGAGGGTAATCGTCTCGTTGGATTTCCCCGGGAGGGCTACGCCGGCCTGTCCGTCCGTGTAGGCGGGTGCTGCGGCGCCCTGCGTCTCGCTCCACCCAAGGAACTCGTACCCGTCCCGCTTGAACGTATTGGTTGGTAGGGT
>CALHSW010000070.1 GCA_938038735.1 uncultured Bacteroidia bacterium | reverse complement strand
TCACGTACCGGGAGGTGTTCCCGCTGATCAAGGCGAATAGGCTGTGGCTGGGGGCCTCCCACTTCAACCAGGGCATGTACTTCAGGGTCCCGGACAATTTTCAGTACGCCCCGACGTATCGTTTTGATAGGGAGCACGATGGGGTGAAGGTGAATAGGGTGCCGGGGGTGTGCTGGTACACGAACGTGGAGCACGGGCGGCGGCACCAGCCGCTGGGGCTGATGACGACGGCGGACAACCTCCGCTTCTCGCGCCACCGGGAGATTCAGGGGCGCGAGGCGTACCCCCGCTACGACAACTACGACGCGATCGAGGTACCCTACGTGGACGCGATCCCCTCGGACCACGACGGGGTGATGGGCGTGCCGATCACCTTCCTGGATAAGTATTGCCCGGAGCAGTTCGAGATATTGGGCGCCTCCGAGAGCGAGGGCAGCGGGTTCTCCAATGGACTCTGGCGGGCTGAGAGCGGGGTTACGCAGCCGATGGTAGATGCTGGGCGGGTGTATAAACGGATATTCATTCGGAGGCGTGGCTAAGCTGCACACGGAGCGGGCCGAGGAGGATGTATGCAAGGGGGGTTGTTCCTTCTTGCAGAAGGCTTTGCGAGATTGATTGGGAGCGGTGCGTGTAGGGTTGCGGTGGTAAGTCTTTCGGGCAAGGAGTCTGGGGGGGGACCCCCTCGGCTATTGGGCGAGTTTTCTATGGGAGACGCGGCATTAGTATGCGGGGATTGGTGCTGGGCTGGAGTGGCATTGAGTGTGGGTTATAGAGGGGAGGGTAATGAGAGAGGTTCGCTGGGTGGTATTCAATAGCTACCTAAAAATATGTACATTTGCGGAGAATTTACTGCGCTTTTGTTTTGAGTAATAGTATAATTTGGAATGTAAGGATATGAACAGAGTGCTTTTACGGGTTTGCCTATGCGGAGTGCTACTGCTCATGGGGTGTATGGAACAGCTTAAAACAAAAACGGTTACGGAGGGAAAACAGTATAGCGTGAGGGTGGCCCAGGCGCGAAGTATCTACCAAGCGCAGAAGATACAGGAGCGGCTGCAGGCCATGGGCGTGGGGACCTATGTGCTAGAGTCGCTTGATTCCGTTGACCGCACGTGGTACAACGTCATGAGCGGAGCTTTCGCCGACAGTGCCGATTGCTTGACGTACCTGCGCCAGCTAGATTCGGTATACCAAATCCCCAACCTGCATGCGGTTAGTACCCGGAGTTTTGCCGATAGTGCGTCGGTGGTGGTGCCTAGAAGCTCCATTGCGAAGGTGCGCTAGGAGAAGCGGAGTCTCGATGCGAATCCACCGGCCGTTCCGCATGATGTGATGGCGGCGGTACAGAAATTTCCGGAGAACAACGCCTTTTATCTGCAAAGGGTGAACGTTCTCAATTTTGAGTCTTCTGAAGGCTTAAAGCGAGCGGGCAGTTATAGTATGGATATGCCTAGAGGTATCTCCGTGCGCGAGGTGTCGGCAGTGTCGCTTAACCTGGTAGAGGTGCAGTATCAAGACAACCTATATGAAGACAATGTGACGCTGAGCATCTCAAAGTTGAGGGCGACAGTGGCGGGGATTAAGGAAACGGTGTTTGATGAATACGGCGTTGCGCAGTCAATGGTGAACGCTTGGCGGGTGTATAAACGGATATTCATACGGAGGCGTGGCTAAGCTGCATACGGAAGCGGGCTGTGGAGGATGTATGCAATGGTGGCGTTTGTCCTTGCGGGATGCTGCACGAGATTGATTGGGAGCGGTGCGTGTAGGGTTGCGAGGGTATACCTTTCGGGCAAGGAGTCTGAGGGGAACCCCTCGGCTATTGGGCGAGTTTTCTATGGGAGACGCGGCATTAGTATGCGGGGATTGGTGCTGGGCTGGAGTGGCATTGAGTGTGGGTTATAGAGGGGAGGGTAGATGAGAGAGGTTCGCTGGGTGGTATGTGGTATTTAATAGCTACCTAAAAATATGTACATTTGCAGAACATTTACTGTGCTTTTGTTTTGAGGAATAGTACAATTTGGAAGGTAAGGACATGAAAAGAGAGTCTTTATGGGTTTGTCTATGCGGAGTGCTACTGCTAATTGGGTGCAGAGAGCGGTCTAAAATAGAAACGGTTACAGAGGAAAAACCGTATAGCGTGCGGGTGGCGCAGGAACGGAGTATCTACCAGGCGCAGAAGATACAGGAGCGGCTGCAGGCCATGGGCGTTGGGGCCTACATGCTAGAGTCGCTCGATTCCGTTGACCGCACGTGGTACAACGTCATGAGCGGAGCTTTTGCCGACAGTGCCGCTTGCTCGGAACACCTGCGCCAGCTCGATTCGGCGTACCGGTTTCCCAATCTGCGTGCGGTTAATACCCGGAGTTTTGCCGATAGCGTGTCGGTGGTGGTGCCTGGGAGTTCCATTGCGAAGGTGAGCCAGGAGAAGCAGCGTCTCGATGCGAATCCACCGGCCGTTCCGCATGATGTGATGGCGGCGGTACAGAAATTTCCGGAGAACAACGCCTTTTATCTGCAAAGGGTGAACGTTCTCAATTTTGAGTCTTCTGAAGGCTTAAAGCGAGCGGGCAGTTATAGTATGGATATGCCTAGAGGTATCTCCGTGCGCGAGGTGTCGGCAGTGTCGCTTAACCTGGTAGAGGTGCAGTATCAAGACAACCTATATGAAGACAATGTGACGCTGAGCATCTCAAAGTTGAGGGCGACAGTGGCGGGGATTAAGGAAACGGTGTTTGATGAATACGGCGTTGCGCGGCCTGAAAAGTATACGGAGAGCTACGCAGTGGCCCTGCAGTTCAGCGAGGATATTCTCGGTTCGGGGGACTACGAAGATGAGCAGCTTGAGCCGATTGAGTGGGAGGCGTATAAACCGTTACTGGGGTACGAAGTGGGATTGACCACGAATAGCGGGGCGAGACGGTCGTACTTTGTGGTGGTGGATAGCGATTGTGAGTATCTCATCATGGCGCAGTCGGTGCAGAAGAGCGGAGAGCAAATGCAGCAGTTGCTGGAAGAGGTTGGACGAGGCAAGGGGTTGGAACAGTACGATGAGTTCTACAATAGCTTCTATCTACTACCGGATGTGGCTGTGCCAGAGGATATCTTTTTAGGGTACTCCATTGAGAAACTTGATTGGAGGTACGCGATGAGCAAAGGTTATGCCGATTGGTCGAAGGCCATGGTGGGGCATTGGTGTGTCAATGGCTATTTTTACAATCTGAAGAAAGGGTTATGGGATGTTGGGGTATATGACCTTTTGACGGATGAGGCGCAGGATAATATCTATGGAACGCTGTATACCGATGCCGTAGGCACGAAAGAAAATCAGCATGAGGTATACGGAGTGCAGGGACACTACGTCGGGTCATCTTGGTGGGGGCGTGAACTGAACTTCGGTTTCGCTAGGTACGTTTGTGCAATTAATGCTGATAGAGATTGGGAGTTGGAGGATTACATAGACCGTGCAGAGCGGATGCAGTTCGTGAAGGGAGGGTATAAGCGAAACGTAGAGAGCGGGGTGGACATCTAAGTCGGTGAATTCTCCTGAAGGCGGAGTGTCGATTTAGGTTTGCTCCCTGCCTTTTTTACGATGGGAGCCCTCGTATGAGGGGGGTGATGTGAGGATGTTGCTTCGTGCCGCTGCGTGCGGTGTTAGCCAAATGTTCCTTTCGTTATTTTGTTGTCTGCGGTGACGTTGATTTGCGTACCCCTTTCGGCCATTTGGGGTGGCCGTGTAGGAGGGTGCGGGAAGCGCAGACCGGCGATGCGTGGAGCGGGGTGTGCAGATTTGAATACTAATTATTATCTTTGCCTCTGCCTGTAGGGGCGATTTGTGCGGTGAGATGGCTAGGAATGCAGTAAGAGCGCAAGAGAAATATCATGGAGCGAAGCGAGCAGGAACTACTAAGGATTGAGTCGTTGAAGGCGTTGCGGGAGCTAGGGATAGAGGCCTACCCGGCGGCGGAGTACAAGGTGACCCATAGCACGGCGGCGGCATTGGAGAATTTTGAACAGCTGGCGGCGAGCAAGGAGAAGGTACGCATCGCGGGGCGCATACGGTCTCGGCGCATAATGGGCAGCGCATCGTTTATGAGCGTGCAGGACGAGCCAGGGCAGCTGCAGGTGTACGTGCGGCGGGACGAGATATGCCCAGGAGAGGATAAGACGCTGTACAACACGGTGTTTAAGAAATTACTAGATCTTGGAGACATCGTGGGCGTGGAGGGGTACATGTTCGCCACGCAGACGGGGGAGAAGAGCCTCCATGCGGAGTCTATCACGGTGTTGGCCAAGTCGATACGGCCGCTGCCCGTGGTGAAGGAGAAGGATGGAAAGTCGTTCGATGCCTTTACTGACCCCGAGCTGCGCTACCGTCAGCGCTACCTGGACCTTGCGCTGAACGCAGAGACGCGGCAGACGTTCCGCAAACGCCAGCAGATTATTGACACGGTGCGCGCTTTTTACAATGAGCATGGCTACCTAGAGGTGGAGACCCCCATACTACAGCCGCTCCCGGGCGGTGCGAGCGCACGACCGTTCATAACGCACCACAATGCGCTGGATATACCGCTCTATCTGCGCATAGCCGATGAGTTGTACCTCAAGCGACTGATCGTGGGGGGCTACGATGGGGTGTACGAATTCGCCAAGGATTTCCGTAACGAGGGGATGGATAGGACGCATAACCCCGAGTTCTCAATGGTGGAAATCTACGTGGCCTACAAGGATTACTTTTGGATGATGGACTTCACGGAGCGCATGCTGGAGCGTACGGCGCTGGCGGTGCATGGGAAAACGGAGTTCATGAACGGCGGGCGTGAGATAAGCTTCAAGCGGCCCTTTAGGCGGTTGACGATGCGCGATGCCATCAAGGAGTACGCTGGGTTTGACATCAAGGGCAAGGGGGTGGAGGAGCTGCGCGCGGCGTGCAAGGAGCATGGGGTGGAGTACGATGAGACGATGGGAGTAGGGAAGCTAATCGATGAGCTTTTTGGGGCAACCTGCGAGGAGAATTTGGTGCAACCAACATTTCTGACAGACTACCCCGTGGAGCTTTCGCCGCTCTGCAAGCGGCATCGCACTGATCCCGACCTGACGGAACGCTTCGAACTATTCGTCAATGGGCACGAGCTGTGCAACGCCTACAGCGAGCTAAACGATCCCTTGGATCAGTACGAACGTTTCAAGGAGCAGATGGAGCTGGCGGCGAAAGGCGATGATGAGGCGATGCGTATAGACCACGATTACATCCGGGCGATGGAGTACGGCATGCCGCCGTGCTCCGGCATGGGGATAGGGATAGACCGTTTAGTGATGCTTCTACTTGACAAGCCATCGATACAGGACGTGCTTCTATTCCCCCAGATGCGGCCTGAGGTTCGTGCGGCGCGGGATGAGGATTCGGCGTTTGAAGAGGTGGGGGTGCCGTTGGCGTGGATCCCCGCGCTGCGGGCATCGGGGTGTAATACGGTAGCGGCGCTACGGGGCGCGAAGGTCAATAAGCTTCTGAACGACCTTCGGGGCTACGCGAAGAAGCGTAAGCTGGATCTCCCGGCACTAACGGCGGAGATGGTGCAGTCGTGGGGCGTGCAGGAGTAACCGTTGTGGAGTGGCTGGGCGTGGAGAGCTAAATGCATTGGCGTAAGATTTGTAAAGTGGTAGGGCGGAGAGAAGTGAGGGGCTGAGAATAAGAGACGAGCAGATGAAGAAAAGGGTAGGGTTGTTGCTAGGCGTTGCGGTGCTGTTGCTGCTAGGCGGCAGGGCGTACGGACAGGCAGCGTCGATACATAAGGCTGATAAGCTGTACGAGGCGGGGGGATATTTTGAGGCGATAGGACCCTATAAAGATGGATTGGAGACGGTGCCTTCGCAGTTGCTCGGGGAGTACCTATTCAAGATAGGGGATTGCTACCGCATGACGGGCAACCCGAAGCAGGCGGAGGTGTGGTACACGAAGGCAGTAGCGCGCGATTGTAAAGATCAGCGAGTGCATCTGTACCTTGGGCAAGCGCTGCTTCAGAATGAAAAGTACGATTTGGCGAGGGCCGAGTTTGAGGCGTATAAGGCGGTGGCCCCAACGGATAAGCGGGCGGACAACGGGCTGCAGTCAATCGACTTGGCGCAGGCGTGGACGGAGTCGCCGTCGGGGTACATCGTGAAGCACGTGCCGGTGCTTAACGCGAAGCAGGATGACTACAGCCCGATGTATGGCTCAAAGGATTACCGAACGATGCTCGTGACGAGCAGTCGGGATAATGCTACGGGGAAACGAACGCACCAGGGCACTGGGTGGAAGTTTGCAGATATCTTCGTCACGATGAGCAATGGGGAGGGGCGTTGGAGCAAGCCGAAGCCCCTAGAAGGGAGCATAAATACCGATGCAGAGGAGGGTACGCCGAGCTTCAACGGCGACTACACCCGCATGTACTTCACGCGGTGCAAGATGTCGAAGAAAGGGAAGCAGGGGTGTCAAATACTCGTAGCACCGCAAACGGGGCGAGGGTGGGATAACGCAGAGGTAGTGCCGCTGGCGGCGGACACGATGGTGGTGGCGCACCCCGCAATAACCAACGATGACCTAACGCTATACTTCACGGCAAACCTGCCGGGGGGCTACGGGGGATTGGACATTTGGAAGGTGACGAGGAGCAGCCGTGATGGGGCGTGGAGCGAGCCAATCAATTTGGGCAGCACCATCAACACGGAGGGCGATGAGTGTTTCCCATACGTACACAAGGATGGCACGCTCTACTTCTCGTCGAACGGCCATCCGGGCATGGGAGGATTGGATATTTTTAAGGCGAAGGAGAAGAGCGACACGGGATGGGAGATCGAGAATATGCGATACCCAATCAATTCGCCGAGCGATGATTTTGGGATGACCTTTCAGCGGGAGCGAGAGGAGGGATTCTTTAGTTCACGACGCGCTGGAGGGCGCGGCGGCGATGATATCTACTGGTTTAGATTGCCACCGCTTGAGTTCAATTTGGTCGGGGAGATCATGAACGAGAATGCATCAGCCGGGTTGGCCAACTCGGAGGTGCGTTTGGTGGGGAGCGATGGGAGTATCCAAACGACAAAAACAGATGCCAAGGGGCGGTTTAAGCTCATGCTCAAGCCGGGGACAGACTACGTGGTGGTGTCGAAGAACAAGGATTTCTTGAACGGCAAGAGCAAGATAAGCACGAAGGGAAAGACGGCGAGCGAAGATTTGTACACCAAGGTGAAGATGACGGCGAAGACGGCAACGGTAGTGTTGCCGAATATCTTCTTTGACTTTGATAGCTGGGAGCTCAAGGCGGAGTCGGTGGCATCGCTGGAGACGCTGATAGAGATTTTGAACGACAACCCGACCGTGATTGTGGAGATCGGGGCGCATACGGATAGCCGTGGGCAAGCGGAGTATAACCTAAAACTGTCGCAGAACAGGGCGCAGGCGGTGGTGAACTTCTTGAAGGAGCATGGGGTGGATTTAGGTCGTCTTCGTGCCAAGGGCTACGCGCAGTCGGTACCCTTCGTGGTAACGCCGGAGCTACATGAGGCGTACGACTATTTACCTGTAGGGCAGACGCTTGATGATGCATTCATTAGTAGCCTAAAGGATGAGGCGCAACAGGAGGTGGCGAACGGTGCGAATCGACGTATAACGTTCCGAGTGGTTGGGGATAACTACAAGGCGAAGTAAGAAGAACGGGGCAACGCAAAAAGAAGGAGGAGGCCAAAATGGGAGTGAAGCGAATGGGAGTATGGATGGTGCGTGCGGCGTTTGTGGTGTGGGTAATGCTGGTATGTGGCGTGGGGAGCGTATCGGCGCAAAAGTTTTACCAGTGCGAGGAGGGCGAAACGCCGCAGGTGAAGGTGTGGGCGGCAGAGACGCAGGAGGAGGCGGATTTTTTGGCTTTTTTTGTGTACGATTCAAGCGAGCTGGGAAAGGATGGAGTTGTAATGCAGGTGCCAACGGCGGCCGAGGCTGACTTCACCCTTTCGTTTGTAGATGATAAGGAGGAGGCGATGTTCTCGCTTTGGATAGTTGATTCGCCTGACCAGGCGGGGTGGCAGCACCCGGGAAAAGCAGCCGTGCTAGAACCCTATATAAAAAAGAAATGATGGGTAAGGAGTCGGTGGCGCAGGGGCGCTATAGCGCGCGGGGCGTGTCGGCATCAAAGGAAGATGTGCATGCCGCGATAGCCAATTTGGATAAGGGAATTTTTCCACGAGCCTTCTGTAAGGTGATGCCCGACACGCTGGGGGAAGACCCTGAGTGGTGCGTGGTGATGCATGCGGATGGTGCGGGTACGAAGTCATCGTTGGCGTATGCCTACTGGCGAGAGACGGGCGATTTGTCGGTGTGGGAAGGGATTGCGCAGGATGCAATCGTGATGAATCTTGATGACCTTCTGTGTGTTGGAATATGCGATAACATTCTGCTCTCCTCGACGATAGGGAGGAATAAGCGGCTCGTGCCGGGCGAGGTCATCAAGGCATTGATAGAGGGTACGGAGGCGGTGTGCGCACGGCTACGCCAATACGGTGTGAATATAGAATTGACGGGCGGTGAGACGGCCGATGTGGGAGATTTGGTACGGACGGTGATCGTGGATAGCACTGTGGTGGCCCGTGCGCATCGCAGTGAGATCGTGAGCAACGATGGGATACGGGATGGGGATGTAGTGGTTGGGTTGGCATCGTTTGGACAGGCTACGTACGAGAGCCAGTACAATGGGGGAATGGGAAGCAACGGGCTCACGTCGGCGCGCCATGATGTGTTCGGCAAGTGGGTGGCTGAGAAGTACCCCGAGACGTACGATGGTCAGCTCCCCGCAGAGGTGGTGTATACCGGAAGCTGTAGGCTCACCGACACGGTGGATGGCGTTCCGCTGGATGCGGGACGGTTGGTACTCAGCCCCACGAGGACGTATGCCCCCGTGTTTCGCGAGTTACTCCCCGCGCTGCGTGGGCGTATCCATGCGTTGGTGCATTGTTCGGGCGGAGCGCAAACGAAAGTGCTGAACTTCCTGGATGATGGGGTGCGAGTGGTTAAGGATAGTATGTTTGAGGTGCCGCCCCTATTCCGGTTGATACAGAGGGAGAGCGGAACGAAGTGGCGTGAGATGTACCAAGTGTTTAATATGGGGCATCGCATGGAGGTGTACGTACTCCCTGAGGATGCCGATGAGGTGATAGGAATCTCGGAGCGTTTTGGCGTAGCGGCGAAGGTGGTGGGCCACTGCGAGAGGCGCGATGGGGCGGCAGAGGTGGTTGTGAGGGGCGAGGGCGGGGAGTATAGCTACACGAAGTAGCCCTCGCCGTGTGGGTGCTCACAATTTAACGGTACTTTTTTCCTTCGTCTAGGAGAATGCTCACGTAGCTATCGTAGCGGGAGGGGGCGATGCGCCCCTCATCAAGGGCTTGCAGCACGGCGCAGCCAGGTTCTTGTAGATGAAGACAGCTGGGGTAGCGGCAGTGCGCGCCGGCTGCGAAGATTTCAGGAAAGTAGTGGGAGACTTCCTCCGGCTTGAAATCGATAACCCCGAATCCCTTGATGCCAGGAGAGTCGATAATGATAGTGTGCTCCTTGATTGGCACCTCGTAGGCTTCGCAAAAGGTGGTGGTATGGCAGCCTAGCTGGTTATAGTCCGATATGGGAGCTGTGGGCAAAGCTAACGGGGGGTGAATAGCGTTAAGCAGGGAGCTTTTCCCTACGCCCGACATACCAGCGAAAAGAGTCGTTTTGCCAGCCACAATCGTTTTAAGCTCTGGAATTCCCAGGTTGGTGTTGATGGAGGTGGGCAATACTTGATACCCCGCGGAGTGGTATATGGAATCAAAGTCCATGGCGATTGCTGCTTGCGTCTCCTCCTTCAGATCAGATTTGCTACGCGCAATGAGCGAGGGTATGCCGTAGGCTTGCGCAGTGGCAAGGAAACGGTCGATGAACTCCAGCGGTGTGGCAGGGGCAGCCAAAGAAACTACGATGACGGCTTGATCAAGGTTTGCCGCGATGATATGAGATTCTTTGGAGAGCTTGGATGCGCGCCGGATGATGTAGTTGCGACGTGGTAGAATCTCTTCGATTACGTACTCCGTGTCATTGGACTGCGTTTCGGAAGTTGAGACTCTAACCATGTCCCCCACCACGATGGGATTCGTGGCGCGAGAACCCTGTAGTCTTATTCGTCCCCGCGCCCTGCACTCTACAATATTTCCCGATGGCAGAAGGCGCACGCTATACCACAAGCCTGTGGCTTTCAGCACGAGGGCAGTGTATTCGCTTACCATAGCGCAGCGAGGTAGGTGGGTCTACTGCTTACCATTGTAGAATGAGCGGAGGGTTTGACACCGCGCTTTAATGGCTTCATCGGGCGACTGCTCGCCAAGCTCTGAGAGCGCATCGATCATGGCGAGGTGCCGTGAGATGTCGTAAGAAAGTAGCCCAATTCTCCTCTCCCCCAAAGATAGGAAGTACCGTTGGTACTGCTCTTCGTACTCAAGGAAGTTGGTGAGGAGGGAGTCGGCCTGCCGCGATGCGTTGGCGCTGTAGAGCAGGTCAATTTGATAGAGCGTAGAGTAGTCGTACGCATAGTCGGGGTGCGGCATGAGCTGCAAGCTCTTCTCCACAACCTCTACGCACCGTGCGGTATCATTTTCTTGTAAAAGCTGTTTTGCAAGACGCACGAAGGCGTTTCGTGTGCCAGCCACCATGACGTTGCGTTTGATGTCGTAGCTCACGAATTGGTCGGGATCCCCCATGTTCTTCCAGTCGAACTGCACCATGAGGCGCTTGTAGAGGGTGTCGGCAACAATGCGCCCGGGCTCCATTCTGTTAGCGGATTGGGTTCGTATAGGCACGAGGCGATAGGCAAACCCATCGAGCTGCATGTAGTCAGATAGGCCGATGTTAGCGTCCCCATCGAGCGATGTGAAGTAGATGGGGCGTTCCCAATTGTTGTGCGCAATGATGTCAAGAATGATCATCGTGCTCTTGCCGATGCGCTTGCCTGGGATGGAAAAGGTAATGTTCCTGTCAAGGCTTGCGGTGTCGGCAGGGCGAATGGTTTCCGTGCGCAGCAGGGTTCCCTTGTCGGTGGGTAGCGTTACATGCCTACTTGGGATGTAGCTAATGGGCGGCTGGCCGGGGGAGGAGAGGCGGTGCTCATCGCTGGCGACGAACTCCATCACCTCTTTCAGCGGGAAGGTTTGTTGGAGCTGGTCAATGATGTAGACGATGTCGCGTGATCCCTGCGTGTACTTGTCGCTCTCCATGGCAATGGGGAGCGGTGCGGACTCGTAGGTTTGCCGTTTCATAAGGTCAATGTACCAATCGATGCCCAAGAGGCTCAGGTTGCACACCCTCACGTCGCGCCGAATACCCTCCACTTCCTGGAGGTACCAAAGGGGGAAGGTGTCGTTATCCCCTGCCGTGAAGAGGATAGCGTTAGGCGCACAGCTATTGAGGTAGTTATACGCATAGGAGCGGGTGTGGTATCGGCCGCTCCGGTCGTGGTCGTCCCAACCCTGCTGCGCCATGAGCGCAGGTACAAAGAGTAGGGAGGTTGAAGCTATAGCCGCAGCGACCGTGGGCTTCATATGCCTCTGCAGTAGCTGCGTGAGCCACAGCACAGCGAACCCTATCCAAATGGCAAACGCATAGAATGAACCCGCGTAGGAGTAGTCTCGCTCGCGCGGCTGTAGCGGCGTTTGGTTTAGGTAAACCACGATGGCAATGCCCGTGAGGACGAAAAGCATGGCGACAACGAAGGCACCTTTAGAATCTCTCTTCGCATGGAAGAAGAGGCCAATAACGCCTAGCAGGAACGGCAGGAAGAAGAAACGATTGTAAGCGGGCTGCGCCTTCATGTCATCGGTGAGCTGGTTTCGGTTGCCTAGCGCGATGGCATCAATGGCCTTGATGCCAGAAATGGTATTGCCGTGCAGCAGCTCGCCGGTTGGGTTGTGGTGGTCATCCTGCCGGCCCACGAAATTCCAAAAGAAGTAGCGCCAATACATGTGCCAGGACTGGTAGGAGAAGAAGAATGACAGATTTTGCCCAAAGGAGGGCAGCGGAACATTTTCCGTTTTCCCATCGGCTCCAGGCGCAGGGAGGGTGCTTTTTGGCTCCCCGCTCCATGCCTTGTACTCCTGGATGTGGGGACTCTGCCAGCTGTACATACGTGGGAATATGGTTTCGAAGCGGGAGTCGTACGTTAAATCTACGCCTGAGGCGACTTTTTCGTACTTCCCGTTCCGTTCAATCCAACTGTAGGTGTCCTCTTGTGCGGTTACCGGGGCGGAGTAGTAGGGACCGTAGAAAAGCGGACGATTGCCGTACTGCTCCCGATTGAGGTAGCTTTGGAGTGCAAAAACGTTAGAGGGACTATTCTCATCGATGGGTGGGTTCGCCGCGGAACGAATGATAAGCGAGGCGTAGGACGAGTAGCCCAGCACAATGGCGAAGATACAGAGCGCCACGGTGTTAAGCACCGGTTTTTTCCTACGCTGCGAGTACCATTCAACCCATGCGAGCGCAGCAACAAAGAGAATGAAGAACGTGATGGCTCCGCTTTGGATGGGAAGCCCTAGGCCATTCACGAATAGGAGTTCAAACCACCCCGCCACTTTTGGAAGGCCGGGGATAATTCCGTAGAGCACGGTGATAAGGATGACACCGGAGAGGAGCAGAGCCTTGATTAGCCCACGCCATGAAAATGGGTATCGCCGGTAGTAAAATACAAGCGTTAGCGCGGGGATGGTGAGCAGATTGAGGAGGTGCACCCCGATGGAGAGCCCCATGAGGTAGGCAATGAGGATGAGCCAGCGTGCCGCGTGCGGCTCGTTGGCCTGTTTCTCCCATTTTAGCATAGCCCACACCACCACAGCGGTGAAGAAAGCCGAAAGGGCGTAGACCTCGGCCTCAACGGCTGAGAACCAGAAGGAGTCGGTGAAGGTATACGCAAGCGCACCCACGGTGGCCGCGCCGAGGATGGCAATAGCGTTGCCCTTCGTGGGTTCACTCTCGCCGCACGTGGCCCGGCGTGCCAGGTGCGAGATGGTCCAAAAAAGGAACAGGATGGTGAAGGCACTCGCGAGGGCGGAGAGGGTGTTGATAGCGAGGGCCACGTACTCCGTGGATGGGGCGAATAGCGATGCAACGCGCCCCATCATCATGAAGAGGGGTGCTCCCGGGGGATGCCCCACCTGAAGCTTAAACGCTGTAGCGATGAATTCTCCGCAGTCCCAAAGGCTCACGGTGGGCTCAAGCGTAAGAATGTAAACGAGGAATGCGATGGAGAATGAGACCCACCCCATTAGGTTATTGTAGAAACGAAACGATTTAGTCTTCATGCTGATAGCGAAACCAACGAATGCCTATTCTAGAAAAGCGTAATATTTAATGACTTCCGCAGGGCGCAAAGGTAAGAAATAAAGTATTAGAAATAGAGGGGGCGTGTAAAAAGAAGCTTGGAAGTTGGAGTGGGGCTATCTATGGGGCAAGCCGGTGGCTACACCCTAGAGAGAAAAGGGAAAAGGGCCATGAAACATTTTTATAAGCGGGGGCGTTGAAGTGACGTAGGTAGGGTAGGGCGTGACGAAAAGCGGAGAGGGGATGGAGAAAATGAAAAGTATTGCTAACTTTGCAGCGTTGGGAGCGAGGGGAGTTGGGCAGAGTTTCGGCAACTAAGAGAGCAAGGCAATGAGTGAGCATGAGAAAGTGTTAGAGTGTAAGGCGACGAAAGAGACCCCGCGGGTGCACTTTGATGGTCAGACCGGTCTGTTGGAGATATCGGGGGCGTCGCTGCCAGAGAATCCTTTACGGTTCTATGGGCCGATCATGGAGTGGTTGCGGGAGTACATACAATCGCCGAGCGAGCATACGCTCCTGCGGTTTGAGTTTTCCTACTACAACACCTCTACCTCCAAGATAGTGTTGGCTCTGCTAGAGGAGCTAGAGGCTCTGTACAAGGCTGGGAAGAGCGTGGGGGTGGAGTGGTGCTACCCGGAGGGCGATGAGGACATGGAGGAGTCGGGGCACGAGTACGCAGAGGAGTCGGTGGTGCCGATAAAGCTTTGTCCGCAGAAAATGTAAAAAACGCAAAAAGATACTGATATGGCAGTAATACCTTCGCTTCGGTTGCGCTGGATGCGCTTCACGGGAGCGTTGCCGAGCGCATCGAAGATAGAGGCGCAGCGGCGGACGCTCCGCGGGCAGTACGAGCGCTTCCAAGCGTATCGTTCATCGGACGAGTACGCACGCTACAAGTCGCTACGGAATCAGGTGGAGAGCGGGGATACGACAAATGAGAAGGAGTACAAAGCCCTTTCAAAATCCCGTGCGCTGAAGCAGTTCCGTCAGCAGGAGGAGCGAGGCGTATTTGACGAGCTGGAGCGCCGTGAAGAGCTGTTTTTTGATGACTTTGATGGGGTTTCGCTTGATAAAGGGCGCTGGCTGACCCGTTTCTTTTGGGGCGATGTGCTACTGAAGCGTCCGTACTCAATATCGACGGATCCGCATTGTTATACGGATGGGCAGAATGTGCGGGTGGAGGATGGGCGTTTGGTGATAGAGACGCGCCCGGAGCAGAAGGAGTCGTTGTGCTGGGATGCGAAGCTTGGGCTGATGAACAAGCTGTACTACTACACGTCGGGCGTGGTGTGCACGGGCAGCAGCTTCCGTATGCCGTACGGGCGGGTGGAGGCGAAGGTGCGTTTCCGTTCGCAGCCGGGGGTGTATCATGCGCTCTACCTGGTGGGGAATAAGATGTATCCCCAAATAGATGTGTTCCGAACAGACCCTAATGACAATCGGATTATACGAGGGGCGTTCAACGAGGGAGTTCCGCAGCGTAACGGAGGCGTAGAGGTGCGCCGTACGGAGGAGGAGATGGGGCGTTTGCCGTTTGGCTCAGAGTACTTTATACTGAGCGTGGAGTGGCAGCCTGGGAAGATGGTGTGGAGCATCAACGGGATGCCGTACATGGAGCGAAAGGTGACGCTGAGTGGGGAGCCGATGTACCTAGTGTTTGCGAGCGGCGTGGAGCAGGGGATGTCGCCGGAGGGGGTGTCGACGTTGGAGGTGGCATGGGTGCGTTGCCTATCGCCGTTGCGTTAACCAGAGAGGCGCAGTAGGGGCATTGTATCGGCGAAGGGCGAGCGTTTGGTTCGGTTTGGAGCGTGGCTGTGAGAGGCGCGTTGAGTTTATCTGTACCGATAGGAAGTGAGTAGCGAAGTCTGTCGGGGGTGCGTGTCGGTGGCCGTGTATGGCTGGGGCGTAGCGCATGAGGATTTTGATGCGCTAGTGCAGCTCTTTGAGGCGATGCAGGAGCGCGAGTGGCGCATACAGATATACTACGAGCTAGAAGAGTGGCTTCGCCGCCATTTTGGGTATCAGATAGAGGGGGCGGTGCTTTTCCATGGGACCGAGGATCTGTTTAGCGGGTTGAATTTCTTGGTGAGCGTTGGCGGGGATGGTACTTTTTTGGATGCGGCGCAGTTCGCTTATGGGGCTTCGGTGCCGATAGTGGGGGTGAATTTTGGCCATTTGGGCTTTTTGACGGCGGCGCGGTCGGATGAGGTGCGGAATTTGGTGTTGGCGCTGGAGGAGCAACGGTACACGATAGAGCCAAGGATAACCATTGAGGTGCATATCACGGCGGAGGGGAGGGAAGGAAGCGTTTCATACATGGCGTTGAACGACTTAAGCATACAGAAGAGCGGGAAGTCGATGCTGCACATAAACACCCATGTTGATGGCGTTTTTCTGTGTACGTATTGGAGCGATGGGTTGATTCTGAGCACGCCGACGGGGTCTACTGCCTACAATATTAGCGTGGGGGGGCCGATAGTGCTTCCCGGTACGGGCGCGATGGTGCTTTGCCCGATAGCGCCGCATAACCTGAGCATGCGGCCCTTGGTGCTGCCAGGCGACACGGAGATTGTGCTGCGGGCGTCGGGGAGGGACGAGGAGGTGCTGGTAGGGGTGGATGCGCAGGTGTTCCGATGCAAGAGTCCTGTGGAGGTTCATGCGAAGCAGTCAGAATACAAGGTGCAGCTGGTGCGAATGGAGGGGGATAGTTTCTTTTCATCGATTCGGGAGAAGCTCAAGTGGGGGCTAGACGAAAGGAACTAGCAATAAGTAGGGCAGGTGACGGTGAAGCGTTTGGATGTGTTTAAGATTATACGGCCGAAATGGTAAGAGAAAGTAGAGGGTCGCGAGGCGAGGGGCGCGTGCAGCGGGTAGTGTTGGCACTGACGATGGTGTTGCTTTGCGGGTTGTGCAATCCTCCTGACACTTTGGCGCAATCGGGCAATTCGAGTTGGGACGTAGGGGCTGGAGGTGGGGTGACGTGCTACACGGGCGATTTCAACCTCACGGCATTGCCCCATTCTGTGCATGGCGTTGGCGGATTGCTGGTGCGGTACGAGCTGTCCAATTTGTATTCGCTTCGATTGGGGCTTGATATAGGCGGGGTGCGCGGAGGGTACGATTCGCTGCGCTACGTGCTGCCGGAGGTGCCGCACGGCGTTTCGTTTAGCCGGTTGGTGATAAGCCTAGATGCTGCCGCAGAGATCCACTTTTTACCGTACCAGGTGAACGATTTCACCTCGCGGGGCAGAAAGGAGTTCCCCTGGACTCCCTACGCCACGGTCGGGGTGGGAATGTACTATATAGTTGGAACGGGTGTGAAGTTTGGGATGCCGCTAGGTGCGGGGGTGAAGGTGGCGTTGGGAGGGAGAATAACGTTGGCGCCTGAAATCCGCTTTGTCAAACTATTTTCGGATAGGCTGGATGGCTATGTCAACTGGCCGGGGAGCCACGTTTACTCTTCATTCCATAATAAGGACTGGATGTCGCAGGTGCGGATTGTAGTTACCTATAGGCTTTTGACAGGTTGGACACCGTGTCCGGCGTATTTAAGCGATGATGAGCAAGCAAAGTACTAACGAGGCAAAGCGAGTGCCACGGCATGTGGCAATAATAATGGACGGCAATGGGCGTTGGGCGGCAGAGCGGGGACTTTCGCGGAGCGAGGGGCATGAGGCGGGTCTAGAGGCCATCAAGGAGGTGGTGTCGGGGGCTATTGAGTGTGGCGTGGAGTACGTGACGCTTTACGCTTTCAGCACGGAGAATTGGCGAAGGCCGAGCGAAGAGGTGACGCAGCTCATGGGGCTTATAGGCTACGCAGCGGACAATTATACAAAGAAATTTAAGGCGGAGGGTATCAGCGTGCGTGCCATTGGGGGCATTGATGGGCTTCCGCAGGAGGTGCAGAGGAAAATAGCGGAGGCCACGGCAGCCACGGCGGATGGGGAACGACTTACGATGCTGATTGCGTTAAACTATGGGGGGCGTCAAGAAATAGTGGATGCCGCGCGGAGATTGTCGCAGCGCGTATGCAGCGGTGCGCTGCGTGAGGACGAGGTTACGGAGGAGGAGTTCGCCAAGGGGCTCTACACGTATGGCGTTCCTGATCCAGATCTGCTGATACGCACGAGCGGGGAGGAGCGGTTGAGCAATTTTTTGCTATGGCAATTAGCGTATGCAGAATTCTGTTTTTTATCCAAATATTGGCCTGACTTCACGAAAGAGGATTTCAGCGCGGCTGTAGAGATGTATGCGCAGCGGAATAGACGTTTTGGTGGTGTGTGAGCTGGAATCGGCGAATAATTCTTACTTTTGCAGTTTGATGTGAGAGTGCGGTAGCTGTATGGCTTTGCACGCAGGGAGAATAAAGAAAAGAGTATGAGGAGTAGCGGGTGTTTGCGTCATTCTTTTAGTGTATTAAGTGTGAGCGTGTTGCTTCTAGCACTGTCGCCAATGGTACGTGCGCAAGCGGGGGCGGAGGCAGGAGATTTTTCCTACGCGGTGCCAGAGCGGGTGATTATTCAGGATGTTACGGTGTCGGGCGTGGAGTACATCGACCCGAGGGTGCTTTTGGATATAGTCGGATTGCGCAAGGGCGATACGATAAGTCTCCCGGGTAGCGAGATTACCGCGGCAGTGAAAAAGCTAAACTCTCAGAATCTGTTCTCGAGCGTTTCTATAAATTTGGCGCACCGGGAGGCCGACCATGTGGTTCTAGACATCCATTTGCAGGAGCAGCCCCGGATTTCTAGGATTGAATACGTGGGGGTGAAGCGAAGCGCAAAAAAAGATTTAGAGGAAAAGCTTTCGCTCAAAGCGGGTCAGCAGGCTACTGAAGCGACTTTGGATCAAGCGAAACGGGTGATAAGGAAGTATTACCTTGACAAGGGGTTTTTACGGGTGAGAGTTGATGCGCGTCGCCAGCAGGATACACTAAATCTTAACGCAGTGGTGGTGATCTTTGTGGTGGATAGAGGCAAGAAGGTAAAGATAAAAGAGATTGATTTTGAGGGCAATACAGCGTTTAAAGATAGCAAGCTGCGATGGAAGGCTTTTAAGAAGACTAAGCGAATCAATTGGAATATCTTCAACTCGAAGAAGTTTATCGCGGAGAGGTACAAGGAAGATTTGGGAAACCTTGTAGACTACTACAATAAGTATGGTTACCGTGATGCGGTGGTAGTTCGCGATAGCGTGTACGATATAAGCGATAAGCGGGTGGGGATAAAAGTGTGGCTCGATGAGGGGAATCAGTACCACCTTCGGGATGTAAAGTGGGTGGGGAACACCGTATACCCCTCGCCAGTGCTTGATCAAATGTTGGGCATGGGCAAGTCGGATGTCTACGATCAAGAGTTGCTCCAGAAAAGGCTGTTTGTCGACGAGAACTCGGTGTCGACGATGTATATGGACGAAGGGTACCTATTCTTTAATATACAGCCGGTGGAGACGGATGTGTCAAACGATTCTGTGACGCTAGAGATGCGTATAATGGAAGGGCCGCAGGCAACCATATCGGCGGTGGAAATACTGGGAAACGATAGGACGAACGAGCATGTGATACGGCGGGAGCTGCGTACCTACCCAGGGGATCTATTCAGCAAGACCAACATCATGCGTTCCATGCGAGAGCTGGCGGCGCTGGGCTACTTCAACCCTGAGACGTTGGGTATAAATCCCATTCCTAACGTTGCGGATGGAACGGTTAAACTGCAATACACGGTGGAAGAGAAGTCGTCGGATCAGCTTGAGCTATCGGCGGGATGGGGCGCGGGCATGTTCGTGGGTACGTTGGGTTTGCGGTTTGCCAATTTTAGCATTCAGAACCTGTTTAAGAAGGAGGCGTGGCGTCCGATTCCATCGGGCGACGGGCAGAGCCTATCCATCCATTGGAGTACGAATGGGACGCAGTACCAGTCGTTGAATTTATCGTTTGTAGAGCCGTGGCTGGGGGGGCGAAAGCCCACGAGCCTATCGCTCTCCTTCATGTATTCCAAGTACGATTACTCCAAGTTCCTTTGGAATCCCTCCGACGATTTCTTCAAGATAATAGGGGGGACGATGGGGATTGGCACCCGCTTGAAATGGCCAGACGACTTCTTCACGATATATGGGGAGCTGTCGTACCAGCATTTTGTGCTACGCAACTGGCGGGATGAGTTCATTTTCTCTAATGGGAATACGAACAATTTGAGTTTCAAGGTGGTGTGGGGACGTAATTCGGTAGACCAGCCGATATATCCACGCAGTGGGTCTAATTTTTCGCTGTCGTTACAGCTGACCCCGCCGTACTCCTACTTCAACAAGAAGGATTACAAGTCTCCCGATATGCTGCCGAGTGAGAGGTATAAGTGGATAGAGTACCATAAGTGGACCGCGAAGGCGCAGTGGTACGCCGCGCTGTGGGGCGATTTAGTTTTGTATCTAGGTGCGCACATGGGGTACCTAGGGTACTATAATAAGGATGTGGGCTACTCTCCGTTTGAAGGGTTTGATGTGGGGGGCGACGGCTTGGCAGGGTATAACTACATTTATGGGCGAGAGGCGGTAGGACTTCGTGGGTATGCCAATTCGTCGCTAACCCCTAGGGTTCAGAATGGGGCGAGGATGGCGAATATATATGATAAGTTCACCATGGAGTTGCGGTATCCTATTATTCTCAAACCGCAGTCGTCGATATACGTGTTGCTGTTTGCAGAGGGAGGCAATGCGTGGTACGATTTGAACAGGTTCAATCCGTTTGAAATTCATCGCTCGGTAGGGGCTGGCGTTCGGGTCTTTTTGCCGATGCTAGGCATGTTAGGCTTTGACATAGCCTATGGCTTTGACCCGGTGATAGGCAATGCCGATGCCAACAAATGGCAGCCCCATTTCTTGATAGGCATGCCGTTGCAGTAAAGGCGAGGGGAGTTTGGTTTGGAGTTTGTAGGAGAGGAGCATAGTGAGGGTAAAAAATGATGAGACAATGAAGCGGTTAAGGTTAGTACTTTTACTCCTGGTGCTGGGGACTGCGAGCGTATCGGCGCAGAAGTTTGCATTTGTAGACACGGAGTACATTTTGAACAAGATACCGGCCTACAAGTCGGCAAAGGAGCAGTTGGACAAAATTTCAAAGAGCTACGAGGGTGAGGTGGATAAAGGGTATGCGGCGCTAGATGAGAAGTTGAAGCAGTTTCAGTCAGAGCAGATGCTTTTGACGGCCGATCGCCGCCAAAAGAAGCAGGAAGAGATTATGGAGGACGAAAAGAGGGTGAAGGCGCTGCAGCAGAAGTATTTTGGGCGCGATGGCATGCTGGCGAAAAAGCAGGAGGAGCTGATAAAGCCGATACAGGACCAGGTGTACGCTGCGGTGAAAGCGGTGGCGGCCGATGGGGGCTACGCGGCGATCATAGACGTGGCTGCCTCGGCGAGCGTGCTGTACAGCAGCCCAAGGTACGATAAGAGCGACGAGGTGCTAGCGAAGCTGGGGTACTAGGCGAGAAAGTGCTTTGTAGCGGGACGTGAAAGTTTCGTTTTAGAGGTAAGTTTAAGGGGTAACTGAAAAGTCAAGAGATGAAGAGAACAGTTTTTTTTGTGGTGGTAGCCTTGATGGCATTGCAGTACGTGGCGAACGGCCAGGAGTTGAAGTTCGCCCACATAAATAGTCAAGAATTGATAGCGGCGATGCCGGAGAGCGACTCTGCGCAGAAGCGTTTACAGGCCTTTGAAAAAGACTTGACGGATCAGATGGAGCAACTCCAGGTGGAGATAAACAAGAAGTATCAGGACTACATGCAGAAGCGAGAATCGCTATCGCCAGCTCTGCGCGATACGAAGGAGAAGGAGCTGCAGGATTTGGGGCAACGCTTCCAGGAGTATCAGACGGCCGCGCAGAAGGATATGCGCGATCTACAGGCGAAGCTGATGCAGCCAATCCTTGAGAAGGCGCACAAGGCCATTACAAAGGTGGGAGAGACGAACGGTTTCGTCTACGTGTTTGACACGAGCATGGGGGCGGTGCTGTATCAGTCATCGAAGAGCACGGATATTTTGCCGATGGTGAAGAAAGAGCTGGGCATAACGAAGTAGAAGCGTGTGCCCTTGAATGTAGAGCGGTGAGGACATGCAGGTAGCGTTTGACGCTGCCTGCATGTCTGTTTAACGGACGAAAGTGGCGGAGTGCCTTTAGCGATATGAGGTATCGGGTCGGGGTTCTAGATTCGGGCGTGGGGGGGCTTACGGTGTTAGCGCCCATGCTTGCGAGCTTGCCAATGGCTGAGTTCATTTACTACTCTGACAATGCGTGGTGCCCGTACGGCCCTAGGGAGGTGGAGGAGGTTCGCAGCCGTGTGTTTTCAATAGTGCAAGGGTTCGTTGATTCGGGATGCGCCATGGTGGTGGTGGCTTGCAACACCGCCACTGCGGCTGCGATAGAGGCGCTACGGGGTGCATTTTCTATACCCTTCGTGGGGATGGAGCCGGCGGTGAAGCCCGCAGCTCTGCAAAGCGTAACGCATGTCATAGGGGTGCTAGCTACGCACGGAACGATAAAGGGCGATCGTTTCCAGCGGCAGCTGGAGCAGTATGGGCAGGCAGTGGAGATTATCCAGGTGGAGGGGGAAGGGCTTGTAGAAATTGTGGAGCAGCGGCTATGCGATACGCCGATGGCGGAGAAGAGAGTTCGAGAACTTGTGGGGCCGATGGTAGAGAGGGGCATAGATCAATTGGTGCTAGGCTGTACACATTATCCCTTTTTAGTGGGGGTGTTTGAGAGGGTGTTGCCAAAGGGCGTGACGGTGGTTAATCCTGCGGTGGCGGTGAGTCGGCAGGCTGTTAGGGTGTATAAATCGTTGCGAGGCGTTTCTGCGGCGCAGAGATTACAGGGTGGCAGGCTGTTGCTGGTGTCATCGGGTGTTAACGCATTGTTGAGGCGAAGACTAGAGGAATACCTGCGTGTTGCGGGAAACGAATTGGCCGTGGTTGGAGAGTTGTCAGAAGTGGCACCTCAAGCCCTAGCAGAGGGTGTGCGAGGGTGTGAGACGAGGGGAAAATAGCAATTTAGGTGTCGGTAGCTATTGGCTGTATTGCAGTGTTGAGAAAAAGTAGTATCTTTGCAGCCGATTGTTATGGGAAAGGGGAGCGATCCTCGAATAGGTAAAGCGAAAGGCAATGAAGAAGGGAATTCATCCAGAGGGATATAGGATGGTGGCGTTCAAGGACATGTCGAACGAGCAGGTGTTTTTGACGAAGTCAACTGTGGCGACCCGCGAGACGATAGATATAGATGGCGTGGAGTATCCGCTGTATAAGATGGAGATCTCGAGTGCGTCTCACCCATTCTACACGGGTAAGATGAAGTTGGTAGATACTGCTGGGCGTGTTGATAAGTTTATGAGTCGCTACAAGGCGCACATGCAGGCTCGTGGCGTGAAGCCGGAGAAGTAGGCGGGGCGGAGAAGGAGCGCGAGAAAAGTATTGGCCGTCGAACGATTTGGATACTCAGTCGTTCGATGGCTTTTTTATTGTAAGCAATGGAGCAGTAGTTGGCCATGGGGATAGTATTTCACGATTACACGCTTGGACGTTCGTTAATGCCGCTCACGGCGTTCCGTCCCGTGGCGGATCTAACGGTGGGTATCGGGTCAATAGCCGAGAATTGGAGAGAAGCGCTGCAAAGTTCAGAGGTAGCGTACGCCACGCAGCGGCGGTTGGCATCGCTATTCCCTACGCCTGCTGCGCTTCAAGGCGATACGTGGCATATTCTGGGGGGATTACTCCCTAGCGTTGGGCTTGTTGCGCTGATGCGGGGCATGCCGGTGGGTACGTGCCTTTACAGCGATGGGAGGATGGTGGCCGCGCATGTGAACGCTGCGAACGTGGAGTGGAAAACTTTGGCAGGTGACAAGGCGTTGAAAGTTTACTCGTTGGATGGTGCGGCAGTAGTGGAGAAGCCTTGGCATCTGTTTCAGTACGCAGCGGAGGCTATTGCCTACACGTTGGGGCAAATACGAAAGGTGCGGCAGTCGCAGCCGTTGGACGCGTCAGTACAGGCGATTGGAGCGCACGACATCTTCGTGGAGGCGGGTGCGGAGCTCCATTTTTGTACGTTGAACGCCACGGCGGGACCAATATACATAGGGCGTAGCGCGGAGGTGATGGAGGGGGCGCATATACGAGGTCCCTTCGCGTTGGGCGACTTTTCTAAGGTGCGCATGGCGTCTAAGATTTACGGGGCAACCTCTATCGGAAGGCATTGCAAAGTGGGGGGGGAGGTCGATGAGTCAGTTGTTCAAGATTATACCAACAAGGCCCACGATGGCTACATAGGGAATGCGTGCATAGGGAGTTGGTGTAATCTAGGGGCGGATACGAATTGCTCCAACTTGAAAAACAACTACGCACCGGTCAAGGTGTACAGCGAGGAGAGCGGGCGTTTTGAGCAGACAGGGCTTCAGTTCTGCGGGTTGATTATGGGGGATCATTCCAAGAGTGGCATCAACACGATGTTCAACACAGGCACCGTGGTGGGAGCGTTCTGTAACATCTTTGGTTCGGGCTTTCCGCGGGCGTACATCCCTGCGTTTTCCTGGGGGGGAGCACAGGGGATGCGCAAGCATCCCCTGCGAGATGCTCTGGAGACGGCGCGCATCGTAATGGCGCGACGCGACGTGGCGCTAACGGAGGCATACGAGGAGGCTGTACGTGATTTCCACGAAGCTACAGCTGCCCAAAGTGGAAAATAGGGAACGTTAGGAAAGCGTGGCGCAGTGCGTGCTTTAGCGAGATGCATATAAGGCAGTTTTGAGGGTAGGTGCTTTTCGCAAGGTTCTCAATAAGAGGATGTTTCCAGGAATAGGTTAAAAAAATTTGGCGGAAAGCGTTAGAAGTTATACCTTTGCGCGTTGTTATTTGGCACGGAGCGGATGTTGCCCAGGTGGCGGAATTGGTAGACGCGCTGGTCTCAAACACCAGTGGAGTGATCCATGCCGGTTCGATCCCGGCCCTGGGTACGAGTGGCGGTTGTGCCGCTTTTAGATAGGGTGTTTTGATGGGCGATAGCGAAAAGCAGCGTAAGCTCGATCGCCGTTATCTCCAGATGGCGCGAATTTGGGCGGAAAATTCCTACTGCACACGGCGTCAGGTGGGTGCTCTCCTGGTTAAGGATAAGATGATTATATCGGACGGGTACAACGGTACTCCGTCAGGATTCCCGAATGTTTGTGAGGACGAGAATAATGTAACCTACCCCTACGTTCTCCATGCCGAGGCGAATGCGATTACCAAGGTGGCGCGTTCCAACAACAGCAGCGAGGGGGCTACGCTCTACGTGACCGCGGGGCCGTGCTTGGAGTGCGCCAAGCTCATAATACAGGCGGGGGTGGTGAGGGTCGTTTACTGCGATGCGTACCATACTGAAGCGGGGATAGACCTACTGCGGCAGGCAGGCATAGAGATAGCGCAGGTGTGCCTAGATGAAGAATCTATACGGGATTGTGAGGAGGAGTGACAACCGCAGATGGTACGTTGGACTAGAGTAGGATAGGCGTAGGAAGTTAAAGAGTAGAAAGAAGAGTATGCGTGGACGTTGGTTTTTGTGGTTGTTGCTGGGTATGATTGCGGGGGTGGTGTGCTACGGTGTGGGAACCTACTTGGCATCACGAAAAACGTTCCCTAGTCGCAGTAAGCTCGATGCAGTGACCTCCCTGATTAGGAGGTCGTACGTTGATACGGTGACGATGGCTGATCTGGAGGAGAAGGCTATTGCCGCGGTGGTTTCCCAGCTTGACCCGCATTCCACCTACATCTCTGCCAAGGAGGCAAAGGCCTATAAAGAGCCGTTGGAGGGGGGATTTGAGGGTGTGGGTATAACATTCAACATGCAGACAGATACTCTCTTGGTGTTGAGTACGGTTGTGGGCGGGCCATCGGAAAAGGTGGGGATTCTTTCGGGGGATCGCATCGTGCGGGTGGATGGAATTGACGTGGCGGGGGTGAAGTTCAACCAGGACTCGTTGATGCGGTTGCTGCGTGGGCCACGCGGCACGCAGGTAACGGTGGAAGTGGATCGTAAGGGGGTGAAGGATATCCTCCCGTTCACCATTGTGCGGGACAAGATACCAATCAATAGCGTGGAGGTGGCGTACATGGCCGACTCGTTGACGGGGTATCTACACCTCATCCGTTTTTCGCAAACCACACCGCAGGAGTTCACAGCGGCGGTGTCGCGCCTTGCCGCGCAGGGCATGCAACAGATAGTGGTGGATTTACGAGGCAACGGAGGGGGATTGCTTGATGCGGCCACCTTCCTTTCAGAGTTCTTTCTCCCAAAGGGTACCCACGTGGTTTACACCGAGGGGCGATCATCGCCACGGCGGGATTATACAACGCAGCATGATGGAATCCTGCGTAACATTCCCCTAGCCGTGCTGATTGACGATGCCTCGGCATCGGCCAGCGAGATTTTTGCGGGTGCTATACAGGATAACGATCGGGGCTTCGTCGTGGGGCGACGTTCGTTCGGGAAGGGCTTGGTGCAAGAGCAGTTCGGTTTCCGCGATGGGTCGTTGCTCCAGCTTACCGTGGCGCGGTACTACACCCCTTCGGGGCGCTGCATCCAGCGGCCCTACGAGATGGGGAACGACTCGCTCTACTACATGGATTACCTCTTGCGCTACCAGCGCGGAGAGTTCACGCAGCGGGATAGTATACACGAAGACTCGCTGAGCCGTTACGTTACGGCGGGCGGGCGCACCGTGTACGGCGGTGGCGGCATAATGCCCGACATCTTTGTTCCTGTTGACACAACGGTTATAACGCCGTACTACACGAGTTTGCTACGTCGTAACCTTCCGTTCCGTTTCGCGGTGCGTTTTGTGGATCAGCATCGTGCGGAGATGCAGCGGCTAGACGGTATCGCGGCTATGCGTGGCTATTTTGAGAAGCAGGGTGTGTTGGGAAGCTTCACGGGGTACGCTGCCAAAGAGGGGGTACCCTTTGAACCGAAGGGCTACCAGACCTCAAAACGTTTAATTGAAGCTGCTGTCTACTCGCAGATAGCTAGGTTTATGTGGGAAAATGAGGGTATGTACCCCTTCCTTCAGCCAACGGATGATGCGCTCAATGCCGCAATGAAGGCGTTGTACACGCAGCGCGTGCTGCCGCAGTAGCCGTGAGGACGGAGGAGAAAAGAGACTGTGACGATGACAAAGAAATGGCGTAAATCCCTCCCGTACCTTTTCGCGGTGGCAATTCTGCTCGTGGTGGCGTACGCCTATTTTGCGCCGCTTTTGACGGGGAAAGTGGTAGCGCAGCATGACCGCGACCAGTGGCAGGGCACTGCCCGTGAATGCATAGAGTACTCTGAGACCCATGGTGGCGAACAGACGCATTGGACCACTACCGTTTTCAGCGGCATGCCAACGGTGCTTATCGCGCTGAACTACCCATTGAACGTTGTGCGGTGGGTGGACAAAGTGCTACTCATAGGCGAGCGGCCTGCAAGCTACATATTTCTCACCATGTTGGGTTTTTACCTCCTTCTTTTGGTGCTGGGAGTGAACCCGCTAATGGCAATTCCAGGGGCTGTCGCCTACGGATTTTCAACCTATTTTTTCATTATTATAGGTGCTGGACATAACGCCAAGTCCCATGCGATTGCGTACATCGCGCCGTTGGTAGCGGCTACCATACTAACCTATCGCGGAAAATACGCCGTAGGGGCAACGCTTTTCGCATTGGTGCTGGCGCTAAGCCTCGTGTCGGGGCATCCGCAGATAACCTACTACTCTGCGTTTATTGTGGCGGCTGTGGCGATCGCCTACCTTGTGGAAACGATTAAGTCGCAACAGTGGCGTACGTTTATAGCAGCCTCCGCGTTCCTAGTATTAGCTGCCGCATTTGCCGTGGGAGCAAACTTCAATAACTTCTACAATACGTGGGACTACGGTCGCTACAGCATACGCGGGGAGACGGAGCTAACGCACGCCCCGCATGATGAGACCGGGGGGCTTGACCGTTCCTACGCTCTGGCATGGAGTTATGGCATAGGTGAGACGCTGAACATGGTGGTGCCTAACCTCATGGGTGGATCCTCCTCGCTATCGCTATCCCCAGACTCCCACACGGGGCAATTCTTCATGCAGCAGTTACGCAATAAGGAGCTGGCGGAGCAGTACCTTGAACATATGCCTACCTACTGGGGCTCACAGCCAATGACATCGGGCCCTGTATACATCGGGGCGGTTGTCTTTTTCTTTTTTGTGCTTTCGCTGTTCGTAATGAAGGGTCCTCTAAAGTATTCTCTACTTGGGGTGACGCTCCTCGCAATATTCTTGGCGTGGGGGAGCCATATGGCGTGGTTCAGTAACCTGTTCCTTGATTATTTCCCGGGGTACAATAAGTTCCGTACGGTGTCGATGACGTTGGTCATAGCCGAGGTGACCATTCCCCTCATGGCGTTCTATGGGCTTTCGCTATGGCTCGGTAAGGGTTTGGATGAAGCGCAGCGCAAGCGAGCGTGGAAATGGTCGTCAATTGTCACCCTGGGGACGCTTGGGCTGGTGCTGGTCTTAGGGTTGATGTTCATGCCGTTCACTTCCCTTACCGGTTTTGACTCTCAGCTCCCGGAGCAGCTTGCGGTGACGCTGCGTGCCGACCGTAGGGCGTTGTTCATTGGCGATGCGTGGCGGTCCATTCTCTTTGTGGCTGTGGCTTCGGCTGTCCTTTTCTTCTACGAGCGTAAGAAGTTAAACATGCGTTGGTTGGCGTTGATACTTACGGTGGTAGTCCTCGTTGACATGGTGCCGGTAAATAAGCGATACGATGGGGTGCGCTATGTTCCCCGGAGCCATAATGAGAATCCGTTCCCCATCACAGCGGCCGACAGGATGATAGAGCCTGATACCACGTACTACCGCGTGTTCAACGCCACCGTGAGTCCGTTCAACGACGCGAGCACCTCGTTTAGGCATCGTAGCGTTGGGGGCTACCATGGGGCAAAGCTGCGTCGCTACCAGGAGCTGATAGATGCCTATGCGCAGACGCCGCTCTTCTTGGATCTCCTCAACGTGAAGTACGTTATACAGCCCTCGCAGGAGCGTGGGGCGGTGGCTGCGCTTAATCCGAATGCCTACGGGGCGGTGTGGTTTGCCGATAGCGTGAAGTGGGTGCCGAATGCTGATGCAGAGCTTGAGGCATTGGGGAATGTGGATTTGCGGAGGGTAGCCGTTGTGGACGAGCGGTACAGGGCTGTTGAAAAGGCGTTTGATGCACCCGTGGCGGGTGATACAATCGCCTTACTAAATGCAGAACCCAATAGGATGCGCTACAGCGTTCGCTGCGCCTCCCCGCGGTTCGCAGTATTCTCAGAGGTGTTCTACCCCAAAGGGTGGACGGCGCAGGCGAAAGGAGAGGCGTTGCCGATTGCGTGTGCGGACTACACGCTGCGGGGCATGTGGCTACCCGAGGGAGAATATACGCTTGATTTTTCTTTCGACATCCCGATGTTCCATCGGGCGAAGTACGTGGATCTCACCTGCGGATTGGTTATCCTTTTGGGGGTATGCGTAGCGTTGGTAGTGCCGTTGGTAAAGAGGCGTAGAGAAATAGCGAGGGAGGGCGAAAGCTCGGTAGAGCGATGAGGGGACGGCAGCGAGAGAGGCGTACGCATTGGCGGATACGAAGCGTTTCGCTATCGTCAATTTTTAGCACGGCATTGGTGCTCTTTGCTCTAGGGATATTGGCCTTGCTGCTCATCAACGTAGATAGGATATCGAGCTACGTGCGGGAAAATCTCTCCATGTCGTTGGTGCTGCAAGACAAGGTAAAGCAGGTTGATGCCGATTTCTTACGGAGGAATCTTGAGTCGTACGACTTTATAAAAAGTACTGCGTACATTAGCAAAGAGAAGGCGGCAGAGGAGTTTACGCAATCCCTGGGGCAGGATTTCCTATCAGTGCTTGCGTACAATCCCCTTTCAGCATCGATAGAGCTGAAGCTCAATGCCGGTTGGACGAGTGCCGACAGTATAGCAAAGATTGCAGCGCAGATGCAAGCGCTGGATCAGGTGTCGGAGGTGCATTACGAGGCCTCTTTAGTGGAACTGGTCAATGAGAACACAAAAAAAATAAGCGCATTGATACTAAGCTTTAGTTTAGTGATGAGTTTCATTGCGCTTGTGCTGATAAATAACACAATGCGCCTATCCATATACGCCAATCGCTTTAATATCAAAACGATGCAGCTGGTAGGGGCGACACGTTCCTTCGCACGCCGGCCCTTCATGCGAAAAGCGGTAATTCATGGGGTATGGTCATCGTTGATTGCCATTGCGCTGATCCTTGTGGGGGTATGGTTTGTGCAGGATGAGTTTTACGAGTTGGTGAACCTCGGCCAGTATCCCGTGCTGATTGCCATCGCCGTGTTCGTTTTGCTGGCGGGTATCGCCATTAACTGTATTACTACATTCTTTTCAGTGAATGCATTTCTTGACTCAAAGATTGACGACCTATATTACTAGTGGGATAAAATAGTTGCTACTATGGCTACGAACGAAAGAAACGTGAAATCAGAGCTATCGGCGGAGGAGCAGATGCCCTTTGTGCGTCGCAATTATGTATACGTGCTCATTGGGTGCGCCGTGGTGCTTTTAGGCTTTTTACTTATGATCGGCGGGGGGAGTGATGACCCGAACGTGTTTAACGAGTCGGTGTTCGGCTTTCGGCAGATAACGCTTGCGCCCATCGTGGTGCTGCTAGGCTTCGCCTTCGTGCTGTACGCCATTCTCTACCGTCCGAGAGCAAAGAAAAGCAAGGAGTAGCCCATGTCGGTTTGGGAAGCTATTGTATTGGGGCTGGTGCAGGGGCTTACGGAATTCCTTCCGGTAAGCAGCAGTGGCCATTTGGAGCTCGCCAAGGCGATTTTAGGGGTACAAACCGCTGACGATTTGACATTTACTGTGATCCTCCATGGTGCAACGGTGCTGAGTACCATAGTGGTGCTATGGAGGGAGTTGGCGAATCTCATCGTCGGGTTCTTCCGTTTCAAGTGGAATGCAGAGATGCAGTACATCATGAAGTTGCTCCTCTCCATGGTCCCCATCGCTATTGTCGGTGTGTTCTTCCGCGATGAGGTGGAAACGCTCTTTTCGGGTAACATCTTGCTGGTTGGCTCCATGCTCTTGGTAACGGCGGCACTGCTCTACTTCGCGTCGCGTGTGCCTATGCAGGGTGCAAGTGGTAGTAGGCAGCCGAGCTACCTTTCAGCGCTGGTTATGGGGGTAGGGCAGGCTGTGGCGGCATTGCCGGGGCTATCAAGGAGCGGCACCACGATAAGCATGGGAATTCTGAGCGGCACGTCGCGAAAAGAAGCCGCGAAATTTTCCTTCCTGATGGTGCTGCCGCCTATCATCGGTGCCAATCTGCTGGACATTTTTGACGGTCAATTGGCGCAGAGCTCGGTGTCAAGCGGCGCGATGCTGGCGGGTTTTCTTGCAGCGTTCGTGTCGGGGCTATTTGCGTGCAAGGCGATGATTTCTTTCGTTCAACGCAAGGGGTTGCGAGGGTTTTCCATATACTGTCTGATAGTGGGGCTTATTGCGGTGGGGTATGCCCTCTTCTTCTAGTTTGCCGTCTGTAGAGGACCTGTTGGCCCTATCGCCAGGTAAGGATTTAGCGCAGGGGCATATTCTGCTCATTGATAAGCCATTGGCGTGGACATCCTTCAACGTGGTGGGCAAGGTGCGCTACTTGCTGCGCCATAGGTTGGGGTATGGAAAAATCAAGGTGGGGCATGCCGGCACGCTCGACCCTCTCGCCACGGGGCTAGTTGTGGTATGTATCGGTAAGGCAACCAAGCTGGCGGGGGAGTTGACCAATGAGGATAAGCGGTACACCGCAACGTTTACGCTGGGTGCGCGAACGGCTTCCCACGACCTTGAAACCCCCGTTGAGGCGGGAGGAAGCATTGAGGAATTTACTGCGGAAGACGTGCGGCGCGCCATGCTGGGCATGGAGGGAGAGGTCATGCAGGCGCCCCCGCTTTTTTCCGCAAAGAGGGTCGATGGGCAGCGCGCCTACACGCTGGCGCGCAAGGGGCAGGAGCGGACGTTGCCCCCAGTGCCGGTGACGATACGCAGCTTTCGGTTGCTTTCGTACGACCCCATGCATGGGGTTGCCGTGGCGGATATCGTTTGCTCCAAGGGTACATACATACGTTCAATGGCTAGAGATTTAGGCGAGGTGTTGGGCTGCGGGGCATACCTCTCCGCGCTGCGCCGCACGGCGAGCGGGCGCTTTTCTATAGAAGATGCGGTAACTATTGCCGATTTTGAGGCGTGGGCGGGTATTAGTGGGCAGTGAAGAGCTCTCCTACGATCGGGTGCGTTTTGTAAGTCGTTTATTTTCAATGTGTAGTGCCGTGAGAAGCCGAGGGGAAAAAAGTGACCTCGCGGTGATGCTGCTGCTGGCGTAAGGCGAAGCACCATGGACAGAGTCGCTCCGTTTCAGCTCTGTGCAACGTTCCAATCGTATCTGAAATTAGTAGCATTCCGATTGAATTTTCAAGTGTACTTGAAATTTTCTACATTTGCAGAAGAATTTCAACTACACCTGGCATGATTGCTGCAATAAGGAAATACAATTTTTGGGATGAAAATCCTATTGACTTGGGGTATCCACGTACGTTCTATACAGATAGGGTAGGCCAATATATCGGTAGCAAGCTAATCAAGGTTCTGGTGGGGCAGCGGCGTGTGGGGAAAAGCTATATCCTGAGGCAAATTGCAGCCCGGCTAATTGCCAACGGTATTCCAGCTAACAATGTTTTTTATATCAATAAGGAATTCCTTGAGTTTTCAGATATACATGACTATCAAGATCTTGAAAACCTTTTGCAGCTGTACAGGAAAGAGCTCCAACCGAAAGGGAAAGTATATCTCTTTATTGACGAAATACAGGATGTCGAGGAGTGGGAGCGATTTGTCAATTCCCATTCACAAGACTTTGCGGAGCCTTGTGAGATATTTATTAGCGGCTCTAACTCCCGACTGCTAGCTGGAGAGCTGGCAACTCTCCTTTCAGGACGGTACGTGGAGTTTGAAGTACTCCCTTATGGCTTTTCGGAATTTTGCGGAGTTGGTGGAAAATCCTGCAACAAAGAGAGTTATATAGAATACCTTCAAACTGGTGCTCTGCCGGAGCTTTTCAATCTCCCCAATGACGAGATGCGGCGAAAGTACGTTTCTTCAATAAAGGATACAGTTATGCTTCGCGACATCGTGGCAAGGTATAAAGTGAAGGATGTTAAGCTCTTGGACGACCTCTTTGTCTATCTAGTCAATAACGCCTCCAATATTGTTTCCATCGCCAATATCGTCAACTTTTTCAAGTCACGCAGCAGAAAAACGAACTACGAGACGCTCTCCAACTATATTTCTCACCTCGAGAGCACTTTCCTTGTGCATAGGGTAGAAAGGTATAGCATCAAGGGTAAAGAGACTATTGCCGCCAATAGCAAGTACTATCTGAATGATTTGTGCTACCACAACTACCTCTATGCAGGATTTGGATACGGGATGGGGTACCTTTTGGAGAATGCGGTCTATTTAAGCCTTAGAAGGGCGGGCTATCAAGTCTATGTGGGTACGAACGGAGAGGCGGAGGTGGACTTTGTTGCCATCAAAGGGAGCGAGAGGCTATACTTTCAGGTCGCTTTGCAATTAGCTGAACAAGAGACAGCTGCGCGAGAGTACCGTTCCCTTTTGTCTATCGACGATAATTATAGGAAGTATGTCGTGAGCTTGGATGGCTTCAAGCTACCGACCCATGAGGGTATTGAACATATTTCAGCCTGGGAAATTGATGGCGTTTTGTAGCATGTAAAGCTTCATTCTAATTGCTGCCCTTTGTTCAAACCCGACAAAGGGCTTTTTTCATATTTATTGCTGTACGAAAAGTTCTGGGGGAGGAAGGTTAGCTTTTCGTAAGGTGGATGGGGCGCGATGCGCGTAGAGGCGTGCGGGGCAAGAATCCAAGGGCCAGCCATTGAGAGATCGAGCGCGGGGACGTGGCGGCATTGCGACGAAAAGAATCGTCCCTTGCGGAGGTGTTGGGTAGTGCACCGCGTGCAGCCCATGGGTACCCGCAGCCTAACCCATACTAACAGCTTTCCATTTCGCGCTAAACTTTCACCCCCTTCGCCATCAAAGCCAATTATTGCCGTGCATAATTGGCTTTGATGGCGAACCATTTCCGTGGCAGGCGGGGGCGGCGTGCTACCTTTGCGCGGGTAAAGAACTAGAAGACTATGGCTGTTTACGTACCGGTACGACCGAGATGGAACCCGCGGGGGGCGGTGGTGAACTACGTTTCGCGGGGGCGGCTGCTCGTGCGCGGCTGGCCGCGGGGGT
>CALHSW010000069.1 GCA_938038735.1 uncultured Bacteroidia bacterium | reverse complement strand
TTCTTCGCCTCGCTACCCCCCTCACATCCCGCTGCAAAGGTAGGGAAAATAAGACGATGCCCCCCCCTCGATGTAAATATAACCATGGGCGAATTCTACTTAGCCCGCCCTTTGCCGCAGATCCTATCGGAATAGTAGACTCCGGCTTCGTTACAGCGCAGGGGGCAGGCGCATGCCCTCCGCATCATCTGAAATGGGGAAAACAATATGATAATGCTGCCCCGCCCGCAAGACGGTCTCACTGCGGGGGGGAAACCTCGGACTCCTGCCCAAAGGGTAAGCCAGTCTGAAAAAAACTGCCCCCTTCTCCTATTCCTCCGCTGCGCACCACAGGTGCTTCATGGCCGCCTCTTCCTGCCGGATACGAACAATGAGCGGAATCAGATAGAGCGGAAGCCCAACGCAAAGGGTTATCCATGCGTGGCAGAGAATCGCTACCCCTATAAGCTCAGGGATTATATTCAAGTAGTAATTGGGATGCCGTACCTTCCTAAATAGATAGCTCGTCTCCAAGCGATGGTTCTCCACTATGTAGAGCTTCAAAGTCCACACATCCCGCAACTTGTACACCACATAAAACAGCATGCCGTAAGCAAAGAGCATAACGCCCAATCCTACCCCCGAAATCGCATCAAATGCCGCACCTCTGGCATAGGCTTCGTACAGCGCACAGAAATAGTAGGCTATATGCGCCAGCGTCAGCATGAGGGAATTGAACTCTCCGTACTGCTGCGCACCCTTCTTCTGTAGCCTCTTTTCATTCCGTATGGAAAATGATAGCGATAGTAGACGCAAGGCAAAGAAAGCAAAAAACGTAATGACTATGTACTGCATTTCTAATATAATTGTTAAACTAAAGTACCTTTTTTGAAAACTGAACGGCGCGAAGGTAAAAAAGATTTAGAAAATACTGCAGAACTCGGTCTAGAAGAAAAGACGCTCAATCAAAAACTAACTACTACCGACTATTCGCCAATCTTCTTAACTCTTTTCTCTCCTTCCCTTCCTACATTCTTGAGATATAAATCCGAAAATAGCAAATCCAATTGATCCTTGCATTCTTTAATATCCTCTTTGCCCTCCAACAACTTCTCCAAGATCTTCTTAACGATTTGCTCCACGCTTTTGCGAAGCTCCGCAGTAGGCTTGACGAATGGTATCTTTTTAATGTAATTCGCGCTATTATTGGTTGACGGATTTATCGCGCTGATCAGCTCCGTACACATCTTAGAATTGAAAAAAGCCAACAAATAAAGGGTCCACGACTCATCGTTAGGAAAGACTCCGACTATTGATTGGTCAAACAACTGCCCTTCTATCAAAGCACCTGTCAGCTTAGAGGAACGAACCATTGGAACTCCTATACCATTCCTAAAATAGAACTGCGAATTTTGAAATCTACACTTTTGACTTGATCTATATTCCAAAAGAGCACGACTCGACCAATCCATGAACCACTGGTTCTGCTTCACATACTCCACATTCCCCCCTTTTACAATGGGGATAAAGCATTGAGCCGAATCTATGCCGCATCGCCTTTCTGCATCCGTCAACAGCGAATATCTAATGTTTTCTGGCCTTGCAATCTGATACCTCTTTGCATTTTTAACGTCTACCCGAGAAGCACGAAGGTATTTTTTATCATTCCCAGAATAAAATCCTGTTACGCAGGAAGCAATATCACCAATTTTAAGCACTGAACAATCGTTAATAAGCTCAGCGACCTTCTCGTTTGAATTAAAAAAGAATGCAGACCCCACATTCCCATAAACGCTCTTTTGAGACACGAATTTTGCTTGCCCACTGTCCCGAAACTCTAACTCTTCGACGCATTTAAAACCTGTTCTAACACAGACCTCATTCTGTAGATTTTTACCAACATTTGACGACTTCTCCAAAGTTATAATGCATAGGTTTGCATAGCCAAAGTTTACCCTAGGGAAAAACGATGACGGGAATAATGCAATCTCTTTAATCCTTGTTTTTGTGAGCAAAAACTTCCGTATTTCAAAATGACGATGCAGAGATAAGAAGGTATCGGGAATTATAAAACTTAACGTTCCGCCTTCTCGCAAGCATTGTGTACAGGCATACAAAAACAGAGTGTAGCTCTCTTTCGTATAAATTCCTGTGTATAAACGCCCAAGCATCTCTTTCTTTTGAGAATCATGACGCGCTCCATAGGGCGGATTCCCTATAATTTTATCATATACTTTGGCACGCGATAGCACCTGCTTATCCAATAGGGTATCTGTCTCCTTCACAAAAACATTTCTGTGCCGTTTATACTTATTTCGCAACAGCGATACCAAATCTGAATTTAGCTCAAACACGCTGACATCTATAGATGCTTGTTGCTCTAACACCTTGTCAACAAAAACGCCATCCCCACCGCACGGTTCTAATACAGCATCTCCCTCGTCCAAATCAAGCATACCTACCATATAGCTGACTATGGGGTCAGACTTAGTGAAATAGGCCTGATATTTTAGAGAATCATCCATACGGTTACCAAACTAAATAGCTCTGCAAATTTTTACGTACCACGACCTCTCTCATCTCGGACGAAAAATCATCCATCCAATCCACATTGTCCTCTATCCACCTATGGAGGTCAAACCCTGTAAATTGATGGATTCTATCGTACGTCTCTACCCCGCAAGAAACATTCCATACACCAGAATTTCTGAGCACCGTCAAATAATGGTTGTTTTCTACAGACCTTACAAACAATGCACACTGATAGCTTTCTGTTTCAATATAGTTGTACATGCTACCCACTAGTAGCAATCTATTGGTGTTACCCTTCTCATTAGATCCAAAACCGCTTTTGAAATCAACTACGTACTTGGTTATCCCATCTGTAAAATGCAAATCGCACTCCAATTGAATTTCTCCAGATGTGACCAGCCCCCACACCTTATCGTAGTACTTTTTCAATTTTTTCTTCTCGTCAACATGAAGTTTCAGCCCATCAATGTACGCAGTAACTTCCATCGAGAGACTATTTTTGACCTCCAAGAACAGCGGCGGTACAAACTTGCTTATTTTTGTACTTGGGTAGCTGAAACACAATTTGCAGAAAGACTCCCACAATTCGCCTATTCTACGTAAAAAGGTCATGTAATCGTACTCCCATATGGAATTTCTTGCTTCAAGCATTGCTAGATCATTAGCGTATGTAATCATCAAAACGCTCTCGAGAATCTCAGAATTCGTCCAGTTTTCACTCCTTGCGACTTCCGTTAAGGATGACACCAACGTCTCTCTACTTCTGACTATAGCTTTGTTGAAAGCCGAAGCCTTTTTCTTGAAATCCCTCGCTGCATATTGTACCGCTAACTCGCTTAATATCTCGCTTGAACGATGCCTGAAATAGCCTAAAAGCTCTTCCTTCTTTGACTTTAAATCCCTTGTTACATCCATCGCTAGCGAATGCAGTCCCATTCCATTTCCAATTCCATTGCAGCTCTTCGGCAGCGCGGACAGTATGCCACGCTGCGGCAGCGGTTCACGGACAGTGGTCGGTGGTTAGCTCAATCGTTCACATATGCGAGTTAGCTAACCACTGACCACTATCCATCTACCACCCCAACAATTCCCTACTTCCCCTTCTCTGCCACCTTCGCCCACGTATCCTTGAGCGTCACCGAGCGATTAAAGACCATACGCTCCTCCGTGCTCTCCTTATCCACCGCGAAGTACCCCAGCCGCTCAAACTGAATCGGATCGCCCTCCTTCGCCTCCCGCAGCGCGGGCTCCATCATCATTTCCACCACCTGCAATGAGTTCGGGTTTAGGTTGTCCTTCCACGTTTTTCCCTCCGCCGCCTCGTTCGGGTCTATGGTCATGAACAAACGGTCGAAGAGCCGCGCCTCAGCCCGCACAGCATGCGGCGCCGACACCCAGTGAATCGTACTCTTCACCTTACGCCCATCGGGCGCATCGCCCCCCTTCGTGGCGGGGTCGTACGTGCAGCGCAGCTCCACCACTTCCCCCTGCTCGTTCGTTATCGCCTTCTGGCAGGTGATGAAGTAGGCGTAGCGCAGACGCACCTCTCGCCCCGGCGCCAAGCGGAAGAACTTCTTTGGCGGCTCAAGCATAAAGTCGTCCCGCTCAATGTATAGCTCCCGGCTAAAGGGTATCTTTCTACTGCCATCCTCGCTACGCTCCGGGTTATTCACCGCGTCGAGCCACTCCTCCTGCCCCTCGGGGTAGTTCTCTATCACCACCTTCAACGGGTTAAGCACCGCCATGCGGCGCTGCGCCTTCCTATTCAAATCCTCGCGCAGGTAGAACTCCAAGAGGGAGAGGTCAATCACGTTATCACGCTTCGCAACGCCCACCGCCTCGGCGAACTTCTTAATCGCGTCGGCCGTGTACCCCCTACGCCGCAACCCGCATATCGTAGGCATGCGGGGGTCATCCCACCCCGACACCACGCCCGTTTGCACCAGCTCCAGCAGCCGCCGTTTGCTCATCACCGTGTAGGTGAGGTTCAGCCGGGCAAACTCGTACTGATGCGAGGGGAAAATCCCTAGCGTCTCAATGAACCAATCGTAGAGCGGCCTATGCACATCAAACTCCAACGTACATATTGAGTGCGTAATCCCCTCGATTGAGTCGCACTGCCCATGGGCAAAATCGTACATCGGGTAGATGCACCACTTATCGCCCGTGCGGTGGTGGGTGGCGTAAATGATCCGGTAGAGTATTGGGTCACGCATGAGCATGTTCGGGTGGGCCATGTCAATCTTTGCGCGTAGCACCCTGCTCCCCTCCGGAAATTCGCCGTTGCGCATGCGGGTGAAGAGGTCCAGATTCTCCTCCACCGAGCGGTCGCGCCACGGGCTATTCTTACCCGCCACGGTCACCGTGCCGCGGGTATCGCGCAGCTGATCCTGCGTTTGGTCGTCCACGTAGGCAAGCCCCATCTTGATCAGCTGGCGCGCCCACTCGTAGAGCTGCTCGAAGTAGTCGGAGGCGTAACGCTCCCGAGCCCATTGGAATCCCAACCAATGGATATCCTCCTTAATGGAGTCCACGTACTCTACGTCCTCCTTCGTGGGGTTGGTATCATCGAAGCGTAGGTTGGTCTCCCCGCCGTACTGTTGCGCCAAACCGAAGTTAATACATATTGACTTGGCATGCCCAATATGCAGGTAGCCGTTAGGCTCCGGGGGAAAGCGCGTCAACACGCGCCCACCATTCTTCCCGCTCGCCAAGTCCCGCTCGATTACCTCTTCCAAAAAGTTTTTTACCTCGCCCGCAGCGTTCGCATCGCCCGCCGCCTTCTCTATCGCCATCGTATTTCTTCCCTTTAAATTACTGATCCCTCTACTCTCAACCTATTGACACCTCAAACTCATCAGCTTCTCTTCCCCAGCGGCAACGCTTGAAGTGAAAAGCCCTCGCCTACAGCTGTCCACCGTATGCGAGGGCCTCTATTATGAAAAGCTAGTGCCCTAGAAAGCTACTTCGCATCCTTTGTGGTAAAGCCCCTGTTCTCTAGCAACGCATCAATCTTCGGGCCGCGCCCCCTAAAGTCCTTAAACATCTCCAGAGCATCCTTCGTGCCGCCGTTCTTCAATATCTTTTCGCGGAGCGCCGTAGCTACCTCCTTGCTAAATATATCGCCGCTCTCCTCAAACGCCTGGAAAATGTCAGCATCCAGCATCTCTGACCACGTGTAGCTATAGTACCCCGCAGCGTAACCTCCGTCAAAGATATGGGCAAAGTAGGTGCTGCGGTAACGGGGGAGTATCTCGGGGATTAGCCCTATCTCCTCCATCTTCGCCTTTTCAAATTCGTTCACATCGCCTGTCAACGGCTCCTGCAGCACGTGGTAGCTCATATCGAGAAGCGAGGCCGCCGTCAGCTCCGTTGCTATGAACCCATTATTGAAATGCCTACTCTCCACAACCTTATCAATCAGCTCCTTCGGCATCGGTTCGCCCGTCTGGTAGTGCCGTGCGTAAACCGGTAGAAACTGCGGGTTCGATGCCCAATGCTCATTAAGCTGCGATGGCATCTCCACGAAATCCCTCGGTACGCCTCCCAGCGAAGGGTACTTAATCTGCGAGAAGAACGAATGCAACGCATGGCCAAACTCATGGAACAGCGTTTCCGCCTCATCGAACGTGAGCAGTGCCGGCTTACCCTCGGCGGGCGGCGTAAAGTTGCACACTATTGACACCACCGGCGGCACGTTCTCGCCATCCAACTTTGTGTACTGCGACTGGAACGTGGTGCACCACGCACCCGCGCCCTTGCCGGGCCGTGGGTAGTAGTCAAAGTAGATTACCGCCAAGTGCGACCCATCCCCATTGAGCACCTCGTACCCCTCCACGTCCTTTTGGTAGATAGGCAATGTGGTATCACGTCTGAAAGAAATCCCATACAGCCTATTAGCCACCTCAAAGATACCCCCGCGCACCGAGTCAATCGACAGGTAGGGACGCAGCATCTCTTCGTCCAAATCGTACTTCTCCTTGCGCACCTTCTCGGTGTAGTACCACCAATCGGCCGCCGTCAGCTTATCCTGCTTTCCCTCGACTTTCATCACCCGCTCCAGCTCCACCGCCTCCTTCTTAGCCGCCGCCAACGCATTCGTCCACATGGCGTTCAGCACCTCCATGGCGGCCGCCGGTGTCTTGGCCATGCGATCCGCCAGCACGTAGTCTGCAAACGAATTGTACCCCATCAGCTTAGCCTTCTGCAGCCGCAGGTTGACCATCGTGCGTACCAGCTCCTTGTTGTCGTACTCATTGTCGCGGTTGCCCCTCGTGTAGTAGGTTTTGTACAGCTGCGCCCTAAGCTCTGGGTTGTCGCTGTACGTCAAGAATGGCAACATGCTGGGCTTATGCGGCGTGAAACGCCACCCCTCTTTGCCCGCTTCCTTGGCCGACTGCGCCGCAGCCGTACGCACCCCCTCTGGGAGCCCCGAAAGCTGCGCTTCGTCGGTAAGCACCATCTCCATGCCGTTAGTCTCCGCCAGGAGATTTTGACCGAACTTCAGCCCAGCCTGCGACAGCTGTAGGTTGATATCCCGAAGCTTCGCCTTATCCTCATCGCTCAAATTTGCACCTTCACGCACAAAGCGCTTGTAGGTCTCCTCCACGAGGCGCAAATCCTCCCCCTGGAGCCCTAGCGCCTCGCGCTGATCGTACACCGTTTTCACCCGCTCGAAGAGCTTCGCGTTGAGCGAAATGTTGTCCGAATGCTCCGAGAACAGCGGCGAGAGCTTCTCAGCCAGCGCCTGCATCTCCGGCGTTGCCTCAGCCGAAAGCAGGTTGTAGAACACCGAGGCCACGCGGTCCAAATCCATCCCGCTATAGGCCAATGGCACCACCGTGTTCTCAAACGTAGCGGCATCCTGATTATCCGTTATTGCCTGAATTTCCGCATCGTGGCGCGCCATTGCCTCTCGCACCGCCGGCTCGTAATCCTCCAGCTTTATTGATGCAAAGGGCGGCACGCCAAACTTCGTATCAAACGGTTTGAGCAACGGATTATCCGTTGTGCTCGCCGCATTGCCACCGCCTTTGCAGCCCCCCATCACCAGCGCTCCCAGCACTACTACCATCACAAAACCTATTTTTTTCATCTCTCTCCTATTACCTTTACTCCCACTCCCTTCCATGCCACCGCACGCAGCACAAAGTTAGTAAAAAACCTAATATCCTACCGCTCCTCGCAGCTCTATCCCCATTGCGAGACTACTCCTCAGCCTCCTCAGCCTCGTAGGCCTGGAGCAACTTCTGCTGAATATCCGCCGGCACCTGCTCATACCCCGCGAACTGCATGTCAAACGTAGCTCGCCCGCTCGTGAGCGACGATAGCGAGGTCGAGTAGCGCAGCATCTCGGCCAGCGGCACCCGCGCGTGCAGGTGCTCAAACCCCTTCACGCTCTCCATGCCCTGGATGATGGCCCGACGATTCTGCAAATCGCTCATCACGTCCCCCATCCGATCGCTCGGCACCACCACCTCAACATCGTATATAGGCTCCATAATCTTCGGGCCTGCTGCCTTAAACGCAGCTCGGAACGCGTTCCTTGCCGCCAGCTTGAACGATATTTCATTGCTATCCACCGGGTGCATCTTCCCATCGTACACCGCCACACGGATGTCCCGCGCGTAGGATCCCGTCAGCGGCCCCTGCTCCATCTTCTCCATAATTCCCTTGAGGATGGCTGGCATGAAGCGGTTATCAATCACCCCGCCCACGATACAATTGTAGAACACCAGCTTTCCGCCCCACTCCAGATTAATCTCCTGCGTGTCGCGTACGCTCACGTTCAGCTCCTTGCCATTCACAGTGTACTTTGTCGGTGCGGGCATCCCCTCCACGTAGGGCTCAATCACCAAATGCACCTCGCCGAACTGCCCCGCGCCGCCGCTCTGCTTCTTATGCCGATAGTCCGCCTGCGCCACCTTGGTAATCGTTTCACGGTAGGGTATGCGGGGCTGCGCGAACTCCACCTGCAGCTTGCTAAGGTTCTCCAGCTCCCACTTCAAGATGTTGAGATGGTGCTCCCCCTGCCCCGACACGATGGTCTGCCGCAGCTCCTTGGAATACTCCACCAAAATCGTTGGATCCTCCTGATGCGCCCTGTTGAGCAGCTCGCCTAGCTTCTCCGTCTCGGCCTGATTCTTCGCCTTTATGGCCACCCTGAACTTCGCGTTCGGGTAGGTCGGCGGCTGCACCGTCCGTTCATGCTCCGGTGCGCAGAGCGTTTGGTTGCACTTCGTGTCCTTCAGCTTCACCGCGGCGCCTATATCGCCCGCCGACAGTTCCGCCACCCGCACGCGGTTACGCCCCGCCACGGCGAATAGCTGCGAGAGCCGCTCATGGCCATCCGTTTTGGTGTTTACCAGGTCGTCATTCTCCTTGAGCATGCCCGACATCACCTTGAAGAAATTCACCTCCCCGATGTGCGGTTCGTTGGTGGTTTTAAATACAAAAAGCGATGTTGGGGCCGCCCCATCGCACAGAACGTCCTTGCCCTCCGTGTCCTTCACGGGCGGCACCTGCGCCGGCGATGGCCCCACCTTTATAATGAACTCCATCAGCCGCTTGATCCCGATAGACTTCGTCGCCGAGAGGCAGAAGACGGGCATTACCTCGCGTGCCGCCATTCCCTTAGCCAGCCCCAACCGGATCTCATCCTCCGTCAGAGCCCCCTTGTCAAAGAATAGCTCCATCAGTTTATCATCATGCACCGCGGCAGCTTCCACCAGCTTCCCATGCAAATCCTTCGCCCGCGCCAGCTCGCCCTCGGGTATCGGTAGCTCCTCCCGCTCCCCATCCGTACCCTTGAAGCGGTACATCTTCATCAGCAGCACATCGATAAAGGTGTCAAAACCCGCCCCCGGGTTCACTGGGTACTGCACCGTCACCACCTTGTTGCCGAACATCTGCACCAGCGACTCCAGCGTGGTCTCGTAGGCCGCCTTCTCGTGGTCCAGCTGCGTAATTCCTAGTATCAACGGTCGCTCCATCCGCTCCGCCCAGCGGGAAAAGACCTCCGTGCCCACCTCAGCGCCCCGCTGCGCATTCACCACCATCACGCCCAAATCTGCCACCTCAAGCGCCGTAATCACCGACCCCACAAAGTCGTCCGACCCCGGCGTATCGAAGAGATTCAGCTTGTGGTCCATAAACTCCGTATACAGCACTGTAGAGAATATCGACTTCCCATTGATTTGCTCTATCTCGCTGTAGTCCGACACCGTATTCTTCGCCTCTATGCTCCCCTTGCGCTCAATCACCTTCCCCTCAAACATCATCGCCTCCGTAAGCAGTGTCTTCCCAGAATCAGTGCTGCCTAGTAGCACCACGTTTCGAATCTCGTCAGTAGCATAAGTTTTCATTGGCCGCCCATTCGATTAAAATTACCCTTTCCACCAGGAACGCTCCGCCGTTGCCAAAAGGCCAACCGCGTTCGACTTCAAAGGTATGAAATTTTTGTTAAATGGAAACGCTCCAGCGTATATTTTTTACGCCAGCCGCATTCACACCCCGCCCAGCCGTTCGCCGCAGCGATCGCAGAAGCGCGCCTTCTCCCGATGCTGGTTCTGCCCGCAGCGGGGGCACACCCTTTTGGTAGGGTCTACCTTTGCCCCACCGCTCCGCCGCCCCGCGATTACCTCCGCCGTCACAATGCCCGTTGGCACGGCGATAATCCCATACCCCAACAGCATAATCACGGAGGCCAAGAATCGCCCCAACGCTGTCACCGGCGATATGTCGCCATACCCCACCGTGGTTATCGTTACAATCGTCCAGTATATACTCTCCGGAATGCTTGCAAATCCTTCTTGCAGCCCGCCCTCCACGATGTACATCACCGTGCCGATAATGCACACCAGCAGCACCATCAGGAATAGGAAGTACGATATCCGGTAAAAACTCGCCCGCAGCGCCTTGTTCAACTCGTTGCGCTCATGGATAAAGCGAAAGAGCTTGAAAATTCGGAACACCCGCAGCAGCCGTAGCACCCGCAGCACAAGCAGGTAGCGCATGCCCGGCAGCAAGAGCTCCACGTAGAGCGGCAGGGTCGAGAGCAGGTCCACCATGCCGTAGAAGCTCCGCACGTACCGGGAAGGATTCTTCGCGCAGTAGAGCCGCAGCGCGAACTCCAGCGTGAAAAAGATCGTCAGCACCCAGTCAATCACAAGGAACAGCCACGCCGCCCGCATGTATATCGATGCCACCGTCTCCAGCATGAAGAGCAGCACGCTCACCGTAATGGCGACCAGCAAGAAGAAATCAAACGCACGACTCGTCAGGTTGCTCCCGAAAAACAGCTTTTCCAGCCGATCCTTACGCGGCGAACGCGCCTGTCGCCCCTGCCACCAGCGCAGGAACTCCCACCACCAATGCTCCCACACGCTGCGCGGCACCCGTGGCACCGCCCCATCAAACCCTGGGCTTCCCAGCCCGATCATTCGCCCTACGTAGCAGCGCAACCGTCGCAAGCCCCCTGCCGATAGGTAGCGCTTTCGTATCAGCCGTACCGCTCGCTGCGCCTCAGCATTCTCTTCGCGCCCCATCACAACTCCTTGCGCAGCCGCGCCACCGGGATGCGCAGCTGGTCACGGTACTTCGCTATCGTGCGCCGCGCCACCACGTACCCTTTCTCCGCCAACGCCTCGCGCAGCTGATCATCAGTGAGCGGATTTAGCTTATCCTCCCCATCCACTATCTGCTGCAGTATCGTCTTCACCTCCCGCGTTGACACCTCCTCTCCCTCCGCGTTCTGGAGCCCCTCGCTAAAGAAATCGCGCAGCAGGCGTATCCCCATCGGCGTTTGCACATACTTGCTGTTCACCACCCTCGACACGGTTGAAATGTCAAGGGCCGTCATCTCCGCGATATCCTTCAGAATCATCGGGCGCAGCTGCGTCTCGTCTCCGCTGTGAAAGTACGCCTCCTGGTACTTCGCAATGGCCACCATCACCGCCAGCAGCGTCTCATTGCGCTGCCGTATCGACTCGATGAACCACCGTGCCGAGTCAATCTTCTTACGCACGAACTGCGCCGCCTCCTTCTCATCGCTCGTTGCCTTCGTGCGCTTCGCGGCATAGTTCTTTAGCATATCGCTGTACGACCGATTGATACGCAGATCGGGCGTATTCCGCCCATTGAGCGTCACGGAGAGTGCCCCGGTCTGCTCATCCACGCTTAGCAGAAAATCAGGCACAATGGTTGAATTCATCGCCACCTGCCCCTCCCCTCCGAGGTCTCCCGGCTTGGGGTTGAGCTTCACAATCTCATCAATGGCCGCCTTGAGCTCCCCATCGCTAATGCCCAGCTTCTCAGTGATTTTATCGTAATGCTTACGGGTGAACTCCCCGTAGCACTCCTCCAAGATTCGTTTCGCCAGCAGCTGCTGCGGCTCAGTAGCCCCCTCAAGCTGGAGCAGTAGGCACTCCTGCAGCGAAGTAGCCCCCACCCCGCGCGGCTCCAACGTCTGCACGAGTCGCAGCGCCTCCTCAAACTTCTCCAGCGGAATCTCCACCCCGTGCAGCAGCAAAATATCATCGGAAAGCGCACGCAGATCGCGCCGGAGGTAGCCATCCGTATCCAAATTCCCCACGATATACTCCGCCAGCGCCAACGTCTCCTTGTCCGCCCGTCGAAACCGTATCTGCTCTAGCAGCGACTCACGGAACGTCGCCGTCTCCGCGTACCGCTGCTCTGTGCGTAGCGTGGGGTCGTCATCGGCATCCGCGGCCCCATGCGGGTTGTATATCGCGTAATCATCATCCAAATCCAGATAATCCTCCATGGAGAACTCATCGTCCGCGCTATCAGTCTCCTGCCCCTCCTCGGGTTCCTGCTCCTCCTGCCGGCTCTGCGCCTCCGCCTCCTCCGTAGGCGGCCCCTCCTCGAGGGTCGGGTTCTCCTCTAGCTCCCGCTTCACCCGCTCCTCAAGCTGCAACGTGGGGATCTCCAGCAGCCGGATCACCTGTATCTGCTGCGGAGAAAGCTTCTGCTGCAACTTCTGCTGCAAAGATTGCTTCAATTTCGCCATTGCGCCATCCCTTCCCCCCACGCCTTGCTCCTGCGCAGGAGTTCTACGCAAAGGTAGCTATTTCCATTAAATCAAACCACATCTCTTCCCCATTCCATTAACCCGCATCGCCCTCCCCGTGAATCCGTGCAGGAAAAATAGGGCGTCGAACGGCGAAAGGGGCCACAGCGCAACGCTCCCTATTCGCATCAAATTCGCACCCGGTTCGCATCAAATTCGGATTTCTCCGGAGAAATCCGAATTTGATGCGAACCGGGTGCAATGGGGGTGCATGCCAAAGGCAAGGGGAACGGTGGATCCTCTACTGTAATCCGTATAGTGCTCCGGCTATTGGGATAGCCCCGCGGGATATCCTTTGCCTCGCAGCAATGCAGATACCGTGACCCCAGCTACCAAGACATCGCTACGCCAATATTCCACGTAGTACCGTATCCGAAATTAACCGTGTTTTTCTTATTTATACCTTTCCAATTCCGCGAGTCGTCCGCATCGGCCTGTATGCTTGAGTAGCCCTGAATGATGTACTTGGTGTTCAGCATGTTATTTACATTGGCACGGAACGTTAGCCTACGTATTGAAAACCTTTCCGCGAAACGGTAGCTATACGTCACCCCTCCATCAAGCGTGTTGTACCACGGTAGCCGCAGCGCCTGCGCATCTTGCTTCCTGAAATCTGACGCTTGTACGTTTGAGTAGAGTAAGTCATTGGCATACCAATCCAAATTCAGCGAAAGCCCGCGCACGATCTCAAACCTAGCCCCTAGGCTGCCCTGCAGCATGGGCGCCCCTCCAATCTTCTTTTTGTCCAAGAATAGCGTCAACTTCTCCCCCTCTATGGGCTTACCCGTGTCATCCACCACTAGCGCATCCGCCGTACCCCGATACACCCGATGTCCATATGAAAACATCCCGGTCAACTTGAGCCAAGAGGTAGGGAAACCCAGCAACGCGAGCTCCGCGCCCGCATGGTGCTGATCCACATAGGTTCTGGCATACGTCCGCTTTTTCGAGTCGGCCGTGAACGATTGATACCTATCGCCCCACACCGTGTAGTAGCCGTTGAGCTCCGCGCGCAGATACAGCGCATTGAATACGTAGCCACCCTCCACGCTCCATATGCCCTCGTTCTTTATCTCGCTTACAAAATCGTTAGCCCTTGCCGTATAGCTATATGGGAATAGCGACGAGAAGAACGGCTGCCGGGAGAAGTAACCCGCATTCAGAAAGACGTTATGCATACGGTTTATCTTCCAGTTTACACCCCCTTTGATGTTGCCGCCCCAACGGTCGTACCACTTCGTCCACTGGCTGCTCGTGGGCAACTCAAAGAATTCATGACGGCGATAGAATTGGTCTGAAATAGACCCCTGTACAAAGCATGAAATATACTCGTTGGCATACTCAATCTGCCCAAACAGACCCAACCATCCCACGTGCGACTCGAAGTTGCGATCTATCTTCTGCGCGCTCTGCATCGCACGTATAGCCAATGGATTCAGGCTGACCCCATCGCTCACGAATACCCCAGCCGAATTCACGTTGACATTGTCGTAGTAGGCATCGGCACCGAGCAAATCGTTAACCACTCGGTAATGACTCCCCACGTAGGTGCGCATGTCCACACCGGCATTCAGCGTCCAATGATCTCCAAACGTCGCATCCACGCTTGAAAGCAATCCGTACCAGCTGTGATTATTCATCGATGAGCGCAGCACCGTTCCTCCTCCCCGGGAGGTGACCACGTTTTTCCCATTCCAGTACTTGCTGCGGCTATCCAAGGTAGATCCATCCCAGGGTGCAACCGATTTCTTAATCCCATACACCTTCTCGCCCTGGTTGGCTCGTATCACGTCATCTACCATTATCAATCCCCGCTCATCATCGGGAAGCATATAGTGCGGCGTGCCGGCCGTTCCCATTCCCCCGCCGTACCCCCAAGAGCCGTACAGCACCGTTGAGAGCGATACGGAACTGTTAATCCGCCAATCCCAGTTGAAATTCGCTATCGGCTTGTGGTAGAAATTACGTGAAAAGCTATACGGGTTCCCTTCACGGTAGCCCCAGTTGGAATTGTAGCGGTAGCCATACTTCTCGTACGTATCGATCGTTTCCCTGTAGGCCTGCGCATGCACCTGCGGCGCGCCCGTCACTGTCACGTTGAACGAATGACGGCTATTGGGCCTATATCCCAGCGAAAGAAAGTAGGTGCCACCTAGGCCCGGGGTGCAATCCACGTACCCATCGCCCCGCCAAAACGAAAGCAAACCGCTCACAGCCCAGCCGTTCTCCTGCGTACCCGAGCTGAACGAAAGTAACGTCTTGACGTACCCATCGTTGCCCCCTAAAACTTTCAGCTTGCCCCCTGCACGCAGGTCCGAGGCACGCGTCACAATGTTAGTTGTACCGCCAACGGAAGAAATGCCAATCTTGGATGACCCAAGCCCACGTTGCTGCTGCACCACGGATGCCACATCGGTTAGCCCCGACCAATTCGACCAGTAGATACCGCCCCACTCCATGTCGTTCACCGGTTGCCCATTCACTAGCACCAGCACGTTAGCCTGGTCAAATCCACGCACCGTAAACGCCCCATCGCCGTAGCCGCTATGGCTCACCGCATGCACGCTCGGCACGCCTTTCAACGTTTCGGGAAGGTCTAGATTCCCCTGGCGCTCCTCTATCTGCGCACCGCTTAGGGTGGTTACGGCTATCGGGGTCTGCCGGTCTTTCACTAAATCGTGCAGACCTGATCCCACCACCAAGACAGCTTGCAGCGACACCGTATCCTCAAACAGCTCAATTCGTCCGAGATTTCGTTTCTCGGGCGACACCGAGAGCACCCTTGTTGAATACCCCATATAGGTGAAACGCAGCCGCCCCCCGCCTTGCAGCGTAATGCTAAAATTCCCATCCACATCGGTCATCACCGCCGCACGGTTTGCGCCCTCACTCTGCTCGGCTACCACAACTCCCGACAGGGCCTCTGCCGATACGCCATCCACTACTTTCCCTATATATTTTGTCTGCGCCATCGCTCCGAACGATGACAGCAGGAAAAGCATGGAAAGCACCAAAAACCTTTTACACATATTCTCTATTCCTCCGTTTTTTGTTTCGCCAAATTGCGACTACTAATACACTGGGCTACCACCCGTGAACTAATTTCACCGCGAAGGTCTAGCTTCACCATTACCAACGTATTGCGGAGGGGCTAATTAGGCGCAACGTACGCAGTAAGCTCCCATTGTAGGAATCCAATAGGAGCAGCGGGCGAGAAAATTTCTCACGAAAAAGCCCCCAAGATTTTAGATAATCCGGGGGCTATGCGAGCGACAAATTCGCCACTTGCGCTACAGTATTCCGTTTCTACTCTTTCACCTTCACAATGCGCTGCTCCGCCGAATAATCTGGGGCCTTCCCCAACCGCCTTAGCCACTCTATGGTGGCCGAGGCGGTCGTTACCCCTAGGCTTTTGCCTTTGGGCTTAGCCGAAAAAACGTTGACCGTCGCCATGTAGCTATTCATCACCACGCGGTACGTTTTACCCGATGCCAAAGCCCGATTCAACGTGTCGAGAAGCTCTACACGCACAGCCTCGCTGCTCCCATTGCCCTTGGGTTGATAATGGTATCTGAGATGTATGCCCGAAGGGATTAAAATAGAGTTGTAATCAACCCCGCCCGCCTTCTCCACAAACTCTTGCAGCTCCTGCAAGGTCATATCGTACTGCACAATCTCATTCCCAAATGGATCGAGGCTGTACATATCTTGCACCGTAATGCTTCCCGGCACCAGCTCGCTGATACGTACCCCGCCCGGATTCATCAACGCCACATCGGCCCGTGCGTACGCCCGCTGCCCATCCGCCATTAGGTAGCCCAACTGCTCTTTTCCCCGCACCCCCTTTTCAGTTTGGGCTATCGTCTCGTTGAATCCTGACACCGCCCGCAAGCTGTCCACGTACGCCCGCACGCCCATATCTTCTGCGCCCTTCCCCTCAACACGTATAAGTTTAGCATCGCTCGTTGCGCCGCTGTCAGTAACGCGGATTCGCACCAGTGTACCCCAGCGCAATTTGCTTCCCGACTGGGTAATCAGCATGCCATTATAGTGCTTTGCATCGCGAATGAGCGTGTGCGAATGCCCCCCTACAATTGCATCAGCACCGCCCCGAGGTAGTGCCTCCGCTAGCTTCTTATCCCATTCAAGACCCAAATGCGTTAGAAACACCAAAACATCGCACTTCTGCCTAAGCGCTTCAAACTCTTGCCGCCCCACCTCTATAGGGTCATAAAACCGAAAGCCTTCAGTATTCATCGGATGGCTATCAGGATATCCACTAGGATTGATGTAGAGCAGAGAAGAGAGGCCTAGACGCAACCCATTGGGTAAGGTCAACACCTCGTTTTTCCGCAAGGGGTACGTACTATCTTTATGTATAGCATTGGCGCATAGGTAGGCACAGCGCGACATCTCCAAGTTCCTACGCATTTGAACCGCCGAGACATCAAACTCATGATTGCCCAATGCCGACGCATCAAACCCCACCCTATCCATCAGTTTGATAATCGGCATCCCCCTCTGCTCCGCCTGATCGTTTATCGGATTCCCCGTTTGATTATCTCCCCCCGACACTAGGAGTAAATCCGGGTAGATAGCCCTTAGGCTGTCCGCCACGTAGGCTAGGCGTGGAAAATTCTCCAACGCCGCATGTATATCATTAACTGCGAATATCTGCACCTCCCGCGGTTTCTCTTCACGCCTATTGCACTGCCAAAAACTGAACGCAACGCCCAGCACAGCGGCTCCAAGCCACCAGCTTTTCTTTGTCCATCCCCTAATGCGCATCGGTTACGCCCTCCCTTTACATCCGCCCTCACCCCTTCCGCCGCACGTAGCAGGAGGCAGCTCCACACGCAATAGCGCGCCGTCCGTGAGCGCGCCATCGTAGTCAATGCTATTTCCATCCCCATCGCGCACCGCCACTCGCATTATATCTACCCTGATTCCATGCGTTCCGACATACGCACGCACCGCATCGATTACCCTCGCCCCCTCAAAGAGGGCCACCGCCTCGCCATTCACATATACTTTCACAGCCTTTTGCCTTTACTGTTCGGTGCAAAGATGGGCATGCTGCATTACATTTTGGAAAAGGAATCGGTAAAAATTAAAGAAAATCTTGCAGCAATAACTCAGCAGATAGGCTACACCAATCAGCCGCAAAAGGCTCATTCCACCCATCTCTCTTGCCTTTTGTATCAAACCACAGCGCAAAAGCACAGGTATTTCAACTGGAGACGTATCTGCAAAGCGTTCCGCATCAACACTCGTTGTCGCAAAAGAAATAGCCCCTGCATCAAATATGACGCAGGGGCTATCCCAATCAGTTAATGGTACTTACCGCACCTTCAGCTTATCGCCCGTGTTCCGTATCACGGCTTCCTTCCACCAATCAGGATACTCCGGATTTAAGACCTTCACCGGCACCTTCGGGTTCACCTCCGTGGCCTTGAACACACCATTCTCCTCCACCTTTATATTCCCATCGATGTACTTAACCATCAGGAACTCAAAGAGCTTCTCCCACTCCGCCATCGTGTTTTCCGCACACTTCGTGGAGAACGCCGTAGCCTCCGCCACAGCCTTCGCTGGGTTTGCCTTGTAAAGGTCAGCAAGGCGCTTCTGGTCTGCCTCCACCTGCTCTATGTAGCCCTTCTCTAGCCGCTCCTGCACCTTCTTCAAATCGGCGTGCATGTAATTGTAGCGGAGGTAGGTGAAGTTAGTCACCTTGTTAAATAGCCAGAACGCCGATGTCTTGGAGTACTCCAACAGACTGCCGTTACCCACTGCAAACGCCTCTGGGATAGAGGTCATGCAGCCGTACATCGGGGTGAAAACGGTGCCGTCGGCATCGTCCATGCCGAACCACAGGATGGCACCCACCGCGTCGGGCATCCAGCTACGCGCCTGCGCCACGAAGACAAAGCCCGTCTGCTGCGTCGCCGTGGCCCGCTCGTTCACATACTTCTGCCCCTTATACTCCCAGTCCATCGGACGCCAACGGTAAGGCAGCCCCCACGGCCCCGCGCCTACATCCTTCGTCATATCAAGCTCAAACCCCTCAAAGTGATCGCGCATTGCCTGCATCACATCGTGCTGTGATATTTTCTTCTCCGGCTTTATCCACAGCGGCATGCGGTGCGAAAGGTTCTCGCCTTTCACGTAGTCTAGGTACTGCCCCATGTCGCTGCGCACGGAGTTGAAGAAAGCAAACACGCGCGCATCGCACCCCCGCGCCCCGCTAAATGTAACGGGGTTATAGGTATCAGAAAAGCTAAACTCCGCATCCTTCCCCTTGAAGTACCCCATCTCACGCGCCAACTGTATTACATCGTGCGAGTAAACTGTCGTCACGTTGGGGTCGTAAATCTTCTTAAGCTGCTTGTCGGTGATGGAGGTCTTGCCATTCGCCAGAGGGAAGGTGGTGATACGCGCCTGGTTGGCGTGTCCCGACACATACCCATCAGGAATCATACGTGCCACCCATACAGCACCTTTACGGTTCACCTTGCCCTTGGGGGCCTTCTTTAGGTTCTTTTCGTGAGGCCCCTTGCCAATGAGTTCCATGATCCAAACCTCATTCTTGTCAGCAATGGAGAACGACTCCCCCTCGCTGGCATAACCGTACTCCGCCACGAGCTCCACCATCGTCTTGATGGCATCGCGTGCGCTCGTTGAGCGCTGCAGCGCGAGGTATATCAACGAGCCGTAGTCAATTAACCCATTGGGGTCATGCAGCTCTTCACGCCCGCCGTAGGTGGTTTCTCCAATCATCACCTGGTGCTCGTTGATGTTGCCCACCACGTTGTAGGTTTTCGCCGCCTGCGGGATTTCACCTAGATATTTTCCTGTATCCCACTCGTATACCTTGTACAAAGCCCCCTTGGGGTAGACCGCCGCGGGCCAGTGGTAAAGCTCACCGTACAGGTAGTGGCTATCGGCAGCGTACGATATCATCACCGACCCATCAACCGATGCCCCCTTGGTCACCAGGTAGTTTGTGCACGCAGAGGCACTGTTAACGCCCACCGCAGCTGCGCAGAGCGCAAGGGCGGCAAGTGCAATCTTTCTCCCTATCATAACTCAATTCACGTTGTTAATATTTACTTACCTAAACGTTCCCTCTGCCCTAGTAATCAAATAGCAACAGATTGAAACGCACACAAAGGTAGGTAAAAAGCGGAAGAAAAGAAAATTGGGGGGGGGTAAGTGCCTTTACTCTTTAGGGGAAGCGTGTCAGAATACGTTATCCCTTCGGTTTTGACTTTATAATTGCAAACGAAGCACCATAAAAGGCAATGCTTACAACAACACAATGCTTTGGAAAGCATTTGTACAAAAAAACTAAAATGGACCTGGAACTTCGATTGCATAAATCTGATGTTGGTACGATAATTGATTTTCCCCAAAAGTCTCTGTAAAGAAGGCGGAGACAATAAAAAATCAGCTGTCTGAATAGGCTTCAAAATGCTACGAAAAAAGCTGAGCATACATCCTTTGAGTGAATTCTAGCCCCATTACAACTAGTTGTATCAAAAGTATCACAATGGAAGTTGATGAGATCTTGAACGAGATACTGCCAATAGAACACGGATTTCAGCACATCCTTAATGGAGCTGATGAGATGTTTTCGGCATACTCAAAGGAACAATGTTTTGAATTTTCCCTTGAACTGTCTCAGCACGAAGCCTATCAAGCTCGGATGTTAGCAACAACCCTCCTTGGCAGATTGGCAACGATGAATGATGAGGCACTTTGCGTTCTAAAGGAACGGGTAAGCACTGATGACAATTGGCGAGTACAGGAAATGCTTGCAAAGGCTTTTGATGAAGTTTGCAAACACAGAGGATACGAAGCGTCCTTACCACTCATCGAAGAGTGGATAAGTAATGCTAATCAGAATGTCGCACGTGCCGCAACTGAGGGTTTGAGAATTTGGACAAATCGCCCATTCTTCAAAGAGAATCCATCGGTGGCTATTGCTTTAATCGCTACGAATAAGGCACACGCAAACGAATATCTTCGCAAATCCGTTGGAAATGCTTTAAGGGACATAAGTAAAAAGCACACCGAATTGATACGGCAAGAAGTTCAGCAATGGGATTTATCCAATCCCCGAATTCTATTCACATACAAACTTGCCGCAAAATTATTGGAGTAAAAAATTGAACGATTAGATGGGGTCCGGAGATGCCTATCTCAACCGACTTACAGCACGAATTCTACTGATTACGATAAAAACTATCTACTCACAGTGGTGCAGAATATGTCAAAAGCTTTTACAACGGTCACGCATTCCAGGGAACCTATACAAATGGCTTGACCAGAGAGGATTCTGCATCAATTTCTATGATTGGGCGCATAACAAAAGAGCGGAGAGACCAACTAGCCTCTCCGCCCAAAAGCTCCAACCACAAAGACGAAACTACTCTACACTCTCCGCCTTCTCACTCGACTGCGCAGACTCCGCATCAGCAGCAGCTCGTTGCGCACCAGCATCCTCTACAGCTGCAGAACGTTTACGTGAACGGCGTACCCCCTTCTTCTTTCCTCCTTCGCCCTTATTCTGCGAATACTCTCGATTAAAGTCAACTAACTCTATCATGCACATCTCCGCATTGTCCCCCTGACGATGCCCAGTTCTCACCAAGCGGGTATAGCCCCCCGGACGATTGCCGACCTCAGGTGCCACAACGCCGAACAGCTCCTTCACTGCATACTTATCGCGCAAATCAGCAAACGATACTCTCCTCGCATGCATGCTGTCTTCCTTAGACCTCGTTATGATGGGCTCCACATATATACGCAACGCTTTCGCCTTCGCTACTGTCGTGTAAATACGCTTGTGCATAATCAGTGACACCGCCATGTTAGAAAGCATCAACTCCCTATGACTATGCGTTCTGCCTAAATGATTAAATTTCTTATTGTGCCGCATGGCGTCCCTACTCCTTATCTAGTTTATACTTACTAACATCCATCGAAAAGGTCAGCCCCATCTTGTCAACTACTTCCTCCAACTCAGACAAAGACTTCCTTCCAAAGTTCCTAATCTTCAACAAATCAGCTTTGCTGTACTTCACCAAGTCTCCAACAATAAGGATGTCCGCAGCCTTTAAGCAGTTGAGTGCTCGAACGGATAAATTCAAATCTACAAGCTGCGTCATCAGCAACTGGCGCATGGTCTGAACATCCTCGTCAAACTCTTCCACCTTGCGAGATCCTTCGCTTGGCAACACCATACTATCCTTATTAGCAAACAACTTAAAGTGCTGCATCAAAATCACAGCAGCTTCATGCAGCGCATCTTTTGGCGTTATGCTACCATCGGTCTTTATTTCCATGGTAAGCATCTCATAATCCGTTTTTTGAGACACTCGGTAGTTATCCACCTTAAACATCACATTACGAATTGGAGTATGAATGCTATCTATCGCAATTACACCAAAGGAACTCCCCTCAACCTCATTCTCCTCAGCTGGCACATACCCTCTTCCCTTACGCAGCGTTAAATCCATTTTCAAACGCACATCCTTTGCCATATTGCATATGACAAGATCTGGATTAAGCACCTCAAAACCAGTTAAAAACTTCCCTATCATGCCTGCCGTGAACGCTTCTTGGTCAGTCACAGACACCGAGACGTTTTCTGCCGGTACTTCTTCAACCCGCGCACGAAACCGCACCTGCTTTAGATTCAATATTATCTGCGTAACGTCCTGCTTCACGCCTTTGATGGTATCAAACTCATGGTCCACACCATCAATCTTTATCGATGTAATCGCATAGCCTTCAAGGGAAGATAACAATACGCGCCGCAGTGCATTACCTATCGTCGTACCATATCCCTGTTCCAATGGTCGAAACTGAAAACGACCAAAATTCGGCGTCTCTTCAAGTACTACAACATCCTCTGGACGCTGAAATTCCAATATTGCCATCTTTTCTCCCGCTATTACTTCGAATACAACTCTACTATCAGTTGCTCCTTAATGTTTTCAGGTATATCCGAACGCTCAGGAACATTCAAGAACTTCCCCGCCATTGCGCTAGCATCCCACTCTAGCCATGAATAACGGCTACGATGGCTCTCCAAAGAGTCTGCTATCACCTGCAACGACTTTGACTTCTCCCTCACACTTACCACGTCTGACGGCTTCAACGTATACGATGGTACGTTTACTAGCTTTCCATTCACTTCAATGTGTCGGTGGGTAACCAACTGACGCGCCGCTGCCCGCGTCGGGGCTATGCCTAGCCTATATACGACATTGTCCAAACGCGACTCCAACAGCTGTAGCAGGATTTCACCCGTAACACCTTTTCGGCGCGTCGCTTTATCAAACAAATTACTAAATTGCTTCTCTAGCAGTCCGTAGGTATACTTCGCCTTCTGCTTTTCCATGAGCTGCATACCATACTCAGAAACTTTACGCCTACGTGCATTAGCTCCTCTGCCTCCTGCCGACTGCCTCCTTTGAAAAGACTTGCTCTGTCCAAAAATTGGCTCTCCAAACCGCCTTGCCACCTTCGTTCGTGGTCCTGTATATCGTGCCATTTATTTCTTCCTTTCCTTCTCTGACAATTCACCCAAAGCTTACACTCTCCTACGCTTAGGAGGACGGCAACCATTATGCGGCAACGGCGTAACATCTACTATCTCAGAGACTTCAATTCCAGAATTATGAATCGTACGTATCGCTGACTCACGCCCCGCTCCAGGACCCTTCACAAAGACCTTAACCTTGCGCAATCCCAAATCGTATGCTTCCTTTGCACAATCTGCTGCTGACATTTGCGCCGCATACGGTGTGTTCTTCTTAGAACCACGAAATTTATTCTTCCCTGACGACGACCACGATATCACATCGCCAGATGTATTCGTCAACGTAACAATTATGTTGTTGAACGATGAATGTATGTGGGCCTGACCCAAGGGCTCCACGCGAACTTTTTTCCTCTTCGCTACTGTTTTTTTTGCCATTGCTCCTAACTATTTGGTTGCCTTCTTCTTATTAGCCACCGTCTTCTTCTTCCCTTTTCGAGTGCGCGCATTGTTCTTCGTACTTTGTCCACGCACGGGCAGACCCAAACGATGACGTATTCCACGATAGCACCCAATATCCATCAATCGCTTAATATGTAACTGTACCTCAGTACGCAACTCTCCCTCCACCTTATAGTCTGATCCCACTACCGCGCGTATCGCCGCCACATCGTCATCTGTCCAATCCTGAACCTTCTTATTCACATCCACTGATGCCTTCTTCAGGATTGCCACCGCACTACTTCGACCTATACCGTATATGTAAGTAAGGGCTATGTCTCCTCTCTTATTCTTCGGCAAGTCTATACCAACTATTCGTGCCATACCTGCATCTCTCTATTTGCTCTCTGTTACTCCTTATTTGCCTTGACGCTGTTTGTACTTAGGCGTCTTCTTGCATATCACGTACAAACGTCCTTTCCGACGCACTATTTTACAGTCCGCGCTACGCTTCTTTACCGATGTGCGTACCTTCATCGCCTTGTCCCCCTTGTTATGCTCCTATTCCTATTATTCTACTTGTAACGAAAAACTATTCGCCCTTTCGTCAAATCGTAGGGCGACATCGCAACTTTCACCTTATCGCCTGGCAATATCTTTATGTAGTGCATACGCATCTTCCCAGATATGTGCGCAGTTATCACATGCCCATTGTCCAACTCAACTCTAAACATTGCATTAGACAACGCCTCTATTATAATCCCATCCTTCTCTATCGCCTCTTGCTTCGCCATCTATAATCTCCTTGTTTCCTATGCACAAGCGGCTACTGCCCTATCAATGACCGAAAAATCGGTAAGTTCATCGGCCGCTCCTTCCTCGCTCACTACTATCGCCTTCTCAAAATGCGCTGCATTTGACCCATCTTGTGTCCGTATCGTCCAACCATCTCGCCCTTGATACACCGCATAACTCCCCATGGTTACCATCGGTTCAATACAGATACACAATCCCGGACGTAACACAACCCCATGCCCTCTCCTTCCGTAGTTTGGCACCTCGGGATACTCGTGCATCGTCTCACCAAGACCATGACCTACCAATTCTCGTACCATCCCATAGCCAAAGGACTCACAATAGTCTTGGACCGCCGCACCTATGTCTCCCACTCTATTCCCCGAAAGGGCACTCGCAATGCCTAACTCCAACGATTTCCTCGTAACATCCAAGAGCGTACGATTTTCCTTCGATATCTCCCCTACTCCAAACGTGAACGCAGAATCTCCATAATAGCCATCCATCACCGTGCCACAGTCGACGGAAACAATATCTCCCTCTTTTAGAACATACTCACTCGGAAATCCATGAACGACGACATCATTTACAGAAACACAAAGCGTATAAGGAAAGCCTTCATACCCTTTAAAGCCAGGTACAGCCCCATGGTCTCGTATATAGCTCTCCGCAAAACGGTCAAGCTCTATCGTTTTCACTCCTGGCTTTATAAGCGATGCCAAAGCCGCCAACGTCTCCGACACCAACCTATTGTTAGCTCTCAACTTCTCAACCTCTTCAGGCGTTCGCAACTTAATCTTACGAGACATCACAGACTAGAAGCCCCCTTTCCCTTTTATTCTAGCTCCGCTCTTCATCAACCCATCATAATGACGCAGAAGTAAATGGCTTTCCACCTGCTGTAATGTGTCTAGAATTACCCCTACTAATATAAGCAGGGAAGTTCCACCATAGAACTGCGCAAACTGGTTGTTCACATTGAACATGATTGCAAACGATGGAAGTATCGCCACCAACGCCAGAAAAATAGACCCTGGCAAAGTAATACGACTAATAATGGTATACAAGTATTCTACCGTCTTCCGTCCCGGCTTTACCCCAGGTATAAATCCGCCATTTCGCTTCAAGTCCTCAGCTATTTGATTGGGGTTTACAGTAATTGACGTATAGAGGTACGTAAACACTATAATCAGCAGTGCCAAGATGAAATTGTACCAAAAGCCTCCAACGTTCGTAAATGCCGCCACAAAGCCTGAAGCCTCATCCGCAGCCCCATAACGGGTAAACATTACAGGCAGAATCATCAGTGCCTGAGCAAAGATTATCGGCATAACCCCCGCTGCGTTCACCTTCAATGGAATGTATTGACGAGCACCACCGTACTGCCTATTCCCCACCACTCGTTTTGCATACTGTACGGGTACACGCCTCGTTCCCTGAACTAACAGTATCGAGAACATAAAAACCACATACAGCAAAACTAGCTCCACTAAGAACATCACTAGACCACCTGCCATCTCCTCTGCACGAGAGAAGAACTCCGCCGACAGCGCAAATGGCAAACGAGCAATTATACCTATCATGATTATCAAGGATATCCCATTGCCGATGCCCTTCTCGGTAATCCGCTCGCCTAACCACATGACGAACATCGTCCCTGCAATTAGAATAACTGTCGAAGAGAACGTAAAGAAGAAGCCCTTCAACGCAAACGCCGTCTCGGGTAGCTGGTAATGCAAATTCGCCAAATAGCCCGGTGCCTGTAGAAGCAAAATCACAACGGTTAAATAGCGTGTTATTTGGTTTATCTTCCTAAACCCACTCTCGCCATCCCGCTGCAAACGCTGAAAGTAAGGCACCGCCATCCCAAGAATTTGGATAATGATTGAAGCCGAAATGTACGGCATTATACCCAACGCAAAAATGGAGGCGTGGCTAAACGCTCCACCCGAAAACATATCTATGAAACCTAAAACTCCATCTTCGGTCTGCTTGCGAAGAGCTCCCAACTGAGATGGATCAATGCCCGGAAGCACCACAAAACTCCCCAGACGATAGATTAAGATTATGCCAAGCGTATATAGTATACGCTTGCGCAAATCTTCTATCTTCCAAATATTCTTGAGCGTTTCGATAAAACGTTTCATAGACTAAAGTATTTCAGCCGTTCCCCCCGCTGCCTCTATTGCACTTTTGGCAGAAGCCGAGAAAGCATGCGCATGCACCGTCAGCTTCCTATTCAACTCTCCTTTTCCCAAAACCTTAAACCGCTCACCCCGCTTAACAAGGCGCAACTCCTCAAGTAGGCTTTGCGTAATCTCCTCTACAGAATTCGCTTCCGAAATCCGCTGCAAATCCTCTAAATTCACTACACGATACTCTACTCGAAACGGATTCTTAAAGCCAAATTTCGGCAACCGACGCTGCATAGGCATCTGACCGCCCTCAAATCCTATCTTCTTAGAATAGCCAGAACGTGCCTTTGCGCCTTTATTTCCACGCGTAGACGTTCCTCCATAGCCAGATCCCTGGCCTCGCCCTATCCTACGCTCATGGTGCGTCGACCCACTCTTCGGCTGTAACGTATGTAACTGCACTGACTCTTTTGCCATTTACTCGCCTCCCTCTATTTGACTTCCTCCACCTCTACCAAATGCCGAACTTTCCGCAATGCTCCTTGCACCGACGGAGTATCCTCCAGCTCCACCGTGCATCGTATGCGCCGTAACTTCAACGTCGCCATAGTCGCACGCTGACTCTTATTAGATCCTATCAAACTACGCACTTGCGTTACTCGTAGCTTTGCCATCTTGTTCCTCCTAATCTCCTTTACCCATTAAACACGCGCGACATCTCTATTCCACGCTGTCTCGCTACCATCCGCGCATCACGTAGCTCCAATAGAGCCTCCATCGTAGCCTTCACCAAATTATGGGGGTTTGACGAACCTTTACACTTCGCTAACACATCCTTTACCCCTACGCTCTCAAGCACAGCTCGCATTGCACCTCCCGCAACCACTCCAGTTCCCTCAGTGGCCGGGCGCAAAAGCACTCTCGCACCTCCGTAATGCGCTTCTTGCGCATGGGGTATGGTCCCCTTATACACCGGAATTCTATAAAGATTCTTCTTTGCGCTCTCTGTCGCCTTAGCAATTGCCGCTGGCACCTCCCCTGCTTTCCCTAAACCGTACCCTACAACTCCATTCCCATCTCCAACGACCACTATCGCAGAAAAACTAAACGTACGACCGCCCTTAGTAACCTTAGCAACACGATTCAACGCAACCAAACGATCCTGTAGCTCGGCGTCCGAAGCCCGCACCCTCACTCTTACGTTACTTGAAGCCATTTCTTTCCCCCCTATCTCTTAAAATTTTAACCCATTTTCCCGTGCGGAATCCGCTAAAGCCTTTACGCGTCCATGGTACAAATAACCATTCCTATCAAACACAACGCGCTCTATCCCCTTAGACTTCGCCACTTCAGCAGCCAACTTACCGACCTCTATGGCCTGCTGCGTCTTATTCATTGCTCCCTTCTCCACAATTGCCTTGTTCTCTGAAGAAGCACTCGCCAACGTCTCCCCTCGCTCATCATTCACAAACTGAACGTATATCTGCTTATTGCTACGAAAAACGCTCATCCGAGGACAATCTTGCGTCCCTGATATCTTCTTGCGTATACGCATCTTTATGCGCAACCTACGCTCTGTCTTCGTTAATGGCATCTAACCTTTCCTTCCTTCTTTTTAATCCTACACCTCCCTACTTAGCGCCTGCCGACTTGCCTGCCTTGCGACGTATCTCCTCGCCTACAAAGCGTATACCCTTCCCGCGGTACGGCTCAGGCGGCCTCAACGACCTTAGTTTTGCTGCCACAAGCCCCAATAGTTGCTTATCAGGACTCTCCATCGTAACTATAGGATTTCCTCTCCGCTCGGTTTGTGCCGTGACCTTTATCTGCTTTGGCATGCAAAAGTGTACATCGTGCGAATACCCCAAGCTCATCTTAAGCACTTGCCCTTCTACATCAGCCTTAAAACCTACACCGATAAGCTCCTGCTGTACCTTCCAACCCTCCGAAACTCCAACTACCATGTTGTGTATCAACGCACGGTACAGTCCATGCAACGCCTTATGACGTTTCTGTTCCGTCGGACGAGTCAAAACAACTTCTGTTCCCTCTACTTTTACAGTTATCGCGGGATCTACTAGCTGCGTCAGCTCTCCCTTTGGCCCTTTGACCTTTACAACATTATCCTGTGACACCTCTACTGTCACGCCCGTAGGTAAGCTGACTGGCCTCTTTCCTATTCTCGACATTGTCTTACCTTCCTCCTTAGTATATCTCGCAAATCACCTCACCGCCTATCCCCTTGGCTCGCGCTTCCTTGTCTGTCATCACGCCCTGCGATGTTGATATTATTGCTATACCTAAACCATTCAACACTCGGGGCAACTCATCCGCACTACAGTAATGGCGAAGACCCGGACGGCTTACTCGACGCAAAGACTTTATTGCATACTCCTTAGTATGAGGATCTCGCTTCAGCGCAATCCTTATCAAGCCCTGCTTGCCGTCATCTTCCACACGGTAGTTCAGAATATAACCCTTTTCGTATAGTATACGCGTCATGTTCCGCTTCAAATTGCTACTCGGAATCACAACCATGCGATGCTCGGCATGCACCGCATTACGTATACGCGTCAAATAATCCGCAATTGGATCTGCCAACATATCCTTTTTCTCTTTAATTCTCTTACCAACTCGCCTTCTTCACACCCGGTATCAGCCCCTTCGAGGCCATCTCCCTAAATGTGATACGGCTCAAACCGAAATCTCTCATATACCCACGCGGCCGTCCCGTGACGCTGCAACGGTTACGCAACCGCGTCGCACTCGAATTCCGAGGCAACTTCTGCAGCCCTACACTATCGCCCGCAGCACGCAGCTCCTCGCGCTTCTTCGCATACTTTGCAACTAGCTTCTCCCGGCGGACCTCACGCGCCTTCATGCTCTCTTTCGCCATCTCTACTACTTTTTTTCCGTGTCCTTAAACGGCAATCCAAACGCTTTCAGCAGAGCCAACCCCTCTTCATCCGTCTTCGCCGTGGTCACTATCGTTATCTCTACTCCCGTCGACTTCAACATCTTATCAATGTCTATCTCCGGGAATATCATCTGCTCCTTGATACCTAGCGTGTAATTACCACGACCATCTAGCTTGGACGGGATTCCCTGAAAGTCACGAATTCGCGGCAATGAAACGTTAATCAAACGCTCCAAAAACTCATACATACGATCCCGTCGCAAGGTCACCATCGTGCCTATGGGCATGCCCTTTCGCAGCTTAAAGTTTGAAACGTCATGCTTCGATTTCGTCACTACCGCCTTCTGGCCCGCTATCATCGTCAGTTCGGTCTGGGCGGCTTCAACAAGTTTCCTATCCTGCGTCGCTTCCCCAATACCCTGATTCAGAACTATCTTCTCAAGCCTCGGCACCTGCATCACGGAGGAGTACTGAAACTGCTCCTTCAACGCCGGCACTATCTTTTCCATGTACTGCTTCCGCAGCGTCGGTATATACTCCATCTTTTTACTTTATCTCTTTTCCGCTCTTCTTTGCGTAACGCACCAATTTCCCCTCCTCGTTACGACGCTTCCCGACTCGCGTCGGCTTATTCGTCGAGGGATCCACGAGCATCACGTTGCTCACATGTATCGGAGCCTCCTGCTTTATTATACCGCCCTGCGTATGTTGCGCATTCGGCTTTGTATGCTTCGACACCAGGTTCACGCCCTCCACTATCACTCGACGCTCCTCCGGCATTGCCGCCAGCACACGCCCCTTGCTCCCCTTGTAGCTCCCTGATATCACGTATACCGTGTCGCCTTTCTTTATCCGTAACCTCGGCTTCATCTTCCAATCCTCCTGTCTTTATAGCACCTCAGGCGCCAACGAAACGATCTTCATGTAATTCTCACGAAGTTCTCGGGGCACTGGGCCAAATATACGCGTCCCTCGTATCTCGCCGAGATTGTTCAACAAAACGCATGCGTTGTCATCAAAACGAATGTACGACCCATCTGCTCGACGGTACTCCTTCTTCACCCTGACGACCACAGCCTTGCTCACTGTTCCTTTCTTTGCATCTCCCGTGGGTGAAGCACTCTTTATCGCCACCACTATCCGGTCTCCCACAGTAGCGTAACGCTTCTTTGTGCCTCCCAACACGCGGATACACAGCACCTCTCGTGCCCCACTATTATCGGCCACTTGAAGCCGAGTCTCTTGCTGTATCATCTCTTACTTTGCCTTCTCTATTATCTCCACCAAACGCCAACGCTTCATCTTACTGAGAGGACGCGTCTCCATGATACGCACCACATCGCCCACTCCGCACTCATTCTTCTCATCATGTGCGTAGAACTTCGTCGTCCTATGCACGAATTTGCCGTACTTCGGATGGCGCACCCTGCGTAACACCGACACCACAATCGTCTTATCCATCTTCACGCTCTCGACGATCCCCTGCCGCTCTTTACGCATCCCGCGCTGCTGATCCTTCACTATCTCTTCCATCTCTGACTAGGTTCCTTACGTTTACTCCTTCGACCCCTTCTCTTTGTTGCGCGCCCGCTCCGTACGAATGGTCAACATACGTGCTATCGTACGTTTCGCCTCTCGTATCTGCATCGTATTCTCTAAAGGAGACACAGCATGCGACATCTGCAAATCGTGCAGACGCATCCGCTCCGCCGCCAAGCGCTCCTCAAGTTCGCTGTCTATCAGCTGCCTTACCTCTTCTGCTTTCATTGATTCGTCTCCTTTATTTACGCCTCATAGTCCCGACGAACCACAAACTTCGTCGTCACCGGCAGCTTCTGTGCCGCCAATCGCAACGCCTCACGCGCCACCTCTAGCGGCACCCCGTCTGCCTCTATCAACACTCGCCCCGGGGTCACGGGTGCCACAAACCCTTCAGGCGCACCCTTACCTTTTCCCATTCGAACCTCTGCAGGCTTGCTCGTCACGGGCTTGTCAGGGAATATTCGTATCCATATCTGCCCCTCACGCTTCATGTATCGGGTAACCGCTTGCCTCGCCGCCTCTATCTGTCGTCCTGTCAGCCACGCCTCTTCCAACGTCTTTATCCCAAACGAACCAAACGCCAACTCATGGCCGCGCTGGGCTAAGCCCTTCATGCGCCCTTTTTGTTGCTTTCTATACTTTGTCTTCTTCGGCTGTAACATCCTTGCTTCCTCCTCCTTTTACCTAGCGCCTACCGACCGGTTCGACTGCCAGCCCCTCGACGATCATTCCTACGCGGCCGAGACGCCCGCATCGGCGGACGCGGCTGCCCACTATTTCGAGTCGACTGCGATATGCCAACGTTCGGCGACAAATCCCGCTTGCCATAGACCTCTCCCTTGCATATCCACACCTTCACCCCTATCTGCCCCACCTTCGTCAACGCTTCTGCCAGCGCATAATCTATATCGGCTCGGAACGTATGGAGCGGAATCCGCCCCTCCTTCATCGTCTCGGTGCGAGCCATCTCTGCTCCCCCTAAACGCCCAGATACCTGTATCTTGATGCCCTCAGCTCCAGCTCGCATTGCTGATGCTATCGCCATTTTAAGCGTACGGCGGAATGAGGCCCTTCCCTCCAATTGACGTGCAACGCTGTCGGCTACCAACACCGCATCCGTCTCTGCACGCTTTACCTCAAATATGTTTATCTGAACCTCCTTGTCTGTCAACTTACGAAGCTCCTCACGCAAACGGTTCACCTCCTCACCGGCTCTCCCTATTATCATACCCGGACGCGCGGTGTGGATGGTCACCGTAATCAACTTCACGGTTCGCTCTATAACAATCCGAGACACCCCAGTCTTCGCCAAACGTACCGCCAGATACTTACGTATCTTGTTGTCCTCCAACAGCTTCTGTGGCGTGTCTGCTCCACCATACCAGTTAGAGTCCCAACCCCTAATGATTCCTAAGCGATTGCTTATCGGATTTACCTTCTGCCCCATGATTCTTCTACTCAGTTACTGGTTCCTGTTCCTTCTTTGGTGCTCCTTCTGCCTCCGCCTCAGCCGGCTTTGCTCCCACCTCTACGTACACATGGCACGAACGCTTCAAAATCCGCGCGCCTCGCCCCTGAGCCCGCGGCTGCATACGCTTCAGCGTACGCCCCTCGTCTACCATTATCGTCTTTACCACCAACGACGCGCCATCTAGATCCGCCCCCTCATTCTTCTCTTTCCAGTTATCCAACGCCGACAACAAAAGCTTACGAAGATACGGCGCAGAGTTCCGCTCAGTATACCGGAGTATACCCAACGCTCGATTAACATCTACCCCACGCACCGTATCCGCTACCAAACGCACCTTCTGCGCCGACAACGGGCAATTCCGCAGCACGGCGTATGACCGCTCCTTCCGCGCCTCCTTTAGCTGCTCTGCGCGCTCTCTCTTTCTCTTTCCCATCTCAATCGTCTCCTTTTTTCCTTCCTATCCTAACGATTGCCCGCATGACCTCTAAAAGTACGCGTCGGAGCAAACTCCCCTAGTTTATGCCCTACCATATTCTCTGTAATATACACCGGCACAAACTTGTTCCCATTATGCACTGCTATCGTATGCCCTACAAAATCAGGCGATATCATCGAAGCACGCGACCACGTCTTCAGCACCTGCTTCTTGTTCTTCTCATTCATTTCCAAGATCCGCCGCTCCAGCTTATACGCAATGTACGGACCCTTCTTCAACGACCTACTCATTTTTTTCTTCCTCCTAATCGTTTACTTTGCGCGCTTACGGCGTTCCACTATAAATCGGTTGGATGGATTCTTCGGCCGACGAGTCTTGTAACCCTTTGCCAAAACGCCCGTACGGGAACGCGGATGTCCTCCGCTCGCCTTCCCTTCGCCACCACCCATCGGGTGGTCTACTGGGTTCATCGCCACGCCTCGGGTGCGGGGACGTATGCCCAACCAGCGGCTGCGACCTGCCTTACCGAACTTCTCCAATCCGTGCTCTACATTCGACACCTGCCCTACCGTCGCCCGGCACGTCACCAGCACCATGCGCACCTCGCCGCTCGGCAAACGCAGGGTCGCAAACTTGCCCTCGCGCGCCTGTAGCACTGCCGAAGAGCCTGCGCTACGCGCCATCACCGCCCCATGGCCCGGCTCCAGCTCTATTCCATGCACCACAGTTCCCAACGGTATGTCAGACAGGTAGAGCATATTGCCCAACTCCGGCTCCGCATCATGCCCCGACATCACCTTCTGCCCTACCTGAATCCCAGCCGGGGCTATTATATATCGCTTCTCCCCATCCGCATACTGCACCAACGCAATACGCGCAGAGCGATTCGGATCGTATTCGATCGTCTTCACCTCTGCCACCATCCCCTCCTTCTCTCGAACAAAGTCTATTATACGGTAGCGACGCTTATGGCCTCCGCCCCGGTGACTCGCCGTCACGCGGCCACGATTATTCCTACCGCCTGTCTTCTTTATCGGCGCCAGCAACGACTTCTCAGGCGTCGACCGCGTAATCTCGTCAAATCGACTTATTACCTTATGCCTCTGACCCGGTGTCACCGGCTTTAACTTCCTTACTCCCATCGCTCTCTACTCTATATATTGCCGTAAAAATCTATCGTGTCTCCCGGCTTTAGCGTCACTATCGCCTTCTTATACGCATCCGTACGTCCCTGAACATAACCCTGCTTCGTATAGCGTGAACGGCGCTTACCCATGTACTGCATCGTATTTACCGACAACACCGTCACATTGTAACGCGCCTCCACTGCCTGCGCTATCTCTATCCGATTCGCTTGGCGGTGCACTATAAAACCGTACCGCCCCCTCGGTGCTTTATGGGCAGCCATCTTCTCCGTTATCCGCGTCATCTTCTCCGTTATGAGCGGTCGCACCAATATCTTTCCCTTTATGCTCATCGCCAATTCCTCTACTTTCCAAACAGCTCTTCCGTCCGACCCAACGCTCCCTCGGTCAGCACCAACACATCCGCATCTACAACGCTATACGTGTTGAGCATCATAAACGGCAGAACCTCTTTGCCCTGCAAATTTCTAGCCGACAAATATACGACTTTATTCTCATCTCCAAGAAGAAACAATGCCTTCTTGTCGTTCACGTTAAGGTTCTTACACAGATTTATGAACTCCTTAGTACTCGGATTATCAAATGTAAAATCCTCTACTACAAGTACTTTACCATCCTGCGCCTTGTACGTTAATGCGCTTCTTCGCGCCAGGTCCTTCACCTGCTTATTTAGCTTAAATCTATAGCTGCGAGGCCGCGGTCCAAACACACGCGCTCCTCCGCGCAGTATGGGGGAGTTGATATCGCCCCTTCGTGCACCACCCGTTCCTTTCTGTCTGAAAAGCTTACGGGTGCTCCCGCTCATCTCGCTGCGCTCCTTCGCCTTATGCGTACCCTGCCTCCGATTCGCAAGGTACTGCTTCACATCCAAATAGATTACGTGATCATTCGGTCGCACGCCAAACACCGCGTCTGTCAATGTCACCGTACGTCCCGTATCTGTGCCTTCGCGGCTCAATACCTTCAATTCCATTTCGTCGCCTCCCCCTTACTACTTGTTGATGATTAGATACGCTCCACGCGCACCTGGCACAGAACCTTTGACCAATAAAAGATTCGACTCCGGGATCACTCGCAATATCCGCAAGTTAATCGCCGTTACCCGACGGTTACCAGTCTGCCCTGCCATACGCATCCCCGGAAACACCCGGCTCGGATAGCTCGACGCGCCTATAGAACCCGGAGCCCGCAACCGGTTATGCTGGCCGTGCGTCTTCTCTCCTACTCCGCTAAACCCATGACGTTTCACAACGCCCTGATAGCCCTTACCTTTCGACAGGGCTATAACGTCCACCCACATGTCCGCCTCGCTAAGCACATCCCCTACCTGCAGCACATCGCCTAGTTTATACTCCTGGTCCCACTCCTTAAACTCAGCCACGTAGCGCTTCGGTGTTGTATTCGCCTTCGCGAAATGGCCCAGCATCGGTTTCGTCGTGTGCTTCTCCTTCTTGTCGTCAAAAGCCAGCTGATACGCCTCGTAGCCATCCTTCTCCTTCGTCCGCACCTGCGTCACCACGCATGGCCCCGCCTGTATCACTGTGCATGGCACGTTCTTCCCATCGGCTGTAAACACCGACGTCATGCCTACCTTTTTCCCCAATATTCCTGCCATCGCCTTCTTTCTCCTTCTTTTAATGCAGTCTGTCTATCCTCGCTCTCTTCCCGCGCATCACACCTTTATCTGCACTTCCACCCCGCTCGGCAGCTCCAATCGCATCAGCGCATCAATCGTCTTCGGGGTCGAACTGTATATGTCCAACAGACGACGGTACGAATCCAAACGATACTGCTCGCGAGACTTCTTATTCACAAACGTCGACCGATTCACCGTATATATCCGCTTCTGCATCGGCAACGGTATCGGACCGCTGACCACAGCGCCTGTCATCTTGACCGTCTTGACTATCTTCTCAGCCGACTTGTCTACCAGGTTGTGGTCATACGATTTTAGCTTTATCCTTATTCGCTGACTCATATCTTTACTACAGTCTCTTATTTCTCTGCCTTCTTTGCCGCATGCGCATCTATGATCTCCTTGGCCAAACCGCCCGGAACCTCAGCGTAATGCGAAAACTCCATCGTCGAGGTCGCGCGACCCGATGTCAACGTACGCAGAACCGTTACGTAACCGAACTGCTCTGCCAACGGCACCATCGCCGTCACCACTCTACCTCCTGCACGGCTCTCCATGCCGTTCACCTGACCACGCCGACGGTTCAAGTCGCCTATCACATCCCCCATGTACTCCTCGGGGGTCACCACCTCTACCTTCATTATCGGCTCCATTAGCACCGGGCCCGCTTCCCCGCTCGCCTCGCGGAAGCCCTGTCGCCCCGCAATCTCAAACGAAAGCTGATCCGAGTCCACTGGGTGGTATGACCCATCCAAAAGCACCACCTTTAGGCTCGACATCGGATACCCAGCAAGCACACCGCTCTGCATCGCGGCCTCAAAGCCCTTCTGCACCGACGGAATAAACTCCTTGGGAATGTTGCCGCCCTTCACCTCGTCCACAAACTGAAGCCCTGTAACGCCCTCGTCTGCTGGCCCAAAGCTGAATATAATATCCGCAAACTTACCGCGTCCGCCCGTCTGCTTCTTGAACACCGTTCTATGGCTCGATACCTCTTTCGTTATCGCCTCGCGGTACGACACCTGCGGCGCTCCCTTGTTCACATCCAGCCCAAACTCCCGCTGCAGACGATCTATGATTATCTCCAGGTGAAGCTCACCCATCCCGCTTATCACGGTCTGACCCGTCTCCTCATCGGTCTGCGCCCTAAACGTGGGGTCTTCCTCCGACAGCTTCGCCAACGCCATGCCGAGCTTGTCCATATCCTTCTGCGACTTCGGCTCCACCGCCAGCTTGATCACCGGGTCGGGGAACACCATCGCCTCCAAGGCCACCGGCGCATCCTCCGAGCAAATCGTATCGCCTGTGCGCAAATCCTTAAAGCCCACCGCCGCGCAGATATCGCCCGTCTCGCAGATCTCTATCGGATTCTGCTTGTTGGAGTGCATTTGGTACAAACGGCTTATTCGCTCCTTCTTGCCCGTACGCACGTTGTACACGTAGCTCCCGCTGTCCAAATGCCCGGAATACACCCGTATGTACGCCAAACGCCCCACGAATGGATCCGTCGCAATCTTGAACGCCAAACCGCAGAATGGCTCCTCCATCCGGGGCAGCCGATGAACCTTCTCGCCGGTATTTACGTCTGTACCATCCACTCCGCCTATATCTAGCGGGCTCGGCATAAACTCAACTACTGCATCCAGCAACCGCTGCACGCCTATGTTCCTCGCCGCTGCGCCGCATAGCACGGGGATAGCCTCCATGCCCACCGTGGCCTTGCGCAGCGTGGATATTATCTCCTCCTTCGTAATCGTTGATGGATCCTCAAAGAACTTCTCCATCATCGCATCGTCAAACTCCGCCACCGACTCCAGCATGCTATCGCGCCACTTCTTCGCCTCTCCAGCCAGCTCCGCCGGAATCGCAATCTCATCCACGACAGAATCCTTGTCTGTCCCTTCCCACCGATACGCCTTCTGGTCAATCAGGTCAATCACCCCCACAAAACCCGCCTCTTTTCCAATCGGTATCTGCACCGGGATGGGGTTCGCACCCAGCCTATCTCGAATCTGCTGCACCACGGAGTAGAAATCCGCCCCCATGCGGTCCATCTTGTTCACAAACGCAAGCTTCGGCACCTTGTATTTATCTGCTTGGCGCCACACCGTCTCGCTCTGCGGCTGCACGCCGCCCACCGCGCAGAACACCGCCACCGCACCGTCAAGCACGCGTAGCGACCGCTCCACCTCCACCGTGAAGTCCACGTGCCCCGGCGTATCAATAATGTTCACCTGGTACGTCTTCCCCTCGTACTTCCAAAAGGTGGTCGTCGCGGCCGATGTAATCGTTATTCCGCGCTCCTGCTCCTGCGCCATCCAGTCCATCGTCGCGGAGCCATCGTGCGTCTCACCTATCTTATGCGTCTTTCCCGTGTAGTAGAGTATGCGCTCCGTCGTTGTCGTCTTGCCGGCATCAATGTGCGCCATAATCCCTATGTTCCGGGTATATGTCAAATCTCTATTAGCCATCGTCTCGCTCCACTCTCAGTTAAAAACGGAAATGCGCAAACGCCTTGTTCGCCTCCGCCATCTTATGGATGTCCTCCTTACGCCTGAACGCACCCCCTTCCTCGTTGTACGCCGCGATTATCTCATTCGCCAACCGATCCGGCATCCCTCGTCCCGGACGCTTCCGCGCATACGCTATCAGGTTCTTCATCGCAAGGCTTACCTTGCGCTCCGGCCGCACCTCCGTAGGCACCTGAAACGTCGCCCCGCCCACGCGGCGGCTCTTCACCTCCACCTGCGGTGTCACGTTCTCCAGCGCCTTGCGCCACACATCCAGCGGTGCCTCTGTGCTATCCTTCATCCGCTCCTCCACCAAATCCATCGCCGTGTAAAATATCGACAACGCTACGCTCTTCTTCCCATCGTACATCATGTGGTTCACAAAACGAGTCACCTCTATGTCGTGGAAGCGCGGATCGGGCAGTATCACTCTACGTTTCGGCTTTGACTTCCTCATTGCTTATCCCTCCTATTTTTGATCCTTCGGACGCTTCGCTCCGTACTTCGAACGCCCCTGCCTGCGCCCTTCTACGCCTGATGTATCAAGCGTGCCGCGCACCAAGTGGTAGCGTACCCCTGGCAAATCCTTCACCCTGCCGCCTCGTATCAGCACCATCGAGTGCTCCTGCAGGTTGTGTCCCTCCCCAGGAATATACGCATTAACCTCCTTTCCGTTGGTCAAACGTACCCTCGCCACCTTTCGCATCGCCGAATTCGGCTTCTTGGGCGTAGTGGTGTACACACGTACACATACGCCTCGGCGCTGTGGACAAGCATCGAGCGCTGGCGCCTTGCTTGTTTCTTCTATCACAGTCCGCCCCTTCCTTACCAATTGTTCTATCGTTGGCATATAAACAACTTAATCCTTTTGCACGCAAATTCCTACGTACAGACCTTCAAACAAAGCGCAAAGGTAGCAATTTTCACTATTCTTACCAAATCCACCCCAGCATCGCGTACGCTAAAAATCTCCTCCAGCCCCATCAATGCTTACACTTTGCACCTATGTCAACTTCCTTTCGCAACAAAAAAACGCTCCGCCCATTACAGTAAACTTAGCTACTAGGCTGGGGCAATCCTTACAACCATGTGCTCTACCGCCTAGGATTATATACCGCAGCAACAAGCTATCCTCTAGCAGCTATCAATTTCTACCCTCTCGCCCCCCTACAGCGAAAAATTTTAGTGCCAACGCCGCGCACGCGCTTCAGACCTCTAACGGCTTTTAACTGCTCTTTGAACTTACCGCTTTTCTATAACCTCTATCCCAGCCTCGCTGCAATCGCATTCGTTAGCTCCACAAACTCCGCCACGCCAAGCTCCTCCGGACGCTGCGCCGCGAACGGTAGCCCCTCTCCCACCGCTGGAAAAGCCGACCGCAAGCTATTACGGAGCGTCTTGCGTCGCTGATTGAAGGCCGCTTTCACCACCCGCCGCAGCAATACCTCGTCACACTCCAGCCGCGCCACTCCATTCCTTCTGAGCCGCAGCACCGACGAATGCACTTTCGGCGGCGGGCTAAACGCCGAGGGCGGAAGCGTCAGTAGCAACTCCGCGTCGTAGTAGGCCTGCAGCAGCACGCTAAGAATGCCGTACTCCTTTGACCCCGGGCTGCCCGCTATCCGCTGCGCCACTTCGCGCTGCAGCATGAATACGCACTCCCCTACCCGATTATGCATATCAAGAACGCGCCACAGCACTTGCGAAGAGATGTTATACGGCAAATTCCCAACCAACGACAACCCCTCTGTTTGTATTGTCTCAAAGTCAAAGCGTAGGCAATCGGTATGTACCAACGATGCACCTAGGCTCGGGAGCTCCCCCCGCAAATACTCCACTGCCCGTTCATCTAGTTCTAAACAGGTAAACCGCCCTGCAAAACGTTCTAGAAGCCCGCGTGTCAGCACCCCCATCCCCGGCCCAATCTCCACCACGTAGACTCCCGCCGCCCCTTCCACCGCACCAACTATCTTTGCCGCGGCTTCAGCGTCTACCAAAAAGTTTTGCCCTAAACACTTCTTAGGGGCTACCCTACGCTCATGGCCTTGCGCCTCGCTATTCCTTCCCCTTACTGGACTCGGCACCGGAATGTCTCTTTGGCCAAATCGGCATTCGCCTTCTCTATCTTCAGGGCCAAACCTTTTTTGAACGCGTCAAAACGCCCTGCTATAGCACTATCCGTCAAAGCCAATATCTGCGTTGCAAATATCGCCGCGTTCTTCGCGCCATCAACCGCCATCGTCGCCACCGGAATCCCCGAAGGCATCTGCAGAATCGACAGGATGGAATCAATCCCCTCTATCGAATTCGATGACTTTATCGGCACCCCAATCACAGGCAGCGATGTTGATGCGGCTATCACCCCAGGCAGGTGCGCTGCTCCCCCAGCCCCAGCTATCACTACCTTCACGCCCCGTGCTGCTGCTTCCTTGGCAAACTTCGCCACCAGATCCGGCGTCCGATGCGCTGAAAGTGCATTCATCTCAAACGGCACCTCCATCTCATCAAAGAACTCCGCTGCCGCGCGCATCACGCCCAAATCCGACGTGCTGCCCATGATTATCGAAACCAACGCCTTCTTTTCCATTTCCTCTTCTCCTTACTTACTTATTACAGTCTACCTTTCTATAGTTCTCCACATTCCTCACGTCGTAAAGCGGCCAGAAACCTCTTCCAACTCGCTTGACTCCCGCTCCAGCTCCCGTGCGCTCGCGGCTAAATTCCCTGCTAACGACGCATGCTGCAGTATGGCCGTGGATAAATCACGCATCATCCGTTGAACCTCCTCCGACTCCACCTGCGTGCTCGCATTCGACTCGCTCACTGCGTTTATCACTTCCACCACATGCGCCAACTGCGGCACCAAACGCATGAGCTCCTGCGAAGCCAGCTCGCTCGACGCGCTCGTTGATGATGCCAATCCGATTATCTCGCCTGCCGATTGTGCGCTTCGGGTCGCCAGCTTGCGAACCTCTGACGCCACCACTGCGAACCCTCGCCCATACTCACCTGCTCGGGCCGACTCCACCGCAGCGTTTAACGCCAGCACGTTCGTCTGCGACGCGATCTCCCGCAGCACCCCTACCCCCGTTGAAATTCGCAGCACCTGTTCCAAGCTGCTCTTTGAATGCTTCGTCAGCTCTTGCATTGATCCGCTCGCCGCGGCAATCGCCTCCTTGGCGGCCGTTGCATCGGCTATCGACCCTTCCAGCTTCTCAACAAACTCCATTAAACGCTTGGTCGCATTTTCTGACAGTGCCGTCACCTCCTCTATTGAATCCGTCAACGCATGCGACTGTAAGCTAGTCTGCTCGCTCACATCTTGCAGCTTCTGCGCCGCCTGTAGCATCCCTCGCACCATCCCCCTAATGCCATCTGCCAACCCATCCACGGCGCGCCCGAGCTCCCCAAATTCATCATTGCGCAACGTAACCTTGGAGGATACCCCGAGCCGCAAATCCCCCTTCGCCATACGCACCGCATCGCTGTGCAGTATATCGACAGGACGCATCAAGTACCGCATCGCCACTGCTGTTAGCACCGCAAATACTACAACCAATACTACCCCCGTAAGCACGAAAACCATCGCCTCTCGCCACGCCGGCGCCGTGAGCCGCTCCATGGGCATTGACACCCGAATGCTCATCGGACGTGGACTCCCGCCTACTGAAAACGCACTTAACACGTAGAACCGTTCATCGGTACGCACGCTAAGAATTGTCGAATCGCTCAAATTGGAAAATACTGACGCATCCATCCCGCCAGCCCTTGAAAGCTCCCACAAGGGGCTACCTATGGAGTTTACCAACTCGCTGCTGCTCACTATTGTACCGCCCGGCGAGAGCAAATCCACTGACATCGAATCGCCTGCCGACTCCTCGACCAGCAGCTCCACTATATCCAACGACATGTCGCACGTCATCACCCCTACAAACTCTCCGTGCACCGCAATGGGTACGCTCAGCGTAATCGTCCATATCTCACCGCCATCTGCCCCTTCGGCTCGCTTCGGCTCCGACACGTAATCAAAAAAATCCCGTTTCGCCATGTCGTAGTATGAACCAGACACCTCAAAATCCGACGCCTCTATCGGTCTATACTCCGGTAGGCCCGTATGCCCTAGATACGCTTGCGTCGCAAACCGCCCCGTTGGAGGAAACTCCGCACGTCCCGCAAAATTCGAATCCCGCCAGCCGCACGCATCTGGCTCAAGCACTACCCCAAAATGCAGCACCAAGGGGTACTGCATCAGCGGCGCCCCCAACGCCTGCAGGGCCCCCGCTCGCTCCGGGTCGCTCCCCATCTCCTCGCCCAATATATACGAAAGTGTGCGTAGGGTTGAGAGAACATCGTTAAAGTGTCCGCTTATGCTCCGGGAAAGCTGCGCCGCCTTCAGCTGTGCAGCGAGGTACGACACCTCCCGATTGCTGCGAAACGACCGCATCACTGCGATGGCTATCAGTATGCCCGACACCACGATTAGCATACTTGCCCCAGCCAGCGAAACCTGCACCCGCAACGAACGTTTTAATACGCTTCGCAATCTCATTTCCTCTATCCATTACGCTTCGAGCCTCCCATGGATTTTTGCACTCTAAGCGCACGCAAAGGTAACAAAACGTTGCTATATTAAGTACGAATTCTATTATTGCTATGCTTGTTCACCGCTATCTCCAAACCCTAACGCTCCTCCTTTCCTCCCATATTTGCGTAGCGACTACGCACCGTTGCAGCACCCAGCCAAGCACTAACCGCTACTCCCTCCCTGCATCCTCGCTGCATCCCCTATTTGCGTTTCCTAGGAATATACCTTACCTTCGCGTCCGATTTTCACATTAACTAATTAATTACGGTATGGTGAAACAGTATGAAACCGTCTTCATCGCTACTCCCGTTTTATCTGATGCCCAGGTAAAGGAGACGGTTGACAAGTACAGAGACCTCATTACCCAGGCAGGGGGAGAGATCGTCTACGAGGAAAGCTGGGGGCTAAAAAAGCTAGCCTATCCCATCCAGAAGAAGACTACGGGCTTCTACCAGCTTATCGAGTTCAAGGCTGAAGGAGAGTTCATTGATAGGCTCGAAACGCAGTTCCGGCGTGATGAACGCATCATTCGCTTCCTTACGGTACTCATGGATAAGTACGCCATCGAGTACGCCGAGAAGCGCAGAAGCAAAAAGAACGAAGGTTCGGACGAACGTAAAGAGAAGGAGGATGCGTAATGGCACAGCAGCAGAATAGCAACAATCAGGAAATCCGTTACCTCGCCCCGCCAACCGTTGACATCAAACGGAAGAAATATTGCCGTTTCAAGAAGAGTGGCATTAAGTATGTCGACTACAAGGATCCTGAATTCTTGAAAAAGTTCCTTAACGAGCAGGGCAAAATCCTTCCGAGAAGATTGACTGGCACCTCGTTGAAGTTCCAGCGTCGCGTAGCTACTGCAGTTAAGCGCGCGCGCCACCTCGCTTTGCTACCTTTTGTAACCGACTTAATGAAGTAAGTCACAAAAAAGGAGAAAACGATCATGGAAATCATATTGAAGGAAGATGTTGCAGGACTTGGTGAGCAGGGCGACATCGTTAACGTAAAGCCTGGGTACGCACGCAATTTCCTCATCCCAAAGGGTGTGGCGATTAACGCTACCGCCTCTGCGCGGAAGGAACGTGACGAAACCATTCGGCAACGGCAGCACAAAGAGGCAAAGCTCAAGGCTGAAGCCGAAGCGCTGGCGGCTAAGATGGAGGGCGTAAAGCTAACTATCGGTGCAAAGACCAGCTCCTCCGGCAAGATCTTTGGTTCGGTGAACGCCATTCAGATTGCTGAAGCGCTCGCGGCCAAGGGCTTTGATATCGATCGGAAGCGCATTGCGCTCCCACAGGATGCCGTCAAAGAGGTGGGGGCTTATAAAGCCAACATCAAGCTTCATCGTGAGGTGACGGTAGAGGTGGAATTTGAGGTGGTATCGGAGTAGTTACGCGAAATATCTGAAACGCAAAGGGGGGATGCGGTTGCACCGCATCCCCCTTTTTTTTGATACCTATCGGCTGCACGCTAGTTCCCAGGCGCTAGCACCTTCAACAGCCCCGTCCGCAGGACGGTCTCTCAATAGCCAGGGGGGGCCCCCCCCGGATTCCTGACCCTGGCAAGCCTACACGCATTCATGCCTCCAGAGAGCCAACCGCTCCCGCCGCAATCTGCACATAATGCCCTCCCCTTATGATCTCGCACAAATTTTCGCCGTCCTTGCCGCCCCGTCCGCAGGACGGTCTTTCAATAGCCGGGGGGGGGGCAAACCCCCGGTAACCTGACCCGCATGACCTTAACCTTCTTCAATAGCATTGCAAACTACGCACGACCAATCACCCATTCCCCCAATCTCGCATAGATTCTCGCCGCCCTTGCCGCCCCGTCCTTAGGACGGTCTCGCAATAATCAGGCTCCAAATATCATCACTCCTGGCGACCCTGCAAGGCCATAACCTACCACAGTGTCCTCCACAACCCGCATAAACCCACATGGAATTTCCACACCCCGCATAAATTTCGCCGCCATTGCAGCCCCATCCGTAGGACGGTCTTTCAATAGCCGGGGGTTTTCAAACCCCCGGATTCTTGCCCAAAGGGCAAGCCAGTCTGAAAGACTGACCCGTGTGACCGTGCTCGCATCGCGCACCCACATCCCTGCGATACCATAACCTGCCACAGTGCCCTCCACAACCCGCATAAACCCACATGGAATTTCCACACCCCGCATAGATTGCGCACCGATGCCGCCCTGTCCGTAGAACGGTCTCAATAGTTGAG
>CALHSW010000068.1 GCA_938038735.1 uncultured Bacteroidia bacterium | reverse complement strand
ACGCCAGCAGCGCCATGAACCCCTCCGCGTCGCCCTTGGCCAGCAAGCGGTGGAAGGCCAGAGCGTTGTACGTATCGCCCCCGAACACCCCCGGCAGGTAGCACTCCTGCACGAACTGCTTGAATCCCTTCTTCACCTCCCCGTTCGGGAAGCGCAGCCGGTAGGTCCCCTTCCGCCTGCCCCGGCCGCCCAGCGTGAGGTAGCCCGACTGGTAGAAGAGCGCCTGCGGGTTCTGGTAGGGGTCCTTGATGTCCCCCAGCGCCTGCAGGGTCACCTCCTTGCCCATCAGGTCGTCCACCCAGTACCCCGACTCCTGCATAACCCGCACCAGGTAGCTCGGCGTGCCGGTGGCGAACCACTGGCTGCCGAAGACCTTGTACTGCAGCGCCCAGAGCAGACTGAAGGGGTTGTAGACCCCCTCGGCCGCCTCGGCCGAGAACCGGTAGCCGTCGTACTCCCGCGCCAGCTTCTCGTAGCACGCCTCCACCGTGAGTCCCCGCGCGTCGGCCATCCGCGCCACCCCCTCCGCGAAGTTGGCGCGCAGCTCCGCCGCCGTGATCCCGCAGAGCGTGGCGTACGCCGTGGACATCGAGATGTCCCGCAGGTTGTTCAGCCCGCTGAAGATGTTCACGTGCGCGAAGCGCGTCACCCCAGTCAAAAAAACGAACCGCAGGTGCGGCGCGCTCGCCTTGAGCGCCCCGTAGAAGCCCCGCAGAATGTCTTGGTTGCGCGCCAGCAGCTCCCGGCTGCCGAACGCGTCCAGCATCGGCTTGTCGTACTCGTCCACCAGCACCGCCGCCTGCTGCCCAGTCCGCGCGTGCGCATTTTTTATGACCCGTATGAATCGATCCGCAAAATTTTCATCCACTTCAACCCGCCCATACACCTCCTCCCAATCGTAGAGAATGGTATTAAGGGTACTCTCCAAAACGCCCTCCACCGCAAAATCATTCCTGCTGAAATCAACGTGCAGCACGGGGTGTTCCTTCCACTCCTTCTCTAGCTTTTCCATCACCAGCCCCGCGAAGAGTTCCCGCTTCCCCAGGAAGTACGCCTCCAGCGTGGAGACCAGCAGGCTCTTGCCGAATCGCCGAGGCCGGCTCAGAAAGTAGTAATCGCCCTCAGTTATCAGCCTGTAGATCAGTTCGGTCTTATCCACGTACAGCTTGCCCCGATTCCGTAGATTCTCAAAACTCTGCTCCCCTACCGGGTATATAATCTCCGTACCCATTTTGCCGCCTTCCTATCTGTTTTACGGCGTAAAGATACAAATTTCAACGGATAGAAGTCAGAGTATCAATGCATACACGGCGTATACAGCATGATGGGCTACGCATACCGCATAAACACCAATTACTAACCGCTTTCAACTCCCCTCCAAAGTGCCACCCCCTTCGCATCAAATTCGGATTTCTCCGGAGAAATCCGAATTTGATGCGAACCAGATACGAAGTTGGAGAGATGTTCATACCTCCGCAAATCAATATCAATGCGGCAAACGCTAGCAGTTTGAAGTTCATTTAAGAGCCACAGAGAAACGACAGAATGTCAGCTGCTCCACTTCTGCTACAGGGAAATGCGACAAAGTGTCGCATTTTATGCCTTGGTACACCATTCGCTTATCTACCCTGTGAAAGCGGAAAGAAGGAGAAAAGGAAGAGAGGGGATAAGGAAGAACAAATTAAAAAGGAGGATTTAGAAATGTTTCCAGTAAGAGGTACAGATTTCCCATTTAGCGTATTAGGAAGAATGTTTGACGATGCGTTCACCCCCACACGACGTGAGTACAGCGTTCCATCGGTGAACATAAGCGAGGACGAGAAAGCCTATCACGTGGAGCTTGCAGCGCCAGGGATGAAGAAAGAAGATTTCTCAATTCATGTGGACAACGGTACGCTGTCCATAAGCAGTGAGAAGGAGGAGCGCAGGGAGGAGACCGACAAGGGCGAAGGCAAAGAGGGCGCGAAGTGCATTCTGCGTGAGTACAACTACAGTTCGTTCCACCGTTCGTTCGGGTTGCCCGAGGATGTGGATTGCGAGAGGGTGGAGGCGAGCTATGAGAACGGAGAGCTGAAGGTGCTATTGCCGAAGCGGGAGGTTGATCCAAACGCAGGGATGCGGCAGATTGCCGTTAAGTAGCCCATCATCTTTATAACTGCTCAGCCAGCCGTGGGGACAAAGCCCTCACGGCTGGCTTGCGTTTTTCCAACGCTGAGGGTTGCAGATGGAAGCAAAAAGAACGGCCTTCCCGGCGAGACTATCGCCGAGAAGGCCGCAACCATCGCACCTCAACTAAAATTTCCGCGTACCGAGATAGCGCTCAGCGTCAAGAGCTGCCTTACAGCCTGACCCCGCGGCCGTCACCGCCTGCCGATAGTGCGGATCCTGCACATCACCCGCGGCGAACACGCCATCAATATTCGTCCTAGGCGTACCGGGCTGCGTTTTGATGTACCCCTGCTCATCCAGCTCCAGCTGCCCCTTGAAGATGTCCGAGGCAGGCTTGTGGCCAATGGCTAAGAACAGCCCATCAACCGCCAGCTCGTACGTCTTGTTCTCCTTCGTATTTTTCACCCGAAGCCCCGTCACGCCGCTCTGATCCCCAAGCACCTCCTCAGTCACATGCTCATAAAGCACCTCGAGGTTAGGGGTTGACTCCACGCGATCCACCATCGCCTTTGAGGCACGCATGTAGGGCTTTCGAATGATAAGATACACCTTCTTGCATATCGAGGCGAGATAGGTGGCCTCTTCGCCCGCCGTATCGCCGCCGCCCACCACTGCAACGTTCTTGCCCCTATAGAAGAACCCATCGCACGTAGCGCACGCCGATACGCCCATGCCCTGGAACTTCTTCTCCGACTCTAGCCCTAGATACTTGGCCTGTGCACCTGTGGCAATGATGACGGCCTCAGCCTCAACCTCAGTGCCGTCATCAAAAGTAATCACCTTGCTATCCCCCGTAAGGTCAGCCTTCATCGCCACGCCATTGCGTAGATCAGCACCGAGTCGTTCTGCCTGCTTACGCATAGTTTCCATCAAATCAGGCCCAGCGATACCCTCTGCGAACCCGGGGTAGTTTTCAATCTCTGTGGTAGTCGTTAGCTGGCCGCCGGGCTGTAAACCTGCGTATAGCACCGGGCTGAGATTCGCCCTAGCCCCATAGATGGCGGCGGTGTACCCCGCCGGCCCCGCGCCGATTATTAACAAACGTACTTTCTCCCGCATCTCGTTCCCTTTCTTTCTTATATTTCTCTATTTCAAATACTAGTCGCAAAGTTACACTTTTTCCTTCCAAATGGCCCTCAGCTGCTCCCCGAGCGACATCCCAATCTCCTTGCGCAATGGAAGCATTATGCGAAAGGTTGTACCCCGATTGGGTTCCGAACGCTGTACATATATTCTTCCATGATGATAGTCATGCACTATCCGGCGCGCCAGGGAAAGCCCAAGCCCCCACCCCCTCATTTTAGTGCTATAGCCCGGTAAAAAAATTCGTTTCCGCATGCGGCGCGACATTCCCTTTCCGCTATCGCTGCAGTCGATGTAAACGTAATTCGGGTCGGCACTGAGCCGAATGGCAATTACCCCTTCGCCCGCGATGGCATCAACAGCGTTACGAATCAAATTCTCTAGCACCCATTGCATTAGCACAGCGTTATGAGGAATCGAAGGGAGCGTTGGGGGCAAATCGGCCAGTAGGTCTATCCGTTGGGAGATGCGAGACCGCATGTACTCGACGCTTTGGTTAATCGTCCCAGCAATATCACTATCGGTAAGCTGAGGCGTGGCCCCTATCTTGGAGAAACGGTCCGCGATGCGCTCCAGCCTATCAACATCCATTTTGAGCGACTCCACTAGCTCCCCATGCTCCCCATCGTCTTCAAGTAGGTGAGTCCAGGCTAAAAGTGAGGAGATGGGCGTACCGAGCTGATGTGCAGTCTCCTTCGCGAGGCCTACCCAAATGCGATTCTGCTCCACCTGTCGCGTTTGGCGGAGAATGAGATAGCCAAATAGCACCACAACGCTTATGAATAGCATCTGCACATAGGGGTAGTAGCGCAGCTGCTTGAGGGTGGCACTGCTCCCGTAGTATATTCTATTCTCCTCACCCGATGGAAGATGTATAACTATGGGCTCGTGCTCCCTTGCCAGCTCCTTGAGAAGCTCTGGCAGGAGCTCAGCATGCTGTAGATACTCCTCGGGAACGTTACGTATTGATATGGGGTAGCCCTGCCCGCTGGTTAGCACCACGGGCACCGTCTCGTTGCGCTGAATAATCTCTAGAATGAACGAATAGTCTTGGTACTGGATCGACAGGTCAGACATCCGCCTCGTCGCCTCCGCGATAAGCGCAATCTTGTCCTCCTCCTCACGCTGTAGCTCTACCATCTGCCGATGCGTAGTGTAGAGCGCAGCGGCGATTGAAACTACAGCTAGCAGCACCACTAGCCGCATTGCGTGTCCTCTCCAGCTACGCATGCTGCCCTCGCCTATTTAGCTCGCTAAAACGATGGTGGCGGCAAACAAAGTAGTGCCACAGCAACCAGATGCCACCCCTCGAAGCCGCCCCGTAATCTGCACCTGTAGGTTTAGGACACTTGGCAAACAACCCTTCACCCACCGCCCGCAGGGCTGCCCTTGCGGCACGCCCATTCCCTTTCATTGCGTAGGTCGCTACCGCAAGCAGATCCATCGGCACGCGGAGCAATAGCACTATTACCTTCTCCCCGCCTCTCAGATTGCGTCGCAGCATCCACAGCGAGTTCCGATGGTTCAAATAGGCTTTCCGTGGCGACTCGTACCCCAGCGTACCTCCTCCCAGGTGGGAGACCGTTGAATTGGGTTCAACCCAAATCGTTTTTCCTCTACGGCGCATGCGCCAGCACAGATCTATTTCCTCCATGTGGGCAAAGAATTGCTCTTCAAAGCCCCCCTCACGCTCATAATCGCATCGACGCACCGCTAGGCATGCGCCCGTAGCCCAATGGATTTCCATCGGGGCATCGTACTGCCCCTCGTCCTTCTCCACCGTAGCGAGGAGTCGTCCGCGGCAGTAGGGGAAGCCAAACCAATCGATAAATCCGCCGCTTGCACCTGCATGCTCAAAATACTCCCTATGCCTTGTGCTCCGCACCTTTGGCATCACTGCCCCGCACTGCAGATCACCACGGAGCCGCCCCACCAATGGGGCTAGCCACCCCTTGGGTGTTTCAACATCGTCATTCAGCAGCACGTAGTACTCAGCCTCAAGAATACCCGGAAGCTTTTTGAAGGCCTCGTTGTAGCCCTTGGCAAAGCCGTAGTTCCTTTCTAGCTGAACGATTTCCACCTGAGGAAACGTCTCCTCAACGTAGCGTAGCGATGCATCGGTAGACCCATTGTCAGCCACCACTACCACAGCGTTCTCACCCTCCAGGGAGTCCACCACCGATGGCAAGTAGCGGCGCAGCAACGCCTCGCCATTCCAATTCAGAATCACCACAGCTGTTTCTACCCGCCGCATAGTTTCGCTATTTCCGTGTGGTTTTCCAACGGCGATGCGACCATAGCCAAAAGGCTGGCTCTTCCCGTATGCTCTCTTCAAGCAACGCAGCGTGCCGCGCCGTAATCCACCCATCGGCCGTATCGCGGGGATGCTGCGTCACCTCTCGAATGTACACCACGTAGTCCCCCCTACGCTTACCTCGGCGCATATCGCTAAAAAACACGGGGAGGTCGTAGCGTTTCGCTATATCCTCAGCCCCTTTGTATATCAACGTCTCCTGATTGAGGAACTCTCCCCGATAGCACGTTCCGCCCCCATCAGGAGCCTGGTCACTAATGAGCCCGATGAGTACCGGCTCCCGATCCTTTTCGCTCTGCGCCACACGTCGTAGCACCTTACGCATCGGCACGGCCTCGCTCCCGAGACGCTCCCGCGAACGTGTAATCAACCCTTCTATGCGTTTATTGTGAAGGGGTTTATATATACTTAACATCTTTAGACCGCTTGCCCGCGCCGCCGTGGTTAAGAACTCCCAATTATTGTAGTGCGCTGCCGCTACCACCACGCTCCGCCCCTCTCGGTAGGCCTTTTCAAAAACCTCTGGATTAGCATACTTACAGCGAGCCAGGATCCGTTTAGCAGAGGCATGCATCATGAAGGCCGACTCGTGGATTAAATCGCTCAAATGCCGGTAGAACCGCTTAGCGATTCGCCTTCGTTCCCTAGGGCTCTTCTCAGGAAACGAGTAGAGAAGGTTCTCCTCTACCACTTTGCGACGGTAGCGCACTACATGGTAAAGGAAAAATGCCACCACATCGCTGTTGAAATAAACCAACCAGCGGGGCAGCACGGCCATCAACCACGAGAGCCCGAAGACCGCAATGTATGCCAACCGCTCCACGCTACTTGCGCCCCATAGTTCTCACAAGGTAGGCCGAAATCTCTTCGTAAACCGGCGCGGTGCTAGCGATTAGCTCGCCACCAAAGAGGACATCATCGCCCCCCTTAAAGTCGCACACGCGGCATCCAGCCTCACTGGCTATCACGAGCCCAGCCGCCACATCCCACGCATGCAGCCCATACTCGTAGAATGCGTCAACCCTTCCGCAGGCCAAGTAGACGAGGTCTGTAGCCGCCGAACCGAGCCGGCGCATGCCGTGGCTATTTCGCATAAAGTAATCGAGAGTCTCCATGAATTGCTCCATGCGATCGTACTCTCTGTAGGGGAATCCGGTAGCTACCAATGCATCTGAAACATGCTGGCATGCGCTCGCCTTTATCGGCTTCCCATTGAGCGTGGCGCCACAGCCCAACGCCCCTGAGAACACCTCACGCTGCGTCACCTCGACAACTACGCCAAGCAATAGCTCTTTACCCTGCGCAAGCCCTATGCTCACTGCGTAGGGCGGCATTCCATGTATGAAATTCGTGGTGCCGTCCAGCGGGTCCACAATCCAGTTAAGACCACCCTCAAGCGAATGCCCTCCCCCCTCCTCGGAGATTACCCCAGCACCGGGAAGTACGTCCTTTAATCCCTCGAGTACAATTTTTTCCGCCCCACGGTCAACGTACGACACGAAATCGTTCTTGCCCTTGGTCTCCACACGCTGCATTGAGAAATGCTCGTGCTCGCCCGCTATAAACGCCGCGGCTTTCTCGGCCACAGCCTCCACCCGGGGCAACAATGCCCGCAGTTCATCTTTTGTCATCATACTGACTCCTTCTCTACGACTACCCCCTGCATTACCTCGTCTTGTACTTCATTCCCTAGCCGCACCGGCACTATCTGCCCCGAACGGCACTGCGCGGCAGGAAACTGCACCTTTATATAATTGTCTGTAAATCCTTCAGCCATACCGCCCTTGCCAATACGCTCCACCAACACCCTACGCTCACTCCCCGCGTAACGCCCGCAGTAGGCTCTATGCAACTCTTCCGAGAACTCTATGAGCCTTTGCACCCGCTGCACCACTACCTCTGATGGGGGACGCCCCTCCATGGCTGCCGCAATCGTGTTGGGTCGTGGCGAATAGGGGAAAACGTGGAGATACGACGGCTTCACGGCGCGTAGCAATTCCACTGTCTCCTCAAAATGGCTCTCCTCCTCCCCTGGGAATCCCACTATAACATCAACCCCAATAAACGGATCGCCCAGCGCCCGCCGTGCAGCCTCTATCCGCTGCATATACATCTCTGGGGTGTACCGACGACGCATGGCGCGAAGCACCTCGCCGCTCCCCGACTGCAATGGGACATGCAAATGGGGCATCACTACTCCAAGCGAGGCCATCGTGGCCAGCAAACTGTCATTCAGCAGGTTCGGCTCTATCGATGACACCCTCACCCGCTCCACCCCCTGCACCTCAGCAAGCACACGCAGCAAACCCTCAAGGCTCTCCCCCTGCCCCCTACCAAACTCGCCCGTATTCACCCCCGTAAGCACGATTTCTTTTACCCCACGCCGCGCTATCGCCTGCGCCTCACGCAGCACCTCCGCAACGCTCCCGCTACGGCTCTTGCCCCGCGCAATGGGGATTGTGCAGTAGGTACACCTATAATCGCACCCATCCTGCACCTTTAGAAAAGCTCTCGTACGCCCACCAACGGAGTAGGCTGGAAAGAAGTGATCCTCCACTTCCGCATCCATGCATGAAACCCTGCACTGCGCGGATAGACGCGCCAAAGACAATGCCGCCAGCTGCCCTTTTTGGTCACGATGCACCACCAGCGACACTAGGCCACTTTGCAGTAAATCCTCTCCCGAAAGGTCGGCATAGCACCCCACCATCACCCGCAGCGCGGCGGGGTTTTCGCGCCGCACCCTATGCAGCAGCTGCCGCGCCTTGCGCTGCGCCTGCTCCGTCACCGCGCACGAATTCACCACCTCAATGTCCGCCCTCCCATTCGTCTCGGCTAAGCGTACGCCCAGCTGCTCGAACTGCCGCACAAACGTGGAGCTCTCCGCGTAGTTCAGCTTGCAGCCTAGCGTATGAATTCTTACTCTTTTTGCCCCCTTTTCGCCGTTTTCCACGGCGCAAAGTTAGCGAATTTAAGCCTTAGCACGATGGGGAGATGGTCGCTTGTGCCTAAAGAATTAAACCGTGGACCCAAATACGAACGGCACGGCCGCACCCCGCCATGCGATGCGTCACGCTCCAAAAGGAATTCTGAAGGGAGAACCTCAACCGATTCAATACGATAGCCCTCTCCGTCAAGCAAGGAAGGGGAGACGAAGAAATTGTCTATCATTGCCCAAACCCCTTGGTACTTGTACGACCCTATCGCCCCTTTGTGGGGCTGCGCCGGGTGGAGCATATTCACCAACACCCTCCGCCGCGCCGCCTCGTCTACGCTAGGCGATGCCATAGCCTGAAAGAGGGCATCGCCAGCATCTTCGTTAAAATCGCCCATCGCAATAATCTTTGCGGTCGGGTTCGCTACAGCGATTGAGTCTACCACCCCCATCAGCCCACGCATCGCCGCCTCTCTCTTCGCCACCGAGACGAGAGCACCGCTATACTTTGAGGGCCAATGGTTCTGGAAGAGGTGAAGCGTATCGCCATCGGGAAGCCTAAAGCGGGCGTAAAGAATTTCGCGGCTCCGCCACGCCGCACTGTCCTCTATCTGCGGGCGTATCCAGCGGCATCCTAAGCCTAAGAGCTGCGCAGTGTCGTAGAGAACGGCAACGTCAATTCCCCTGGGGTCTGGCGAGTCGCGGTGGTAAATCCAATAGTTTATCGGCTTGAGATAAGTCTTGCCCGTTAACCAACGCAGCACAGTCCGATCCTCCACCTCGCAGAGTCCCACTATGGCTGGAGGTCTCCCCGCGCTTGCCGAGGCGATGCCATCCGCAATGCGCTGCGCCTTGGTGTTCAGGCACTTTACCGTCCAATGCTTCTCGCCGCTCGGGGTGAACGACTCGTCGGGATTTACAGAGTCTACCCAGGGCGAAAAGAGATTTTCAACGTTATACGACATCACCGCAACGGGGGGATAGTCACCCTGCGCAGAGGCAGCACCTCCCCCACAGATAGTAAAAATGCCTAACGAAAATCTGCTGAGAAGCCTAGTAAAGAAGCGCATACCTACGCGATGCAGCAGTGCGTCTACACCGTCAACCTAGGCGATGCGGTAACGCTCTGCGATGCGAACTCCCCCGCGAGATACTTGAAATGCCCCGCGATGGCAATCATTGCAGCGTTGTCGGTTGTGAAGCGGCGTTCAGGCAAAAACACTTCCAACCCAAGCTCTTCGCCCAGCGCAACCAACGCATTGCGTAGGCCCCCATTGGCCGCAACACCGCCCCCTACAGCGACTCGCCGAAGGCCGGTGACCTTGATGTTTTTGCGTAGCTTGTAGAGGAGAATCTCAATAATCTTTGACTGTAACACCGCGCATAGATCCTCTCGTCGCTTCTCTATAAAGTCAGGGTCATTCGCCACCTCATCACGCAAGAGGTACAGGAAAGAGGTTTTCAACCCGCTAAAGCTGAAGTCTCTTTCGTTCCGCAGCGGGTGCGCCAACGTAAAGGCTTTAGGATTGCCTTGCTGCGAAAGCCTGTCCACATGCGGGCCACCGGGGTAGGGGAGTCCCATAGCCTTGGCGCACTTGTCAAACGCCTCCCCCGCCGCATCGTCAATCGTGTTGGCCAATATCGTCATTTTCAATGGGGCATCGACCCGCACAATCTGCGTATGGCCACCCGACACCAGCAATGATAGGTAAGGGAACTCGGGACTTTTCTCCGTTTTGTCCGTACGGATGAATGGGGCAAGGATATGCCCTTGCAAATGGTTCACCTCAACGAGGGGAATGCCATTCGACAGGCAGAAACCCTTGGCGAATGAGGTACCCACCAGCAATGCGCCCAAGAGACCCGGCCCACGCGTAAAGGCCACCGCATCCACATTTTCCACCCCAATACCCGCCTCCCGCAGGGCTGCATCAACCACAGGAACTATATTCGACAAGTGTGCCCTTGAGGCCAACTCGGGCACCACCCCGCCATACCGCTTATGCACATCCTGCGTGGAAATCACGTTCGATAGCAGCTCTTGCCCACGTAGCACAGCCGCCGAGGTGTCGTCACAGGATGACTCTATCCCCAGCAGCACCGGTTTTTCCTTACTCACTTCTTTAACGTTTTGCTAGCATTCCCACACTATCCGAGCGACATTGGCGATGGTAATATACGACCAGCCGAGAACTGGGGCACCACGTCGAACGCATCGATTTCAAAGCATTGCTCGCACCCCGCCCCCTCGCCCAGCCTTTCAAGCCGATGCCAATGCTCTGTGGTTTGAGCCTTGGCCAACAGATCGTCCCTCCATTGCCACCACATCTCCACCGCAGCATGCGTTGCATCCGTTTTGGCTACGAAACTCTCATCTTTAAGGAGCTTCGAGGCGATCGCCCCTGCGCATACCGTATCCTCCATGTTGAAGTTTCCACGCCAGCCCGAACAGAGCAAAATCACATCATTCTCCAATTGCTCTAAAATATACGTCACCAACGCGGAGAGATTAACGAATCCCCCTATCAACACCGTATTGGCTCGCTCCACAGCAACGATCGCTTTCGTCCCATTAGTAGAACAGTACACTATCTCCTCCCCCGACACCCGTTCCCGCGTAAAGCCCAATGGAGAGTTACCCAACATGGCAAATGGTAATTTCACCCCGCCGCTTTCGCCAGCCACCACGTACCCCCGGCTCGCCATCTCCTCAGCCTCCTCCCTACTCGCCTTGGGCAGCACCATCGTCGCACCGTGCGCCAAGGCTGCACATATTGAAGTCGTTGCTCTCAACACATCTAACACGACCACTGTCTTGCGTTCCACCTCATACAGCGGTAGCAGCAACGGTGTTAGTACAATATCTACCTGTCTTTCGTCCATCACCTATGTATAAAACCCACTCCCCGCGCCCCTCTCTCACCTCGCAAAGGTAGGTATTTTAACAGAGCTAATTAACAAACCCTCCTACTTTTCCGTTAAAGAATGGGAGAGGGCGTTTGTAAAGCCATCAAGTGTAATGGAGTGGGGAAAACTTTTTGTACTCTTGCTGTCAGGAGTTGCCGCAGGGTTTATTAACTCTATGGCGGGGGGCGGGTCATTGCTTACCCTGCCGGCACTCATGCTTGTTGGGCTTCCCCCAGACGTGGCAAACGGCACCAATCGGCTGGGCATACTTGTCCAATCGATTACTTCATACATTGACTACCGTCGGTCAGGGATAAAAGGCTTTGGACGCAACTTCCTCTTTTTAATTCCCCTATGCGTTGGTGCCATTGCAGGGGCCCTAACCGTTGACTACGTACCGAACGAGTATCTCAACTACATCATTGTGGCGGCAATGCTGCTGGCAGCGTCAAGCCTTTTTATACAACCCTCCAAATGGTCAAAGCCAATCGGATCGGTGCCAACCACCTTTGTACGCAACCCGTTGGCTTGGATAGCCATAATGATGGTGGGTTTCTACGCAGGGTTTATCCAGGTGGGGGCAAACTTTATGGTTCTTACCATCCTAGTGCTGTGGGGAGGGTTTGATTTGCTTCACGCTAATGCGTTTAAGCAACTAGCCCAATTAGCCTTCACCCTGCTCGTACTCCCAATTTTCATCGCTAACGGCAATGTTTCATGGTTCCCGGGGCTTTTCCTAGCGGTTGGCTCAGCCATAGGAGCCTGGGTAGGCGCACGCCTTGCAGTAAAGCGGGGAGCGAAACTCGTTAGATGGCTGCTGCTTGCCAGCATCGTGGCGTTCGCCATCAAGCAGGTAGTTGAATGGCTGTGAGAATGATGGAATCTAATTTATAGAGAAGTCACTCCTAGGGTAAACGCCGCACCCACGTAACTTTGTACATCAGGCTCGCATGCGGCGGCACTTTAGAGCCATCACCGCTCAGCCCATACCCTAGATGGGAAGGTATTAACCCTACCCCATGCTGGCCTGGGGCCATGGCGGTGATTAGCATGTCAAGCCCCGCAGTCCGATCCCGTGCGCCCAACGTTAGCGACTCCGCACGGGTGCTGTCTATCTCCCATATCAACGTACCATCCAACAGCTCCAACCTATACGCCACCTTTGCCCGCTCCCCCTCCACGAACTGCTTGCCTTGCGCCTTCCCTTCCACCTTCACGTACAGACCATTGGCCATCTTCTGCATCCCTTCTATCCCATTGCGCCGAATGTACCCCTCAATCTGCAACTGACTCCGATCCGCTGCCAATCTATTCGCACGTTCCAACTCTTCCTCAATTTTTGCAGTTGCCACCTCCGCCTCGCCCGGTTGCGTACGCTCGTTACACCCTGCGCAGCCCGCTCCCAAATTTGTTACTACCAGCAGCACAACGCTCCACACCCACGTACACCGTCTCATTTGTCCTCCATATCGTTTTTCATGTCTGCCTCAAAGAGCCGTGGCAAGTCCGATGGGGTAATGATCCCAACAAGCGGCGTTCCCGCTGAGCCGTCAACCGTCACAAGCAACGCCTGGACGTACCGCCCATCCGCTATCCCCTGCTGAAACTTTTCCGCCACCTCCGCGGCGCTCATTCTACGCCCTACTATTGCGTACTCATTGTCGTTAGAATACCCTAGCAAGCCGCCCACCGACATCGCGAAGGCCGACTCCACGCTCACCTTCTCCCCCTCCGTCTGCGTTAGGCTCTCCTCCGCTACCGACTCAAGCCACTTTACGATACACTTCGCGGTAATCAGCCCCTCCACGCCCCTACTCGACACAATCGGGCAACGACTTATATTGTATTTACGAAAGAGCTGCAGCACCTCCCCTACTGAGGCCTCCCGCCCCACGCTCCTAGGGCGCAACGTCATCACGTCAGCCACTATGGGAGGGTTTACTATCAACCTTGCAATCTTCTCAATTTCAAGCACCACATCCTCGTGCGGCTCGGCTATCACCGAGTTCGCACGACGGGTATGCACAATGGCGTTCCGCAAATCGGCATATTGGAAAAGATCCTCTGCGTACTTCCTAACGTATGAGTTTCTCCGCGCAGCTATATATACCTGTTGACGAAACGTCTGACGAAAGTCGCCCGCTGCGATATTCGCCAACTCTCGGTCAATTGTATTAAAAGCCGCTAGGAATCGATTAGCTAACTCACCGCCCCCCACAGGTTGCTTCCTTCGCCCCATGGCTTTTTCCTCTATTAAGCGTACTACTTGTTAGGCTTCGTCCACGTGTGCCCGCCAGCGAAGCCGTAACGCAGCACCAATTGCACACGATGGTTGGTTGATCGGGTAAGCCGTCCCACCGCTTTATGCATCGCATCCCACGTCGCGCCCCATAGTGCCGTGTCGAAGTGGTAGCTAAGCGCCGCAACGAACCCTTTGTAGGCATAGCTAAATTCTGGCACTACGCGTAGCAGCGATTGCACATCGTCTCCCCGTGTGGGGTTTATCGCTCCATCGCCAAACGTCCGAAGGGGCATGTATGGTCTATCTGCGCCCAGCTGTTGATAGTACCCCACAAAACAGGACAACGAAAAGTTCGCTGGCAGCGTCACATGTATGTCGCCCCACCCTATGCCGCCGGCGAGCCCACTGTAGGAAAAGTCTCCATTTTCGTCCGTGGTAGGATCGTAGCCATATCCCCCCAGCATTTTGGCAAACGCACGATTTTTTCCGTACGACCCGCTCGCCACGAAGCGTACCCATGGTCCCCTTAGGCGCATATACAGGGTGACATCGTAGGAGTCTGCCATCTCCCTCGCCACCTCTCCGCTCCCGGTAGTGGCACGAGGCTTAAACCAACGTCCGCTTGCTGATGCTGCCATAGCGAACTGAGGGAGAGGCTCGTATAGAAGATACCCACCCAAATCGGGACGTCCGCTCTTCTGCTGCTGCAATCTCGGTTTTGAATAGCCATGGTAGGTATGCATACCCGCGGCAAACGCCATCTCGAATTGACACACTGGTCGCCAACTTAAACGGAGCTGCGCCATGCGCATAGTCTGCGCGAGACCTGACCCAGCCCCTGTGTAGTTAGCCTTCGGCGCAAAGCCGTCCACCTTCATCACAGCATCGTATTGCCCCGCCAGCAAACGTAGCCCCTGCTGCTGCCAATCAAGCTGCAAATAGGCTCTCTTCATTCGAGGCATGTAGGCCAGCTCCGTTAGCAACGCAAAGTAGTCTATGCTGATATTGCCACTTGGAACTGCGCCAAGCACTTTCGGGCCTTTAAAACCTACCCCTAGCTCAGTTGAAATGCTCTTCATCTCAAGCTTTCCCACAGCATTCAAGTCTACACCCCTATCGTTCAGTGCAATGGGCTTAGGAAAAAAGTACTCCTCACCATCCCGCGCAGCCACATTTTCCTGGGTGTCGTAAAAACCCGAATAAACAACAGCACCAAAGTACGTTAAGCTCCAGCTATCCTGCGCCTCGCCCTGCGCCCCATCGTCCCCCCATGCCAATGGCACTACAAAAAGCGACAGCAGCAGCACGCCAAGTACCTTTTTCATCCTTAATATCATTGTTTTTCAGAAACCATGGGCTTCCTCGCCTCGTACAGCGTGGCTATCCCCCCCGTCATACGACTACTCACACCGTTCGCAAACCCCGCCCCACGAAGCTCCTGCAAGAATGCCTCTCCTTCGGGAAAAGCGTAAACCGATTCGGGTAAGTACCTATACGCTTTTTTATCCCGTGAAATCACGCCCCCCACCCAGGGTAAACAGCGCCGAAAGTAAAATTTATACAACCTTTTGAAAATCGCTCCATGCGGCGTGGAGAATTCTAGCACTACCACCCCTCCCCCCGGACGAAGCACGCGGTACATCTCCCGAAGCGCTTTGCTCCTATCAGCAAAATTTCGAACCCCGAACGACACCATAACAGCCCCTACCGACTCGTCCTCCAACGGTAGACTCTCAGCCCCAGCCTCCACAAAGGTTACTTTCTCTCGCATCCCCCTGGGCCACGCCTTGGCACGAGCATGCACCAACATTTGGCGTGATGCATCAACTGCGTACACCTGTTCGCACGTCTTAGAATGCTTGAGCAGTAAACGGGTCATATCCCCCGTGCCGCAGGCTAAATCAAGTACCTCATGCGCCTCGGTACGTTGCACAGCCCGTATCGCACGCCGCCTCCAATGGTCGTCAACCCCGAAACTCAACAGTCGATTCAACGCATCGTAACGAGGAGCTATGCTATCGAACATTTCCCGCACCGACGCGGCCTTCCCCTCCACCGATGCCTCGTGCCCCATTTGCACCAGCCTATCCCTTCTCCCCGCTAGTCGCGGCTCGTGGACTCTTTTGACTCTAGCAGCTCTTGAAGGGCATTATCGCAGAGTTCCTTGTAGTCATGTACGAAACCGTACGACACATCGTCTATTCGCATCTCGTTCTTCGTAACATGCCCCAGCGCGTGCATCGGTACGCTGCGCTCCATCATGAAATCCAAGAAGGATCCCTCCTTTTCTTCTGCTACCGACACCACCGCCCGTCCCTGCGCCTCGCCGAATAGGAAGGCATCAAGACGCACCTCTGCATCTGAAGTAATATCAAACCCTAAATCGTGCTGCATTGACGACTCTAGAAGAGTCACAAAAAGCCCGCCGAGCGACACGTCGTGCGCTGACTCTATCAACTCCCTCTCTATCAATTCCCCCAGCACCGTCTGCATCATGCACTCCTCGGAGAGATTGAAGTAGGGAGCGGGCGACTCTTTCACTCCGCAACAATTCACCAAGTACTCCGAACTTGAAATGTCATCCTTTGACTCGCCTAGCAGGTAAATCATATCCCCCTTATGCTGGAACGACAGCCCCATCCGTTTTTTCACATCGTCGATTAGCCCCAGCATGCCTATCACAGGCGTAGGCAGCACCGCCCTATCTTCTCCCGCTATCGTTGACTGGTTGTAGAAGCTTACGTTGCCTCCCGTCACAGGGGTTCCAAACGCTTCGCACGCTTCACGCATCCCAGCTATTGCCCCCACAAACTGCCAATAGACCTCTTTATCGTACGGATTTCCAAAGTTCAAGCAATTGGTAATGGCCACAGGGCGCGCCCCCGCGCACACCACGTTGCGCGCCGACTCCGCCACGGCTATCATAGCCCCTACCTTCGGGTCGGCATACACGTAGCGGGGGTTGCAATCTACCGTCAACGCCAACGCGCGTCCCGTGCCGCGCAGCGCTACCACGCCAGCATCGCTCGGCTGATTGATGCTCAGGTTATAGTTCCCTACCATCGTATCGTACTGCTCGTACACCCACCGCTTCGAGGCCACGTTGGGCAACGAAACCATCCGGCGCGCTACCGACACCATATCCTTTGGTTCGGGTACGCTAGAGATTTCAAAGCTCTTCAGCTTCTTGTAGTAGGCCGGCTCTTTGTACTCTCGATCGTACACCGGCGCACCGCCACCTAGCACCAACGATGCCGCCGGCACCTTCGCCACCAACTCGCCACCCGCGTAGAATTCCAAATCGGGACCCGCCGTAACCTCTCCTATCTGCACGCAGCTTATGTCCCACTTATCAAATATGGCCTGCACCTCCGCCTCACGCCCCTTCTTCACTACAGCCAGCATCCTCTCCTGCGACTCCGAGAGTAGAATCTCAAACGGTTGCATGTTGGGTTGCCGTTTTGGCACTTTGTCCAAGTCAATACGCATGCCGCTACCCCCCTTCTCCGACATCTCCGAGGTGCTGCATATAATGCCCGCCGCGCCCATGTCTTGCATCCCCACGAGGGCATCCGTCTGCGCCAACTCAAGCGTTGCCTCCAGCAGCACCTTCTCCGCGAAGGGGTCGCCCACCTGCACTGAAGGAATGTCGTTCACGGAATTCTCCGTCACGTTGGCCGAGGCGAACGTTGCCCCGTGGATGCCATCCTTTCCCGTAGCGGACCCCACGATAAACACCGGATTTCCTACGCCCTTTGACACCGCCGAAATCATCTTCCCCTCACGTACCAAACCCACAGACATGGCATTAACCAACGGATTGGTCTCATACGAATCGTCAAAGAAGACCTCTCCGCCAGCCACTGCTACCCCGAATGCATTGCCGTAGTCCCCTATGCCTCGCACCACCCCATCAAGCAGCCAACGCGTCCTGGCGTTCCGCAGATCGCCGAAACGGAGCGAGTTCAACTGCGCTATGGGGCGCGCTCCCATCGTGAAAATGTCTCGATTTATACCACCCACGCCCGTTGCTGCCCCCTGGTAGGGTTCCACGGCGCACGGATGGTTATGCGACTCTATCTTGAAAGCACAGCCCCAACCGTCTCCCACATCGACCAGCCCCGCATTCTCCTCGCCAGCCCCAACCAGCAGCTGCGCCCCTTCGCGGGGCAATGTCTTTATCCAACGAATGGAATTCTTGTACGATGCGTGTTCGCTCCACATCACTGAATAGATGCTAAGCTCCGTGTAGTTCGGCTCACGCCCCCCTAGGTATTCAACTATCTTGTCGTACTCTTCAGGCAAAATGCCTAAATCCTGCAGCGTCTGCGCCAGCTTTGACTTATCCATGCCAACCTGCCCTCTTTTGCGTTCCTGCGCGAAGGTACTCATTTTCCTTCGCACAAGCACCATACGGCAGGAATCGAAACCCCGATAATCTACATGGGAACCTCGATGTACCCGCCGCCTTTATGATCCGCACAGCCTCCCGGCTGCATGGACCTCCCTACGGAGGCGCACCCACGCAACCTTTGAAATAGTCGTGAAAACGCTACACCCCCTATTTCTTCGGCTTCCGCTTGGTTGCCGCGCTGCTCTTCTTCGTCGTTGCGGCCGTACGCTTCTTCGGCGCTGGGGCCTTCGCCACTACGTCTAGCAACTCTTGGAGCGTTGCCTTCTTGTAGTCAAACTCCTTGGGTAGGGCGTAATTATCGCCCTTGTAATGGATGTACGGACGATTGTACCGCCCACGCAGCACCTGTAGCTCTGGCTCCTCAGGAAACGTACGAAGAATTTTTTCAAGGTCGCTTTTCCGCTTCGCCTCAATCAGCTCTATCGCGGCCGGAAGCTCTATCGTTAGAGGATCCTGATCCTTTCGCAGCGAAGCGAACTTACCATCGTGCCGCACGTAGGGTCCAAAGCGCCCTACCGCCACGGTTACCGTCTTCCCCTCAAACTCTCCCAGCGTACGCGGCAGCGCAAAGAGCTTCAATGCCTCCTCCAGGGTGATAGTCTCTATCAGCTGACTCTTTAGGAGGCTGGCGTAGCGAGGTTTCTCCTCGTCAGTTGATAGCCCTATCTGCGCTATGGGTCCATACCGCCCTATACGCACTATCACTGGTTTACCGCTTGCAGGGTCAACCCCCAACTGCCGCTCGCTCTGCACAAAACCATCCAAGTTCTGCGCCTTCTCCACCCTTTCATGGAAGGGCCCATAGAACGCCTCTAGCATCTCCACCCAACCCAGCTCCCCCTCTGCCACTTTGTCAAATTGCGCCTCCACCTCGGCGGTAAAGTTGTAATCCATCATGGAGGGGAAATGCTCCACCAAGAAATCATTCACCGCGAGGCCGATATCCGTGGGGAAAAGTTTTCGCCTATCGCCCCCCGCCATCTCCACCACATGCCGCTCCTCAATGCGCCCATTGGCAAGTTGGCACTCCCACACCTTACGCGGGGTTCCATCCCGAGAGTCCTGCATAACGTACTCCCGCTTCATGATCGTGGCTATCGTCGGGGCGTAGGTGGATGGACGCCCTATCCCCAGCTCCTCCATCCGTTTCACTAGCGACGCCTCCGTGAAGCGCGGCGGGTGCAGCGTATACCGTTCACGCGCTACCATCGACACCAACGTCACGGGCTGCCCGGGCGTTAGCTTAGGCAGCATCCCCTCGCCCCCCTCCGATTGCGCCGCATCGTCATCGCTCCCCTCGATGTAAACCTTCAAGAAGCCATCAAACTCTATCACCTCTCCCTGCGCCACGAGCGGGGCAAGATTGCCCTCCTTCGGCACTATCTGCACCGTGGTTCGCTGCAGCCGCGCGTCAGCCATCTGCGATGCTATCGCCCGCTTACGAATCAAATCGTAGAGCTTCTGCTCGTAGGCCCCCATCCCCACATTCTCCACCTCCACATGCGTGGGGCGTATCGCCTCGTGCGCCTCCTGCGCCCCCTTGCTCTTCGTGTGGTACTGCCGCACCTGATGGTACTGCGCCCCGTATGCCCCCTCCACCAGCCGCCCGATTTCCCCCAGCGCCAGCGAAGAGAGATTTACAGAGTCCGTTCGCATGTAGGTGATATGCCCCGCCTCATAGAGCTTCTGCGCTGTGCTCATAGTGTTCGCCGCCGAGAAGCCAAGCTTACGGCTCGCCTCCTGCTGCAGCGTTGAGGTAGTAAATGGGGGTGCAGGGGTGCGTTTGGTAGACGTTTTCTTCACATCCCCCACCACGAAGTGGGCCTTCGCGGCGCCCTGCACGTAGGCACGCGCCGCCTCCTCGCCCTGCAGCCGCTCCGTGAGCTCCGCCTTGAACTGGCTATCGGTTTGGCACACCGCCTGCACACGGTAGTACCGCTCCGCCTCAAACGCCTGTATCTCCCGTTCCCGGTCGGCTATCAGTCGCACCGCCACGCTCTGCACCCGCCCTGCCGAGAGCTTGGGCTGCACCTTCCGCCATAGTATCGGCGACACCTCAAAACCCACCAATCGATCGAGTATCCTCCTCGCCTGCTGCGCATCTACGAGATTGAGATCCAGCGTGCGCGGATTTTCAATGGCGTGCTGTATCGCCTTCTTCGTGATTTCATGGAACACTATGCGCTTCGTGGTGGCTATATTCAGGCCGAGCACCACGGCTAAATGCCACGCAATGGCCTCCCCCTCGCGGTCCTCATCGCTCGCGAGCCACACCGCATCGCTCGCCTTCACCGCCTTCTTCAACGCCGACACCACCTTCGCCTTATCGCTCGGCACCTCGTAGGTGGGGGCAAAGCCATTGCTCACATCGATGGCATCGTTGCTCTTGACTAAGTCCCGAATGTGCCCAAAGCTTGACAACACCTGGAACTCCGCCCCTAAAAAACGTTGTATCGTGGTAGCCTTCGCCGGCGACTCCACTATGACTAAATTCTTCACTGCTCTCCTCCTCCAGCTTTGCTCTTGGTTCACCTTACTGCCGCGAAGTAAACGATAATTATTCTGTTTGCCATCCTCGCAGCACAAAAAGCGGGAGCTATTCTCCATGCTGCCCACCCCGCAATTCCTAAAAAACGCATATTCCACGGCATAAAAAAAGTTGGCGCAGCTCTCGCCGCGCCAACTTTTTTCTCTATATTTCGGGACTACTTGTTTGATTTGTATCCGAAAATCATATAGCCACCATTTCCATTACCACTTTTCGTAGGCTCAGCTTCGTTCCCATTGTAATCCTTATCATTAGCTCCAATCTCCGTCACCTTGAAAAGGTAGAATGTCGTACCCGTCTTATCCTTTGCGATAAAGAGACTATTGGCCTTCAGCCCATCAATAGTCGCCGCAAAAGCCTTTCCTTCCGCAGCCTTAGCAACTTCCGCCTTGGTAACATTTGAATAATCAACTGCTGAACTCTCAACATGGGCGAACTGCAATTCTGTATTCGACTTCAATTTCCCAGAAATCCCCTTCGTTGCCTCACTGTCGTTTACCAAATCGGCAGTAGGATCATCACTTTTGACTGACTTTTTCGCAGTTAAACTAAAACCGCCATTGGCTTTCCCTTGATTGTTATTCACCCATGCCTTCGCCTCAACCGCAGCAGCCGGGGTCTCCGCGCCACCATCTTTCTTGTAGATGCAATCCACCCATGCGCTCTTACCTTGATTGTCAAAAGCAGTTGCCTTAATCATCAATCCATCCAAGTTCCAATCGTCCGGGCCCATTCCCAACTCATCTTTGGTAAAATAGCCAACATACTTATCCTTGGTGTCCCCCGAATTGCCTACAATCAATTTCTTCACGTTAAACGTTTTGATCGACTTGGAGCTAGACTTAACTACTATCTCAACCTTGTCAAGCTTCACCTCCTTGATGTCACCAACCTTTACAACGACCGACATACCCGCTGTGCCAAAAGACTCTTCGTTGAAAGTCTTAACCACATTATTCTTCCCATCACGGAACTCCAACGTCGGAGCATCATACTTTGGATCCTTTTGGCAGGACGAGAACGCCGCCGTCGCGCCTAGCGCCACCAGCGCCATTACAAAATACTTACGCATCTTCATAATCTACTACTTTTTAGTGTTAATCTGCCTTTACCAACTATCAAAATCTATACACATCTACCCATCAAACTCCGTGCCACAAAATAGCCCCGCACCCGCCCTGCTTCGTACCACCCTACCACGCAATATCTATGCCACGCACTCTTCTAGAACGTATACCCCAGCGAGAAGTTAAACCACACCTTCTGCGCCTGGTTCGCTAGCGATGCCGACACAGCCATCGGTCCAAGCGGTGTCATCCACGCCACGGCCGCCCCGCCCCCCAGCAAACCAACTTTCGGATTGGTGAACGAACGAAAAAGTCCTGCCATTGTGTCATTGAGCTGTGCGTAGTTCACCCGCGTCACAAAAAATAGCTCCTTCCACAGGCGTATGCGCGCATCAAACGCCGCCCCCCACACGTCTGACGCGCTCAGCTGGCGATACCCTATCCCATAGAATGGGACATCGCCAAACTCATCGCGCACCGTGAAGCACCCGCCACCCACCAAATAGCTTGAGAAACGCTCCGTGGTGCGGGAGTTAAGCCCTAGCACGAGGGAGGGTTCAAGGTAAACCGCATTCCACAGCGAAAACGTCCCGCGGTAGCGGAAGTTAATGGAGTAGAACTGGTGCGGTTTGTCTAAATCGCTCTGTACCTTCTGTTTGGCCTCCTCCTTCCCCGCCGAACTGTAGCTCTGGAGCGGGGAGTTAAAGAGGTACGCCACGCTCGCCACCACCGACTGCCCCCGCTCTGGGAAGTAGGGGCGGGTGAGCGTATTGCACCGCACATCAAAGAACAGACGCAGCGACTGCTGCCGATACTTCCCCTCCGACTTTAACCCCACCCACGTGTTGTACTCCTTGTTTGGAATCTGTGACACAAAGGAGTAGCGTGCGCCTAGATCCATCGTGAGGCTCAGCATCGGCATGTACCCTATGAAACCCTGCGCCCCCACCCCATGCTTCCACACTGAGGCCACGTTTTGATTATTCACGTAGTAGGGAAGCTTTTCGCTGGTGTAGTCAAGGTCAAAACGCACGAACGCCTTCATGCGAGGCGAGACGTAGGTGGTGTACGACGCATCGAGCTTTGGCTGCGCTGTGACCATCGCGGCCACATCGAGCCTTGAAACGTTAGAGAATGGGTTGAGCATCCTCATCCGCACTATGGCACTCGCCCCCCACGCATCGTTCACATTCGCTGCGAAGCTCATCACGAATCGGGGTGCCGGCTGCGGCAACAAATGCAAACGCTGCTGCTCGTCAATGTAGTAAATGCAATGGGTAAAATAGCCAGAGCCTATCAGGTTGTCCGAGGCGCGCTGCATGTTCGCTTGCGTTATCTTTGATGGAGCCTTTAGCTGTGAGGCATTCAGGGCGAAACGCCGTAGGGGCAGCGATTCAAGCTCAACCACTATGGAGTCAATGTCCACCGAGTCAAGAAGCCTCCTCATATCAAACCCGCAGGGTGCCCCGACGCCCACCTTCCGCCCCATGCGCTGCGCCAGTCGCATTATCTCCTCTCGCTGCGCCAGCGCGGCGAGGTAGCCCCGCTGCTCTATCTCCCGCCCGCTGCTAAAAGTCGATGACGTCATCCCTTCCAAATTAGGCTCTATCGCAACATCGCATCGCTGCAAATCCTCCTGCGCCTTTCTAATTCCAAAATACATTGCGGAGTTATTCAGGATACGACGAATGCCAAAGGTCGGATTATACTCATATGCATTCTGCGTACTCACATTTACCCCTATCACACGATCTGCCCCCATCGCTAGCGCGGCATCTATGGGTAGATTATCGCACACTCCCCCATCCACGTAGACCCGCCTGTCGCGGGTCACTACCGGCGTGAATACCCCTGGCACCGACATACTCGCGCGCATCGCCACCGCCAAACTTCCCGAATCTAACACGCAGCATTCCCCGCGCAGCACGTCACCCGCGCAGCAGCGGAAGGGTATCGCCAAGCTGTCAAAGCGCTGCACCTTCACCGCCGGCCACGTCAGGCGGAAAAAGAAATCCCATAGGTTCTGCCCTTCTATGTAGCCTAGCTTAAAACGAAACCGCTTACCCCGAAGCCCGATAGAAAACACTGAACGGGAAAAGCTTGACTTTTGATCAAACGCCACCTTGCGCATATCAATGGTGCGACTCAGCAACACGTTCCAATCTGCCTCGCGGTTAAGCTGTGAAATCTGCTCCCCGGTATACCCCATGGCGTACAACCCCCCAATCACTGCCCCCATGCTTGTCCCTGTGACGTAATCCGGCCGAACGCCCATCTCGTCCAACGCGCGCAGCACACCGATATGCGCTAAGCCTCGCGCACCGCCGCCGCTCAGCACAAGCCCAAGCTGTCCGCCATACCATGAGGAATCTCCCTCCCCGCAGAGGATGTCGGTAGTGTCTTGCGTTAGCTGCACGCTGTCATATTGGCATACCCGCAGCATGTCAACCATGGCTACTGCATTCTGCCCCACGCAGCAGAACGCAACCGCCACTAACAGCAAGATAGTACGCATTTTCTTCTCGTGTACCACAGCACCCTCAATTATCACACCCCAAAGGTAGCGAAAATTAAGACACGTACGCCACGAACAATAATTGTATCGATTAAAATTCAACCGGCGTATCATAAAATACGCCATCTCTCGCCCAATTTTCTCCACTGAAACCCGACCGACCGTTCGTTTAGTGGAGCCCTGGTGCGCTCTTAACCGCAGCTGAAAATAGGGTTAGAACGTACGGCACGCTCTAATAGCTAATGCGCCCCCTTTCCTCCCTTCGGCGCAACCCCTAGCTCCTCCGCCTTGCGCCTCAAGAACGCCAACGCCTCCTCCCGGTCATTCCGAATCACCCCATCGAGGATGGCATCCTTTATGGCGTTCTTTAGCTCCCCCACCACTCTGCTCGGCGGCAGGCTATACAGCTCCATTATCTCCTCACCGCTCACCGGGGGTTGAAAATTCCGTATCGCATCGCGCGCCTCCAGATCCTTCATCTTCGCCCGCACCCGCTCGAAATTCTTCATATAGCGGGCAACGGTCTTCTCATTCTTCGAGGTAATATCCGCTTCACAAAGCAGCATGAGTTGCTCTATCTCATCCCCCCCATCGAAGAGCAACCGGCGCACGGCGCTATCCGTAACCTGATCGTCCACCAGCGCGATGGGGCGCATATGGAGACTCACCAACTTCTCCACCCTACGCATTTTCTCATTGAGCGGCATGTGCAACCGGCGGAAAATCTTCTCCACCATCTTCGCCCCAACGAACTCATGGGAATGGAATGTCCAACCCTGCTTCGGCACGTATCGCTTCGTCCGCGCCTTTCCCACATCGTGGAGGAGCGCCGCCCAGCGCACCCACAGATCTGCGCCCCGGCTCGCCGCATTATCCACTACCTGCAGCGTATGGTAGAAATTATCTTTATGCCCACGCCCCTCCACCGTCTCCACGCCTCGCAGCGCCGCCACCTCCGGCAAGAACTGATCCAAGAGCTTAGTTTCGCCGAGGAGATGCAGCCCCATGGAGGGCATTGGCGACATCAAAATCTTGTTAAACTCCTCAATAATACGCTCCGATGACACGATTTGAAGCCGCTCTGCATACGCACGCATCGCCGCAAAGGCGGCATCATCTATAGTAAAGCCCAGCTGCGCCGCAAAACGTGCCGCCCGCATCATGCGCAGGGGGTCATCGTCAAACGTCTGCGACGGCGAGAGCGGCGTGCGCAGCAACGCCCTATTCATATCGCCAAGCCCATCGTAGCGATCCACTATCGCGCCGAAATCCTCAGCATTCAGGCTCACTGCCAGCGCGTTCACGGTGAAATCCCGACGCGCCAAATCCTCCTCCAGCGTTCCATCCTCCACCAGCGGCTTCCGCGAGTCTCGCCTATACGACTCTCGCCGCGCGCCTACGAACTCCACCTCAAGTCCCTTGTAATGGAAATTCGCCGTGCCGAAATTCTTGAACACCTGCAGGCGCGATCCCCGCACGGCGCGCGTCACCCGCTCCGCTAGCTCCACGCCCGACCCCACCGTAACCAGGTCCACATCTGTATTCGCTCGCCCCAGGATGGCATCCCGCACAAAACCTCCCACCACGTAAACCCGCTGCCCCTGCTGCGCCGCCACCTCCGACACCGCCTTAAAGAGCGAAGCCTCATTAGCCGTACGCACCAAATGATCAAACGAATACTCGTACCCCATACCTACGCCTCGCCCCTGCACCATCCCCAGGCGCTATGGGCCTAAATCCTCTTACAAAATAGGAATCACCAAGAAAAACACACCCTAACAACTGGCTTACAAACTTCCACCGCAAGAACTTATCGGAGGCTCTGTGCGTATTCCATCATGCGCCCGAGCGCATGCGCCACCTCTATACCCTTACGGCTATTCGTGCCATCCGCACGTTCCATGGCCTGCTCCACGGTATTGGTCGTCAACACGCCAAACATGATTGGTACCGAGGCATTCTCGCACGCCTCACGCTCCAAATTGGTAGCCACTGCCTGGGAAATAAACGTGAAGTGCGGCGTCTCCCCCTGCACCACCACCCCAAAGCATATGATGCCATCGGGCAGCTCCCGCTCCGGTTCACAATCAAATTCTGGCCAATCGGGATTGAGATACATCGCCACAGCCTGCGGAAGCTCGTACGTCCCCGGCACGCGAATCACCTCACAGTCATCCACACCGAGCCGTTTCAACTCCTCTATAGCATCCTTCACCAAGATGTCAACAATATCCTTGTGCCAATCGGCTGCAAATATAATCACCTGCTCATCGCCTTGCAGCCTCACCTTGGTATCTAGCCCATCGTATAATCCCGAACTCATGGCCCTTCTCTCTCTATTTCAAATTAATATCTACCCGCTGCGCCTTTACTGCGCAGCCCGCCTACGCACGCCGCGTAGCAATGCCTTCTACAAACACGAAGGAGTATACTCCCCGATCTACTTCGCCGCTTTCTGCTGCGCGTACGCAATGTACTTATCAATGTCGCGCGCCTCGGCACTGCTCGGGTAACCTGTCTTTATCTTCTCGTAGCTTGACATCGCGGCTTGCCAATTCCCTTGCCTTCCCTGCACTGCCGCCAGCTTCATCAAGAATATCGGGGCAGTAAGCCCATTCTCCACGTAGCCAATCGCCTTCTCGTAGTATTTGGCACCCGATGCTAAATCGTCCTTCTCCACGTAGCAATCCCCCATCGCGCCGTAGGCTATTGGCGCCAACATCTGATCGTTCTTCTTAAAGTCCGAAAGCATCTCCAATGCCGCATCCCACTCCCCCTGCTCGCGGTAAATCATCCCCGCGTAATAACGCGCCATATTGCCCGCTTTCGTGCCAGAATACTCCTTGATAACCTGCAAGAAACCTAGATTGTTGCCATCACCATTCAGCGCCACCGCCAGGGAATCCTGCTGGAACTGCTGCTGCGCATGGAATATCTGTTCCTGCGCCTCCTGCTCCCGCGGCGCCACGATATAGCTCTTATACAGCACCACGCATACAACCACAAGCACCACTGCGCCCACCGCACCTAATATCCAGTAGCGATACCGCTCTATAAAACTTTCCGTCTTCGTGAGCGCCTCGTTCATGCGCTCTACGCCTTCCTGCTCACCTTGTTGCTTCTTGCTCGTAGCCATCTCGCCCAACATTTTTTCATGTTAACGTGGCAAAGGTACGGATTTTCTGTAATCCAACACCTATATAAGAACAAAAGGGAAAAAATAATGGACGGAACGCGCTACGCGCACGCTAGAAAACACCGAGGCTAGACCGCATGGCGCAGCCGCTACGCACCCAATCTACTACAGCCATCAACTAATCGTTAACTCGCTGATCCATCCGCAGCACCACTGGTGCTCCACCCTTCACAACCCTAAGCATGGACGAGAGCCCTATGTGCCCCGCTGAGTCCAGCACAACCCGATAGATACGCGACGGCTCGTTGGCATCCCCTTGGTATGCCGATTTTTCTTTACTCGCCTTAAGCTTGAACCGGAGCTCCTCGTAGAGAAAACGCACCTCGCCCCCTTTGGTCTCCACACTCTGCAAGCGGCTATCGTACTCTATATCGTACATGCCGAAGGCCACTCTCTTCGTCTTCTTCCCCGATTCTCGCACCTCGAGATCTGCCACGAAGCCATGCTCCTCCCTTGACACATGCAGCACCATTGCCCCATTACCGCCCTTGAATGGGCCCGCCTGCACGCTCTTCACAAACGCCTCCGCTGTCGCCTCCGCATTGGCCAAGTCGCTAAGGTTTTCGTATCCCTGGTCCCCCTCCGCTTCGCGGGAGCACCCCGCTAGCACGACTCCAACTCCCAACAGTAACGCCCATGCAATACCTCGCATAGTGAAGTACTTACTCCGCATACGAGAATTTTATTACACGGTCAACCGTACCCTGCGCGCTGCGCACTGGGAAGTACACCTCTCGCACCGCCACCCGCTTACCAAACGTTTCCACCTCCGCGCGCAGCCACTGGCATTTGCTCGTTAGCACCGACTGCCAAAACGCCTCAAACTCCGGCACGCCCCACCCCGTCACATCCAAACCCTCGTAGAAGTACGTACCCAGCACCTGCTCGTGCGATTTTCCCGCGCCAAAGAGATATTGATCGCTAATGGCGATAACACGCCCCTGAGCATCGTACTCCGCGTAGTTCATCGCCCCCTTAATCGCCCCGATGTAGCTCTCCATGGCCTGCTTCTGGTGCGTTGCATCCTCTTGAATGGCCTGCAGCTCTTCCAAATTCTGACGTAGCTCCTCCTCCTGCGAGCTAAGCAGCTCCGTTTGCTCCTGCGAATGCTCTAGCAAGGTTCGGGTCTGCGCCCCAACACGCACGCTGAAAATGCTCGCTGCCACCATCGGCGCGCTTTGCTCTAAGAAATTCACCTCAAACTCCCGCAGCAACTTGAACGACGCAAACTCAGCAATGCCGACCACATTGCCCTCATGGATAAACGGCACAAACACCAGGCACCGCGGCGGCGCATCGCCCACCCCCGCCGGAATCGCAGGATAATCTTTGGGTACATCGGTAATAAAGAGAACCTGCCGCTCCATGGCGCACGCCCCCACGAATCCTTCCCCCAAGGCAACATCATGCGACAGAAAGCGCTGCCGCCCCCAGGCAAACGCCGTAGCGAGATGGTAGTTCGGACGGCCATCCTCCGTTTTCGCCTCCGCATCCCCCTCCACGGCCAAGTACATCGCGCCCTGATCCGCCCCGATGTAGCGCACCATGTACTGCACCATGCGCTCACAGAGCTCCTCCAGCTGCTCCGTATTGTCCCGAATAATTGACGACAGCTCACGTAGCCCCTGATTCGCCCAGGTCCGCTGCGCCGTCTCTTCCCGCCGCTGCGACTCCTCAGCCGCAGCCCGCCGCAAGCTTTCCTGCATGGCTTGCAGCGAACGCCCCAGCGTATCGCGCTCGCTCAGCAGCGGTATCTCCTTCTCCAAATCTCCCGCCCCGATGCGCTGCGCCGACCTACTCTTGTCAAGAAGCCCCTGCGTGAGCCGCTCCGCCGAATGCGCCATCTCCTCCAGCTCATCCCCTGAAGCCACGCGCAGCTCCACATTAGCCGATAGATCGCCTTCCCCCAAACGATTAAGCACTGCCGTCACCTTGCGCACCGGGCGCGTCACTCCGTTGGCTATCACCACCAACAGCACCACCAGCAACGCTACCGACAGCAGCAGCGCCTCTATCGCCAACCGCACGCTCAGATCCGCCGACTCTGTGATGACGTGCAGCGGCACCTGCACGCCGAGCGCCCACTTTGATCGCACCCCTGAAACCACCACCGGAGCCATGTAAACGAAGTAGCGCACCCCGGCCCTATCCACATGAATAAACGACATCTCCTCGCCCTGCGGAATCCGCCGCGCGATCCCTTCGTTTTGAACCGCTTCGGGGTATACGTCCCCTATATTTTGGAGCAGCAAGGAGTCTGCGGGATGCGCTATGATTGATCCCGAGGATGACACCAAAAAAGCATCGCTCTCCACGAACGGCTTCACCGACTGCACGAGCTTCTGCAACCACCCCAGCTCCACATCGCACGCCACAGCCCCCACATACTTCCCTTCTCGGCGTATAGGCGACGCCACGGTGGTCATCAGCCGTCCCTTCTGCCGATTGCTACTTGTTACATCCTCATAGGGTTCCCAAAAATCGGCCTCATTACGCGCCTTGAACGCACCATACTGCGCAGGGTCGCCCATCACGCTCAGCTCCACCCGCTCCGTATGCACATTCCCCTCCGCATCGCGCCACAGCTGCCGCGCCAAACGCCCGTAGCTCTTCTTATAGTTCGGCACGTAGGCGTAGTACTCCCAGCTATCCCACAGAGATGACATCTCCGGCGTGGAGGTAAACACCTGCTGCAGCATCGATAGGTACTCCGCCTGCCAATCCGAAGACGGTTTTTTGTAGTAGTTAGAAAACGCCAAGGCTAAGCCGTCGGTGATTGATACGTAGCGGGTCATGCGCGTTCGCACCTCCCCCGCCGATTTCCATGCGTTTAGCCGCACCTTTTGGTACGAATCTGCCAACATGGCATTGCGGTCCGCGCTCACGATGTACCCCATCGATAGCACATATATCACCACCGACACCGGCAGCACAAACAGCAAAAACTTCTGTCGTAACCCTAACCTTATCCGCATGCCCACGCTAGCTTTTCCTCCTCCACTCACCGCACGCCCCGCGGCGCAAATATACGAAAAATCCACCTGTACAGCTTAGTGCCCAAAATATCGCCATCCGCCTACAGCACGGGCAGCCAATCGGGTGCGGCAGGGCAGCTAGAGCTTAAACCTCGCCACGGCATCGCGCAGCGTCTCGGCCTGCCTTGCCATCTCCTCTGCGCTTGAAGCTAGCTCCTCCGATAGGGTCGCATTACGCTGCGTTTGGTCGTTTAGTTGCTGCATAGCCCCGTTTATCTGCTGAACACCCCTATTTTGCTCCTCTGTGCTGGCCGTAATCTCCCGCACAAGCCCTACCGACTTCTCCATCTCCGGCACAAGCCGCGCCACGGCATCCGTGGTGGTATTGCCGCTATCCACGCACCGCTGCGCCAATGCGGTTATCTCTCCCGCCGCGCTCTGGCTCAGCTCTGCGAGCTTGCGCACCTCGGCCGCCACCACTGCAAATCCTCTCCCCTGCTCCCCGGCGCGCGCTGCCTCCACCGCAGCGTTCAGCGCCAGAATATTCGTCTGATTCGCAATTTCGTTTATCACTCCAATCTTATGCGCAATCTCTTGGACAAATCCGTTCGTCTCGTAAACGCTCTGCATACTGCCCTGCATACCCTCCGACACCGCATTGCTCACGCACTCCGTGGTCTTTGCATTGTCCCGATTCTGGCCTATCGATGCTCCCATCTGCGCCATCGACGCGGTCACCTCCTCTATCGATGATGCCTCCTGCGCACTCCCCTGCGCCAGCTGCTCCGCCCCATTGCTCACCTGATGGCTCGCCGATAGCATATTCTGCGCACCGTCCTGTATACTCGACACAATCTCGCGGAACGACTCCACCATGGCTACTACCTTACGCCCCATCAATCCTATCTCATCGTTCGCCATATCCGCAGGAATCTTTACTGATAGATCACCCGCCGCGATGCGATCCGCGCTGCCCGCCAACGTTCCGAGCGGCGCCAAGAACCTTCGCACTATCAGCACTATCCCAACCGCAATCACAAGGAGCAAGCCCAATCCTATCCCGATTGAAATGGCCATTTGCCGCACCTGCTGCCCATACACATAGCTATTGGGCAGCGTAAAGCGCACCTGCCACGGCAACGGCGACCGGTTGAACCATATCGGGAAATAGACGTAGTGGTTCTCGCGATCCTTATCCGAGTACGTCTCCCCCGCCTGCAACCGGCGCAGCCGCTTAGGGTACTCCGCGCCGTAGAACGTCGCTATGCTCTTATCCACGATCTCCGGCTGCAACGAACTCGCCACGCAGGTTCCATCGTACGTGATGAACGACACATCGCAAATGGCCTCTCGCCCTCTAAACCCTTCAAACGCTTGCTGTATTAGCTCCAGATCCATGTCAAACCCCACGACACCCAAAAACACACCCTCTTGGATTATCGGCGTCACAAATGTTATCAACCGATGCGCCTTCCCATCAATCTCGTACGTCACCGGCTCGGTCACCAGCTCTTTGCCAACCCGCTTAGGAGCATAGTACCAGGGCGCAGCCCCTTCGTTCTTATACGAGGTAATAGCCTCTCGCCCGATCGTTTGGTCCTCGTTGCGGAACAGATAGGTAACGAAACGCCCCGTCCCATCGGCCCCCAACGAATCGGCGTACTGCGCATCTCGCCCATCGTACGCATTTGGCTCAAAGGCCAACAGCCCGCCCCTAAAATGGCTGTTTTCCAGCACCAACTGGCCCATTATCGCCTCCAGCTGCCTCCGCGTCAGCCCTTTCGTCACCCCCAATCGCACCATATCGGCCATGTACTCCGCCCCGCACATCCCGCCATTCATGTTTAGAAGAATCTCCCGCATGGCATCCTCCGCCTCTTGCTGCGCCAAGGTGTTTATCTCCCGCAACCGATTCTTATACTGTACGTTAACATTAATCGCAGTGAGTATAAGCACCACTATGAATGTGCCTAAGCTCGCGGCGACACCTATCTTCGTTCGTATAGAAATAAATTTCCTCATTACTCACTGCTCTCTTTTTCTTTCACCATCCTCCGCCCATTCCGCCCCCCGCAATACAACCTAGAAACGCTCCACACCAATCCCCAACCCCACACCTATATAAAAACGAGAATTATAACCCTTTTGTTTTCAATATGCGTCGACCCTCCCCAAAGCCTTTGCCCAATAGGCAATACGCAGTAAAATAATGCAGCACTGGCGCTACCTCAATGAAGCCAGCTTGGCGCTACACACATGCCTCATCTACAACTAGACCAAAGTTAGCCAAATATTTGCCCCAAAGGAGCTAGCGATAGACCGGGATAGACACAGTTCTTGTACCAACGTAACTGCCCGTCCCCATCTCGATGGCATCCAAAGCCCCCATGCGCAGCCTCCCATAGAGCCAATACACCCCTATCTCTAAACGAAAAGGCGGAGCGACATCCCTGCCGCTCCGCCTTTCTAACAACTAGTAGACTAGCACTTTATACTATCTAATCGGCAAGTAATCTTCCACCGGGGTCGGCTCCGTACCGAAATCTGCACTTATCTCGCCATCAGGAATTGGGAAGGCGTACCTCGATAAATCGTATACGTGATCACCTCTTTTTGCCACATCTCCCCAACGGCGCATGTCATAGAAATCATGCCCTTCCGCGAAGAGCTCCAACCGCCGCTCCAGCTTTATCGCCGCTAGCTTTGACTGCTCATCACCGCTCCACAGGGTCTCCACGTTGGCAACATGTTCTGCACCACCCCGTTTGGACACGAATAGCAATGCCTCTTTGGCCGTAGCATCGTCCCCTGTCTTGAGCGCCGCCTCAGCCACTATCAGCGCCATCTCTGAAACCCTAAATATAGGAATGTTCGAAACGGCCTGCTCGCCGGGAATCCCAGCCCATTTCAACGGCTGATTCCGTATACTAATTTCACCAACAAGCTTGTTGCGCATATCTGCCGCTGTATCAAACTGAACCGTCACCGTTGCCTTATAGCTACCGTATAGCGTGTTAAGGGCATCGGCTGATAGATTGTCATCAGAAGACTTTGCAAGGAGGAAAATGTGTTCCTTGGGTTCTATCGCCAGCGACCTAAACATATTCAGGTAGGCATCGCCCGATAGCGGTTCTCCCGATAAGCCTTCTATGCCTACGGCCTTTAGCGCAGCCTTCGCAGCATCAAGCGCATTCTTGTAGTCCGCCTTGTAGAGGTAAGCTCGAGCCGCTATTGCCTGTAAAGTCCCTACCCCAATGTAAAATGCACTCGCGTAGCTCTCTTCAGTCTCCCCTTTGAAATGCTCATCCGCTTTTTTCAAATCGTCAAATATCGCCTCGTAAACCTTCGCCACCGTGGCACGAGAGACCCGCTCGCCCTTCTCTATCGGCTTATCATCCGGCACCAGTATTATGCCGAGCGCATCTTGATTCCCCTCGTATCGCTTGCCAAACAGATTGACCAGATAGAGTTCGGTTAGCGCCCGCAGCCCATACGCTTGCCCTATGCACGAATTGACGGTGAGTATATCACCCTCATAGTACTTTGGATCCTTCGACAGCTTGTCATTTATGAGTGCCTTCCCCCCAATTATCGTCCTCGTACACGCATCAAGTATCTGATAGCCCCTCGCCCACATCTCCGCGAGCTCTGGGGTCACTGGAGAAATCGAAAGCTTATTCATGTCAACGAAGTGCCCCGATGCTGGACTCGCCTTTCCCAGCGTGCCGCACATATCCCCTACCGCAATGACGTTCCGCCCTGCGAACTCGTAGGTTCCAAACAAATTGTAGCACCCTATCAATCCATTTTGAACATCCTTCGTTGTCCTAAACGCATCGGTAGTGGGTATCTGCTGGTAGTTCGGAAGCTCTTTCTTGCACCCTACGCACAGCAACACCAGCAGCACCAAACCTGCTCCTAAATCAACTATTCTCTTCATATCTATTCCTCCTCCTCGCTAAAATCCTACTGTTAAACCTCCGATAATCGTGAGTGGAGCGGGATAGTTCCACCACTGCAATCCATTCAACGGCACATCGGCTGGATTAAATCCTCTGTAGTTTCTACTCTTAAACGTGTACAAATTCTCCGCAGTAGCAAATATTCGGAAACTCTTCATCATCATCTTGTCAGTCCAAGCCTTAGGCAGTGTATATCCCAACGTCACCGACTGCAGCTTCAAGTAGTTCCCTTTCATTAAGAACTGCGTTGAGACTTTATTTGCATCTCCTCCGTATACAAATTTTGGAACGTCAGTCACATCTCCGGGCTTTTTCCAACGGCGATCGTACACCCAATGCGTCATGTTGCTCGGCATCGTACCCCCGATCTGTTCATCGTACCGTAAATGGTCACCGAATATCATGTGCCCTAGCATCGTAGAGAACTGGAAGGAAAAATCCACCCCGTAGAAATCCATTGAGCTGGTCAAACTGCCCTGGAACTTCGGTGTTGCGGTACCAACGTAGTACTTGTTCTCATCCTTAGCGGCAAGCCTATTGTAGTTCTTCTCAATATTCCCATCTTTGTCGTACCACTGCCTTTCGCCCGTCTGTGGATCCACCCCTGCGTACTTAAACATTCTCCACGTGAAGTAGTCATGCCCAACCTCTCGAATCGTTAGGTTTTGCTTTATCGGCTTATTGGTGCTAAGCTTCTTTATCTTGTTCTCATTGTGAGAGCCTACCAGGGTTAAATGCCAATTAAAGTTCTCCATTTTTACCGCATGGGCATTAATGCTGAACTCAAGCCCCTGGTTACGCATCAAGCCGATATTCTTATAGATTGAGGAAAAGCCCGTTGCCCGCGACAGCGGCATGGCGAATACCATATCTTTCGTCAGATGGTAGTACCAATCGACCGAGATGTTCAAACGGTAGAAGAAGGCCAAATCAAGCCCCAAATTCCACTTGTTCGTCTGCTCCCACGATAGATCTCTATTCTCCATCTGCTCACGCTTCGATCCCCCTCGGCCATTGTAGTTATAGCCAAACCCATATAAATCCTGCCATGCGTACCAGCCGCTCCCCACCGACTGGTTACCTGTCGTACCGTAACTCGTGCGTAGCGTCAACTCGTTTAGCCACTTCTGCGCAGGCGCCATAAACGCTTCCTCTGCAATCCGCCATTTCGCGCCGACCGACCAAAATGGCGCCCAATACTTGGATGGGTGGAAACGGCTTGACCCATCAAAACGCAGCGATCCCGATAGGTAGTATCGATTCATATAGTCGTACTCCACGTTCACAAATAGAGACTGCATGCCGAGCGCCGCCTTCTGGGTGGTAGCATCTGAAGGCTTTGAAGCCAAGCTCACCGAGTTCAAATAGTCAACCGGGTAGTTGCTCGCCGCTAAGTATGCATTATCATCCTGCATACGCTGCGCCTCATAGCCAAACAGCGCATTCAGCGTGTGCGCCTCCACAAAAGTTTGGCGATACGCCAGCGTGTTCGTCCACGTCATCATGAATCGGTTATAGTTGGTCATCTCGCCCATCCCATTCATATCTCTTCCCTGTTGCCCATAAAACGACCAGTAGCCAAACTCCTGCTGCAGCAAGGCATCAAGCCCAAACTTCGACTGGAAGACTAGCTGCGGCAGTATGTTAAACTGAACGTACGGAATCGCAACGAAACGGCGCATCTTCATGGTATTCTTATCACCCTTTTCGCTACGTTGCGCAACTGGGTTGTAGCCCGTATTATTATCAAAATTCCACTCGCCCTTGGCATCCTTTACGGGTACCACTGGCACAATCATGTACGCCTGCGTGAGCGGATCGCTAAAATACCCTCCGCCAGCCCCCATATTTGAGGTCGTTTGCGCCACCGAGAAGTTAATCCCATACTTAAAAATCCTCCACGGCTGCTGGTCCATATTGTAGCGGAAGCTAATCCTATTTAAATCCTTACCCCGCATGTATGCCTTATTGTCCAAATACTCTACCGACATGTAGTGCGTAGCCGCAGTCTCCGACTCTCCGCCTCCCATCACGCTGAGTGAGTAGTTCTGCACAAAGCCCGGCCGCGTAATCTCCTTGAGCCAGTTGGTATTGACATCCCTCCACCCTCGAACCCCCTTCTCGTTGAAGGTACTCCCCGACCAATACAACCCCTCAAACAAATCGATATAGTCGTACAACGCATCTTGATTCCCAAGTATGTCTTCCACCGTTGGTACATGATGTTTTCCTCCAAGCTCGTAATTTACATCGTCCCAATACATGGGTACCGAGTTCTTGAAACCCTCCATGTACATCTCCATGTACTCCTCGGTGTTCAGCAACCGATAGTTCCTTGGGACGGGCGGGAGCAGCTCTGCACCGAGCTTCGCGCTGAAGTTAATCGATAGGCCGCCCTTTTTCCCCTTCTTCGTGGTAATAACGATAACACCATTAGCTGCACGCGCCCCGTAGATGGCCGTTGCGGTGGCATCCTTTAGCACAGTGTACGAGGCTATATCATCTGGGTTAAGTGCCGCCAGCGGGGAGAGGTCAACCCCCTCGTTGGAGCGGGTACTCACCGCACTGGTCTCAAAGGGCACTCCATCAATCACGTAGAGCGGCGCCGTGCTGGAGTTTATTGAGTTAAACCCTCGGATGTACACTCCTACCGGCGCGCCTGGCTGCCCCGATGAGCTACTCATCTGCAAGCCCGGCACCGTGGCCTCAAGCGCCTTTATCGGGTTGGTTGAAACCTTATTCTGCATCGCCTCATCGCCCACTGACGAAGCAGCCCCCGTAAAGGCCTTCTTGGTGGTCGTGCCGTAGCCCACCACCACCACCTGGTCAATCTCCTCATTGGCCGATTTGAGCGCCACGTTAAACGTGGTTTGCCCCGCTACCGGGATCTCCTGGGTTTGGTAGCCCGTGTAGAAAAACACGAGAATCGCCTCCTCGCCAGACACCTGCAACGTGAAGCGGCCATCGTTATCCGTCACAGTGCCAGTTGTGGTCCCCTTTATTTGCACATTTGCTAAGGGCAAGGGCGAACCCGTTTCTGCATCGGTCACCACGCCGGAGACCGTGCGATTCTGTGCTTGTGCAAGCCCTACGCTCACAGCAAGCACCATGAATAAGAGTAGTACTTTCTTCATAACTGTTTACTTTTAAACCTGCATTTACTTGTACCAACGGCTGCAATTTACATCAATTCTACCACACACGCAAGCCACAATTTACGAAACAGCAAAATTTGGAATCTATTCACATTAGAGAGGCGGAATGAGACGAGAAACCGCAAAGGGAAAGAGCCGCAAGACCACCTCAGCATGTGCTCTTTTTTTCCCCATTCTTCACCATCCTCTCTGGCGCATAAATCGCCTTACCAGCCTAGGGAACTATGTGTATTTCATCATACAATTGCGCAGGAAAACCTCATTTTGCATCGGCTACTTTTCCCCCCCCCCCAAAAAAAGACTTTTGCATTAAGGCCGTAAACAAGTAAAAGTTTTACCTAGATACACAGAAAACAAGAGGGTAAGTCTGCACATTGACTGGCCGTTCTGACGAGCTTCATGTTCCCCCGCTGCAAAGACTATTGCCAGCGCGCAGCCTGCACGCTCACGCCTTCCGACAAACCCGCCCTTGGGGCAAGAAGCGGAGAGAAAACCGGCCAAGTAATTAGGAAAAAGCGATTAGCCTTGGCCGGCAGAACCCTCCATTACCCTCCCCAGCTAGCCCTCTACCTTCACACGCAGATAAACGCTATCGCCCCTGCGCACGCGCTGCGGGCAGGGGAACGAACACACCTCCCCCTTCTCCACCGCCTCCTCGGCCCCCGCCTCTCGGCGCAGCTCCCCTACGGTCAGCTCCACCACCCCTGTCGTGGGACCTATCACGTACACCCTATCCCCCACCCGCAGCCCCCCAGCGCTAAGCTTCGCCTCCGCCACGCGCAGCCGGCTAAAATAGTTCGACACCGTCCCCACAAGCTCTTTGCGCTCCGTGGCGGAAGAGCCGTAGCGGCGCGTCCACTCCCCCATGCGCTGCCCTAGGTAGTACCCGTTCCAAAAACCGCGGTTGAAAACCGCCCCCAGCCGCGCACGCCACTCCGCGATGCGCTCCGCATTGTAACTCCCCTCGGCGAGAGCGTCCACCGCCTCGCGGTAGCACCGCGTAACGGTCTTCACGTACTCCGCGCTGCGCGCCCGCCCCTCCAGCTTTAGCACCTCAACCCCAGCATCCACCATCTCATCGAGTATCCCGATGGTGCACAAATCCTTGGGCGACATTAGGTACTCGTTATCAACCGCAATCGCATTGTCGCTCTCAAGGTCGGAGAGCTTATACCCACGGCGGCATACCTGCACGCACGCCCCGCGATTGGCTGATTGATTCATGGCATGCAGACTCAGATAGCACTTCCCCGAAATGGCCATGCACATCGCCCCGTGCGCAAACATCTCAATGCGCACCAACTCCCCCGATGGGCCCTTTATCTGCTCCCGCTCTATCGCCTCCCGCACGGCCCGAACGCGCGGCAACGTGAGCTCGCGGGCCAGCACCACCACGTCGGCCCAACGGGCGTAGAAACGCACCGTTCTAGAGTTCGACACGCTTATCTGCGTGGAGATGTGCACTGGGAGGCCAGCCCCATACGCCATTTCCACCACCGCCTGGTCGCTCGCTATGATGGCATCTACGCCCGCCCCCGCGGCGGCCTCCACTAGGCGCTGCGCCTCCGCCAGCTCATCCTCATAAACCACGGTGTTTACCGTGAGGTAGCACCTCGCCCCCCCGCCGTGCGCCTCCTCCGCTACGCCTCGCATGTCGCCCACCGTGAAATTGCCTGCCGACCCCGACCGCATGTTGAGCTTACCAACCCCAAAAAACACGGAGTCCGCACCGCCTTGCAAAGCTCCGGTAAGCGCTTCCCAGCTCCCCGCGGGCGCCATCACCTCCACCCTCTTCTCCAATTTCTGCAACGTTTTATTCTCCCTTTTATCCCTACTCTTGCCATGGATATAAGCATCCAATCTCACGATGCAACCATGCGTACAAAGCTAGAAAAATTTCCTTTTAGCACCGCAAACAGCTCCTACCCATCAACGCAGCATCGCTAGAATAGGCAGGGGGCCTCAAGTAAATCTCTGAATATGGCGCACGCCCTAGACTGGAACTAAGCAACCGCTACCTCCGCCTCCAAAACGCTACAAAAGACGCTCAATCTTGCAATCCTTAGGTCCAAGCTATCCCTTTTCGAGCCAAAATCTCGCCGACCGCAACGCTCCCCACGTACGTATTTCGTGCAAAAACCAAGCGCAACACCCGATTCTTCGTCAAAAGCTGAAAACCGATTTTGGGGTTTCAAATGTAGTTGACAACTTCGCAGCAGATTAAGAATGAAGAGAGGAAGTGACGCAAACAAAACCAACGGAGGGAATGGGATGATGAAAAAACTACCGATACTATTGCTAATGATGGTCGTCGCTGCGTGGGGATGCTACGCGCAGGGCAGCCTAGAGCTACGGGGTTCCAGCTTTCTACCCGCGCTTAATGCGAATAGGGTGGCCAATACGAGCTACCTAGTAACATGGAACGTAGGCTCCGTGATGGGCAAAGTATGCAAGAGCGATGACGGCCGCATCACGCTTACGGCATGCCCCGGAGCCAATCTGAAAGGACTGCTAGCGACTGCGCAGGGCGCAACGCCCGTGGAGTCGGAGGCGATGCTGCCGCTAACGGTGCGCCCCAACCCAGCCTCCGATTGCGCTATCGTGACGTGGCGCACGCAGGGCATCAAGGGATACAGCATAGAGGTGTACAACGTGCAGGGGCAGCTGGTACGCACCGCGACAGCGCACGATGGAAAGGCCGTGCTAGCGTGCAGCCATCTGCCCAATGGACTATACCTAATCCGCCTCGCCGCACCCAATGGCGCCCCGCTGGGGCAGACCAAAATGGTGGTGCTCCACTAGTCGGTGTAAACGCAAACGAATGTCGGATTCAGTAACATACCAAACAGAAACAGCTATGAAAAGAATAGTTCTAACGCTAATAGGCGCAACGATGGGGGCCTGCATGGCGATTGCCCAGGCTCCTAATGGGTTTAACTACCAGGCTCTCGTTTACCAGGATGGAGCCCCGGTAGCGAATAAGTCAATAGACCTTGAAGTGACGCTGCAGGATGCGCACGGCACCGTCTACTACCAAGAGCAGCACAACGGGCTAAAAACGGAAGAAACGGGGTTCGTGAACGTGGCCATCGGGGAAGGAGCCACGCTGACCGGAGCTATGGACAAAGTAGATTGGGAAAAGGGAATATTCGTAGCGGTTCGGGTAAACGTTGGGAGCGGAATGGTATCCCTCGGCGCGCCTGTGAAGCTGCAGTCGGTTCCCTACGCGCTGTTCGCCATGGCTACGCCACGGGTGAAGGGTACCAACAAAAACGTAGAGCAGGACTCCCCAATCTTTGAGGTGCTGAACTCCAAAGGCACGCAGGTGTTCGGCGTATACGAGGGGGGCGTACGGTTTAACGTCATGGAAGACGATGGCACGCGTGGTCCTAGGGGCGGCTTCGCCGTGGCCACCATGCGAGAGTCGGGAATGCGCGGCGAGGCAGATGCCATCAACCGGCTGATGATAACTGGACCCCGCTTTGATGTCACCGTAGACCCTGTGACGCGAGGCCCAAGGGGCGGATTCGCCGTCTCGAGCCGCTCGTTCGGCAACGCATTTGGCACACGTGGCACCGCAGGGACTCTCCCCCTCTTCAACGTGGACGACCAGGTGTCGTACTTCACGCAGAAAACGAGCTCCACAAGCAGTACAAGTATCCTCTCATTCCGCGACCGATTCAAAGTGGACAGCGTGATAATGAATTTGACTACCACCGGGGAGATCCTTACCCACAAAGGGGCCACCGATGTGTTGCAACCGCTCCCCTCCGATGCTAGCAAGATGGGAGTACAATGGTATCCAAACCTCATCAACGAGGCGTCTCGCTGGCTACTCCCCGAAGTGACCTACGACGGCAAACTGATGGAATACTCCATTACAGTAAGCCCGAGGCTTGAGAGCCGTATGCGAGCCGTGAAGGTTCAGAAAACCGGCCAAACGAGCCGAATAGCCGAAGGCATTGGGCTTGAGTACTACGCAGACAAGTTGGAAGACCTGACGACTCCCAACAACACCATTAACGATGTGGCAACGGTATGCCTGGTGGACTACCCAACCTTCTGCCGCACCGTAACGGTTCAAATTTCCGACCGCAAAGTGGCAAAAATGGAATTGCAGGGAAAGGGCACTTTTAAAGCTGATAGGGTTGGCCAAGAGAGCAGTCCGCTTTGGTTGACGTACTTCGACAAAGCTGGAAGTGAAATTATAGAAACCGATGCCCTGCTAGCGAACATGCCCTTCACGGTGAGCTGCGATGAGGAAGGGGTTGTAGTAACCCGGAAAAACGGATACAACATTGAAATGACCCTAACGCAGGAATACTACGATTCGCACTCCACAACGGTCAACAAGACGATCAAAGTCACGCTGAAAGGCAAATGGCTACCCAATGGAGAGCAAACCTTTGAAGTTCCTTTCACATTGATGAGATGATAATCCTACTGCAGAGCTCAGTAGGGTAGATACAGTGTTGGCTTGCTATCGCATGAATGTATTACAGAGTTTTAACGTGCTACGCAGCTTTGGTATTAAGGGTTAACTCCTGAACACAGGTACAATCCCTTCGCCCTTATCCTCAGCATCCGGCATCCCGTACTCCTAGAATACTTTCACGATAGCGGCCAATCTGTTAAACAGAGCATAGTAAAAAGAGTGAGACAGCGAACAGATAAACGGCGTGGAAAGGCAAGCCTAAAATTAGGGCATGCATAATCCGTTAAAACGCTACAGCCTCACCAGCCCGCTCTTGAAGGCGTACCGCGCCAGCTCCACCGAATTCGAGATACCTAGCTTCTCAAATATATTTGCCTTATGCGTCTCCACCGTGCGCACGCTTATCGAGAGCCTCTCGGCTATCTCCTTCGACACGAGCCCCTTACAGCACAAGTCTATTACTTCTAGCTCACGGCAGGAAAACAGATCCGCGGGGCCCGACGCACGCTTTTTCCGCGAGGAGAGCAGTAGGCTGTTCAAGATCTCTGAAATCTTGCTCCCGAAGAACTGCTCGCCCGCCATGATTACGCGAATGGCCTCTGAAAGATCCCCCTGCGCTCCATCCTTAGCAATGAACCCCTCAACCCCTATTTCCACCATCTCCAGCACCGCATCCTCGCTGGTCTCCGACGAGAGCACCAAAATCTTAATGTCTGGGAAATCCCGCTTGAGCCGCCGCGCTATCTCATCGCCCTGAACATCAGGGAGTATTATATCCAGCAGCACCAAATCGGGCTTCACCGTCTCCAGCAGCTTGAACAGCTCCGCGCTCGTAGCCGCCTCCCCCACCACGCTATGCCGGTTCCTACCGAGCGATAGCGCCGTGCGCACCCCCAGCCGATACAGCGCATGGTCATCCACTATTATAATATTCGCCATAAGCTTCTACTTCGTTTCACTCGTTGCACTGCCGCCTCCCAAGCCTACAGACCTCGGCAGGGTGAGGGTTATGCGGGTACCCTGCTTAGGCTTTGATTCAACCTGCAGCTTTGCACCGTTCCGCTTCGCCATATTGAAGCACAAGATCATCCCGAGCCCTGACCCTTGCTCGCCCTGCGTACCCAACCGCACCACCCTCGTGTCAATCCGTCCCAAGTTCTGCACCTGTTCCGCTGACATGCCCATGCCAAAATCACGTATTGCGTACACCACTCCGTTGGGACGTTCCTCAATGCCCACCTCGATTCGACCGTCAGGGTCTGAGAATTTTATCGCGTTGGTCATGAGATTACGCAATATGGTAGCTATCATGTTCTTATCCGCATAGACCATGCACGCCGCAGGGAATGATGCTTGCACCGTTATCCCCTTCTTGCTCAATGGGAAGGAGGCAATATCCAAATTGTGCTGCGCCATTGCCACCAGATCGAACTCCTCGGGCTCAAACTTGTCGCTCTTCATCTGCAGGTGCGCCCAGCGCAATAGGTTGTTCAGCAGGTCCATCTGCACATCCGCCGCGGCGCTCAGCTCCTTCACCATCTCCAGCTTGACCTCGTCCGGCAACTCACCGTAGGAGCTTAGCAATTGGTTCAGCACCATTTTGATGGACGAGGCTATTGATTTGGTATCGTGCGAGATGATGGAGAAAAATTTATTCTTCGTCTCGTTCAGCTCACGCAGCAGCTTAGCCTTCTCCCGCTTCTGCAGCAGCAAGACCACTAGCAATATTGATATAACTATAGTTGCAAGGAAACCCACCTCCAGCCGTGTTTTGGCAACCCTCGCCGACTCCAGCTCCAACTCCTGCAGCCGTATTTTTTGCTCCTTCAGCTCCGTTTCGTAGCGAGCGTAGAGCAGGTTCATCTGCCGCTTCGTATCTTCCTGCTGAATCGAATCGCGTAGGCTATTATACTCCTCAAAATATTTCAGCGCCAACTTGGGATCCCGCTCCCGATTGGATTGGTAGAGCAACATCAAAGATCGCTCCTGTATTAACGCCAGGTCATGCTCTTGGGCGACCCGCAGCGCTTGCACCAAATATTCATTCGCCTCCGCGTAGCGCCCCTGCTTGTAGCGCAAGCCCCCCATCTGCTTTAGCGTTATAGCGTACGATACAGCATTATTTTGCTCCTTCAGGCGGGCTAGAGCCTCCGTGTAGCTCCTCTCGGCATCATCATACCGGCCAAGCGCTGCATACGCATCGCCCAACACGCAGTAGCGCACCGCGAGACGCCCCTCCCGCCCTTCGGCCCGCTCGTAGCTTAACGACTCCCTCACCGCCTCTAGCGCCTTTTGCCCCTCCCCCGCCACGTTGTATGCCTCTGCCAGATTACTCAGCCGACGCGCCAATACGCAGTGGTCATGCGGTGCGCTTATAGCCCGCGAGATTTCCACCGCCCGCTCATAGTAGGTAGCCGCCTCCTGCGCCTTCCGCATGGAGAGGTATAGAGATCCTAAATTGCTTAGCGATGCCCCCATGCATGATGAGTCCTGCAGGGCAGTGGCAATGGAGTCCGACTGGAGTATCACCTGCAGGGCGTCCTCATATGCGCCCATGCGCATGTAGTTGATTCCCTGCATCTGCAGCGCATCAAACATTCGCAGCGAATCGCCCGAGGCGCAAAGCCCAGGGAGGAAACGCATGCACAGCTTGCTCGACTCTAAAAAATCGCCCTCATCCTGCAAGCATCCCGCCACTGCGTACTGCGCTACGATTAATGCATATTTTTCATCCCGATTGAATTGATCCGTATCATAATCTTCACCCGCCTCGTAATCCAGCGAGTCCAGCAATGCCCTCGCCTGCTCAATACGCCCCGCTCCCCGCGCAAGCTCCACCCGCTGCAAATGGCGCATCAACGAATCATTCCCCTGCGCTCGCGTCGGCGGGACACCCCCAGATAGCACAAATAGCACCGCCAGCAGCCACGTCGAAACGTGATAGTAAAACTTTCCCATGCGTTACCTAACCATCCTTTATGGGTAACAAAAGTACGTAATTTTACGCAAAGGCTCTACAATTCACCATTAATAGATGACTTTCTCCTCTTCCTAGCCCACTCCTTCAGTCTCCAAGTACAACACGGCACAGGCCTCCATAGACCAGCGGAACGCCCCTACCATCACGAACCCAACACCCCCCGGATCGGTACTGGGCCGTACCCCCTTCGCATCAAATTCGGATTTCTCCGGAGAAATCCGAATTTGATG
>CALHSW010000067.1 GCA_938038735.1 uncultured Bacteroidia bacterium | reverse complement strand
CGAGGTGCTGGCGGCGGCCGGGGTAACGTTCAAAAAGATTCCGCGGGGGCTGGAGAGAGGGTAGCGGGTAGTGAGCGTCGAAACGGTAATGGATACGGGGTGGAGTTAAAAAGGATGTAGCAAATGGAGCTAAAGGGATACCAACAAGAGGTGCTGCAGGACTTGGAGGATTACATTGCGGCCGTGGAGGTGGCGGGCGGAGATTTGCCCAAAGCCTACGAGTCGTACTGGGACGCACGCGGGGTGCGGGTGGGGCATGGGAGCGATATGCATGCCTATAGCGACCGAGCTACGCCGGGTGTGCCGCGGGTGACGCTAAAAGTACCCACGGCCGGCGGGAAAACGCTAATAGCTTGCTGCGCGCTGGGCCCGCTGGTAGAGGCTGCCCGACGGGCGGGCGGCGAGCGGGTGGTGGCGTGGTTTGTACCGTCAGATGCCATTTTGCAACAGACGTACGCACGGCTCAGCGACCCGCGACACCCGTACCGCGTAATGCTGGAGCGTGCCGCGGGGCGCTGCGTGCGCGTGGTGAATAAAGAGGATGCGCTCTTCGGGGAGGGTATCACGCCGCCCGAAGTGGAGGGGCAGCTGACAGTGTTTGTGCTGAGCGTGCAGTCGTTCGCCACGAATAACGCAGAGGGGCGCAGGGTGTACCGTGAGAATGGGAATCTACTCAGCTGGGTGAAGTACTACACGGCGGAAACGCCGCGGGTGGAAGAGTCGGATGAAACGGGTTTAATACAGGTGCTGGCGCACCTACGCCCTGTGGTGGTGATTGATGAAAGCCATAATTTTCACGCTGAGCTGCGCGAAGAGGTGATGCGGCAGCTGCACCCCCGCTTCATTCTGAACCTCACGGCAACGCCTCGGCAGGAGAGCAACATCATAAGCAGCGTGGATGCGCTGCGGCTCAAGGAGGCGGAGATGGTGAAGCTGCCGGTGGTGGTGTACAACTTTTCGCAGGAGGAGGAAGTGGTGCAGGCGGCGGTGGCCTACCAGCGGAGCCTAGAGCGGCGCGCAAGGGAGGCGGAGCGGGAGCGGGGCGCAGAGTACGTGCGGCCGATAGTGCTGCTGCAAGCGCAGCCGCGGCGCGGCGAGGAAACGTTGACCTACGACAAGATAAAGGAGCAGCTCCTGGGTTACGGCGTGGGGCGGGATGAGGTGCGGGTGAAGACGGCAGACCTTGATGAGCTGCAGGGGGTTGACCTGATGTCGCGCGGATGCGAGGTGCGCTTTGTCATCACGGTAAATGCGTTGCGGGAGGGGTGGGATTGCCCCTTTGCGTACGTGCTGGCCACGGTGGCGAACCGCTCTTCACGGGTTGAGGTGGAGCAGATTTTGGGGCGTGTGCTGCGGCAACCCTACGTGCAGCGTCACCCCGATGAACTGCTAAACATGTCGTACGTATTCAGTAGCTCCGCTGATTTTAGCGCTACGCTCGATAGCGTCATTGCGGGGCTTGAGGGGGCAGGCTTTACGGATCGGGATTACTGCGTGGGGGAGGATACCACGCAGCCCGCGAAGGCGCAGCAGCTGCGTTTAGATTTAAAGGACGATTCGCAGGGGCGTGCGCATGAGGAGAGGTATCCACCCGTAGAAGGGGACGATGCGTCAGCTTCTTCGGTGGAAGAACCTACGGCAGAGATGATTTCAAGGATAGAGCAGACAGCGATTCGGGAGCAGCAGCAGTACGGGGAGCAGATGGCTAAGGCGCAGCAGGGCGGACCCCTGTCCATGCTCCGCGTGCCGCTGGAGGTGAAGAGTAGGATGCGGGAGTACGCCGTGGTGGAACGTTTTCGGGAGCGCATAAAGTTAGAGCGGCTGCCACAGCTTGCGTATAGCTATAAAACGCAGTATTTTAACGAGTTGCGTGAGCAGATAGACCACCTTAGCCCGGAGTGCCTATCAACGGGGCTTGACCTCTCCACCGCGGATCTGCATGTAAATTTTGCGCGGAGGGAGACGAATGCACGGAGCGTGGATCTGGAGCGTATCGGGGCGGGGCAGTCGCGCGTGGTAAATCGGCAGGTGAGCAGCGGCGTGCTGCAGCGCATGCGGGAATATTTTTACCGTTTTTCGGGGGAGGCACGTCTACGTGAAATGAAGAAGAGCGTGGTGCTTGATATGGATTTTCCGAGCATAGCCGATAGCCAGCTGAATGAGTACGTTGGGCGGGTGCTGAACTCTTTGAACGAAGATGCGCGAGAAATGCTGCTTGATGATTGGACCGGGACGCAGCGGGCGTTTCGTGAGAAGGTGATGCAGCTGCTTGAGGCGCATAGGCAGCTGCAATTCGAGGCGTGGGAGACAACGGGGCGTGTCTTTAGCGTGGAGGATTACGAGTTGCCGACGGCCATCATGCCCCGCCAGCCCATCGCAGGGCTGCAGAAGGCACTCTACGAGATGGAGGGGGATATGAATGCGCTGGAGCGCAGCGTGATAGAGCGGGTGGCGGAGCTTGACAGCGTGGAGTGCTGGCACCGCAACGGGGAGCGGGGCAAAGGGTTCGTGATAAATGGATTTATCAACCACTACCCCGATTTTTTGCTGTGGCTCGCGAATGGGGATGTGGTGGCGTTGGAAACCAAAGGGGACGATAGGGACAATGCGGACTCACGTAGAAAGATTTACTTGGGGAAGAAGTGGGCAGAGGTGGCATCCCGGCAGGCTAAGCGTCGCTACCACTACATGATGGTTTTTGATACAGCCCGGCTCGATGGGGCGTTCACGGTGGCGGAGGCATTGGCGCGGCTGGGTGAGATGGGCGGGCAGCACACGGAGCGCGGAGGGCGATAGCGGCTCTGCGGGGAGAATGGATGCTGCATGGGGTGCAGTCTAAGCAGGAGGGCAAAAGGGGCTGAGGGGATGGTGTAGCCGGGGGAAGGAAATGCGCTGGATTTGCGTAGCGAGGGGACAATTTAGAAGAAATATTTTTTTATTCGGGAAAAGTTCACGAACTTTGGAGCGTGTAAGCCTGAGGAGGGCGTTACGTTGGAAGTAAGGAGTAATAAAAAAAGTGATGTCTAATGGCAAAGCATAATTTTAACGCGGGGCCTTGCGTCCTGCCGAAGGAGGCGATTGAATCGCTGATTGCAGCCGCTCGTGATTTTGATGGAACGGGCATAGGGCTATTTGAAATTTCGCACCGCACGAAGGGCTGGGAGCGAGTGATGAACGAAACGGTTGAGCTGTGGCGCGAGCTGCTCAACATCCCAGAGGACTACGCGGTGCTGTTCTTGGGCGGCGGTGCGTCGACGCACTTCTTTGAGGTGCCGGCAAACTTCTTGAAGAGCAAGGCTGCCTATCTGCAAACGGGCGTTTGGGCGAAGAAGGCCATCAAGGAGGCGAAGCTCTACGGCGAGACGGTGGTAGTGGCCTCATCGGAGGATAAGAACTACACGTACATCCCGAAGGGGTACACGGTGCCCACGGATGCGGATTACTTCCATATCACCACGAACAACACGATTTACGGAACGGAGATCCATGAGGACATCACGAGCCCTGTGCCGCTCATTGCGGACATGTCGTCGGATATCATGAGCCGTCCGGTTGACGTGAAGAAGTACGCTATGATTTACGGCGGTGCGCAGAAGAACGTGGGGCCTGCCGGCGTGACGTTTGCCATCATCCGTAAGGATATGTTCGGCCGTTCGGGGCGTACGCTGCCCTCAATGGTGAACTACGCCACGCACTGGGGCGAAGAGGTGAAGAACCGCTCGATGTACAATACGCCTCCTGTGTCGGCTATCTTCTTGATGCACGAGACGCTGAAGTGGGTGAAGAACAATGGCGGCGTGGCGGCGATGCTAAAGCGCAACCAGAAGAAGGCTGAGACCCTCTACGCGGAGATCGATCGCAACAAGATGTTCGTGGGCACGGCTGAGAAGGCCGACCGCTCGATCATGAACGTGTGCTTTGTGATGGCGAAGGGCTATGAGGACAAGCAGGATGCGTTCCTTGACTACGCCACGAAGCAGGGCATGGTGGGCATCAAGGGCCACCGCTCGGTGGGCGGTTTCCGTGCGTCGATCTACAATGCCTGCTCGCAGGAGGATGTGGAGGCGTTGGTGGCGTGCATGAAGAGCTTTGAGAAGGAGAACGCCTAGGGATTGGACTCCCTCTCGTCTTGCAGCGTGGCGTTGCGACTGACATGGTGCGAGGCGTGAGAAACGTTATGGACGTAGGCAAGGCTGGGCGGCTCGGACGTTCCTGTCGCGCCTACGTCCTTTTTTAGGGGAAGGCTTGTAGGGGAAATGTTTTTTGAGAACTTTAATAGAATTAGGAAGAAATGACAAAGGTATTGGTGGCAACGGAGAAGCCGTTCGCAAAGGTTGCGGTGGATGGGATACGCTCGATAGTGGAGAAGGCTGGCTTTGAGCTGGCGTTGCTGGAGAACTACACGGATAAGGCCGATTTGCTGAAGGCGGTGGCGGATGCCGATGCGCTGATCGTGCGTAGCGACAAGGTGACGGCGGAGGTAATCGATGCTGCGAAGAAGCTCAAGATTGTGGTGCGCGCGGGCGCGGGGTATGATAACATCGATACGGATGCCTGCACGAAGCGGGGCATTGTGGCGATGAACACGCCGGGCCAGAACTCAAACGCCGTGGCGGAGCTGGCGTTGGGGATGATGATCTACATGGCGCGCAACAAGTTCAACGGCAAGTCGGGCAGCGAGCTCAAGGGTAAGACGTTGGGTATTCAGGCGTACGGTCACATCGGTCGGTTGCTAGCGCGGCTAGGCAAGGCGTTCGGGATGGACGTGTACGGATCGACGCGTTCAGAGGCTAACCGTACCGCGATGGCTGAGGATGGGGTGAAGCTGGTGAGCTCTGTGGAGGAACTCTACTCGAAGTGCCAGTACGTATCGACTCACGTGCCGGCGAATGACTCCACGAAGAAGTCTTTGAACTACAATTTGCTCTCGAAGATGCCGAAGGGCGCGGTACTCATCAACACGGCGCGTAAGGAGATCATCGATGAGGATGGGTTGCTAAAGCTGATGGCGGAGCGTGAGGATTTGCGCTACGCGTCGGATATACAGCCCGAGAAGGTGGATGAGTTCAATAAGTTTGGCGATCGCGTGTTCTTCACCCCGAAGAAGATGGGCGCGCAGACCTCAGAGGCGAATATCAACGCGGGTCTCGCGGCGGCGGACCAGATTGTGAAGTTCATCAAGAACGGCGATAGGACGTTCCAGGTGAATAAGTAAGTGGTCAGTGGTTAGTAACTACTAATCAGCGGATTTACACTTAAAAGGAGGAGAGAGAGAAAGTATGGTAATGATAAAGCCCTTTAAGGGCATACGGCCACCGAAAGAGTTGGTCAAGGAGGTAGCGGCGCGGCCGTACGATGTGTTGAATTCCGAGGAGGCGCGGGCTGAGGCGGGCGAGAAGTCGTTGCTCCATATCACGCGGCCCGAGATAGACTTTACCCCCATGGTTGACGAACACTCGCAGGAGGCGTACGACAAGGCGGTAGAGAATTTCAAGCTGTGGCAGCAGCGGGGCTGGCTCAAGCAGGATGCCAAGGAGCATTACTACGTTTACGCGCAGACGATGAATGGGCGTACGCAGTATGGGCTAGCGGTGTGCGCCCACTTTGAGGACTACCTGAGCGGCAAGATCAAGAAGCATGAGCTCACGCGTACTGACAAGGAGCAGGATCGTATGATTCACGTCCGTAACCAGAATGCCAACATTGAGCCGGTGTTCTTTGCCTACCCCGACAACGCGGAGATAGATGAGATCGTGAAGAAGGTGGTAGCAAATCCACCGGAGTATGATTTCACGGCGGAGGATGGTTTTGGCCACCATTTCTGGATCATTGACGATGATAAGGTGAATGCGCGCATCACCGAGATTTTTGCGGGTATTCCGGCACTATACGTGGCCGATGGGCATCACCGTACGGCGGCCGCGGCGCTGGTGGGCGCGGAGAAGAAGAAGCAGAATCCGCACCACACGGGCAAGGAGGAGTACAACTACTTCCTGACGGTGCTATTCCCGGCGAATCAGCTTCTTGTGATTGACTATAACCGCGTGGTGAAGGACCTCAATGGGCTTTCGGAGGCTGAGTTCCTCAAGGCGATGGAGAAGTCGTTTGAGGTGAAGAAAATGGGCAAGGAACCCTACCACCCGAAGGGATTCCACAACTATGGAATGTATCTAGGCGGCGAGTGGTACTCGTTGACGGCGAAGGCGGGAACGTTTGATCCGAACGACCCGATAGGGGTGCTAGATGTGTCAATCCTTTCGAAGCATGCGCTCGATGAGGTGCTGGGCATCAAGGATCTGCGCACGGATAAGCGTATCGATTTCGTGGGCGGTATCCGCGGCCTAGAGGAGCTTTCGCGCAGGGTTGATAGCGGGGAGATGAAGGTGGCATTTGCGCTCTACCCGGTGTCGATGCAGCAGATTATGAAGATCGCCGACACGGGCAACATCATGCCGCCGAAGACGACGTGGTTTGAGCCGAAGCTGCGTAGCGGGTTGGTGATTCATAGCTTGGCGGATTAGTTTGTGAGTGCTGTTGTTAGGCGCGGCGCATCGGGAACGGTGCGCCGCGCGCTTTAGTAGGGGAATGGTGGCGTTCTAGAGATGGAAGGAAAGGTAAACAGTCCAGATTTGTTTTGATCATGCGTTGCGTAGATCTATTCTGCGGGTGTGGAGGGTTGAGCCTTGGCTTTGCGCGGGCGGGGTTTACCGTGGAGGCTGCGTTTGACAATTGGGCTGCCGCGCTAACGGTGTACCGCAATAACTTTACCCATCCGGCCATACAGCTTGACCTTAGCGATACGGTGCGGGCTGTAGGCGCGGTGGAGCAGTTTAAGCCGCAGATGATTATTGGCGGGCCTCCGTGCCAAGATTTCTCCTCTGCGGGTAAGCGGGATGAGAATAATGGGCGCGGGGATTTGACGGTTGACTTTGCCTGCATCGTTGCCGGGGTTCGGCCAGAATGGTTCGTGATGGAGAATGTCGCCCGCATTACCAAAACGCAGAAGCTGATTGAGACGAAGGGCATATTAAAGGCTAGCGGCTACGGGATGAGCCAAATGGTTCTAGATGCGTGCCGGTGCGGCGTGCCGCAAAAGCGTAAACGGTTCTTCATGGTTGGTCGCTTGGGGGAGCAAGATGGCTTTCTGGATGATTTTCTTGTGCGAAACCAGGCTGACAGGGAGATGACGGTGGCCGATGCTCTGGGCGATTCGCTTGACATTGAGTACTACTATCGCCACCCCAGGAGCTACGCTCGCCGTGGGATATTTAGCATACATGAGCCTAGCCCCACGATACGCGGGGTCAATCGCCCCATCCCTTCGGGCTATAAAATTCATCATAACGACCCGGTAAAGGACTTGACGGGCGTGCGCCCATTGACTACGCAGGAACGTTGTTTAATCCAAACGTTCCCCGCAGACTTCCGCTTTGAGGGGAGCAGAACGGCGCAGGAGCAGATGTTGGGGAATGCTGTGCCGGTTAATATGGGACGGTACGTAGGGCGGTGCATTCAGGATTATGTGGCTGAGGCAGGGGGCGTGGTGGAGATGTCAGGGCCCCGATGCGGAGCTGAAAAACTGTAGCGGCTGCGTTACTCTCCCTTGCTATCAAGGCTGCAATGTGGTTGCCAATGGGGGCGAGGCGAGATTGAATGCTGGCGAGAAAGAGAACAATGTGTATGTTCTGCGACTACGCTGCGGGGCAAAATTTTTTCAGAGGAAGAGAGTATTTGGAGAAAAAAGTTAACTTTGCGGTCGGTGAGGTTATGCGAATTCGTAAAGGAGGAGCATCGAAGAGGGAAGCAGGTGGGAGTCCTGCGCAAGCCCGTTGCTGTGAACCCCATTGAGTTGCAGCGTTGAAAGCCACTGAGGCCACGGAGTCTTGGGAAGGTGCGCCGCAAAGGGGTAAGCCAGAAGACCTGCCTTACCGAGGGATAACCAGGGTCTCGAGGAGAAAGGCGAGGGTTATGGAGGCGAGTGGCATTGCAACGCGATGTTCGGTTCGTGGTTTTTGGGGGAATCCTTCGATGGTTCGCCCTCTGGTGGTATACCTGCATATACTCCAGTCGCTTTTCATTCGGGACGGTGCAGTGAATGGAGGAAAGAGAACTGAATGGATTTAATAGAAAAGGAGTAAAACTATGAAGAAGTTGCTATGGTGTAGCCTGTTGCTTCTCATGGCAATGGGGGTGCAGACTTTAAGTGCGCAGTCGAAGCCGGTTGAGGGAGTGTCGCTCAGCAAGACCGATCTGACCCTAGCGATTGGGGCGGAGGAGACGCTGGAGGTGACGGTGACCCCGGAGAATGCCACCGATAAGACCGTTGAATGGAACTCCGACAAGCCGGAAGTGGCCAGCGTGGAGAACGGCAAGGTGACGGCCAAGAAGGAAGGCGTGGCGAACGTGACGGTGACGATGGCGGACGGCGGCAAGACGGCGAGCTGCAAGGTGACGGTGAAGAAGGGCATAGAGCTCCAGTACGAGGTCGTTTTTGACGATTATACGGTGTCCACGGTGGATGCCGGGGGCGCGAAGGCCGAGGCGAAGAGCGGTAGCGTTGTGCAGGCAGGGACGAAGCTACTCCTCGAGCCGAAGTTCGGGGGCATCCATCACGCAAGGGTCAATGGGCAGACCATGACGCTGAGCGCCGATTTGCTCTCCGCGGAGTATACGGTTACGGGGAGCGAGAAGGATGGGAAGGCGGAGATCGAGGCGGGCATACAGAATCTCTACACGTACAATAAGGATGAGGGGGTAGAGTTCCTGGATTACATGGGCAACGCGGTTCCATCTCCGGCCATCGTGGGGATAGGGATGAATTTCAACCTGCGGGTGACGGCACCGAGCGGGCAGGTGATCCATGAGCTGAAGATTGGCGAGGCAGTTGAGGCGAAGGCGGCGGGGAAAGCCAATTTTTATAGTGTGGACTTTTACAAGATGGGGCTGAAGGCTCCCCAGCGGCCGGCGCAGCGGGTAGCGATTACGGTACGATACGCCAAGCCGGTGGCGGTCACGGGCGTGTCGCTCAGCAAGACCGAGCTGACCCTGGCGGTTGGGGCTTCGGAGACGCTGGTGGTGACGGTGGCCCCGGCGGAGGCAACCAATAAAAACGTTAAGTGGTCGGTTGAGGATGAGTCGGTAGCCACCGTGGATGTTAACGGCACGGTGACGGCCAAGAAGGTGGGGCGGACGACCGGCATGGTGACGACGGAGGACGGCGGCAAGACGGCGAGCTGCGAGGTGACGGTTGATGAGAGAGTTGCGGTAAAGAGCGTTTCGTTTGAAGTGAGTGAGCTGACGCTGCTAGTGGGTGGCACGAAAACGTTAGTGCCGAAAATTCTTCCAGCGGATGCCACCAATAAGGAGGTGATTTGGATGTCCGATAATCCGGAGGTAGCCAGCGTGGATGACCACGGGACGGTGACGGCCAAGAAGGAAGGCGAGGCGACAGTGACGGTGACGACGGTGGACGGCGGCAAGACAGCGAGCTGCAAGGTGACGGTTGTGGATCGCATTGCTGTTACTGGGGTTTCCCTTGACAAGGGGGAGGTGAAGTTGAAGGTTGGAGATGTTCATGTGCTCAAAGCTGAGGTCAAACCGGAGAATGCCACCAATAGGAATGTGAGCTGGGCGAGCGGGAACAAGGCGATTGCCACCGTTGATGAAAATGGCAAGGTATCGGCCAAAGCGGAGGGGCAGACGACCATCACGGTGACAACGGAGGATGGCGGCAAGACAGCGAGCTGCAAGGTGATAGTAGAAAAGGTATTGGCTGTGGAGAGCGAGTTGTTGAGCGATGCGAGCGTTACGCCGAACCCCGCCACTGATAGGATAGAGGTGGACAGCAAGGAGCGGGTGTGTGCCTACGAGTTGTTTGATGCCAACGGACGGTGCGTCTTGGCGGGAACCAATAGCACTCCTCGGTTTACGATTGACATCTCTTCGCTAGCGCCGGGGGTGTACTATTGCCGTTTGGTAGATAGTGAGGGGCGTAGCGTAGTGCGCAGCGTGGTGAAGCGGTAGCGTAAAGATTTTAAGAATGTATAGCGGCAGGGGTGGGGAGAAGAACCCCCACCCCTGCTGAGTATATAGGGGAGAAGCCTTGCAGCGTTGGTTTTTAAACGCAGAATGTCGCAGAACGTAACATTCTGGCCACGTTGTTGGGTATTATTGGTAGCAAAGGGGGATTTCGTAGAAGGGGTGAAATGGTAAGGGCTTCAGGAAGAAGTGGTGTTTGCACTCGGTGGAAGAATCCGTCAGCGTTGCGACCGGCACGCTGGAACCAGCTCGATTCCTTTCCCCTTTCCGTGGTAGTTATAAAAAGGGTACAGCTATGAAACGGACATTACACGGCTTGGTGCTATTAGCATTGCTATTATCGGTGGCGGAGGCGTTGCCCGCTGAGAAGAGAGACGGAGGGCTTGAACTTGCTGCATCGCAAGCTGTACGGGGTGGGGCGATACGTCTAGAGTACCAGGCGGCCTATGGCGATTATGCCGTTTATAGGGTTGGAGGCGGCAGCGAGAGCGTGGTGATGCCGGGAAGTACGGTGAGGCAGGGTGATAGGCTCAGCGTGCGTGTAATAGTGGGCGGTTTTCGGAGGGTAACGGTTAATAATGAGCCTATCGCGCTTAGTGCAGACATGCATAGCGCTGAGTATGAAGTTAAAGGAACAGAGGCGAATGGGAAGGTGTTGATAGAGGCGAAGGTAGAAAATCTATACACGTTTGAGAACCGGAGTATACGTCTACTAGATTCGCTGTGCCAAGAACGAGAATCGCCTGTCGTAGTGGGGATAGGGAGTAGCTTCGGCTTGAGGGTTACTGCGCCGCAGGGGAAGATAATCCGGGAGCTAAAGGTAGGCGACAAGGTGGAGCCTGGCGCTGCGGGGAAATCGTTTTTTGAGCGGTTGCCGGGGGCGGGGACAGGGTACATCGCACCGGGGAGGCCGGCGCAGCAGGTGCAGATAGCCGTGAGCTTTGAGGATGGGCAGCAGAAACCCATAAAGGTGGAGTACGATGCCCCCGATGGTGCGTACGCTGTGTACCGCAAGGATGCCCAGGGCAACGAGATAAAAGTGGAGAAGGGTAAGAACGATGAGGTTAGCGTAGGGGAGGAGCTAATAGTACGTGCGGAGGAGGGCGGTTTGGCAGAGGTTCGTGTGAACAATACACAAATACGATTGAGTAGTGATTTACTCTCTGCAGAGTACGTAGTAACTGGGCAGGAGCAAGAAGGAAGGGTTGTTGTGGAGGCGGAGCTGGGCCATTTGTATACGACTAACGAACCTGAGATAAACATGTCGTATGAGAACAACCTGCAGCTGCGGTCACCATTAGTACTTCCCGCAAACGTCTTCTTTGGGGTGAGAATTGTGGCACCAAAGGGGAAGGAGATTAAACAGCTGAAAATAGGAGGCGAGGTGAAGTTCCAGACTAGTGTCGGTTGGCTTGATTTCAAGCACCCGTATGATGCACCCCATAATCATGGCTACAAAACGCCAGAGAAGCCATACAGGCGTATAGCCATAGAGGTGACGTACCAGTATTATGTCCCCGTAGATAGCGTAATGCTCAATTGGGACGTGATGGTGCTAGAGGTTGGCGAAACGCGGAAATTGAAAGAGACGATAGAGCCGTTCAATGCGACCGATACGCTCGTGGAGTGGACGAGTAGTAACGCGGATGTGGCAGCCGTGGATGGGCAAGGCAACGTGGTTGCCAAAGCAGAGGGGGAGGCTACCATCACGGTCAAAACCGATGATGGCGGCAAAACCGCGGCGTGTGTGGTGAAAGTGGGCGGCACGGCTACCCCGGGGGAGGGAGTTTCCCTTAGCAAGTCGCAGATCGATTTGATGGTAGGCGCAACTGCGGAGCTGGTAGCAATCGTTACGCCCAAGGATGCAGCAGATAAAACGGTGCGATGGGAAAGCAGCGATGAGTCAATCGCCACGGTTGACCAGCAGGGCAGGGTTATGGCCGTTTCTGCGGGGGTTAATCCTGCCACGGGCAGGGATTCTTCACGGGCGGAGGCAACGATAACCGTGACCACAAATGCTGGGGGAAAGCAGGCTATTTGTAAAGTGGTGGTAAAGGCGATTCTTGTACGCGTGGTGTGGAATGATATGCTTAGGGACTTTTACGTGGAGAGGGAAAATGGGGTGCGGCTAGAATTTGGTGAGTTAGTGGCATCTGGGACCAAGCTGCGGATACGAGCAGCTAGGGGGGGATTCTGTGAGCTAATTGCGATATATGCAATTGAACATTGGGTTCATCAAAAGAGGCTTAAACTTGACTCTAATAGGCGTTGCGCAGAGTATGTCATTACGGGTGAGGAAACTGATTGGGGGCAGAAGAAGGTTGATTTTCGAGCTAATGTGGGTGCACAGATATACTTTGATGAGCAATTGGTAAGGATGTGGGATTGGCTGGGGGATGAGAAGAAATCGGGTACTACGATTGTTCGCGGCGCAGGTGCCTATGAATTTACGCTCGCAGTGAATGTGCCGCCAGGCAAGGTGATTGACAGGTTAATGATTGGGGATATGTTGGAATGGAAAGCTAGAAATAAATCAGCCTGGAAGCAGTCGTATAAATTGAAAGAGACGGATATAGCGGACAGCATCCGAGTACACATATCTGTAAGTTTTATTGACAAGGTTCCAGTGGAAAGTGTGACACTCGATGCAACGGAACTCTCTATCGGCGAAACGGCAAGCGTAAGGCTAACGGAGACTGTTCTCCCAAAGCAAGCGCATGACAAACGCGTGACCTGGGTGAGCGATAACGAAAAGGTTGCCACCGTGAATGCGATAGGAAGGGTGACCGCCAAGAAGGTTGGCGTGGCAATTATTTCAGCAGTATCGGTAGATGGAGGGCATAGAGCCAGCTGCAAAGTTACAGTAAAGGGGTTCGTCCCCGTAGAGAGCGTGTCGCTTAACGAGCCTACGTTGCGTCTCGAGGTGGGCGACACGGCCATTTTAGAGCCGCTCTTTACCCCTGCTGATGCAACGGTTCAGGCGGTGCAATGGACGAGTAGCGTGCCAACCGTTGCGCAGGTTGATACGAGTGGCAAGGTGACAGCCATTGCGGAGGGAAAGACGTGGATTATTGCCACATCAAAGGATGGCGAGCGGCAGGGAATCTGCAAGCTAACGGTGTTGGGCGAGGCGTCTCCAGTTGAGAGCGACTTGCTACGAGATGTGCGACTTTCTCCTAACCCTGCCACCGATAGGGTAGTGGTGAACAGCAAGGAGCGAGTGTGTGCCTTTGAAGTGTTTGACCCCAGTGGTAGAATAGTACTTGAAGGGGGAAACAACGGTGCGCAGTTTACGATTAATGTCTCTTCATTGGCACCTGGTGTGTACTTCCTCCGACTGATTGATAGGGAGGGACGTAGCGTGGTGCGCAGCGTAGTGAAGCAGTAGAGCGCGAAGGGAGGATATTAATTGAGATAAGAAAGAGCGGAGCGTAGCTGCCCCGCTCTTCTTATACATACGTGTAAGACCGTATTAGATTTTTGCTAAAGCCTGGTCGAGGTCGGCGATGATATCGTCTGCATCCTCAAGCCCCACCGAGAGTCTGATGAGGCCATCAGTGATGTCGCTCGCGAGGCGCTCCTCCGGAGAGTAGGGGGAGTGCGTCATGCTGGCGGGGTGCTGAATGAGCGTTTCTGCATCGCCGAGGCTCACCGCCACGGAGGCGAGCTGCACCGAGTCAATGAGCTTTATGCCCGCCTGAATGCCTCCCTTCACCTCAAAGGCAATCATCGCCCCGGGCAATGCCATCTGCCTCTTCGCGAGGTCGTACTGCGGGAAGCTCTTGAGCCCAGGGAACTGGATGGAGGCGACCTTGGGGTGGGCTTCAAGGAATTCGGCTACTTTCTGCGCGCTGGCGCAGTGGCGCTCCATGCGGATGTTCAGGGTTTTCAGCCCGCGGTTGATTAGAAAGGCCTGGAAGGGGTCAAGGCATGCGCCTGTCATATCCTTCACGCCCACGAGGCGTACCTGCTGCATGAAATCGGCCTTGCCGGCCACAAAGCCCGCGATGACATCGCCGTGGCCGTTAAGGTACTTCGTGGCAGAGTGGATGATTACATCGGCACCCAGCGAGAGCGGGCGTTGGATGTAGGGGGTGCAGTAGGTGTTGTCCACGTAGACGAGGATGTCGGGATTGTGCCTATGCGCAATGTCCGCAATGGCCTTGATGTCGGCCACATACATGTTGGGATTGGCGGGGGTTTCAAGGTAAACCACTTTCGTGTTTGGGCGTAGGGCTTCGGCCACGTTGTTGGGGTCACGTGTGTCAACGAAGGTGGTTTCTACGCCGAAGCGGGAGAGCCCATGCGCGAGGTACGCAAAGGTGCAGCCGTAAAGGGTTTTGGCAGCCACGATGTGGTCGCCCGCATTGACGGAAACCCACATGGCGGCAGTGACCGCACCGATGCCTGAGGCGGTTGATACCGCGGCCTCGGCCCCTTCAAGCTCCGCAACCTTTGCCTCTACCTCGGTGCAGTTGGGATTGCCCAGCCGGGTGTAGATGTAGCCATCCTCTTCAAGGCTGAAGCGGCGGCCGCCCTGTTCCGCCGAGTCAAACACGAAGGTTGACGTTTGGTAAATCGGAGAGGCTAGAGCCCCGAACTGGTTCTTCATGTGGCCTGCGTGGATTTGACGTGTCGCAAAGCCCTTCTTCTTACTGCTCATTACGTTGAATTTTTGAGTGTTTTTACTATTGTTTGCCCATGCGAATGGTAGGGGGACACCATCGCTATCGGTTACGAAGGTACGGATTATTAGATAAATTACTTTTTTGTGATTTTAGTGAGCTTAATGGAAAATTGAACGAGAATGTCAACCAGACGTTAAAAAAAACGTTAATTGGTGGGAGCATGGTGTGCAATGTTAAGAACGTGAAGGAGAGAAGAGAAAATGGCAGCAGTAAAAAGAAAGACGATACTCATAATATTAGACGGCTGGGGAATAGGTAACGGTTCGCATTCCGATGTGATCGCGCAGACCCCCACACCTACGCTTGACGCGCTGCGTGCGCATTACCCCCATGGGCAGCTGTTGGCTTGCGGGAATGATGTGGGGCTCCCCCAAGGGCAGATGGGGAACTCAGAGGTCGGGCATTTGAATATTGGCGCGGGACGGGTGGTTTTTCAGGACCTAGTGAGGATTAATCGGGACATTGAGAGCGGTGCGATAGGGAAGAATGCGGCGTTTGAGAAGGCGTTTGCGTATGCAAAAGAGCAAGGCAAGGCGGTGCACTTCCTGGGGCTCGTATCCGATGGCGGGGTGCATTCGCTCGATAAGCATCTCTACGCGCTGTGCGATATGGCCACGAAGGCGGGGGTAAGTCAGGCGTACGTGCATGCCTTCACCGATGGGCGCGATACGGACCCGAAGAGCGGGTTGGGATTCCTGAAGTCGCTTGAGGATTATATCAAGGGCGGTGCAGCGCGGCTCGTAAGCGTCGTGGGGCGATACTACGCGATGGATCGCGACAAGCGTTGGGAACGCATTAGGGAGGCTTACAACCTATTGGTGCATGGGCAGGGAGAGCTGGTTGATTCGCTGCTTGAGGGGGTGAGTCTGTCGTATAGCAATGGGGTTACCGATGAGTTTATAAAACCACTGGCACTGCGTGGGGCTGATGGGAAAGCGGATGGGAGGATTGCGCCTGGCGATGTGGTGATATGCTTTAACTTTAGAACCGACAGGCTACGGGAGTTGACGATAGCCCTTACGCAGCAGGATATGCCGGAATACGGGATGCAGACGATTCCCCTGCACTACGTGACGATGACTCGTTACGAGGCATCGTTCAAGGGCATTGATGTAGCCTACGATAAGGAAAATCTGCACGATACGTTGGGAGAGTACCTCTCCAAGCAAGGGGCGACGCAGCTTCGCATTGCCGAGACGGAGAAGTACGCGCACGTCACCTTCTTCTTTTCGGGGGGGCGCGAGGCGGAGTTTGAGGGGGAGCACCGCATATTGATACCATCCCCGAAGGTGGCAACGTACGATTTACAGCCCGAGATGAGTGCCGATTTGGTGACAGATGCCTTGCTGAAAGATCTAGAGGAAAAGTGCCCCGACTTTGTGTGTCTGAATTTTGCGAATGGGGATATGGTGGGGCATACGGGAGTGTACGAGGCGATAGAGAAGGCGGTGAAAACGGTTGATTCCTGCTTGGGGCGCATCGTGCCTAAAGCGCAGGCCCTAGGGTACGATATGGTAATCATAGCAGACCACGGCAATGCAGATTACGCGGAGAACCCCGACGGCACGCCCAACACGGCCCATTCGTTGAACCCAGTGCCGATTATAGCGGTGACGGAGCAGTTCAAGGAGATAGGAAACGGCGTGCTAGCCGACGTTGCCCCCACGTTGCTACAGCTTATGGGCTTGCAGCAGCCGGTGGCGATGACAGGGAAGGGGCTGTTACGATGAGCCGCTGCCGCGCGCTACTGCAGATAGGGGATAAAATCATAGATGCACGGATTGTAACAGAGTATTTTGCGTGCGATTTGTCAGCTTGCCGCGGGGCGTGCTGCGTGGAGGGAAGCTCGGGTGCGCCCCTAGAGGGGGGAGAGGCCGAGGGGCTGGAGGATGCGCTGCCCATGCTGGTTGAGGAGTTGGACGAGTGCAACTTGAAGGCTCTAGAGGGGGGCGTGGCCTATCGGGATGCCGATGGGGACTGGGTGACGCAGCTAGTGGCGGGGAGGGAATGCGCATTCTCCTACTGTGAGGCCGGAATAACCTATTGCGCCGTGGAGCGGGCGTGGCGTGCAGGACGCATTGGGCAGGGGAAGCCGGTGTCGTGCGCTCTGTACCCTATTCGGGTGCAAAAGCTAGGGGCGATGACCCGACTCAGCTATGATGTGTGGGACGTGTGCGCACCGGCGAGGGCAAAGGGACGGGCTGAAGGAATAAGGGTGTATGAGTTTCTACGAAGGCCGATAGAAACGCATTTTGGCGCAGAGTTCTACGTGCAGCTGCAAGCCGCAGCGGAGTATATGGAAGCTGAGGGGACGGCGAGTTGCGAGTAGCTTTTTCGGGGTAAAAAAGGCTATGTTGGGCGGGGGGTGTTGTTTTTCGGCTAGAAAGTAGTACCTTTGGGGCGTGAAACGAGCCGATACTACCGGCAGTAGAGGTACGAAAACGGAGAGGCAGTATGGATGTAAAGAAGTCGCCAAAAGCTGATATTCAACGCTATAGCTCACTATTCTTTCTAGTGGGCTTGATTGTAGCGCTGGGAATTTGCCTATTTGCGTTTAACTGGAAGACGCAGTATAAGCTGGATAGCGAAATAACCCAGGATATGGGGCCCGTGGTGGAGCAGGAGGAGATCCCGATCACCCAGCAGGAGGAGCGTAAGCAGGAGCCTGTTGCGCCGCCTGAAGCTCCGAAGATTGTGTCAAAGATTCGTTTGGTGGATCGTGAAGTGAAGATCGATTCTGACTTCAATCCCTTCGACACAGAGTTTGACGAGTCGGCAGCGGTTGATGTCTACGATTATGTGGAGAGTTCGGCGGGCGAAGAGGAGGAAGTGGAAGAGGAGCAGGTAATCTACTTCGCCGAGGAGATGCCTTCGTTTCAAGGGGGCGATTTGAATAAGTTTCGTGAGTATGTGCAGAAGAACACCAAGTACCCCGAGGCGGCGGCAGAGATGGGCATTCAGGGGCGCGTGCGTGTGTCGTTCGTAGTGGAGAAAGATGGTAGAGTAAGCAACGTGAAGGTAATCAGCGGGGTTGACCCCCTGCTTGATCGCGAGGCGGTGCGCGTGGTGCAGAGCAGCCCACGCTGGGAGCCAGGGAAGCAGCGCGGTAAGCCTGCGCGTGTGGGGTACAACATCCCCGTGGTGTTCTACCTACAGTAGGCATTAACCAAGTATAGGCATTGGAGGCCCGGCGGGCGCGAGGTTGCGCCAGCCGGGCCCTTTCTCTTGGGTGATCCGTGGAGATAAGGGGGTGCGAAGCGAGTGCTACTAGCGTGTTTGGGCGATAGCAGCTGGGCGCACCATCCTATCCCTTTTGGACAGATGTAGCATTGTTGCTTGGTGTGGGGAGAGTTGAGAGAATGTCGAATCTCACAATGCTTCCATTACCCATACCATTGCAAAGTACCAAACATGTACCCCATTCGCATCAAAGTCGGATTTCTACGGAGAAATCCGACTTTGATGCGAATTTGATACGGAGAAGGCGGAATGTGTGGGTTTACGAAACCACAGAGTGAAGGATCTTAAAAGCGGGGCATCTATCGCAGCCAAACAGCTTGCGCCGAGGCTGTGCAGAAGGTTTAGCAGAGTGAACCAATGCGAAAGTTTTGAGGGGATGTAGGATTATGCAATCCTCGATTAAACCGTGCGCAGTGGGTGCTTGAAACAAAAAACGGCTAGCGGCGTAATCGGATGGAGGGAAAGTTTACGATGCGAATGGCTCGCTTTGTGTATAAAGGGGAAGGAGGGCAGGGCATGCGGAGCCGTAGAGACGAGATTAAGTAATGGACCTATGAAGCAGGGGCGCATAAGGGACGATTGGCGGATGGCGAGGCGACTGGCGAAGCTAGTAGTGGTGTTGGGCTTTATGCTCGTAGGGCGGAGTGCCAATCCTGGTGCGGTCATGGCGGAGGAGGTGCGCATTTCTGTTCGGATAGAGGTAAAGGATGCGGAGGGAAAGCCTGCGAAGGTATCGCTTGTGTTTAGGGAGAAAGGCGGAGCTGATTCACAGCGGGTTGAGAGCAATGGGTATGGTTTGGCGTTCGCCTCGCTGCTCGCCGGCAGGAGCTATGGGGTGTCGGCTGATGGCTACGAGTCCTTTGCGACTATAAGTATACCCAAGCGAGCGCCGAGTGGCTACAGGGTGGAGCTAAAGCTTCCGCCGTCTAAAATGAAAGGGAAGACGGCGAGTGCCGGGCGGGGACTGGTGCTTTTTACCTACGTCACGGCGGATGGCAAGCCGAAGGCTGGCGCAGAGCTACGGTGCGTGGATGGTGAGGGAAAGATGTTTAAGGGTAAAACGAATGCGAGCGGGGTGGCTAGGGTTGAGTTGCCGCTGGGCAAGGCGTACCAATTTTCAGTGGATGGGTATTCCAACTTTGAGAGCCATACGTTTGCGGCGTCCCCATTGCTGCAAACCACGGAGATACGATTGGAAGAGCCGAAGGGTAAGCAACCCAAAGCCATACGCAATCCGAGTGTAAAACCCACTGCTGCCGCTCCTCGGTATTCTGTTTATGAGAGTTCGCTCCAAAAGAAGGCGCCCCAGATGCGGACGCGTAGCGATAGCGTGGCGGAGGCAAAGCGGGTGGTGCGGCAGGCGGTACGCAAGAAGCAGCGAGTGCAGTACGCCACGCCGCCGCGCAGCGTGAAGCCCAGCCCAAAGGTGACGAAGCAGGTGATGAATGGAGTTTACTTCCTGCGGCAGGCACTCATTGAGGAGGAGAAGGAGAACCCACAGAAGGTGTGGGAGCGGCTGCCGGTGGTGTCAACGCTTACAAGAAATAGGTGGGACTCGATGGTGCTCGTGCTGGACGTGACGTGCAGCATGGACCCCTACGTGGAGGAGTATCTCCTATGGACTACGCTGGCGCGGAATAGCGAGCGGTTGATAGGGTGCGTCTTCTTCAACGATGGGGACGGGCGTGCGGATAGCACCAAGATGCTTGGCTCCACGGGGGGCGTGCGGCATTCATCGTCAACGTTGAGAGATATGGTAGACACGATGGTGAAGAGCATATCGTATGGGTGTAGCGGTGATGCTGAGGAGAACGACGTGGAGGCTTTGCTCTACGCGCAGCAGCAGTTTCCGCACGCCAAGAGGCTGGTGCTGATAGCTGACAATACGTCAGACGTTAGGGATTTGGTGCTTGCCGATGGTATTCTTAAGCCGGTACACGTTCTGCTGTGCGATGAACAGGCAGCACCAGCCCCGAATGCTGACTATGTCACGATAGCCTATCTAACGCGAGGGTCTGTACATCTGCTGAGCGACGACTTTGAGCTGTCGAAACGGGAAGGGAACGAACGGTTGCTTCGTGTGGGGAAGTGGGAGTATCAATACGTACAGGATCGATGGAAACGCAAGGAGTGACGCTGCAAGACGAGATGGGGATGATGGCGCCGGGATGGCGCGAGGCGTTTGAAGCAAAAGGGGTAATGGGTACTCTGTTGCAGTTGAACGGCGTGGTGGAGGAGGAGCGCAAGCAGCAGGAGGTGGCACCGCCGAGGGGAAAGGTGCTAGAGGCGTTCAAATGGTTTTCTCCAGCCGACACGAGGGTAGTAATCTTAGGGCAGGATCCCTACCCGGGGCGAGGCGATGCGTGTGGGCTGAGCTTTAGCGTGCCGGCGGGCCAAAGGCTGCCGGGGTCGTTGCGCAATATTTTTACGGAGCTGGGGGCAGAGTTCGGAATGTTTCCTCGTAAAAATGGCGATTTGCGGGACTGGGCGAATCAGGGCGTTTTGTTGCTTAATTCAGCTTTGACGGTGAGGGTAGGCTCCGTGGGAAGCCACAGCGCATTGGGGTGGGAGCGGGTGACAGACGCTGTGCTAACCGCGGTGAATGGGCAGGCAAACCATTGCGTTTTCATGCTGTGGGGGAGGGTAGCGCAGCACGCGTTGGGGTTTATTGACGCCTCACGCCATTGCGTACTCATGGCGGCGCACCCCTCGCCGCTCTCGGCGTATCGGGGCTTCTTTGGGTGTGGGCACTTTAGGATTGCCAATGATTATCTACAGCGGTGCGGGAGGGGGTGGATTAACTGGTACGCGGGGGATGTGTAGAGGCCTTGACGCGAACAGTCTGAAAATTAGTACATTTGCGCTTGCGAGAGGGGGCGTAAAAAGTGTTCTAAACGGAAGAAACTAGGAAACGGTCTTATGGTTGTACGTTATCGATTGGGATTTACAGCTCTATTGGCGATATGGTTGTGTGCAGTGCTCCCATCGTGCAATAAGGATAGGAAGAGCTACGAAGCGGAGATAAAGGAGCTTTGCTTCGTGAAGTATCAGGGGAAAGACACAACGGTGCGGCTTTCAACCGATACGGTGCGGCCGCAGAGTACGGAGGTGCAGGTGCAGGTGAGCAGCGGAACGGATTTAACGAAGATTATTCCGTGGTTTACGCTTTCGGCAGGTGCTACAGCCGACAAGGTTGCGGGAGAGGAGTACGATGCTAGCGATGGTTTTGACATTACGGTTACCTCGGAGAATGGAAAGGTGCAACGAACCTACCATTTTGATGTATCGGTGCTGGCGGATCTTGATTGGGGCGGCGGGCGAGGTGCCGACAGCGTTTTCCTCAATGGGGATGCCTATATAGAGAACGTACGGCTGGAGGGCTTCCCTGACCTTGCCCCTCGGCAGGTGGGAAAGCGTATCTACTTTGAGGTGCCCGAGGGAACTGACATAACGAATCTTGCACCCACCTTTGAGGTAGCAGAGGGGGCTACGACTGAATTTGAGTCGGGAACGCCCTACGACTTTTCTGATCCTCTCTACGTGCGGGTGACCTCCCAGGATCAGAAGGCGAGTGTAGGGTATACTATCTACGTGCGGGTGGCTGGCCCGCTCCCTAACTCCGAGGCTCGCATTTGGGATTTTAGGTTTGATGAGACCCTTGCAAAGGCTGTCATGCAGGGCTCCGCGATCTACATTGCCGTGGAGTCGGGTTTGGACATCACGCACCTCACGCCCCGCTACGAACGTTCGGACGGAACTACAGTGGACGTGCCTTCTGGGAAACCACGTGATTTTTCCAAGCCTGTGCAGATTACGGTGCGCTCGCAGGATGGCAATGCCAAGAGCGTCTACACGGTGACGGTGGAGCAGGTGAAGAGCAGCGAGGCTAATCTGATTGACTTTCGCATCAAGGAGATACGGGGCGGCGTGCCGACATATATGAGTGACAGGTCAATTTATTACTACGTTGTTGATAAGAACGTACGCACAAACCAGCTAACCCCTATGTTTACGGTGTCGAAGGGGGCAACCCTTGCTGTAAAGGGTGGGGATAGGTTGGTATCCGGGAGCAGCTGCGATCTATCGGGGGCTTCCCAGTTGGTGGTGACCTCAGAGGATGGTGCATCGAGTAGGACCTACGATTTCACGCTGGAGCTCGGGAAGGAGAACAACACGGGGATAACCCCTAATTTGAAAATACATGCGTTTGACTTTATGACGCCGCAGTGCATTGCGCCGCCGGTGCTTATGGAGGGGCGTATCGTTTGTATTGTCCCTGCGGGAACGCAGCTGACGAATTTGATCCCGGTGTTCACGTTGGGGGAAGGAACTGCTATAGATAAGCCTAAACTCTACCTAGCTGGGACGAATACAGAGGTGGTAAGCGGGGCAACGGAGCTAGATTTTAGCCAGCCAGTACGGTTGTATGCGAAATTCTTATCATTTAAAGGCAGTGCGTATGAGGTGGAGGTGCGTGTGGCGGATAGGGAAATGGCTATCGGGGGGCTCAAGTCGTTTTCGCTGGAATACGATGGGGGCGAGGCGAAGGGGAGTATTGGGAATGGTAAAGTGTATGCGTTGCTCCCGCCGGGGGTGGACGTGACGAAGTTGAAACCCCGCTACGAGATAACAGAGGGTTACAGGTGCGATTTGCGTCAAGACGAGCCGCGAGACTTTACTAGCCCGGTGCGCTTTAAGGTGACTTCGCCTGATGGGGTGGTCACCCGGAGCTACGAGGTGGTGGTGCGCCAGGGGAAGAACTCTGAGGCGGAGCTGCTTAATTTTGCGATTGAAGATTTGCCAAGCCCCAGTGTGAACGGTAATCAAATCACCTTCTACGGAGTGCCGTCCACGGTTGACGTGGCTAACCTTGTTCCCACGTTCTCCGTGTCGAAGGGTGCATCGGTCAGTATAGCATCTGGCGTTGCATGTTCATTTCGGGATCCTGTGAAGATAAAAGTGACCTCGGAGGATGGGTCAATGCAGCAGGTCTACACAGTCGTTGTGGAACAGAAGTTAAACAACGAGGCGGTGCTGCTTTCGTTCCGATTCAGGGAGTTTGGGGATGCCCTGAACATAGCGGGGAGTAAGATAAATTTTGACCCGCCAGCCTCCGTTGATGTGAAAAGATTAACGCCGATATTTGAGGTGTCCACTGGGGCAACGACGAATATTCTGAGCGGGGAGGCGAGGGACTTTTCTAAGCCTGTGCGCATTACGGTTACATCGCAGGATGAATCAAAGATGAAAACCTACACGGTGAGCAGAGCGGCGCAGGGCGGAGGACTAAAGTTTGACTTTGAAGAGTGGAGAACCATTGGGAGTGGCAGTTTGGCCTATGACCATCCAGCTGGGGCATGGAGTAGTGGCAATGAGGGGGTGAAGACTTCCAAGGGTATGATTGGTCGTCCAGAGCGGTATCCGCTACGTAAAACAACCGATTCGCATTCAGGTAGCTACGCCGCAGAGATCGTGACGGAGCTAGTTAATAACACCGCGGTAGTTAAGGTGCGGATTGCTGCAGGTTCGCTATTTCTCGGCAGTTTTAATGCGAGCAATATAATGGCTGATCCCCTTTCGGGGCCTCAGTTCGGGATCCCCTACGGCGGAGGGTTGCCAGACCGACTGCAAGGGTGGTATAAGTACCAGCCAGGCAGCGATAATCTTGACAATGATGGGAACTCTCTCGGAAAGACTGATGCATGCGATATCTACGCCATTCTGTACAGCGGGAACGTGATTACGGCTAAAAATGTCAAGAATAACCCGAATATAATTGCCATAGCCAGGCTGAAGGATGGGAGCGCTAAAAGTACATGGACGAAATTTGATGAGGCGTTCGTTTACAGCCGTCAACCGGCAGCGGGAGAGTCGTTAAAGTTTAGCATTATCATGACCTCAAGCGTAGAGGGCGATACGTATTCCGGCGCGGTGGGGAGTAGACTTGTGGTTGATGACATAGAGGTGGTGTTGAAGTAAGAATGGGTTGCATTTACGGCATGAAAATTGAACAGCGGGATGATTAAAACGTATTAAATAGGTAAAGGGAGAGAAGGAACTATGCAAGGTAAGATAGGTGCTATGCTGCTGTCAATGGTGCTGCTACTGGGTGCATTTCAAGTGGTGAGCGGGGTAGAGCGTCAAAAAATAGAATGGCTATCCCTAGAGGAGGCGTTGAAGAAAGCGGAGAAGGAGCCGCGGCCCATCGTGATGGATGTTTACACGGATTGGTGCGGCTGGTGCAAAAGGATGGATGCCTATACGTTCGTTAATCCCGTGATTGTCGATTACATCTCGAAGAACTACTACGCTGTCAAGTTTAACGCGGAGATGCGAGAGCCGGTAACGTACCTAGGCAAGGAGTATACGCCCTACCAAGGACCAGGCAAGGGACCTCACACCCTGGTTGTTACACTTACCAACGGAAAACTATCCTACCCCACGATGGTGTACCTCGATGCGCAGGGCGCATTGGTTACCGTTGTGCCGGGGTACTACGTGCCTCGTGACCTTGAGCCGATACTCCATTTCATAGCTGAGGAGGCGTACCGCACCACCAGCTGGAGCGAATTTGAGAAGGGCTTTAAGGGAAGTTTGTAAGCGGGAGGGAAACGAGTGCTTTTTGAGGGGTACGGTTTTATTGACCGTTTACAGGCAAACATAGAGGCAGCTGGTCTACGCAGGCCCACCGACATACAGTTCCGAGCAATCCCGGTGGTGCTAAATGGGGATGACCTGTTGGCCATTGCCCAGACGGGAACAGGGAAAACCCTAGCGTTCGCATTACCTATAATTGAGATGCTAGCCAACACGGTGCGTCCGCCTTATGGGTATGCGCCGCGCGCGTTGGTCATGGCGCCAACGCATGAGCTGGCTAAGCAAATCTACTCGGTATTCACCTCCATGGCAAAGGGCACGGGCGTAATCCCATTCTGCCTCGTGGGGGGCTATACGATTGAGGAACAGGTGAAAGCCATGCCGGAGCGTATCGATATAGTGGTTGGGACTCCGGGGAGGGTGCATGACCTCGTGCGCAATGGCTACGTTCGCTTCGACTTGCTGCGGGTTCTCGTTCTGGACGAGGCGGATAGGATGCTAGAGTTGGGGTTTCGAGATGACCTTGATAGGCTTCTATGTGCGATGCCCCAGCGGAGGCAAACCCTTTTCTTTTCGGCAACGATAGGTAAAGAGATAAAGCGCTTGGCGCACAGGCTCGTGCGCAATGCCATACGCATTGAAATTGCGCCTGAGACCCGAATCCCCGCCACCATTTCGCACTCGCTGATAGCGGTTGAACCTGACGATAAACGGTTCTTCTTGGAGCGTATCATTCGGCAGAATGAGGAAAAAAAGGTGCTTGTCTTTGTGCGTACGCAGGTACGTGCGGAGCGGGTGTCAAAAGCCATGGAGCGGGTTGAAATTCCTGCTGCCATGCTCCACGGGGGGCTGGATAGGGAGCAGCGCAACGCTGCGCTGACGAGCTTTACCGAGGGGGCTGTGAAGGTGATGGTCACGACCGATGTGTCGGCCCGAGGGTTGGATATCCCGGGGGTAGAGGTGGTGGTGAACTACGACATGCCCTCGCAGGCTGAGACGTACGTGCATCGCGTGGGGCGCACTGGGCGAGGAAATAAGAAGGGAATTGCCGTCTCGTTTTGCTCAGAGGAGGAGAAGCCGCAGTTAGCGGCTGTAGAGCGGTTGCTAGGGGGGGAGTTGCCGAGAATTCGTATGGATAGAGAGGAGTACGAGGCGACAATAGATTTTTCGGTGGCAGCTGAGTCAGACTGGCGCACGCTCATTGCGAAGGATCGGGAAGAGCAAGAGGCGAAGGCGCGTGCAAAGAGGCGGAGAAAAAAGTAAGCGAGAGCTATGCGGGTAGTAGTGCAAAGGTCGCGAGAGGCGGCGGTGCGTATAGCGGGAGAGGTAGTGGGGCGCATTGCGCAGGGGATGGTGGTGCTTGCGGCGTTCGTGGATGGCGACACGGAGCGGGAGGTGGAATGGATGGCTGCGAAACTGGCGAAGCTACGTATCTTCGATGATGAGGATGGAGTGATGAACAAATCGATTGTAGAGGTGGGGGGGGATGTGCTGCTGGTGAGTCAATTTACGCTCTACGCTAAGGTGAAGAAGGGCAATCGTCCATCCTACATCCTATCGGCGAAGGGGGAGGTGGCGAAGCCGCTCTACGATTGTTTTAGAGAGACCTTAGAGAGGGAGTTGGGAAAAGGGGTGCCGTCCGGGCAATTTGGTGCTGACATGCAGGTGTCGCTGGTTAACGATGGCCCTGTAACTATAATTATTGATTCGGCGGGCGATGTGTAGAGCTTTTCGATTAAGGTTCTTTAAAGGGGGGTGCGGATTACCGGCCTCCCTTTCTTGTTGTTTATGTGTGCGCCGTGTCGTTATCTGTTGAACAAAGGGACGTTAAGTGCGTTTTTTAGAGTAAAACCTTACAGTATGAATTTACGAACGATTGTGTGCGGGATGGCGGTGATCGTTGCGCCGCTAATTTCAATGGGGTGCAATGCCCAGAAGCCGAAGCTTTCAGAGTACGCGGGGTCGTACATGGGGAGATGGGAGCTTGACATAGAGGCGAGAAACTTACCCGCGGGGATGGATGCGGCTAAGAAAGCTGCGTTGGACAACGGAGAGTGGAAGAAGGCGGATGTTACCTTTGAGGTGACCAACGAAGGGGAGAAGTCGCTTTACGTAACTTTCCAGGAGGAGAAGCTGAAGCTCGATGTGAAGAAGATAAAGAGCGAGAAGGATGATGGCATGGTGGAGCATGAGGCGTTGCTAGCGCTCGATGTGGCATCTGTGAGCGGGAAAACGTTTACTTACAAATCGGCCGATGGGACACTTGATGTGAAGTTTACCATCGTTGGCGGAAAGACTGAGCTAGAGTCGGGTGTACGTGCAGATTCCCAGTTTGAGTTGCCTAAAAAGGAATTTGATGGGGAGTACATGGTGGAGTGCCAAGGAACCTATCAGGGCGAGGCGGTGAGCTTTAAGGCGGAGCTTGAGATAGAGTTCCCGAAGTAGTAAATATGTTATAGAAGATTCAAGTTGGTAGCTCTACTGCAAGGTAGAGCTACCAACTTTGTTTTTCATCCTGTGTAGCTCTAGTCTTGTTTTGTTACAGAGTCGGAGGGAACAAAGCGCAGCGAGGCGGAGTTGATGCAGTAGCGTTCGCCGCTGGGTGTAGGGCCATCGTAGAAGAGATGGCCGAGGTGTGCGCCGCATGTAGCGCAACGCACCTCAATGCGCCGCATGCCGAAGGAGAGGTCCTCGTGCATCGTTATTTTTGAGGTGTCTGCCGAAGAGAAGGCTGGCCATCCGCAGCCCGAGTTGAATTTGCTTTCCGAATTGAAAAGCTCCGTGCCGCACACGATGCAGCGGTAGAGCCCATCCTTGAATAGGTTGTAGTACTCGTTGCGGAAGGGCGGTTCGGTGGCAGCGTGCTGCGTCACGCTTTGCTGCAGCGGGGTGAGCTGTGCGATGCGATCCTTGTAGTCTTTCATGTTGCGTTTTGATGTGGTTTCGCCATTTGCGTTGCACGCTGTAAGCGCTGCGAACAATGCGAAGGAGGCTATGAGTAGTTTTGACCCCATAATTCTTGTTACAATTCGCTGCAAGGTAGTGAAAAAAGTGGGAGAAAACGAGTTGACTTTACTACCTTTGCGCCGTAGTTTCGCAGTGGAAAACGATTAGAACACGATGGCCGAGCAGCAAAAGTATATTGGGCTAACCCCTTCGCAGGTAGAGGAGAGTCGGGAAAAGCATGGTAGAAATACATTAACCCCGCCGAAGCCTACGCCCGCATGGAAACTCTACTTTGAAAAGTTTAAAGACCCCATGATTATTGTGCTGCTCGTGGCGCTGCTCCTCTCCTTTGGCGTGGCTATACACGAGATGCTTACGGTAGAAGGGGCGGGGTTCGAGTCGCTCCTTGAACCGTTGGGAATCCTCTTTGCAGTGTTGCTCAGCACGGGGGTTGCATTTTTCTTTGAACAGAAGGCTGCCAAGGAGTTCAATCTCCTCAACCAGGTGAACGATGAGACCCTCTATAAGCTGATTCGAAATGGGGAGCTGTGCCAAGTGGCGAAGCATGAAATCGTGGTGGGTGACGTACTCTTGATTGAGAATGGGGAGGAGCTACCGGCTGATGGGAAGCTTATAGAGTCAACCTCTCTACAGGTCAACGAATCATCGCTCACAGGGGAGCCCGTGGCGAACAAGTATGCAGAGGTACCGGCTGATATTGAGGAGACCCCTTACCCGGCTAACATGGTGTATCGCGGCTCCACGGTAACCGAGGGCCACGCCGTGGTGGAGGTGACGGAGGTGGGGGATGCCACAGAGGCGGGGAAGGTGTTTAAGGGGGTTACCATGGCGAACGATGTGGCCACGCCGCTTCAGACGCAACTGACGCGCTTCGCCAAGGTTATTTCCTACTTCGGGTACCTCGTGGCGTTCCTTATCGTTGTGGGGCGTGTTGTAATCTTTCTTCATGAGGGGCGGCAGAACGATGGTTGGCTCGCCATCTCGGAGTATTTCCTTAACGCCTTTATGCTTGCTGTGGCCGTGCTAGTGGTGAGCATACCGGAGGGGCTGCCCATGAGCGTGTCGTTGAGCCTTGCCTACAGCATGCGTAGCATGATGAAGACAAATAACCTTGTCCGTAAGATGCAGGCGACGGAAACGATGGGTGCCACAACGGTGATCTGCACCGATAAGACGGGAACACTTACGCAAAACCAAATGCGCGTGCATAGGGTGTTTGGGGCAGACGGGAGCGAGATAGGTGCAGAGCATCCCCTCTTGGGGCGTATATATCACAGCATCGCAGTCAACACTACGGCCCATCTTGAGAAGGCGGGTGAGGGTAAAATTTCCGTTCTAGGCAACCCCACCGAGGGGGCATTACTTCTATGGATGCATGGCTTAGGACAGGACTATGGCTCGCTTCGCGATGGGGCAAAAGTGGGTGAGCAGCTCACCTTCTCCACGGAGCGTAAGTACATGGCCACCCACGTGCTGGCCCATGATGGCGTATCCGACGAGCTGTTGATAAAGGGTGCGCCGGAAATTATCATGTCGCTATGCGACTCGGCGATAGATGCGCAGCGCGGTGATATTGTGCCGCTACCATCGCTGCGGCAGGAGCTCCTCTCCACGTTGGAGGGATTCCAAAAACAGGGGATGCGTACGTTGGCTCTTGCTACGCGGGAGGTGCGTGCGGAGGAGGGTCCATTGTTCGCTGATGGGCGTGTGGCAGTGAGTGGCTTCACGCTGCTAGCCTTGGTAGCCATCAACGACCCTGTGCGGGCGGATGTCCCCGCCGCCATCAGAGAGGTGCTAGAGGCAGGCGTGAACGTTAAAATCGTCACGGGAGACACAATACTCACCACGCGGGAAATCGCTCGTCAAATCGGTCTATGGGACGATGCCTGCGGCGAAGAGTCGGCGATGAGCGGAACGGAATTTGCCGCCATGAGCGATGAGGAGGTGATTCCCCGTCTCAACAAGTTGAAAGTAATGTACAGGGCGAGGCCGCTCGATAAGGCGCGCCTGACGCGGCTCTTGCAGGCCCAGGGTGAGGTGGTGGCTGTCACAGGCGATGGCACCAACGATGCCCCTGCGCTACGCGCGGCCCACGTGGGGCTCTCCATGGGTGATGGCACCTCAGTGGCCAAGGAGGCGAGCGACATCACCATCCTTGACAACTCGTTCGTTTCCATAGGGCAGGCCATCCTCTGGGGGCGTTCCCTATACCAAAACATCCAACGATTTATAGTATTCCAACTGACCATAAACCTAGCGGCGTGTCTTATTGTTATCATTGGCGCATTCATCGGTGAGAAATCCCCGCTGACGGTGACGCAGATGCTGTGGGTAAACCTCATCATTGATACGTTCGCTGCGCTGGCATTGGCCTCCCTGCCACCTGACCATAACGTTATGCAGCGTAAGCCCCGAAAAACATCGGAGTTTATTGTCGGGCCTGGAATGGTGAGAGCGATTGTGCGAACGAGCCTCTTCATCGTGGCGGTGCTCTACGCGGTGCTTTGGCTCTTTCAGCACACCCACGTGGGCGATGGTAGCACGTTGCTGGGCTTAGTCCAACACGGTGTGGATACTACCAATCCCAACTTTGCCGCTATCACGCCCTATGAGCTATCGCTCTTCTTCTCGTTCTTCGTTTTCATTCAGGTATGGAATCTCTTCAACGCTAAGGCCTTCCAAAGCGGTCGGTCTGCATTCTACGAAATGCGCCATTGCCGCCCATTCCTCGGGGTGGTGCTGCTCATCGTTGTGTGCCAATGGCTCATGATGGCGTTCGGCGGGCAAATGTTTAATCTTGTTCCGCTGCGTTTTGTTGATCAGGTGCTGATTGTTGCCGTAACGAGCCTGGTGCTGTGGGTACCCGAGGTGTGGCGGTTAATTAAGCTGCGTGTTCGACGGCAATAGAATGGAGTGTTAGAGGGCAGTTTAATTGTGGACGGTGCCTCGTTCTTGCCGCTCCGCACAGCTTTTTTCCTGACAAGTAAATGTAGCGTCTACACTTTCCACTAACCGCAGGTGCCTATGTGCTACCCATGCGAAAATCAGAGGCCATAGAAGGACCTCTTGCTACAATTGTTGCGGATTAGACCTATTTTCCCTGGAGACGGTTGCGCAGGCGGACAATGTTCTTCCTCAATTCCTGTTCCTGCTTCTTAAAGGACCTTAGCTGCTGCTGCATGTTTTTGGAAAGGGTGCGGGAGGCCTCCTCCATGTAGGCTGGGTCGAAAATGGCGGGTGGGGGCAGGAGGGGGATGCTGGAGCGGTGTTGGGGCGCACGCATAGCGAGGCAGCTTGGCCGTACGGCGACATCGAAAGACTTGGGCAGCATGAAGGGTTCGCCATCGATGTGACCATGCGTGGGTTCTTCCACCTCAAGGTGGAGCTGCTTGAAGCGAATGGTAGTGATGTAGGGGCTACGGTCAATGGTTTTATTGAAGAGCATGGTGGCGAGGCGGGCGGTTTCCACCTTGGGGAAGGGGTGCATAATGACGAGGTCGAGGAACCCGTCAGATACGTTCGCATTGGGCGCAATGATGGCGTTATTGCCAAACTGCGATGCGTTGGCAAAGGTAATCATGAGTGCCTCTACCCGCATCGCTTTGCCATCAACGTTAATGGAGTACCCGTTGGGTTTATATTGGAAAAAGAGCTGCGCTGTGGCGCGTACGTAGTTTGCCATGCCGCGGGTTTCAAGCTTGTCAAAAAGCCAGCCCACCTCGGCGTCAAGGCCAATGCCGGCGGTGGTAAAGAAGTTTCGGCCATTGATAGTGCCGCAATCCATGGGAATGGTGATGCCGTGGAGCGCAATGTCAAGCGCTGGGGCGGCGGAGAGCGGAATGCCGAGGTGCCGCGCGAGGCCATTGCCGGAGCCCGTGGGCACAATGGCGAGTGGGACGTTCGTGTTGAGTAGCGCCGAGGCGGTTTCGTTGACCGTGCCGTCCCCGCCGCAGCAGATGACGAGGTCGTTGCCTTCCGTCACGGCTTTTGCGGCGAGCTCCGTGGCGTGCTTCGCCTTGCGGGTGCGGTAGGAGGTCACAGTGTACTGCCTACGCTGCGCGCCGTGGCGTAGCGCATTCATCAATGTTCGTTTAGTCTTTCGGCGGCTGTTGGAGCCGGAAATGGGATTGAGTATTACCGCAATACGTTGCATATGTTGTTTGGCAAAGCAGGTGCAGTCCGGCTGTGAAGGTAATAAGTTTTTTCGAAGAATAAGCTTTTTTGTTTGGATCGGTCTGTTTTCCCCATTTGCATTTCCCTATCCTGAAAAGTGACGCATAGGCATGGGAGATGCTAGTGTGTTGCTTTGGGAAAGCGCCGTTACAGAGAGCTACCAACTTCCTACCCCCTTCGCATCAAATTCGGATTTCTCCGGAGAAATCCGAATTTGATGCGAAGGGGGTGGTATTGGGGTGACAAGTTGCAGGAGGATGATGGCGTAGGCGAGGCATTCAATTTTGCAATTTTTCGATTGAATCGTAAATTCGCGAGGAATGGTGCAGAAAGTGAATGGCAAATGATAGCGGCGCGCGCATTGCGGGAGAAGTTGGAAGCGATGGCGGGGGTGTACCCCATTGTCTCGCTCACTGGCCCGAGACAATCAGGGAAATCCACATTGCTACGGGACGTTTTTCCGGCGTATCGCTACGTGTCGCTTGAAGATCCCGACATGCGGCAGTTCGCCCTAGAAGATCCCCGTGGCTTTTTGGCTACCTATCCACGCCAAGCGATTTTTGACGAGGTGCAGCGCGTCCCTGCGCTCTTTTCCTACATGCAGACGCATGTTGATCTGGCGGGGGAGTCGGGTATGTATCTGTTGGCGGGATCGCAGAACTTTTTGCTACTTGAATCGGTCAATCAATCTTTGGCGGGGCGCACGGCAGTGCTAAAGCTGCTGCCCTTTTCGCACAGTGAGCTGCGTGCGGCGGATTGGCTACCTGCGAACGTCGATGGGGAAATCTTTTGCGGGGGCTACCCGCGGCTGTATGACAGGGGTATTGATCCCATGGACTTTTACCCCTACTATATACAGACCTACGTGGAGCGGGACGTGCGCATGGTGAAGAACGTAGGCGATTTGGATCGCTTTGTGCGATTCTTGAAGCTGTGCGCGGGGCGTATTGGGCAGCTAGTTAATTTTTCTTCGCTCGCCAATGAGTGCGGCATATCGGTGTCAACGGCGCAGGCGTGGATGTCAGTATTGGAAGCGAGCTACATCTGCTATTTGCTGCGCCCGGATAGCAATAATTTTGCGAAGCGGCTGGTTAAAACGCCCAAGCTCTATTTCTACGACACGGGGTTGGCCTGTTCTCTTTTGGAGATCCAAACGGCAGGGCAGCTGGCCACGCACTACCTGCGGGGTGGGCTGTTTGAGAATATGGTGATTTCTGAATTTATTAAGCGGTCGTACGCTGCAGGGCGGGAGCCGCGCCTCACCTTCTGGCGGGATAGCACGGGCAATGAGGTGGATTTACTTTGCTACGATGGGGGCGAGGTGAAGGCGTACGAGATTAAGTCGGGGGCAACGTTCAATGCAAAGTTCTTTTCGGGGCTACAGCGGTGGGCTGCGCTGGCAAGGGTTGCGCCGAGCCGCTGCGCAGTGATTTACGCAGGGGAGAGGAATATGCAGACATCGCAGGGAAGGGTGATTGCGTGGAGTAGCATCGGAGATTAGTCAATAGGACGCACCAAAATTTCATGGGGTATTTGCGGTAGCTGGTGGTTAGAATTGGCTAGGCTGGTTTTCGAAAATGGTTGGCTGGGGGAACGGTAAATATTTGAGGCGGGTAGCGGGCAGAAATAGTCCTTGATATTTGCATTGCCGAAAAACAGAAGCTTATAAAATGCGTACCTTTGCGAGATGGGAAAATGCGAAGAGGGTGAAAAAGGGATGCAAAGTAGAGAAGAACGAGGCGCCGCGGAGCTAGAGAAGTTGAACCCCGAGGAGTACCTCGTGGTGGAGGGGGCCCGAGTACACAACCTGAAGAACGTGACGGTGGTTATACCGCGCAACGCGTTGACGGTGGTCACGGGGCTGAGCGGGAGCGGGAAGTCGTCGCTGGCGTTCGATGTGATATACGCCGAGGGGCAGCGCCGCTATCTGGAGACGCTCAGCGCCTTTGCACGGCAGTATTTGGGTACATTGGAACGCCCTGATGTGGAGTACATTGGGGGGCTGGGTCCTGTAATCTCCATTGAGCAGCACACCACGGGGCGCAACGCCCGTTCCACCATGGGAACGATCACCGAGATATACGATTTTGTGCGTTTGCTCTACTCTCGTGTAGCTACAGGCTATTCGCCCACCACGGGGCGGGCTTTGGAGAGCTTTAGCAAGCAGCAGATCCTGGAGATGTCGAGCCGGGAGTTTGCGGGGGAGAAGGTGGCGCTGATGGTGCCGCAGGTGCGAGGGCGCAAGGGGCATTTTGGGCCGCTCTTCGCCACGCTCATAAAGCGGGGCTACATCTACGTGCGTGTGGATGGAGAGATGGTGGAAATGACCAAGGAGCTACGCCTCCCGCGCTACTCGGCGCATGACATAGACTTGGTGGTGGATCGCTTCGTGATGGAGGCGAGCTCGATGGAGCGGTTCTCCAAGTCGCTCGATGCGGCGTTGGATAGGAATGATGATGGGGTAATTGTGGCACGTCTCGACGGCAAGGGGGAGCGGTTCTTTAGCCTGAATCGCATGGAGGTAGAGACGGGCTTTACGCTCCCGAAGCCGGAGACATTCCTGTTCTCATTCAACTCGCCGCGGGGGTGGTGCCCCAAGTGCAGCGGGCTCGGCACGGTGGAGACGATTGACGATGCGGAGCTCATCCCCAAGCCGGAGAAAGGGCTGCTTGACGGCGCAATGGTTGATTTTTTTGAGGATAGCAAGTTGCGGCGGGTTGCGCATGATCAGATACGCCATGCGGCGCGGTGCTATGGTATAGACGTGAGTGAGCCATACTCCAAGCTGACAGAGGCGCAGCAGCAATACCTACTCACGGGCGATGGGAGTGGGTTACAGCCCGTGGAGCGGCCGAAGGCGAAGGAATTGGCGGCGGCTTTAAACTTCAAGGGGGTGCATTGGTGGTTTACTATGCTCCATGCTGAGGAAGGGGTGTGGCGGCTGCCCGAGGAGTTGCAGGGAGTGGTGCGGGAGTGCCCTTGTCCAGAGTGCGGGGGCACGAGGCTGCGTCCCGAGGCGCTATGCTTCAAGGTGAACGGCAAGAATGTGCATGACCTTTCGGTTATGTCCCTCTCGGAGCTACAGGAGTGGCTGGAAGGGATGGAGCTGCAGCTAGATGGGGTGAAAAAGGTGGTGGCGGCGGAGATTCTCAAGGAGATACGCATGCGCGTGGGCTTCATGGTGGACGTGGGGTTGGGGTATCTCTCGCTCGGACGCCCCGCGGGTACGCTTTCGGGAGGCGAGATGCAGCGCATACGGCTAGCTACGCAGATCGGCACGCAGCTGGTCAACGTGATGTACATTCTTGATGAGCCGAGCATAGGGCTTCATCCGAGGGATAACGATAAGCTCATTGAGTCGCTCCATGCGCTGCGCGATTTGGGGAACACGGTGATTGTGGTGGAGCATGATGAGGACATGATGCGGCAGGCGGATTACCTTGTTGACTTGGGGCCGCGTGCGGGGCGACATGGGGGCGAGATTGTGGCGGCGGGAACGCCCGATGAGGTGGCGCAGAGCGATGGGATTACGGGGCGCTACCTGCGTGGCGAGCTATCGATAGAGGTGCCCAAGGAGCGGCGAAAGGGGAATGGGAAACGGTTGAAACTCATCGGTGCCAGAGGGAACAACCTAAAAAACGTCACCGTGGAGTTCCCGCTGGGAATGCTCATCTGCGTGACGGGAGTAAGCGGTAGCGGCAAGTCAACCCTGCTTAACGATACGCTCCAACCGATCCTGAGCAAGAAGTTTTACCATTCGTACCAAATGCCGTTGGCCTACGACTCACTCGAGGGAATTGAGAACATCGATAAGGTGATACAGGTGGATCAGGCGCCCCTTGGGCGGACGCCGCGGTCGAACCCGGCGACGTACACAGGAGTTTTCACCGATATACGACAGCTCTTCGCGCAGACCCCTGAGGCGAAGATGCGAGGGTATAAAATTGGGCGTTTCTCCTTCAACGTGAGCGGCGGACGATGCGAAAAGTGCAAGGGGGCGGGCGTTGAGGTGCTGGAGATGAAGTTTTTACCCGATGTGCACGTGCCCTGCACGCAGTGCAACGGTGCGCGGTACAATCGGGAGACCCTCGCGGTGCGCTACAAGGGGAAGGATATCAGTCAGGTGCTTGATATGACGATTAACCAAGCGGCGGAGTTCTTCGAGGCGGTGCCCAAGGTGCAGCGAAAGCTGGCCACGCTCCAGGCGGTCGGGGTGGGCTACGTGAAGCTGGGGCAGTCAAGTACTACGCTTTCTGGGGGGGAGAGCCAGCGTATCCGTTTGGCCGCGGAGCTAGCTAAGCGCGATTCGGGCAACACGCTCTACATACTTGATGAACCCACCACTGGCCTGCATTTTGAGGATATTAGGGTGCTTCTCAAGGTACTCAACGCGTTGGTGGATCGGGGCAACACGGTGATTGTGATAGAGCACAATATAGACGTGGTGAAGAGCGCAGATTACATTATCGACATGGGACCCGAGAGCGGTGATGCGGGGGGCGAGGTGGTGGCCGTGGGTACGCCGGAGGCCGTGGCAGCATCGGGGAAGGGGTACACGTCAAAATATCTAGCCAAGGCATTGGCTAAAAAGGAGTAGAGGTGATGCAGGAAAAGCTGGATGAGCGGCTGCAGCGTGCGCTGCTTGCGGGCGGGAAGGTTTGTATAGACAGCCGAGCGGTGCGGGCTGGCGATATATTTGTTGGGCTGCCAGGCGATCGTTTTGATGGGAGTCAATTCGCAGCGAAGGCGATAGAGGCTGGAGCGGCCGTGGCGGTTGTGCGCGGTGCGCAATACGCTGCGGGCGAAAAGACGGTGGTGTGCGAAGAGCCGTTGCGCATGCTGCAGGCGTTGGCGCAGTGGCGCAGGGCGCAGCTGCGGGTGCCAGTGGTAGGCATTACAGGGTCGTGTGGGAAAACAACCACCAAGGAGCTGCTTGTGGCGGCACTGTCGTCTACCATGCGGGTTGCGGCTACTGAGGGTAATCTGAATAACGATATAGGCGTGCCGGTGACCGTGGCGAATCTCCCGCAGGATATAGACATCGCGGTGGTGGAGATGGGGGCGAGCCATGCGGGCGATATCGCATCGCTTTGCGCCATTGCCGCGCCGACGCATGGGCTGATCACCTCGATAGGGCGGGCGCATTTGGAGGGGTTCGGGGATATAGAAGGGGTGGCTCGGGCCAAGGGGGAGCTATTTGAGTACCTTAAACGAACGGGGGGATTGGCCTTCGTGCGTGAGGATGATGGGCGAGTAAAGGCGGCTGCCGAGCGGGTGCATATGGGGTGCATGGCGTTGGGGTATTCACTGAAGGGGTATAATGCAGCGATTGCGCATGGGGAGGCATCGGGGTTGCTGGAGCTGCAGGTCAAAGTGGGGGGCAAGGAGTATGCGCTGCGCACGCAGCTGGTAGGCGATTACAATGCAATAAACGTAGTGGCGGCTCTGCATGTCGCCTACTACTTCAACGTGCCGCTAGAGGCGGCGTGCCGCGCCATTGAGGCGTATGCGCCGAGCAACCACCGCTCGCAGCTGCTGTGCACGGCGCGTAATAGGGTGGTGGCGGATTGCTACAATGCCAATCCTTCAAGTATGCTGGCGTCGCTGGATAGCTTTGCACAGCAGGGCGGAAAGGAGCGTTGGGCTATTCTGGGCGAAATGCGCGAGATGGGCACCGCGAGCGGTGCGGTGCATACGGAAGTGGCAGGGCGGGCCGAGGAGGTGCTGTCAGGCAGGGTGCTTTACGTAGGGGCGGCATTTCGGGGGGCAGTACCAGCGGAGCGATGGTTTGCCGATGTGGAGGCTCTAAGGGAATATCTCCGGGGTGCGCCTATAGCGGGTGCAGAGGTGCTGGTGAAGGGATCGCACGGCGTGGGGCTAGAGGGGGCGCTGGGGGAGTTGTAGTAAAAGGGTTCTGCGGGCGGTCTTTCAATAGCTGTGAGCTCTTGGCTCTCGGATCCTTGCCCCATAGCGCTGCATAGCCTTAACGATTGGTCGTAGTAGCCCGTTGACCCACAAAACGGCGGTGCCTTTCTGCCCCTGCCATCCAGTAAAAACTTTTTTGTACCTTTACCCAGCGAACGAAGCGAGGAGGCAATGGCATGGATCAGGCGATAGTATACCCGGTGGGGCAGTCGAGCTTTGAGGATCTACGGGCGGATAACGCCGTCTACGTGGATAAGACGGCGCTGATTTACCGGCTGGTGAAACAGGGGCGGTTCTACTTCTTGAGCCGGCCGCGGCGGTTCGGCAAGAGCCTGCTGGTCTCCACGCTGGAGGCCTACTTTCTGGGGAAGCGGGAACTCTTCGCGGGGCTCGCCATGGAGAGGCTGGAGAAAGATTGGACGCAGCACCCCGTGCTGCACGTGGATTTTAGCAGGGACAATTTCGTAGTAACCGGAGTCCTTGAAGATACGCTCAACACGATTCTGAGCGACTGGGAGGAGGTGTACGAGCGCAATGCGAGCGATGCAACGTACGCCGCGCGTTTCATACGGGTCATTAAAAATGCCCATGCGCGGGCCGGGCAGCAGGCGGTGGTGCTGGTGGACGAGTACGACAAGCCGATGCTGGACGCATTCGGCAGCCGGGAGCTGCTGGCGCGCAATCAAGACCTTCTGCGGGGCTTCTACGGGGCGCTCAAGGCGAGCGCGCCGCACCTGCGGTTCGTTTTTTTGACCGGGGTGACGCGCTTCGCGCACGTGAATATCTTCAGCGGGCTGAACAACCTGCAGGACATCTCAATGTCCACGGAATACGCCACGCTCTGCGGAATCACGGCGGCGGAGTTGTGCGACAACTTTGCGGAGGGGGTGGCGCGGATGGCGGTGCGCCGGGGGCAGACCGAGGCGCAGGTGTACGACAAGCTCAAGGCCATGTACGACGGCTACCGCTTCTCGGAGGAGGTTGAGGAGGGGGTCTACAACCCCTTCAGTCTGCTCAGCGCCTTCGGCGATATGAAGTACGGTAGCTACTGGTTCGCCACCGGCACGCCGAGCTACCTGGTGCGGGCGATGCAGGAGTCGGGGTACTGGGTGGACGATTTGACGGGGGCGGCGGTGACCCTGCAGGACCTGGGGGACATCCGGGACCCCTACCAGAACCCGCAGGCGCTCTTCTACCAGGCGGGCTACCTCACGCTGGGCGAGCCGGGAGAGGAGGAGGACACCTACCTCCTGCGCTTCCCGAACGGGGAGGTGCAGAAGGGGTTCAGGCAGTTCTTGAAGGAGTGCTACCTGCCGGGGGTGTTTGGCGGCGCAACGTACAATGCGATGGCGTTCCACAGGCTGCTGGCGGCGGGCGACGCGGAGGGGTTCATGGCGCTGCTGGCGTCGTTCTTCTGGGTGTCGAAC